>NZ_DASZTY010000001.1:0-1938 GCF_035548195.1 Hyphomicrobium sp.
GAGAGACAGCGCGGAATGGACGCGCTTCGCCTCGCCTGGATCAGCTATGTTTCGCCGGAAGGCGCAGCGCGCGTCATTCCGCCCGCGACGGCCATCGTCGACCATCGGCCGAACGGCGGATTGCTTCTTGCGGCGACCGACGAAACTTTCGTCGCCCGCAATCCGCATCATCTCGCGGTAGCTTCCGACATCCTAGCTGCCGTCGCGCCGTTGAATGCCGATCCTTGGCCCAATGAGCCGCGCGAGTCGTGGGAATGGCGCCACTAGAGACTTTCCCCGGAGCCGGCGCGCGGGTCTGGAGGCCGCAGCGCAACGAAACCCAGGACCCGGCGCGACTTGCCGCGAAGCGCATCAATGACCCGGGATCCCGGCTCTTCTTCGTTGCCACTCGTTCGGCATCTCATCGCATACGTCGTCGCCAAAGCACAACCGTCATGGCCGGGCTCGTCCCACGGCTGTCCGGTTCATGTTACGCCGAGGTTGAAACGCAGTTGTCTTGAGTCGAGCGGCGGCGGGGTGCAGCATTCGCGCAGGCGCGTGAAGTCTTTGCGATGCATTAGATTGACGCGGACGAGCTGAACAAGTTCGAGGAAGCCATGGCGGGCTTTGGTCATTTTCTGGAGCATGCGCAGCAGCAGGAACGCGATCAACGCCACCGCAATCTGGATGCGCACTGCGTTTTCGGAACGGCCGATGAAGTGCTTGACCTTGAGCGTCTGCTTCAGGAGCCGGAAGAACAACTCGATCTGCCAGCGCCGCTTGTAAAGGTCGGCGATTTCCTGGGCAGGTGCGTCGAGATCGTTGGTGAGAATGCGCAGTTTTTTGCCTTGCTCGGTCACCACGACGATTTCGCGCACCGCATCCTGCATCGGATTTTTGCGGCTCTTGGCCTGCCGGCCGGGCAGGAAGCCGATGCGATCCGACAAGGCGTCGCAGCCGGCGGGGATTGGCAGCTTTCTGGCCTCGTTGAGCGGCGTATTGGTTTTGAAGCGGGTGACGATGCGACAGCCGGCGGCATCGAGCTTCGCCCACCAGGCATAATCGTAATAGCCGAGGTCGAACACATAAGTTGCTCCCGCCTCGATCGGCATCTGCTGGGCGGCGGTGATGTCATTGATCTTTGCCGGCGTCACCGCGTGATAGATCGGGCGAGCGAGATCGGGGTCATAAATGACATGCGCCTTGGCGCCGCACATATCGGCCGAGAAACGGGCCCATCGGGTGCCGACGCCGGCGAGATGCAAGCTGGTCGAATCGATCAGGCGGACGGCCTCGCTCATCTCGCGGCGCAAGCCGCGCCCAACCAAGCCGAGCATATGCGCGAAGAGGCCTGAAAATACGAGATGAGAACGGATGCGGTTGGCATCTGCCAAAGTCGAGCGGCGCGCTGGCTTGGCGCCGGCATGATAGAGGCGCCCTTGATGGCTCGTCATGGCGGCCTCGATCTCGCGCAACGAAGCGGCACCGGAGAATTGCGCGAACAAGAGCGCGACGAGCTGACGCCGCGTGGTGAAGCCGCGCACCAAATCATCGGTGCCGTGCTCCTCCACAAGCCGATCGAACGCTTGCCAAGGAATGAGTGCCAGGAGATCGCGAAAGACGCTATTGTAATGACGCACGGCGTTGATCCCTTCGTGTCCAGATGAGTCGCCAAACCCTCTGAACCGAGTAGAATCATCGCCGTGCGCCTTGCCAAGTAAAATATGAACCGGACAGCCGTGGGCTTGTCCCGGCCATCCACGCCGATCAGACGCATGCGTCATCGTCGCGAAGCAACCGACGCGCCTTTCGCCCGCGCGGCAAGCGATGTCGCTTGGCACCCGATAGCGAGCGCCTCGCTTCCGGCTTAATAGTCGATCACCCGTCTTTCGTGCAGGGCGCATATTTGCACCGCGTGGATGGCCGGGACAAGCCCGGCCAGGACGGCTGTGCTCTAGC
>NZ_DASZTY010000002.1:0-12035 GCF_035548195.1 Hyphomicrobium sp.
ACTCTTAATCAGCGGGTCGAAGGTTCGAGTCCTTCATCACCCACCAAATGCCCGAAAAATTATAGTGCCGACGCCCGGGCGCAGCGAAAGACATATGTCCGTCGTTGTCAGGGGTGACGGCGTCGCCTACGTCTTGGCAGACGATGCGACCTACTCCGAAGCCAATTTGCGCGCCGATAAACCGACGGCGTGACGAACGATCCTCGACGTTCGATCGCCACGTTGCGCGCTATCAAAACGTTTGCATCGAGAGAGCCGGCAATCATCCGGCCGACGCATGACCCCGATGGCCTCGCCCGGGCGCGCGACGCGTTTGGTTTTGGCGTGAAGGCCTGGTCGGGGTCATCAAGCGCTGTGGCGAAGCTCAATGATATTGTCTGCGCTACGGCAGTGCGATCGGCATCCAAACATCTTGCCCACGTTGGTTAGCGCGTTGGGCGCCGTGGTCTTTTATCGAAGCACTCAACGAAATGATCAACTCGCGAGAAACATTGTTTCCAGATCTTGCGGCATCTCTACAACAGAGGTCGCGTGTAAATCGCGACGGCAAAAATATCGGATCACGATAAATAGTGATTTTGCTAAGAAGCCTCCGTGCTGTCTCACGTCATAAGGGGATGGCACGTCCCAGCCCGGGTGCAAGAGATTGCACCCGGGACCCGCGAGCCGTTATAGGCCACGGCGCAATGCTTCCGCGACAAACCCGAAACACCCAAAATCGATCGCGTAGAGCAATTTAACGCGCTGTCGATTTTTGCCGCTGGCATCGCAGGCTCGCAGCCGCTCAGAAGTCCCAGAAAACAGGCACCCAGCGGAAGGTATCGCCGTCGATTGCGACGTGGCCAACGGAGGGGAATGGAAGATGCGTAGCGACCAGCATCTCGCCGGTTTCGGCTAGTCCGCGCAGAAGTTGGATGCGCACACGCGCCGCCTCTTCGGGGTCGTGCTCGAAGCCGTTGTGCCACTCGGGTTGGTCGAACCCGACAGCGAACACCGCATCACCGGCAAACGTCAGTGCCTCGCCACCGGATGCGACGCGGACCACGCTGTGTCCAGGCGTGTGCCCGCCGGTGCGATAAACAACGACGCCCGGAGCGATTTCGGATTGGTCTTCAAACGTGCGCAGATAGCTACCGTACTCAATGAGGAAGCGCTTTGCCGTTGCCCGCAGCGCATCGGGGAATCCCTGTGGCATGGCGGTATGCGAGAAATCGGGCGCCTGCCAGAACGCGACCTCCGCGGCCGCAACATGGATTCGCAAGTCTGGCCGTAGCTGCTCCTTCACGCCATCGACGAGAAGCCCGCCCACATGATCCATGTGCATGTGGGTCAGAACGACGTCGGTCACCGAGGCCAGATCGATGCCGGCCGCGCCGAGGCGCTTGACCAGCTGTCCCGCCCGAGGCAACTGCAGATCCGGATCGAGCCCAAGTCCCGCGTCGATGAGAATGGTTTGATCGCCTTTACGCACCACGGCAACGTTCAGCGCCCAATCAAACGCGTCCTGCGGCAGGAACATATCGTTGAGCCAGGCGGCGCGTGCCGCGGGCGCGGCGTTGTGCGCCAGCATCGCGGTGGGGAGTGGCAGCACGCCGTCGCTGACGATAAGAACCTCAATCTCGCCGATCCCCACAGCATACCGCGATGGGACCAATTCCTCGGACTTGGAGGGAAGTGGGGCGATACGCTCTGCGCTTGGTTTTGCAACTAAATTCAACATGGAAGTTTCCTCTTGCTCGATCCCTGAACATTCGGTTCGCCCAAAGCGTGTGGGCATGGCGATGGTTTAGCGATACGCGTCAGGCTTTGCGCCAGCGCGATTGCGGCGATTGCAGAGGGATTGCTGTCAAATTGATTTTCGGCGAAATTCGCTGGGGGATATGCCTATCAGCTTTCTGAATGCAGCAGAAAAGGCCGTTTGAGACGCGTAACCGAGCGCAGCGGCGATGGTGACGATCGAGATGGATGGATCGCGCAGCATAGCCTTGGCCTGCTCCAAACGGTAGAGCCGCAACCAGGTATTCGGCGGCATCCCTGTGCTCGCTTTGAACGCTCGACAGAAATGAAAACGCGACAGGCCGGCATCGGCAGCCAAGGCTGTCAGCGAAACGTCGGCATCGTTCTCCGAGCGTAACCGTTCCAATGCGCGGCGAAGAACGCTCGGCGATAGCCCACCCGATGCGGGCAGCAATGGCACCGCCGTGCCGACGTGCGCAGAGAGCAGACGCGTCGCCAGGAGATCGGTGATTTGCTGGCGGAACATCGCGTCCAGCGTCGAGTTGCCTTCAAGCGCTTCCGCCGCCGTGACCAGGAACCGGGATGTAACGGGATCGAGATAGCCTGTTCGCTCCACCAGCCCTGTGGGCATCGCCTTTCCGGCTTCAGTCGAAATGCGCTCGATTATTATTGGGGGCAGGTAAAGCTGAACCACGTCGATGGCACCCGCAATATCCCACCGCGCGCTCGTGCCTGCGGGGATGATCGTCACGACACCAGGTCGCGCGACACCCTTGGTAACGCTTTTTCCGGTCCGCCGTTCGAGTGGCTGCATCGTGTCGATGTATGTCATAATCACATGATCGGCCATCGGCTGGACGACATCGTGCAGAGCGCCATGCTTCCAATGCGCTATCCTGCCGCTGGATGGATCAAGGCCGGCAGCGATGTTGAGCGGTTTTGTCTTCAGAACGCGGGCCATTTCCGCATCGGCGGCGCGGCGCCTATCGTCTTCGTTTTCTTCGTCCATCGGGCGCCTCTGAATGCATTCAATTCGCGCGGCGATGTTTGGCGCGCACGTATCCGCTATCCGGCAATCTGTCGGCGCCGACACTGAACGAGCCCCGTCCCGTCGATACCGACGATCTTCATGTGATATCTCCAATGGTGGCCCGCGTCCGCGATGCCGCTGGATGGAGAGTGCCCCCAGCCTTGGGGAAAGGCTTTGTGAGCAGCTTCAAATATCCTTCAGGCTGCCTTGAAAATACGTCCAGAGGCTTAGCCGTTTATAATGTGGGGGCGCTACAAACATCTGCTGGACGGCCTGCAGGCACAAATCCCGTTATCAGACCGTGTCCTCGCCCCGAGTGCCGAGAGATGTCACGTGCCGACGGGTCGGTTGGCGTTGCTCCGCAAGATCTTCGATCTGATATGTCGAAATAGCTACGAGCGCACAGGCTATTAAACGTTAGCACATCCTATGGCGGCAACGCCGGACCGGGCGGCACGCCGCCAGCTTATCCTGCGGGCAATTACCAGAGCGTATCTCAGCAGTGGATCGCTGCGATAGCGCGCGGCATATAGATCCCGGTCGGGCAGAACGCGATAGCTCGACTATTTTGTTTGATAATCGGATATGAGGGATCAATTTCCACCTGGCCTTATTGCATCTGATGCATTGGCTATGACGACTGCGCGCCCAGGTGACTTGATACCTCCATACGACGTAAAAATTTATCGGCCGTAGTGCGATCGGACCTTGAGGGAAGAGCAGCGGAGTATCCGCGGAAGTCAGCCTGCCCTCCCACAAACCATAATGAAAAAAGGTATCGCTTACTTCGCAATATTGGGGGAGGCGAGGGGAATGATGGTTGGCGCCTCATCCGCCAGTGTGCCCTGAGGTGCCGATGAAGAAGGCTCTGCCCCCGGCCGCACGGGAACGATATTCGGCGCTTCATCAGCAAGCGTGCCTTGCGAAGGCGGCGGAGTTTCGGGCTGATCCGTTCCTTCAGTTGAGGTGCGTTGCTTGGCGTTCGCTTTCTCGGCCTTCGAAAAAGATTGCTGATCCGAAGCTGTTGTTGGGGCTTTCTCGCGATCGTCATTCGATGATTGCGACTGGGCCGCGTTCGAGAAAAGCGCCGTCGCGATAACTATCGACAATATTCTCGCGCATGCAACGAAGGTAGATAAGCTGATGCCAGTGGGCATTATTCTGCCGCCCTTTCTGCTGTCGCTAACAAACTTTTGCAGCGCCTGAGCTCACCTGCTGCTTGATCGCCATCTGCAGATGTAACGATTTTTTGTGCCCCTGCATAGATTCCAAAACGCTCAGGGATCAACGCCTTCGGTTTTACGGCTTTCCAAAAAAAACGACGAAACACAGTGAGGTGCACTGAATAACTACGCTGTGCGCTGTTCGCCACGACAGCGCGATAAAGAAAAGCGATGGTTGAGCAATTCAACAAGAGTGGGAAGGCGAAACTTCCCAATAGGGAGAGGTAACAATGAAACCTAGAATAAGCAGGGTATACGCTGCAGCGGGACTCATAGGTGCAATTCTTATTGGCGGGGCTTCCCTGGCATACGGCGGGGGCAAGAAGAACGGAGAGCTCTCAAACTATTTCAAAGCCCCGGCGAATAAACCGCTCGTACTTGATAGGGTCGGTAGCATGTATGCCGGCGGCACTGTGATTACTGCTCCAGGAACCTTCAATCCACGCGATCCCAGCCCCTTCAGCGCTCCCGCTGGACAAATGCTGCACGTAGATCATGTTTATGCGCAATACAAAATTCCTGCGGGCCGGAAGCAGGCGTTGCCTCTGGTGATGTGGCACGGATGTTTAAGCCCCTCGTGGGAAACGACGCCCGACGGTCGCGAGGGATTTGAAAGCATTTTCTTGCGTCGCGGTTGGAAGACCTACGTCATCGATTGGCCAAGAACGGGCCGTTCGGGTAAGAGCAGCGTGGGTGCAACAATCACTCCTGGCTTTAGCGAGAACGCGGCTTGGAATGCTTGGCGATTGGGCGTGTGGCCAAACTTCTTCCCCGGAAGTCAATTCCCTCACGATCCTGCTTCACTTGACCATTTCTTCAGGGAAGGTGGAACCAACAATGGTCCAAGCGATAACGATGTGTCTGTGAACGCCGTGTCGGCGTTATTCGACAAAATCGGACCTGGTGTAATGATGACTCACTCCGCGAGCGGATTGCTGGGCTTTCTCACGGCTATCAAGAATCCCAAGGTCAAAGGAGTTTATGCGTATGAGCCTAACGAAGGCGTTTTCCCGACAGGCGAAGTTCCCGCTCCGATTCCCAACGCTGCAGGCGGGCTGATGAGCTTCCACGAGGTTTCGCGGGCCGATTTTAAGAAGCTAACGAGAATTCCTATCCAAATCATCTTCGGTGATTACATCCCAAGCAAGCCAGACCCAACCAATATCGCGCGCGATCAATGGCGAGTCCGTCTTCAGGGCGTGCGACTATTCGTTAGGACGGTCAACAAACACGGAGGAAACGCAACACTCGTGCACCTACCGGAGATTGGAATTCACGGAAATTCGCATTTTTCGTTTACGGATAAAAATAATATCCAGATCGCGAACCTGGAATCAGCTTGGCTTCATCGCCACAGATTGGACGTTCCTAAAGAAGGGCGCTGAACTCGGCCTCTGTTTTTGACGACGCTGGGATGTCGATTGCGTTATCAATCGACATCCCTAAATCTTAGGTGTGCGTGTCGGTAGTGAAAAAAGGACAAATTAGATTCAATGGGTCGTTTCGAGTGATGCCGAAGCTGCAATCACGCCGTGCCTTCCTGCGCATGATGGGTGCTACGCTTCTGGCGTCTCCGATAACACAACTCAACCGGTCCTACGCTTTCACCCAAGGCGGTGCAGTAAGAGTTGCTCGAACGCGATCGTCGCTCAAAAAATTTGTACAGGAACATGCGGCGGTCAGAGACGACCCGTGGGTAGTTATGCATGGCATCCGCGCATTAGGGAAAGATTTCGCGATTGATGGAGAGCCCGCTGTTGCCTTTCTCTGCAGCCACTACCTCCAAGAAAAAGTGGTCGGCGGTAAAACGTTCCTTTACATGCCCGTTGCCGACGAAGGCCATACTAACGTCTTCTTGGCAGAAGCCATCTTGGATTCCGGACTAAACATTGAATACAAATTCCAAGCCAATGGCCGTCAGCACAGCGTCGGCGATCTGCTGGATGGTGCGAAGGCCTTGTTTGTTTTCGAACCCACCTCCATGACGTTTAATCCCGACGATCTCGCGTGGAGCCTGCTGGCGTTCTCCTACACGATAAGCCCCGACAATGATCAGTGGATCACTGCCGACGGCAAACGCATTCGCTTCGCCGAAGTCGTCGAGTATGCGATGACGACGCTTGAGCGGGCCAACGCTCGCTTCGAGACAGAAATGCGTGAAGGCATTGCGCCGGACGAGCCGGATGCAATCGAGAAATTCTCGTGTGCAGGAACCCACTTAATCTATGGTCTGGGCGCTTGCGTGCGTGCAGGATATACTGAACGCTCGCTTATCCAGAGAATGAAACGTCAACACGATATTCTGGTTTGGCGGCTAGCGGCTGACATGAAAATTGCAGAGGACTACTACGGCCAGCTGCGAGGGCAATATCCGGAAGATGTCGTAAAAAATTACCTTCTCGATTCGAAGCTAAAATTTCTGGGACACGCCTTTGAGACTTTAAATGTCGCTCGTCATCATGGACAGTTTCTGCCCACCGTAGAACAAACTGCGCTTATACAAGCCGGGCTGATGCGACTTTGCGATGCGGTTGATGATGTGAAAGGTATAGATCTTCAGGATGAGCGTATTGATCCGTCGCTGCGCAAGTTATTCGTAGGCGACGCATGCCACGCTTATCATGCTCTATCGTTGATAGCCGAGAGTCCCGATCAACAAACTGCACCGCTCTAAAATGCAGCGGCGAACAAGATAAACGGGCGACTTGCCTCGTCCAATAATGACAACGTGGCTCGTCCGGCTCAGCACGCTGCCAGATCGAAATCTTTACGACCTCCATCGTCGTTCCGGCAGCGTTTCGCGACGGCTGAGATCGAACCCCTTCTAGCTGTCGACAAGAAGCATCGCGTCGTGTTCGCGTACGGCTTCAGATCCCGAAACAGCGTCCGCCTTGCAACCTTGAACATCCGTGCCAGCTCTCGCCGCGGTCGAGCAAAGCGCGGCACAGGGTGCCATGTCCGCCGGACACTTGATCGGCGGACCCGGATTGCGGCCGTACTAGCGTGTCGCTCCGAGACCGGCTCAAGTCGATCGCGTAGAGCAGCTTAATGCGCTATCGGCTCTTGCCGCTAGCGTTCCACGCTCGGCGCAAGAGGTCGAGGAGAACGTCTTCGGCCGATGCCCGTTACCTTCGACGCACAGCCGCTGCCGCCATCACAACCTCCGCAGAACATAAAATCTTCAAGAGCGCAGGAGTGTAAGTGCTGTTGCTTCGCGGGCACGGCATCGGGCCATTCAACGCCCACGTCAAAAATGCTGGTTGAACACGCGCCGACATCCATTAATCGGATATTATAACATATGATTGAGGTTTTGGATGCGTGGATGGAAGATCAGTTCGGTAGCGGTAGCTGCCTGTGCTAGTTCATCGCTATTTTTGATTTCACCGGCCGGCGCACAGAATGCGACGCCTCCGACGCAATCGTCATCACCGCCTGTGCAGCCTTCTCCACCGTCGGCGCCGAGCACATCTGCGTCGTCGAATGCCACAGCGCCAGTGATGCAACCGGGCCAATCCTTGCCGCCGGTTGTCGTGACGGAACAGGGAGCCAAACGGCGAACGAAAAAGCGCAGGACAAAGGCAAGCAAAAAGAAAACAGCGACGTCAGGCGCAAGTTATCAGCCGGCTTCTGCAACGGCGCTGCAGACTATGCCCAAAGGCGCGACAGAGATTTCCGGCGAAGCATCTACCGCAGGCCAGACTCCGCTGGCGATCGACAACGAAGCCTTCGACGAAGCGCGCAAAAGTTTGTTCACTCAGGTTGGCACCGCGTCCTATGCATTCGACAAAGATAAAATAGAAGCGCTTCCGCAGGGTACCCAGACGCCGGTCGACAAGCTGCTTCTGCAGGCACCCGGCGTCGCCCAGGATTCGGCGGGTAGCGGCCAGCTTCACGTCCGCAACGAACACGCCAATCTCCAATATCGCATCAACGGCATTCTCCTTCCGGATGGCGTTTCAGGTTTTGGCGATGTTCTGGAGACGCAATTCGTCGACAGCATCTCGCTCGTCACTGGAGCTTTGCCCGCGGAGTACGGGCTGCATACGTCGGGACTTGTCGACATTATCTCGCGCGCTGGCTCGCAGCAGCCGGGCGGCAGCATCAGTTCCTATGGCGGAAGCCGCGGAACCTTTACGCAGAGTTTTGAATATGGCGGCAGCTCGGGGCCGGTCGACTATTTCTTCACGGGCCGGTATTTGATGAACGATGAGGGCATCGAGAACCCGACTCCGAATTGGGATGCGATCCATGATCATACCGACCAGGAGAAGGGCTTCGGTTATGTCTCGGCACTGTTTGATAATTCGACGCGGCTGAGTTGGATTTCAGGTGTATCCGTTCAGAATTTCCAGATCCCAAATACGCCCGGCTTGACGCCGAATTACAAAGTCGCCGGTCTGCCACAGAATTTCCAGTCGCGCCTCCTCGACGAACACCAGTTCGAGCAGAACTATTACAACGTACTCGCGCTACAGCATAAGATTGAGAACGGCGATTGGCAGCTCGCTTACTTCTCTCGCTATAGCGATCTTCAATTCCATCCCGACCCCGTTGGAGATCTCGTGTTCAACGGCATCGCGTCGTCCGTCGAACGCAGAAGCTTGCTCAACGGCATTCAGGGCGACGGATCCTATCGCCTGAATCCTTACAATACGATCCGCGCCGGTTTCAGCGTCAGCGCCGAGCAGACGCGGGCCACGAGCGCGTCGACTGTCTTGTTCGCCGATCCCGATCCGCGAACGAACGAATACGATTCAAAAGACGTATTCGACGAAACGTCCAAGCTTGGCTGGCTTCTTGGCGTCTATGCGCAGGATGAAATCCGGCTGAGTGATCGGCTGACGTTGAACGTCGGATTGCGCTTCGACCAGATGTACGAATATGTCGATGCCAACCAGCTGAGCCCGCGCGTCAGCTTGGAGTATCGACCCTTCGATGGCACAACGTTCCACGCTGGCTACGCGCGCTATTTCACGCCGCCGCCGCAGGTCGCCTCTGGTCCCGTAAATATTACCGCCTTCAACGGCACCATTCAGCAGTCCGGCACATGTGGCGACAAAAAACAGAACCAACAATCTTGTGGCCTCGTACAACCCGAACGGTCGCACTATTTCGACGTAGGCGTTACTCAAAAACTCTTTCCTGGATTGGAAGTCGGTGTCGACGCTTACTATAAGCTCGCGCACGACCTTCTCGATGACGGACAGTTCGGCGCGGCACTTGTCCTGGACGCGTTCAACTATGAGAAGGCGACCAACAAGGGCATCGAATTTAAAGCCAAACACAATTGGGGAAATTTCAGCGCCTATGGCAACGTCGCGATCGCCGAGCAGCGGGGGAAGAATATTATCTCAAACCAATACCTGATTGATCCGGACGATCTAACGTATATCGCAGACCATTACATTTATACGGACCACACCCAGTTCATTACTGTTTCTGCGGGGCTGTCCTATCTCTGGGACGGGACCCGATTTAGTGCCGATTTGATCTACGGCAGCGGCCTTCGGACCGACGCGCCCGACATTCCGAATGGCGATAGCGTCCCTGCGTATACGCAAGTCAACCTCGGCGTCTCGCATGAATTTCATTGGTTCGAGGAGCCCACGACGCTGCGTTTCGACGTCGTCAACCTCTTTGACGACGTCTACCAGATACGGGATGGAGACGGCATCGGCGTATTCGCTCCGCAATATGGGCCGCGCCGCGGCTACTTCGTCGGGCTTTCGCAAAAATTTTAGGACTGGCTGACATGGGCCGGGCGGCAGATAACCTCAGACGCGCAACAGCGCCGGAGATATTATTCGCAATTGAAACGAAGTCGCCCGTCGCCCCAGTTTTTCCTGAAGATCAACTATAGATATCGTATCGGGTTGACGAAAAACGCAGGCGGCATCACCTTTTTCGAAAGTCGCCATCGGCTGGCAAGTCCAGTGGCACATTCAGTTACGCGTCAGCGAGGCTCAAATGAAAGCGCCCGTTCGTTTGTTCGCATTTTGTGTTGCGGCCCTCGTGCCGACGGTCGCGTATGCTGCCGACTTCGGTCGTGATTATCGATACCGAAATTCTTACGACGCCTGGTCGGTCATGCCGCGTGGCATCTATTACGGCAAACCTTATCGTTGGCAACCGCCGGCCGTCGCGTGGCGCCGGGATTACTGGGTCACTCCGGTTTATGGGTATCGGCGGCGATGTTGTTTAGGTGCGCGTCCGGTTTGGGGTGGTCCCGGCAGTTGGGGGCGGCAATTGCACGAACCTCCGCCGTGGGTTGCGTCACGCCCGTGGAGCGCGCGCCGCCGTTGGTAAAGCCAAATGAGAAGGTGCCAGAGGAAAACAGGCGCGCGTCAACGTGATTGGCGAATGTCAGTCCATCGACTTCTCATTGTCGGCCGTGGACCATCAAGAGACGGCGGGTCGCCGACCGGATCGCTAACGCTGTTGATTGCGAAAGCTGAAGCGCGCTCTCCCGCATCCGAAAAACGCTAAGGGCGTGATCCGTCTGATTTCAAAATCTCGTCGCGACGTTCCGTGAATGCCGCGCGCGCCCACGCCGAGGATTGGCCGCGTACGATCGAAGGTTTTACATCTCGGGGATGAAGATAGTTCGCCGGAAGGGCGGAAAGCCGCTGATGATTGCGCGGGCTAAAAAACGCTTCGCGCCGAAGTGGCCCAAATACTGTAAAACTACCAAACGAGAGAATGCGAAATAAGGAAGAACTCCTGTAGCCCGACTACGTATGCGCTCGTAGATCTATCGTCGCCCACTTTCGAACGGCAAATGACCTGTTCTGCAGGTCATTTGCCTTTCTTTTTTCGTATTGGATTTCTTACGGCCAATTCGCCCGCTGCGATTGGAAATTTTTCGGAGCCATTTTGAGTAATAAGCTGCACTCGGATATGGGTGCGGCCCGCGCGTGCAATACTATTGCACCATGTGTCAATCACGAAATCTCGCGGATCCGTGAATTTTCGCGTTGACTCGGTGAGGCGACAGGATAGTTTCCCGTCCGGGAATGGAATCTCCCGTACAACCGCCCCGATGGCTGATGATTCCTACTGCGTTGATGTCCTTACTCATCGAGTGAGGCCGCGGTAGGGATATTTATGTGTTCCTGCCTCGGGAGAGCGCGTGTCTCTTTCATCAACTCGGAAAGTCGGGGGGATGAAGGAGACAGTTGAGCGGTTGAGCTTTCCACGCTTGCAACCCCTCTCTTCCGAACTCCTTTCATCCTCCCGGCGATGGCTGAGTGGGCTCAGCTGCGTCGCATTTGCGACGCTAGCATATGGAGGAAGTAATGAGGAAGTGGGCAAACTCCACGGCCGCCATTGCTCTGCTGGTGTGTTCGTCGCCGGCATGGGCCAATGAGGACGTGATTAAGCTTTCAAAAGACCCAGCAAACTGGGCAATTCAATCGGGCGATTATAGCGGTCACCGCTATTCGAAGCTTGACCAGATCACAACGGCGAACGTCGGCCAGCTGAAGGTCGCGTGGACGTTCTCGACGGGTGTTCTTCGTGGTCACGAAGGCGGCCCGCTCGTCATCGGCAACACGATGTACGTGCATACGGCATTCCCGAACATCGTCTACGCGCTCGACCTTTCCAACGACGAGAAGATCATCTGGAAGTATGAGCCGAAGCAGGATCCGTCGGTTATTCCTGTGATGTGCTGCGACACGGTCAACCGTGGCGTTCAGTACGCTGAAGGCAAGATCTTCCTCCACCAGGCCGATACGGCTCTCGTCGCTCTCGACGCGAAGACGGGCAAGGAACTGTGGAAGGTCGTCGACGGCGATCCCAAGAAGGGTGAGACCGGCACCGGTGCGCCGCTTGTCATTAAAGACAAGGTTCTCATCGGTATCTCGGGCGCCGAGTTTGGCGTCCGTTGCCACTTGACCGCCTACGACATCAACAGCGGCAAGAAGGTCTGGCGCGCCTACTCGATGGGCCCGGATTCCGACATCCTGGTCGATCCTGAGAAGACGATGTCGCTCGGCAAGCCGGTCGGCAAAGACTCTTCGCTCAAGACCTGGAACGGCGAT
>NZ_DASZTY010000003.1:0-1637 GCF_035548195.1 Hyphomicrobium sp.
TTCATCATCGCTCGACGCGCTTCCCGCGCTGTTTCAAGCTCGGCAACGATCCAATTTTTTGCTGGCTGGGGCGCCAGGATTCGAACCTGGGAATGGCGGAATCAAAATCCGCTGCCTTACCACTTGGCTACGCCCCAAATCCAAAGGGACTGCAGGAAGCTCCAGAAAATAGCCGCGTCAATGCCCCGCGGCAACGATTTCAAGCTGAAAAGGACGGGGTTCTGGCCTGATTTCAACCCGCCCGCGGTCAAAAACGAAAGCGCGCACGCAAATTGGCCAATAGCCCCGGCTTTTCTGGCTGCACCGCTGCGGCGACGGCGCGCCTTTTCGGCGGAACGGCTTTATCGCGAACCTGAACAATATCAGACTTTTGTTCGCTCGAATTGCCATCCGCGCGCACCGCAACGGGACTCGTGTCAGGCTCGGCCGCGTCCAGCATCCAGAACAGGAAATTGCCTTTGAACTTGCTCACGACGATCGGCGCGAGATCACCCGCAGCAACGCCTTCGACCACGATCAGATCGCGCGTTTCATTGAGAGTCATGATCGAGCCGACCACGTCGGCGATATAGCGCACGACCGTTTCGTCATCGCGAACCGCCTCCCACGCGGCGCCGATGTGCCGATCGTGCTGCTTGAGCGCTTTGTCAATTACCTGCTGCTCAACTGACAAAAACGCACGCGGCTCGTTCCGGGTCGGGTTAAGGAGACTGTCCGTCGAAATCACCAGAGGATTCTTGAATTGACGCGAGATCGTCGACTTGCCGATATTTCCCTTGCCGCCGACAAAGACGACCGTCGGCTTGCGCGGATAGCAATGAAAAACGCGGCGGGGAACCGGGTCGCCGGGCTGCGGGATGCTCTGCCCCACGCTGCGGACGGCAAAGATGTCGAGCCAATCGTCACGCAACAATTCCATGCTCGGAAAATACCGCTCATCGATCGCGCGCAACGCGCGCCCCATTCTGTGAGCGAAGCCGTCGATCAAGCCGCATTCGAGAACCAGCACGCCGTTTGGCGCGAGAAGATTGTAGGCGTGGCGAAGCACGGCCTTCGGGTGGCGGGCGTAATGAATCGCGGAAAGAAACAGGATGTAGTCAAATTCACCTTTGGCATCCTGGAAATCGCCTACCTCGAACTCGATGTCGAGATTTTCGGCGGCCGCGCGTTCACGCGCCGCGACAATCCACTTCCGGCTGACGTCGATGCCGACGACGCGGGCGGCGCCGCGCCGCTTCGCCTCGAAACAGAAAAACCCCTGATTACAGCCAAGATCCAGCACGCGCTTGCCGCGCAGGCTCGCCGGTAAACGAAGCTTGGCGAATTTTTCCGACGATTTCGAGCTACCGGGCTGGTCCTTAAAACTTTGGTAGGCCATCGTTCTTCCGGTTCCTGATCGCCGGACTCTATAAGACAACGATCGCAGATGGCAAACCGGCCGGTACCTGGTACGGCGTTGCGCGTTGACGATGATGCTTTCCCCGGTAGATTGACCACATGCCCTACCGCGCGCCGGTTTCCGACATCGCTTTTGCGCTCAAGCACGCCGCCGGCCTGAATGAAGCCCTGGCGAGCGGGCTTTACGGCGATCTCGACGAGGCGACCGTCGACGCCGTGCTCGAGGAAGCGGGCAAGTT
>NZ_DASZTY010000004.1:0-63863 GCF_035548195.1 Hyphomicrobium sp.
ATCGCCGTTCCAGGTCTTGAGCGAAGAGTCTTTGCCGACCGGCTTGCCGAGCGACATCGTCTTCTCAGGATCGACCAGGATGTCGGAATCCGGGCCCATCGAGTAGGCGCGCCAGACCTTCTTGCCGCTGTTGATGTCGTAAGCGGTGACATGGCAGCGAACGCCGAATTCAGCGCCCGAGATGCCGATGATCACTTTGTCTTTCGTCACCAAAGGAGCGCCCGTACCGGTTTCACCCTTCTTGGGATCGCCGTCGACGACCTTCCACAGTTCCTTGCCCGTCTTCGCGTCGAGAGCGACGAGAGACGTATCGGCCTGGTGAAGGAAGATCTTGCCTTCAGCGTACTGAACGCCACGGTTGACCGTGTCGCAGCACATCACAGGAATAACCGACGGATCCTGCTTCGGCTCATACTTCCAGATGATCTTCTCGTCGTTCGCAAGATCAAGAGCAAACACGATGTTCGGGAACGCCGAATGGAGATACATCGTGTTGCCGATGACGAGCGGGCCACCTTCGTGACCACGAAGAACACCCGTCGAGAACGTCCACGCGACCTTCAGCTGGCCGACGTTAGCGGTCGTGATTTGGTCCAGGGTCGAGTACCGCGTACCGGCATAATCGCCGGACTGGATCGCCCAGTTCGCCGGATCGCTCGACAACTTGATCACGTCCTCGTTCGCCCATGCGGACGCTGAGAACGCGGCAGTTGCGAGCAACCCGCATGCGAATGCACTTTTGCGCATTGCGCTTCCTCCGTTTTGAGAAAAGTCTTGCCACGCTTGCAAGTTGATCTCGAGGACCTCCCGACTTTTCCTGCCATCAAAATCAAGGGCTTGCGGGATTTTTTCCCGTCTTAACCTCGTCGATGGAGGAGTTCTTCACGGAACCGTGTAGAACTCGGTAGGTCCCCGTGAACGCGGGCATGTAGACACTTTTTTTATACATCCGCAACACGTACTGCGACGATCGATCGTCCGCGACAAATTAAGACAGCTGTGCTGACCAAAAATACCCTATGATTTATCGGCGTTTTTCGCGTCGCACCAAAAATGGTGCGGCGCACGTCTATTTCTTCCCGAACGTGATAATTCTGCTCTCCGTTCACGAATCCTCGCAAGTTCGTGATACCTCGCGATCCATTCGCGCTTTTGCATTGGCTCTGTTTTCCGACTTATCTTGGGAAAATAACAATGACCCAAAATTCCCAGCCCCCTACGGGACCTTCCCGCAAAGATTTTCTCCGCGGAGCCGCGCTGATCGCGCTGCTGCCGTTGTTACGGCGCGCGGCACGTGCCGAAGAAACCCAGTTCGGCATAACGGAGGTGGCGCCCGGCATTTATGTCCACGTCGGCAAGTATGCTTTGGTTAATGGTGAAAACCACGGAGACATCTCGAATGCTTGCTGCGTCATCGGGAGTTCGGCCGCTGCGGTCATCGATACCGGCGGCTCGTACGAAGTCGGAAAAGCCTTCCTCGATGCGATCCGAAAGGTCACCGATAAGCCGATCCGCTACGTTATAAATACGCATATGCATCCGGACCATGTCCTCGGCAACGCCGCGTTCGAAGGTCTTGGCGCCGAATTCGTCGGCCACCACAAACTTCCCGCGGCACTAGCGGCCCGTGCCGAGAGCTACCTGAGAAACGCCCGCGAACGCATCGGCGACAAAGCTTTCGCCGGTACCAAAATCGTCATGCCGACAAAGCTCGTCACCGATACGCTTGAACTTGATCTTGGGAGCCGTCCCCTCACATTGGCGGCGCGGCCAACCGCCCACACTGATAACGACCTGACGATTTTCGATACCGCGACAGAGACGTTCTTTCTCGGAGATCTGCTGTTTTCGGTCCACATTCCAACACTCGATGGATCGATCGTCGGATGGTTGAAGCTTATTCCCGAGCTGATGAAGCAAAGGGCCAAGCGCGCGATCCCCGGCCACGGCCCCAAATCCATGCCATGGCCAGACGCAATTTTGCCGGAGCAGCATTATCTAGAAACGATTGCGCGCGAGGTACGCGCCATGATCAAGGACGGCAAGACGCTTGAGGAAGCGGTCGCCAAAGTTGGCCAATCTGAGCGCGGAAACTGGAAGCTCTTCGATGAGCACAACGGCATGAACGTGACCGCAGCGTTCACTGAGCTCGAATGGGAATAAAGGCGATCACGCTTGGCGACCGGCTCTCTGGAAGAGGGTCGCCAGACGCAGACTTCAGAAGCAGCGCAACTCACCTTCGACTTGCGCGCGTCTCATGTCCTTCACTTTTTTCTGCATTTCCGGGATCTTTGTCCAGGCGACGTTCTCGCCGCCCTTGAGTCCCACCGAGATCAGCGTCTCAGCTTCTTCATAGTCCGAATACGGCAGGATAGCCGCAATCTGATCGATCGAGCACGAACACTTATCGAGCATCTCACGCGTCTGACCGTTTACGGCCATGCAGGCATAAACGTAATCCGCGCGCGCGGCAGTCGGATAGTCATTCGCCGGCAATTCTTGCGCTATTGCCATTCCCGTGCAGGTCAAGCCCGCGGCAAAAGCCATTCCGAAAAGCGCCCTGCGTCCCAGAGGATTTTTCATTTCACATCTCCCACGCCTTCTAACGTTGTCGTTTCGAGCAGCGACGGCGCCGACTTGTCGGTGCTCGTGTAGTCAGAAACCATCCGCGCAAAATAACCCGGAATTTTATCGGAGAGCGCGATCTTGAATGTCGCGTTCTCGAAACCGTTCATTTTTGCTTTCGCGGGATCGTTCGCGTAAGGCGTCGCCGTCACCTGATAGCCATCGACCTCCTTGCCCTTGTAAAGAATTTTGACGGGCGCGATCGTGGCGTTCTCCGCGAGATATTTGCTGAACGTGTTCTTCAGATAGGCGCTATCTCCCCCCGCAAGCAGACGGAAGTGCGAAACGGCGTTGTCGAGATAGACAATCAACATCGGATTTCCGTCCATACCCGTGATGCGCTGCGGCTCACGCGCGCGATCGCCGGAGTAAACCTGGACGGTGACGTTCTTTTTGCCCGGCGCGCCATCGCTGTCGATTTTTACCGTGATATCGTCGCTAAAACCGGGGCCAAGCAGCTTCTCGTCGGAGGGCTTGCGGACAAACTTATAGTCGAGCACCGTTCCCGCGGCGACCGATGAGATGTGCGGACGATTAAAAAGGATATCGGTCGGTTTCGGCGTATCTTCGGCACCCGCAACGCCGGGGATAAGCAAGGCAAGCGCAGCCAAAGCGGCGACGGGAAATCTCAGCATTAAACCTTTTCCTCCAGATCAGCAGAATTGCTTGTTTTTCCCGGCTCTTTAGCGACCGGCGTACATATTGACCAGAGATCTTTGACCGATCCGGTAAAGCGTACGCCTGAGCGGGTTGGCAATTTTCAATGGAAAATGCCGGAAGAACTTCCAGTTCGGAACTTAAAAGCCGGTAATATCGGGCTAACGAAGGAATTTTCCGAAGGCGCGCGGCCCGTCGCCGACGGCAGCCTTTCCCGTGATTTTGAGAGCCGTTGGATCGAGACGAAGCAGGACGTCATCGCCCCAGCAGGAAACGTAAACATTGCTGTCCGACGAGTCCGCTTCGATGCCTTCAGGATGATCGCACGCCCTAATTTTCTTGATCGGCGCAAGTGTGGCCAGGTCGAATACCGTGACACTCCCACCGTATTGATCCGTTGAAAACCCCCGTCCGTCCGCCAACGCTACGACGTAGGGACGCCGCCCTGTCGGCACGTGACCGATTACCTTGCGCGCGGGGATGTCGATCACGGTCACATCATCGCTCTTCACGTTTGCGGTATAGGCACGCTTGCCGGACGGATCGATGGTAATTCCGAAAGGATGTTTCCCGACCGGAATCGATGCAATCCGTTTCCGACTGGCGATATCGATAATGGAAACCGCATCGCTTTCGCGATCCGCTGAAAGCAACAGCGACCCATCAGGCGTCACCGCCAATCCCGAAGGCGATTTTCCGACGGCAATTTCGCCGACGACGGCGAACTTCACCGCATCGATGATGAGGATCTTATGGGTGTACCAGTCCGCGACGTAGATTTCCTGCTTTGTCGGATGCATCGCTATGCCGAGCGGGCCGCCACCAAGCTTTAAGCGTCGTACGACGATGCGCTTGACTGCATCCACCTCGACCAGCTCTTTGCTATCCGGTGCCGTAATGTAGGCCCTGGATTTATCTGGCGAGAGCGCGATCCCAGCAGGTTTGCCACCGACTTTTATTCGCGCAACTTCCTTCATGGCCGTAAGATCGACAAACGACAGGCTGTCGTCCGGTTGATTTGTGGTCAGTGCCTCGCCCGCCAGCGCGGCCGATTGCAGTCCACCGAACAAGAGAACGGCAACCGCCGCGCTGAAGCGGAGCGAAATTCGCACTATTTGCCACCCTCGATCTTGGCCTTCACGGCGGCTAATGTGCTCTTATAAAGATCTTCGACGGCCTTCTTCGACGCTTCATCGTTCAGGTTCGGCGGCGGGTCATTGTTCATGTATCCGCGATAGAACGCACCTTTCCACTCAAGCGTCGACTTGTTGTCGCCGTCGGCGGTCACGGTGATATGCGAAGAATAGTCGTTGACCGGCAGAACCTTCACATCGACCTTCGTAATCTCGTAGCTATAGGTCATGTCCTTCGCGTCGTAATCGTCGAGCATTTCCTCGATGACGCCGCCATTTTTGAGTGTCAATGTCCGTGTGGCGCCGTCATTGGAAGCCTGGCTCGTCGCAGGCTTGTTACCGCCCTTGCCCTCGGTCTTGGCGACGGCAGGAACCCAGCTCATGTCCTGAAAATTTCCGACAACGGCCCAGACCTTGGCGGCAGGCGCATTGATCTCGACCGATTCTTCCACCTTCTGGCGTGACGGACCGTGAGCCAAAGCCACGGCCGGCAACGAGCCCAAGATCGCCGCGGCGATCGCGAAGCGTTTCAACATGCATTTCCTCCGGAGGTTCAGATCTGTGTGAAGCCAGATTGTTGGACCCTTAGGCCGAACGCGGGGACATTAGGCGCGTTGAACGTCGCGGGAGACGGCCAATTGTGTCGCACCGTATTTCCACCCGTTACCCTGCTTGACCGTTGGGGTGAGAGTTGGTTTACCTCCGGCCTCATACATTTGTCGAATCTCGCCGGGTAGCTTCCGCGGCTTCATGAGGTGGTGGATTTGGAATCCGAAAAGTCGAGAAACGGCGCAAATCACTTTGAGAACGTTGCCTGCCCTTTCTGCGGAATGGCCTGCGATGATCTCGACATCGGCCCCTCGGGCAACGGTGGGCTCAAAGTTCTCAAGAACGGGTGTGCGAGATCTATCGCAGGTTTCGAACGCCCACTTGTCGAACCGAGCCCGCAGGTCGACGGGAAGAACGTCACTTTAGAAGAAGCTGTCCGGGCGGCCGCAAAGTTAATCCAGACGAGCAAGCTCCCGATCTTTGGCGGCCTTGGCACCGATGTCGAAGGATCGCGCGCAGTCATTGCACTCGCCGAGCGCGGCGGCGGCGTTGTGGATCACGCGATGAGCCCGGCGACCTACCGCAACATCCGCGTCATGCAATCGAGCGGTTGGCTCACGACGTCTCTTACCGAGGCCCGAAATCGCGCCGATCTTTTCATCTTCGCTGGCTGCGACACGCACAAGAACAATCCCCGGTTCTTCGAGCGCGTCGTCTGCACGGAAGCATCGATGTTTTCCGATAATCCTGCAAAGCGTACGGTCATCTTTTTAGGCGAAGGCCTCGATCAGTCTGCGGCCAAGGGCAACCGTATTGGCGAAGTCCTCACGCTTCCGTGCAAGTCAGACCGTATTGGCGAGATTCTGGATGCGATGCGTGCCCTCCAAAAGAGCCTTGCGCTACCGAGTGGCGATATCGGCGGCTTGCCGCGTGCGGCCGTTGACGATCTCTATGCCCGCTGCAAAGCTTCGACTTATGGCGTGATCGTTTGGGATCCGGCGAGCTTCAACTTCCCTGGCGGGGATCTGACCGTCAACGCCATCTGTGAGTTCGTCAAAGAGATTAACGCGACATCGCGATTTGCAGGACTTTCGCTAGGTGGCAATGAAGGCGTTCCTTCTGCGTCTTCGGTCTGTGCCTGGCAATCCGGATATCCGCTTCGTGTTTCGTTTGCGAACGGCAAGCCGGAATACGATGCCGAACGTTATGATGCGACACGCATGCTCGCTGCGAAGGAAGGTGACCTGCTGGTATGGCTCGCGTCGTTCGGTGATAACCTCGTTCCGCCGGAGACCGACGTTCCGACAATCGTTCTCGGAACGCCCGGATTGAAACTCAGCCGGAAGCCTAAAATCTTCATTCCTGTCGGTACGCCCGGCGTCGATCACAGCGGTCGGGTCATACGCGTCGATAACGTTGTTTCGCTTCCGCTGCGAAAGCTGCGCCAATCGAAGCTTCCGTCGGCCGCCGACGTTCTCGCCTCCATCGAAGCCGCCCTCTAACACTCGAGATAAAGAATGCTCATCAAGCTTACAGGCGGCCGCATCTACGATCCCGCGAATGGCGTTGACGGCGAGGTCCGCGACATCTTTATCGAGAACGGTCGTATCGTTTCACCATCGCCGAATGCCAAGGTCGATCATGAATATTCGGTGCATGGCCGTGTGATCATGGCCGGCGGCATCGATCCTCACTCCCACATCGGCGGCGGCAAGATGACCATCGCCCGCATGATGCTGCCGGAAGACCATATCGGCCAGGAGTTCGCACGGACGGACATTACCCGTGCGGGTGTCGGCTATGCCATCCCGTCGACGATGACCGCCGGTTACCGCTATGCGGAGATGGGCTACACTGCGGCATTCGAACCGGCGATGCTTCCGGCGAATGCCCGGCAGGCTCACATGGAGCTTGCCGATACCGCGATCATCGACAAGGGCGCGTTCGCGATGCTTGGGTCGGATGATTTCTTCCTGCGCCAACTCGCAGGCAAGGCCGACTTCTCGGCAATCAAGGATTATATCGCTTGGACGATGCACGCGACGCAGGCGATTGCCGTCAAGGTCGTCAATCCGGGCGGAATCAGTGCGTTCAAGTTCAACCAGCGCAAACTCGATCTCGACGAAAAGCACGTTTATTACGGCGTCACGCCTCGCGACATCATCGTGACGCTGGCGCGTGGCCTTAACGAACTTGGCGTTATCCACCCGATCCATATTCACGGCTGCAACCTGGGAGTTCCGGGCGGCGTCGAGACGACGCTCGCGACGATCAAGGGTGCAGAAGGGTTGCCGATCCATCTGACGCACATTCAGTTCCACAGCTACGGAACCGAAGGCGACATGAAGTTTTCGTCTGCCGCGGCGCAGGTCGCGGAGGCCGTCAATGCCAATCCGAACGTCTCGTGCGACGTCGGCCAAGTGATGTTTGGACAAACGTGCACAGCATCGGGCGATTCGATGCGCCAGTTCGTCAACACGCGCTCGGCGTATCCGAAGAAGTGGGTCGTGATGGACATTGAATGCGATGCCGGTTGCGGCGTCGTTCCGTTCAAATATCGCGACAAGAGCTTCGTCAACGCGCTGCAGTGGGCGATCGGTCTTGAACTATTCCTCCTCGTGAACGACCCGTGGCGTCTGTTCCTGACGACCGACCATCCGAACGGCGGTCCGTTCACCTGCTATCCGCATTTGATCCGTCTCTTGATGGATAAGGCGTTCCGGCAAGAAATGATGCAGACGATCAACCAGGATGCGTTGAAATATTCGACACTTTCGACGCTCGATCGCGAATACACACTCTACGAAATCGCGATCATGACGCGCGCCGGACCGGCGAAGAGTCTTGGCCTTGTGGATCGCGGCCACCTTGGCGTCGGCGCTTGTGCCGACATTACCGTTTATGACGACAACCCGGACCGCGAGGCTATGTTCACGACGCCGGAAATGCTTTTCAAGAACGGCGAGTTGATTGTCCGCAACGGCAAGATCGTCAAGGCCGTCAACGGAGCGACGCACGTTTCCCGGCCGTCATACGACCGGGGCATTGAACGGCAATTGAAGTCGTATTTCGATGACTACAATACCGTGCGAATGGAGAACTTCCGCCTGTCGGATGATGAGATCACGGACAATGGGCGCGGCTCCCTTATCATCCAACCGACGAAGGCGCGCGTAGCATGAGCAAGACCGTCAACGGCGTCGAGATCGACGATACCTTCGCCGAAGCCTTCGGCATGACAGGTACGGGCATCATCATCACGGCAGACTCGTTGAAGTGGGCGCGCATCGCCGCCACGGTCGCCACCGGCTTCGGCACATCGGTGATCGGGGCGGGCGCCGAGTGCGGAATAGATCGCGAGTTGAGCCCCGATGACACACCTGATGGGCGTCCTGGCGTCCGCATTCTGATGTTTGGTTTTTCGCCTGACGCGCTCGTTCCTCAGATCCGGAACCGCATTGGACAATGCGTTCTCACGAGCCCCGGCTCGGCCTGCTATGCAGGTCTCAAGGCTCCGCAATCGATCGGCCTCGGAAAGGCGCCGCGCTATTTCGGCGATGGCTTCCAGACGGCAAAGAAGCTTGGTCAGAGCCGGTATTGGCGCGTGCCCGTCATGGACGGGGAATTCGTCATTGAGGAAGAAACCGGCGTAACGACCGACGCAGTCGGTGGCGGCAATATGCTGATCCTCGGCAACGATCGTGCGGGCCTATTAGAAACCGCCGAGGCTGCTGTCGAAGCCATTGCGAAGGTCGATGACGTGATCACCCCGTTTCCCGGCGGTATCGTTAGATCAGGAAGTAAGGTTGGTGCAAAATACTCGGGGATGTTCGCTTCGACCAACGATGCGTTCTGCCCGACACTGCGCGGAACCGTGAAGAAAAGCGAACTTGGTCCCGATACGCTGGCGGTTCTTGAAATCGTTATCGATGGGCTGACGTCGAAAGCGGTCGCCGATGCGATGCGGGCCGGCCTCAAGGCCGTGACCGACACAGGCGCCAAGCGTGGCGTTACGCGCGTCACTGCGGGCAACTACGGCGGCAAGCTTGGACAGCACCACTATCATCTGAAGGATTTGATCTGATGAGCGGCCTTACGTTGCGCCTCAAGGCGCCTGCGTCCGAGCGGATCAACCTTGACGGCGTCACTCCCGCGAAACTCGCAGCATTGTCTGGGCATGAGATTGCGAAGCTCAATGTCGGCATCGACAAGGGCGGCCTCGCGCTTGGCGATGCCTTCGATATTTCCGGCAGCGCGAGCGAGACGCTGACTATTGAAGGCGCCGGACCGAACCTCGATTTTGTCGGCGGCGGCCTCGACAGTGGAACGATCCGCGTCGTCGGCGACGTCGGTTCCTACGCTGGCCGCAAGATGGCGCGCGGCAAGCTCGAAATTCGCGGCAACGCTGGACACTATCTGGCCTCCGGAGCCACGGGCGGGTTCATTCACGTTTCCGGCAATGCGGGCGACAATGCGGGCGGGTTCATTCCGGGTGATCGTTTCGGGATGTTGGGCGGCGTCGCCGTCGTCGGCGGAAATGTCGGTGCGCGTGCGGGTGAAAAGATGCGCCGCGGCACCATCATCGTGAAGGGCAAGACGGGCGAAGGCGCGGGCACTCGGATGATCGGCGGCACCATCTGGGCCGAAGGCGGTATCGGCCCCCTCCCGGGCTTCATGATGCGCCGAGGAACACTCCTCGGACCCAGCGTCGAAAGCTTGCTGCCAACGTTCATCGATTGCGGGAAACACGATCTCGTGATCGTGCGTGTTATGTCCCGCTATTTCAAGAGCACGCTTGGCGACCTCGCGCCGGCCGCTATGCCATTGTTCGTGCGAAAGATTGGCGGCGATCTCGCCACCATTGGCCGTGGTGAAATTCTGCTCCCGGCTGCGTGATCGCCGGCGTAGCGCGGCGTTTGTGTGATTTGCACGAAAATTATTCCCCTAAGATGCAACGATAGTATTCTCGCTTTGGCGTCGCGACGAAGTCGCGGCGGCTCTGATGCCGTTGCTCTTCACAAGGGAAATCCGGTCGCTCATGATCGCAATCGTGCTTTCGGCCTGCCTGGCGAACCAGCCCAGCGTGTGCCGCGACTATAAAATTCCGATCAACGAGGGCATCGACGCGACGCATTGCGTGGCAGATGCACCGCCGTATTTTGCCCGGTGGGCGCAAGAGCATCCCGGTTGGACGATAACGCGTTGGCGCTGTGCCCCGGCGAGCGAGAACGACATCTGAATTCGTCTTCTCCGCCGTGGCTTACGCTATCACTAACGGGCTTTTTCCCAGGCGAGAGTCGACATTGATGGCGGCATAGTTCCGCTCATCTCGATCACGAATTTCTGGCGAATGGCGCGTGCGAAATCGCCATACCCTTGCGCCGGAAGAACGAAACTGCCGGGACCCGCCATCACGTGCTTGCGGTACCACTGTTCCAGCGGAGGCTTTCCTCCCGGCACCGCTTTCGGCAGCAACGCGTCGTTCTCGGGCGTATCGAGAAGTATCGGGAGGCCGTTTATCGTTACGCCGTTGCTGACGAGTTCGTCGCGCACTTTCTCGATCGGCTCGTCAGCGTTGCAATTGTCCGGGCCATCTCCCGACACGTCGATCACGATACGCGCTGCTTTTGCGGGAATCTGCGGAACGATTTTGTCGTTTGCCGAGCGCAGCATCCGCGTCATGCAAGTAAACTCCCCGCCTTGGTGGGGAAGCGTTCGTATTCGTTTTGCAACGGCGAACGCGTCTGCCTTGTTCGCGATGCGCATCCACGGAAGGACGAAGGCGGGCTTGTCGGCCCAAGTCACCATGGAAAATAAAATGCCGCCGCTGGAACCGCCCGAAATCGCATCTATGACTCCCGGATCTTCGAGAGCCTTCGCGATCCCTTCCATTTGCAGCTTGTACCGCGCGTTATCGACGGAGTTGGAGACGTCGACCGATACGACGAGAGCAGTATCGACAGCGGGAAGATCATCGGCCTTCGAATTTGAGACCGGAAAGACTGCTAGCCCAATAGCCAGTATCGCGCCAAGCGCCGACTGCAGATGTTTCATGACGCCTGGAATGAGCAAATTCGCTTGTGGATCGAGTTTTACCAACGTTCTGTGATGGAGCCTAGCAAAGACTGTTTTGCTCGCCAAGCACGGACCTTCCGACGAAGCTGATCCGCTCGGCCTAGGCCGTCAGTCGGTAAAATACGCTCCGCGGACGACCCGCGCCAAGGCGAACGCCAGCATCAGCGCCATGCCGAACCACGTCGCAGCGTAGAGCAAGTGGTGATTGTAAAATGAAATGACCGTGAGCCCCCCGATCGGGAATCCGCCTGGATTGGGAGTGCTGTCCGCATCGATGAAGTAAGGTGCAACGTTCGTTAGATTTTGCGTTTTCGCGATGGCGTTAACATCCCTCGAATACCATCGGTTTGCATTGGGTTTGTTCGAGCGCAGAAAGGCTCCGTTGGGCTCCGTCATGCGAAGCAATCCCGTAACCGTCGCCTCACCGTCAATCTCACCCGCCATGCGCGTTGCAGGGTCGCGCCGGTCAGCAGGAACGAAGCCGCGATTGACGAGAACCACGAAGCCATCGCGACTCCGAAGCGGGGTCATAATCCAGTAACCCATTCCTTGCTCTGTGGTCGCATCGACAAGCGTCTCGCGATCGTTCGCGAAGCGGCCGGTCACCGAAACCACTTTGTATTCGTCCTTGGACCGGGTGATCGATGACCACGCCGCCGGTCCAGGCGCTGCAACGGGCGACGCGTGGATGCGATGCTCGACGCGGTCGATGAGCGCGAGCTTCCAAGCCCGGCGTTCGATTTGCCAAACGCCGAGCGCCGTAAATATTGCAATTCCGGTGAGCGCGAAAACGACGAAGCCAGCCAAGCGCCGCCGCGGCACGGATTCTTTTCCTTTTAGTCCATAGCCAATGTGCGACGCATTGAATTCGGCGTCGATGGTCACGGCAACCGGCTCATGTCGTGGCTCGGCATCATGTTGGTGTTGAGGTGATACATAACCCACAAGGAACCGGCGAGCGTGATCAAGACCATCACCAATGTGAAGATCAATGCCATCATCGTCCAACCGTCTTCGGAGCGCGGGCTCATATGCAGAAAGAAGATCATATGAACCACGATCTGAACGGCTGCAAACGCCATGACTGCGACGACCGTCGCTTCTTTGTTGCCAAGCACGCCTGACATAACGAGCCAGAACGGGATGGCCGTCAACACGGCCGACAGCCCAAAGCCGATCAGATAGCCCCCGAGCGTCGCGTGGACGCCGCCATCGCGATCGTGCCCCGCGTGCGATCCATGATTTACGTGCGCTTCGGTGCTCATCTGAGGACACCCATTAAGTAGACGAAAGTGAAGACGCCGATCCACACGACGTCGAGGAAGTGCCAGAACATGCTGAGGCACATCAGCCGGCGTTTGTTGGCTTCAATCAAGCCATGCTGCCAGACCTGAAACATCAGCGTGCCAAGCCAAATCAGTCCGAACGTGACGTGCAATCCGTGCGTGCCGACCAGCGTGAAGAACGACGACAGGAATGCGCTCCGCTGCGGCGTCGCTCCTTCATGGATCATGTGAGCGAACTCGGTCAGCTCGATACCGATGAAGGCGGCGCCGAAAAGTGCTGTTATTGCCAGCCATGCCTGCATCTGTCCGACACGATTTTTGTCCATCGCCAGCACGGCAAAGCCATACGTGATCGAGGAAAACAACAGCATCGACGTATTGACGGCGACAAGCGGCAGATCGAACAGGTCCTTTGGAGCGGGTCCTGCTGCATAGCTTCCGCCGAGTACGCCATACGTCGCGAACAGGCATGCAAAGATGAGGCAGTCGCTCATCAGGTAGATCCAGAATCCGAGCATCGTGCTGCCGCCGCCAGCGTGCGCATGCTCATCTTCCAAATAAAAGACGGGAGTCGCGCTTGCCGCTTGGCCTGCGCCCGTTGTCTTTGCCGGTGCGTCCATATTCAAGCCTGCCCCGAAAGAAGCTTTGTCCGCGCGCCTTCGGTCCGGATGACCTCATCGACGGGAATGTTGAAATCGCGGTTGTAATTGAACGTGTGGCCGATGGCCGTCGCCAGCAGAGCTACGAAGCTGACTGCCGCGAGCCACCAGATATACCAGATCAATGCGAAACCGAGGACGCCGCTGATGCCGGCCAGGATGATTCCGGCGCTCGTATTCCTCGGCATGTGGATCGGCTTGTAGCCGCCAAGAGGCCGCGCATAGCCGCGCTGCTTCATATCCCACCACGCATCATTGTCGTGAACGACAGGCGTGAATGCAAAGTTGTAAGGTGGAGGCGGAGACGACGTCGACCACTCCAGCGTTCGCCCGTTCCAAGGATCGCCCGTCAGGTCTCGCAGCGCTTCGCGATTGCGGATGCTGACGAAAATCTGGACCAGGAAGGACAAAATACCGAAGAGAATAAGTACCGCACCGATGGCCGCGATCACGAACCAGATTTGCAACGATGGATCATCGAAAACCCGGAGACGCCGGGTGACGCCCATCAAACCGAGTACGTAGAGCGGCATGAAGGCCAGATAGAAACCCGATACCCAGAACCAGAATGACATCTTTCCCCAAAACGGGTCGAGCTTGAACCCGGTAACCTTGGGAAACCAATAGGCGATGCCGGCAAACATTCCGAACACGACGCCGCCGATGATCACGTTATGGAAGTGCGCGATCAGGAACAGACTGTTGTGAAGGACGAAGTCGGCAGGCGGAACAGCCAGAAGTACGCCGGTCATGCCGCCGATGACGAATGTCAGCATGAATGCGATGGTCCACATCATCGGCAATTCATAGCGAATGCGGCCACGATACATCGTGAACAGCCAGTTGAACATCTTCGCGCCCGTCGGGATCGAAATGATCATCGTCGTGATGCCGAAGAATGAGTTTACGCTCGCGCCTGATCCCATCGTGAAGAAGTGATGCAGCCAGACGAGGTACGACAAAATCGTGATGACGACGGTCGCATAGACCATCGACGTGTAACCAAAGAGACGCTTGCCGGAGAACGTGGACGTTACTTCCGAGAAGACGCCGAACGCCGGAAGAATGAGAATGTAAACCTCGGGATGCCCCCATATCCAAATCAGGTTCACGTACATCATCGGGTTGCCGCCGAAGTCGTTCGTGAAGAAGTTCGTGCCGGCGTAACGATCGAGACCAAGTAGCGCCAGCACGGCTGTCAAAACCGGAAACGCGGCAACGATCAGAACGTTGGTGCAGAGCGCAGTCCAAGTGAAGACCGGCATCTTCATCATCGTCATTCCCGGTGCCCGCATCTTCACGATGGTCGCGATAAGGTTGACACCGGACAGGAGGGTTCCGACACCCGCGATCTGCAGCGCCCATATGTAATAATCGACCCCGACATCTGGGCTGTATCCGATGTTCGACAGCGGCGGATACGCAAGCCAGCCGGTCCGCGCAAATTCGCCGACGAAGAGCGACATCATCACGAGCATTGCACCCGAGACGGTCATCCAGAAACTGAAGTTATTGAGAAACGGAAAGGCGACGTCGCGCGCACCGATCTGCAGCGGCACAACATAATTCATCAGTCCGGTGACGAGTGGCATCGCCACGAAGAAAATCATGATGACGCCGTGCGCGGTGAAAATCTGATCGTAGTGGTGTGCCGGTAGATAGCCTTCCGAACCGTTGAAAGCGATTGCCTGCTGCAATCGCATCATCAGCGCATCGGCAAAGCCACGCAGCAGCATGATAAGACCGAGAATGATGTACATGACGCCGATGCGTTTGTGATCGACGCTCGTGAACCATTCCCGCCAGAGATAACCCCAGAGACGGTAGTATGTGATTGCACCGACGACGGCAGCACCACCGAGCGCGACACCGACGAACGTCGCAACGAGGATCGGTTCATGAAACGGAAACGACTCGAGCGTCAGCCGTCCAAAGATCGCTTTTTGAAGACCAGGATTGTCAAGCATTCCGATATACGTCCCGATCAGGAGTTGGATGGCCGCTGAGGCGCGGCCGGTTGGGATGAAAGCCCCGGGCGCGGCAGACCGGCGCCAACGACGGGAATAGCCTCTAACGATCGCGGTGGAGGATCGTTGTCCGCTTCAACTCCCGTGGGTTCGGTCTTCGTACAGATGCTGGCCACCGGCGACTTCTTCGGACCCAGCACCGTCGATCCGCGTCGGACATATTTGTCATATTCGAGCGGCAGAACGTTATAGACACCTGCGAGTCCGAGGCCGCCCTTGGCATCGATGGCGCTCATCTCGTCCATGCACATTTTGCCGGGCTCGACGCACATCCCAACGATTGCTTTAAAGAGTCCTGCATCTACGGTCGCGAATTTCTTCACGGGAACGTTTTCGCTCGGGCGCTCAAGCTCCAGGTATTCTTTGCGGCTGAGCGTAGAATCTCCGGACTTTGCGTCAGCGACCCACTTCTCAAAGTCGCTTTTTGTCAGTCCGTGGAAGGCGAAGTGCATGCCCGAAAAACCGGCACCACTGTAGTTCGCTGAAAAGCCCTCATAAACGCCGGGCTTATTGATGACAGCGTGGAGCTTCGTCTGCATGCCCGGCATTGCGTAAACCTGCCCCGCAAGCGCCGGGATAAAGAACGAGTTCATGACCGACGATGACGTTATGCGAAAATCGATCGGCGTTTCGAGTGGAGCGGCCAGCTCGTTCACCGTCGCAATTCCGTAGTCCGGATAGATGAAGAGCCACTTCCAATCGAGCGCGACGACATCGACCTTAAGTGATCTTGTGTCGTGAGCTACGGCCTGTCCTGGCGCCGTGCGACCGATTGGACGGAACGGGTCGAGCAGATGCGTCGCCATCCAAGTTACCGCTCCCAAACAAATGATGATGAGCAGCGGCGCAGACCAAATGATCAACTCCAAATGTGTCGAATGGTCCCAATCGGGATCGTAGGTCGCACTCTTATTCGATTGGCGATAATGCCAAGCAAAAAACGCGGTGAGCGCCATCACCGGAATGATGATGAGCAGCATTAGTACTGTCGAGATGACCACAAGATCCCGCTGCTGCATGGCGACGTCGCCTGATGGATGCAGCACAACAGCGTTACAGCCACTCAACAAAACGATGAGTGGAAGCAAGGCAAACATACGAAGACGATTCAAGGTGGCTCCTGTCGGGGGACGCAGCACTTCCTTGCTTCACCGCTAAAGGCGTGACGACAAAAACGACATTGGACAATTTGCCCAATGCTCTTGCGACGCATCCCGAGACTAACAGTGGAGACACCGGAACGAGCGGACAGTCCGCCGTCCGCCAATTACCTAAAGGAGCAGACGACGGATGAGTGCTCAATCTGCCGCGCCCTCGTCAGCGATGTTCGAACGCGATGCGCGGATCGTAAACGCTCGACATGGCGACGCGACGCCCGGCGAAATCGCGATCGGCGTCATCATTGGACGAACGTCGGAGTTCTTCGACTTTTTCGTCTACGCAATCGCTTCCGTCATCGTCTTTCCCAAGCTGGTCTTTCCCTACTTGGATGCGCTGACCGGAACGCTTTATTCGTTTGCGATCTTCGCGCTCGCGTTCGTCGCGCGACCGATTGGCACCGGCATTTTCATGGCCATCGACCGCAACTATGGGCGCGGCGTTAAGCTCACGATTACCCTGTTTCTGCTTGGAACGTGCACCGTCGCGATCGCCTTCCTGCCGGGATACGAGCAGATCGGCGCTGCCTCCGCCTTTCTCTTGGCGCTTCTTCGCATCGGCCAGGGTCTTGCGCTTGGTGGCGAATGGGACGGCCTTCCCGCACTCCTCGCCATTAACGCGCCTGAGGGACGTCGCGGATGGTACGCCATGATACCGCAGCTTGGCGCGCCGCTTGGGCTGATCGTCGCAGCCGCGCTGTTCGCTTTCTTTGTCGCCAATCTGTCATCAGACGATTTCTTCGATTGGGGATGGCGCTACCCGTTCTTTGTCGCGTTTGCCATCAACGTCGTCGCCCTCTTCGCTCGCCTGCGATTGGTCGTGACGCCGCAATATACGAGACTGTTCGAAAGCCGTGAGCTACAGCCTGCTCCCGTTTTGAAAACGCTACGTGCCGAAGGCACACATGTGATCGTCGGGGCATTCGCGCCGTTGGCGAGCTTCGCCCTGTTCCACATGGTTACTGTATTTCCGCTGTCGTGGGTGTTTTTGTTTACAGCGGAGGGGCCGGCGCGCTTTCTCGTCATCGAGATCATCGGCGCGTTTGTTGGTTTGGCAGCAATTGTCGTCTCGGGATACGTCGCCGATCGGATCGGCCGGCGCAATCTTTTAGCTGGCACGGCCGCCGCCATCGCAGCATTCAGCGGCTTTGCACCGCAGCTTCTAAACGGCGGCGAATTTGGAGAAATGACCTTTATGGTCCTCGGCTTTGTCCTGCTCGGACTTTCGTTCGGACAGTCCTCGGGCGCAGTCGCGGCGAGTTTCTCGAAGGCGTACCGTTACACCGGATCTGCGTTGACGACGGATCTGGCTTGGCTTTTCGGCGCCGGTTTCGCCCCGTTCGTCGCGTTGCTGCTGTCGAGCCAATTCGGTTTGATGGCCGCCGGCGCCTACCTGCTCTCGGGCGCGATCTGCACGCTCTTGGCTCTGGCGGTAAGCAGTCAGTTCCGCACACGCGCGGACCGCTGATCGCGACAGGAGCCGGCACTTCAAGTAGCTCTTTAGGACTGTCGTGCACACCGCACGGCAGTCCTTTAAACATTTAGGTCGGCTGCTCGTTGGATATCAGCGATCGCGCGGCATTGTCGGAGTCGCAAGGGAGCCCGAGAAGCGCCAGAAATGTGAGCGCCGCAGCTCCCGCCAGATAAAGACCGACGGCATGAATGCCGAACTTCGTCGCAAGCGTCGTCGCGATGTAGGGCGCCAGCGACGCACCGAAAATACCGGCAAGATTGAACGCCAAAGATACGCCAGTGTATCGGACGCGGACCGGAAACGGCTCGGAAAGTGCCGTTCCGAGCGGACCGTAAGTCAGACCCATCAGCCCAAGACCCCCAATCATGAAAATGATTACGCTGCTCAATTGTCCCGAACCGAAAAGCGGCTGGAATAGAAGCCCGAAGCCCGCGATGAGCGCTGTTGTCCAGAGCAATACAGCGCGCCGTCCGAAGCGATCCGCGAGCCACGCCGAAAGAGGAATAGTCAATCCAAAGAATACGACGCCAATCATTTGAATCGGTAGAAATTCCTGGCGCGTATATTTCAGTGCATTGATCCCCCAGCTCAATGCAAAAACCGTCATCAGATAAAACAAGACGAATGTCGCAAGCGCAGCGAACGTGCCGAGGATCAGCAGCCGAGAGTGACTCGCGAACACCGACACCAGTGGCACTTTCACTCGTTCTTCAGCTTGGAGCGCGCGTTTGAACTCCGGTGTCTCGGAAATGCGCAGGCGGACATAGAGCCCTACCAGCACGAGCGTTGCGCTCGCGATGAATGGGATGCGCCACCCGAACGCGGCAAACTGTTGGTCGGTCAGAAGCTCCGTAATCAGAAGAAAAACGCCGGTCGAACAAAGAAAGCCGATCGGAGCACCGAGCTGCGGGAACATGCCGAACCATGCCTTTCGCGCAGGTGGAGCATTCTCGGTTGCGAGGAGGACGGCGCCGCCCCACTCTCCGCCGAGACCCAGACCCTGGAAGAACCGGCACATTGCCAGCAAAAACGGCGCCCAGATTCCAGCCGTCGCATAAGTCGGCAGGAGTCCGATCCCGACAGTCGCCAAGCCCATCGTCAATAGCGCTGCTACAAGCGTCGCCTTTCGCCCTATGCGATCCCCGAAGTGTCCGAACAGCATCGCGCCGACGGGCCGGGCGAAGAAAGCAATTGAAAAGGTCGCAAAGGACTGCAGAACTGCCGTCGTCGCATCCGCATTCGGGAAGAAGAGCTGCGGAAACACCAGAACCGCGGCCGTCGCATAGATATAGAAATCGAAAAATTCGATCGTCGTTCCGGCGAGACTTGCAAACAGCACGCGACGGGTTGAGGCATTCTCTGATCCGGCCAAAGTTACACCTGTGTCTGGGAAGGAGCTGACGGGAAAGTGCGACTATTTCAGCCAGAACGCCGCCGCGCAACCCAGGAGCTCGTCGCGCCGGTCCGCAAGCAGAGACACGCTGCTGACGATAGATCCGCGGCTACGTCAAGTCAGAGACGGCAATTACCTCCTGACCCGAGCGACCGATGACCGAATGGCTGAGGTCAGAACGGATGTTGACGATTTCCAGCTTTTTCCGAGCGTGCGCGGCGAAGCAAGTCGATTTCTGACGGCGCCGACAATTGCAGTGTCTACCGACGGCTCATTTTCGATTTTTGAGAGAATGATTTCGAGAAACTGCCTTTGCCAACGCGTCCGCAAAGGCATTTCGTTGATCAGGTCTGCAGTGAGCCCCTGCGGAAATGGCCAAGGCTGGGCGACGCCCGCCGCCACAAAATTGAGCTTCGTCAGGACGCACTTGGTACAGACGCCGCAATTTTCTCCGGTTCTCGGTCCGGCCCAGCAGACGCGCAGATGCGGAACGAGCTGAGGATGGCGGCCAAGATAGCGCGCTCGTTCAATGCGATCGTAGACGCCGCCGTCAGATTCGATCTTCAGCTTCGAAGATGAGAAAAAACGGTCGGTCCAGAAGCTGTTGCCCCAAACGGGGAAGGAATTTTGATAACTTTCCTCCGTTGCGATCAACGCGACGTCGTGAGCATCCGAAAATTGATGTAAGACGGAAGCGAGACCAGCACCAAAGGTCATTTCCCAATTTGGGATTATGCTTCGCCAATTTGTCTTGACGGTAACAAGCCCAACGCCGAGGTCGCGACATATGGCCAGTCCGTTGCTTAACAGAACTTCGAAACCGCCATCTGCTTCGAGAGGCATGTCGAATCCGTGAACCATGACGGCGGTATCGATATCGCGAACGGCCCTCCCCGCATCTTTGTTTAAGTGGCGGCTCAGTGTGAACGTGCTGTCAACACCGGACGAGAATGCCGCCACGGCACGATTGGCACGATTGGGAGACGACCGGAACGTTTCGCCGGCGGTCGTGATTTTGATTTTTTTCTTGAAAATGTCCGGTCGCCAGGAATGCCAAACCTCCTGATAGTGATCGAGACCGTCCAAAAGAGTTGAGTCTACCTCAAATTCGGCCTTCAGATCAGTCATTTCGCTCATCGCGATCGGCAACATCGCTATGAGCGCGAAATCGGCTCCGTCGAATTCAGGAATGTGTGCGCCAGCTCTCGGCTGAATCTCGTAGAAAAGATTTGGTAGCTTTCCGCCGCTTAAAACTTCGCGACGAAGTCCGTCTTCGGAAATGCGCAGTTTGAGCGTAGCCATTCGAGATTCCGAGTTTGGCCGATAGGTTTCAACAGACATACCGGCGCGTTGCGGCGAAAGACATTGAGGTCAAAACTTCATGAGGACTGCAGTCCCACCACTGTGCGAGTTCAAGTTCGGTTAGCTCGCCGCCAAGAAGAACGACCCTGTCACCGACCCGGTCCCAGGGATCGAGTTCAACAAATGCCGACTCCATTCCGACTTCCAGCAGCCTGGATTTCCGGCCATTGATGAGACATGGCCCCTTGCGAAGTCCGTGTGAATAGCCTGCGAGAATGATGCCGTGCTGTTCGACGACGAAGCCCGAATACCCCGCCGGTTTCCCCGAGTCATGAATCTCGACGATGCGTGCAGATATATTGATCGCGTTTCGATACATGGCCAATCCCGGTCGAACAGCGTCGAGCATCGCCCGTTCCTCGTGCAGCAAGGCGCTGGCCGCTGCGTGTCGCGGAAGATTAAAACCGCACGTCGCATTCTCGAATTTCTCGACATGACCGAGCCGCGTTGCATGCGTAAAGATCTCGCGGCAATCGCCAGCAACGACGGCTTCACGGCAGTCATCAGGCGGACACGAGAAGCGCTGCATGCCAGTGTCGACGCAAAGAGCCGGGCGAGCCCTTCGAAGTTGCCGGGCTTGCGCAGCATTGTAAACGCTCGGTGTGATGTCGTGAGCATCGTAGTCCGCGGGATCGCTGCTTTCAGGCGGCCCTAAAACGAGCACACGTTTGCGCGTGAGCCCGGCCAAGTCGACGGCGACCGCTTCTCTTGCCTGAAAGACGCAAAACCCTGCCGCGATATCCGCTATTGTTCGACTGATCGTTTCAATTCCGAGGCCATAGGCGTCGGCCTTCACGACCGGCAAGACTGGCACTCCAGTGGTTTTGGCGATGGCTTCCACATTGTGTCGGATCGATCCGAGGTCGATTTCGAGATCCAAATGCGGATTTTTCGTGCGGCCGCTGTCGCGCGCCGGAGCGTGCGCCTTTTTTGGGATAGAACTCGCTCTACTTCGTTGTGCCAGCGCTGTCATTGCACTGCGCTGCCCAGGAAGCCGCGGAAACGTTTTGTGCCGCGCGCAACCCTCGCGAAAAGCGACTTTTTCCGACGAAGCGGCTGGTCCTCTATATTTTCTTCGACATCGCTTGCGAACGAAATCGTATCGAAACGACAGAGGCTGTGCGCGTAAATTTCTCTATTCTTGTTGTAGGAATTGTCCAGCAGCTCGCACTCTTTCTGCAATAACGCGCAAGCGATCGCCACATGCAGCCGATCGGTGACGACACGCTTTGCAACCGAGATCGTTTTCAAAAAACACCAGGATGCAAGCTTCGATGTTCTGGCGTCGGCAACTCTGCCAAAGGCCCTGGACACATCCAAGTCGGTATCAATTCGCCAGAATCGTGCCTCTCGGTCGGTTCGCATGAACCGAACCACAGGGAGGCGACATAGTCGGTCGAGGGTGGTTCCGTGTTGCTCCAGACCTGCTCTGAGCATTGGCGGCCCGAACTCGTTACATTCTGCGTCGTTCAGAAGTTTTCCGACGTCGCAGTGGAACGCCATGTCATGTCCAAGACGACAATCCAAATTCGGATTGAGCTTGTGAACATGTTCGAAAGACCTCACATCGCGAGACCAGATCGTCATGCGGTTATCGAGCGACCGGATCAGATCGACATTGCTCCTTACAGTATGGGGTAGCAAAATGATCTGTGCCGATTGATCTCTGCACGCTTCGATCGTCTCCCGCATTCCGCGATAGATTCCGACCAGGTTTCCACCTCCGCCGAGAAACACGATCCTGTCGCGAAAGTCTGCACGTCTATTGACGATTTCGACGTCGATTGACGCCGCCGAAAGGGCGCCGAGTGTCGAAGCGAAAATTAAGCAATCTCCAACATTGCCTTCGTTTGGGACGAAGAGCACGCGCTCGCCGGCGAACCGTTTAAGAAAAAACTCCATGTCGGTTCGCATAGCGGCGAGGATGGGCATTTGCTTTTCGGCCCTATCGATCGATTTCCTTCGAAGCCGCTACAATAGCGCGCGAATATCGAAAGCTGCCACGGGTCCGCCCAGGTAAGGTGTGGACAAGGAGACACTTCTCATTCCACCCAGCACAAGTTCCGCGCTGCTGTAAAAAACGTTGTTAACTTTGGCGACGGGCAAAGATGATCGACCAGGAGTGAACCCAGTACGGAGAATCACGGTATCCGAATCTAGTTCTTGCGACAGCTACTGTTGAAACAATGATTCAGGATCAAAACGTTCGCTCACGTGTTCCTGCCTTCTACATAAATCTCGACCGCGATGTTTCTCGACGTGTACGCCTGGAAAAAGAGCTTTCGGCCGCGAATATCTCAGCCGAACGCATTTCAGCTGTCGATGGGCGCGGGGTTCCGCATTGGCTGCAATCTTTCTACGATAATCGAATGGGACCCGGCGAGGTCGGCTGCTCGGCTAGCCATCTTTCTATTTACAAGATCATTATCGACAGAGGTTTGCCGTGGGCGTTGATACTTGAGGACGACGCGCGCATCGAAAAAGATTGCCTTAACTCAGTTATGCATGCTGTCCGTGCGGCTCCAAGCGATTGGGACGTTATTCGCCTCATCGAAGCCTCGTCCCGGCCTGTCCAGCGACTCGTAGATATCGGGCGCGGAAGGGCTCTTGTCAGGTATCTGAGAATTCCCAGAAGCACGACCGGACTTGTCGTTAGTCAATCAGGCGCTCGAAAGCTTTTAACGCCCCGACTGATAAAGCAACCGATAGATGTTGAGATCCGCTGGCCCTGGCAGCTTGACCTAAACGTTTATGGAATTCATCCTCCGCCGATTACGCAGGCGAGTGGGATTGAGTTTGAGACAACGATCGCGGTCAGAAGCATGCCACGCAAACTCAATCAGGTTCGTCGAGTGATTTTCAATATGCGGAAAATGGGGATCGTTCCTTATTTAGCGCACTATTTTTGAGCGAGCGCGGACCGGTTCTATCGTTAAAAAAACTCGAGATCGCCGAATTCGTTTCTTGCGCACGCTCAGGCGAACGCAGGGCGCCGAACTCCTAAAATATTGATAGCTAATGGGGACCGACTGCTCAGGTACACTGACCGTGTGAGTAGTTCCGCGTACGAGTGAAAATTAGAGCATTGTAAAAATTTCGTCGTACTGGCGATTTTCTTATCGTACAGATGGCGGGAGAACGCGGGGATGTGGATAAAGCTCATAAGAGCGGCGGCAACAGCATACGTCAGCAAACTCGCAATTTGTTGACAGCTCGCCCGCTGATGAAAAACCTCATATTCGCGCGGACGGCGCTCAAGGTTATCGCAATTTCGGCTATCCTATTTGCGGCGCCATTACTGTGGCTCGATTTAGTCCAGGACACCTTGCATCCAATGGGCAGTTTGCCGCCACACTATATTCTCAACGAGTATTTTCTTGCCTATGCTCTGACCATAGCATCGATCGCGATCGTCCCATTTCTTCGGACGACGTCAATTCGCATCGCACTGACGTTTTTGATTTTGGCAGCGGTCGCATTCGACCAGGCTGTGCTCTTTCTATCGGGCTCGCACGTTAATCAGGAACTCGTCAACCTTCTTTGGCAAGTCAGAGACAACACAAGTGATGGTCTAAGTTTTCTGCCGACGGTGTTTTGGCACATTTTATGGCTCCTGCCGGTCGGATTTATCTTCTGCCTTCGACCAGGAAGATGGTCACTTCCTCTGTCTTTTGCTCTCGTTCCGGCGGGCGCTTTCGTCGTCACATTTCACAACGTGCAGATCGGAGATTATCAGAAGGTCATCCAGCCGCCGGTATTCGCGATCGAAGGGCAGATCGTGAAAGCGATGCGCATGGCGGATCCCAAGACCAGACCTCCCAATGCAGTTGGGTATGTCGGTCCAATTGCTCCAAGAATTAAGAAAATTCTTTACATCGTCGATGAGAGCGTGGGCGGCACATTCATGTCGCTCAACAATCCGCAATTCGACAACACGCCGTTTCTAACCAGTCTAGTCGGCAAGGACTTTTTCTTCAATTTCGGCGCCGCATCGTCGATTGCCAACTGTTCGACCGCGACTCGTCTCATGCTGCGGGTTGGCCTTCGCGAGGCAATGCTACCGGACAAACGCAAAGCGAGTCTCAAATCACCGAACTTTTGGCTGTACGCGCGGAGGGCTGGGTACCGGACCTATTACTTCGATGCTTTTCGGACGGCATTCACGTTTCATTCCTATATGGGTCGGGCAGAAGCTGCACAGATCGACGAACGCATCCCTTTAGCCAAAGTGGGTGATGATCAATTCAGGGATCACGACATCGCTCATCGATTGCTTAAACTGCTCGACAAATCTGAATCCCAATTCATCTTTGTCGAGAAAGAGGGCGCCCACTATCCCCACACAGGCTGGGTACTTCCACAGGGATTCAGTTATAATCCTGTCGGCGTCGATGCCTACTCGGATCCTCTCGGCCTAAATTCCGCCCAGAAGGCGCAAGTTTCGAATTATCTGAAAGAAATCAATTGGCAGGTTGATGACTTTTTCAAAGTTTTGCGGCCCGCTCTGGATCGTCCCGACACTGTCGTCATCTACACCTCAGATCATGGGCAAAACATGTTCGCTGTTCCTTCGAGATACTTTCATTGCAATCCTAAGAATCCAGCAATCACAGAGGGCGAGGTGCCACTTTTCGTATCGACGGGGGATCCAGGAATCAAAAAGGATCTGAAAGCGACCCTTCAGGAGCATGTCGACCATTCGAGCCATTTCGAAATATTTCCCACGCTGCTCGATTGGATGGGATATGATCGAAGGTTCGTCGTTGCTCGATACGGACTGGAACTCTACGGGCCGCCGCCGGTTGGGGTTCGAAAATTCCTGGGCCAGAATGCATTTGTCGGAAAGTGGTTCGGCATAAGCGCGAATCCGGCAGGCCGATCAACCCGAGATGCGATGATCGCACCGCGACTCGCAAACCATTCTGACAAATCCCCAGATGACCACCTTACCAAATATCGACCGTAGCGGACTTGCGAAGGGCGCCGGTTTGAAAGCAGGTGCTCCAGAGCTCCGAAGGGTTCACCCAATAACCGCTACAACGCCTGGAAAATGTCGTCACCGGAAAAATCAAGTGGACCGAGAGTTGTCCGAACGAAAAGCCGAACCACGCCCGCATCTCCCGGCACAACACGGGAGAGGTCGCATGGATGTCCCTTGCCGCTGACGAACGGGACCCCGCGAAAGTCGGAAAATGCGCTAGACGCGCAGCAAGAAAGGAAGACAGAACTATTCAATAAAACTTGGCGCTCCCTACGGGAGTCGAACCCGTCTTTTCAGATTGAAAATCTGACGTCCTAACCGATAGACGAAGGGAGCGGTCCGTCGGCTTGAGACGCACCCTATAGTCGGCTTCGGGCGTCTTTGGCAAGCGCGGGCGCCCCGCCCGCTCCTGCGACAGGATTGTCCTCGCGTTTGCGCTTTAAAATCAGGATTGACGCCGCGGATCGGCCGCATCCTCGATCTGCAACTCTACCCGGTCACGGCCGCCCCAGGTATCCCGCCTCAGGTGCCCGGCAACATGCAGCGGCATGCCTCCAGAGGACATCAAGAGGTCGCCGAGGGGCTGTCCAGCGGCGCGGAACGCAATGGCGTCGAGCCGTGCTCCGTCGCCACCTTCGAGCAAGGCCCGGACATGTGTTTCCCCGACCAGCTTGGCGAATTTGACGCGGTGCGCAGGAAGCACGAAACGCGCTTCCGCATTTCCTTGCCCGAACGGACTGACACGCTCGATGAGGTCCATCAATTCGGTTGTCGCGCCGGACGCGACGAGCGCAGCGTCGATGTCGAGCCCGGCTGACTGACTGGCGGTCGCTGTCGCCGCGCCAAGGTGTGTCGCAAAATGCTGATCGAGCGCCGCGAGACCTTCACGTGTCACGGTCAATCCGGCGGCCATCGCGTGGCCTCCGCCTTTAACAAGCAAACCTGCAGCAACTGCCGCACGGACCGCGGATCCCAGATCGACGCCCGGAATCGAACGCAGAGATCCCGTTCCGTGTCCCGGGAGGGACGTTTCCGTTTCCCACGCAATGACGCAGGCGGGTCTGCGAAACCGCTCGACGAGACGACTGGCAACGAGACCGACGATTCCCTTATGCCAAGTCTCCGATGCTACGACGATGATCGCGCGCGATGGATCGTCCGCTATTTGCCGGTCGGCTATCGCGAGCGCCTCTTCGAGCATCAGCGTCTCGATATCCTTGCGTTCCTTGTTGAGGCGATTGAGAAGCTCTGCGATTTTCTGCGCTTCAACGGCATCGGTTGTCGAAAGTAGAGTTGCGCCCAGCGCAGCATTGCCGATCCTGCCGCCAGCGTTGATGCGCGGCCCGAGAATAAATCCCAGGTGATAAGGCGTCGGCGGCGCCGTTAATCCGGCCGCATCGACAAGCGCCGTCAGTCCGACGTTCTCCCGCGCGCGCATAACTGTCAGGCCTTTTTTGACATAAGCGCGATTAAGCCCGACGAGCGGCACGACATCGGCAACGGTCGCGAGGGCGACAAGGTCGAGCAACGCCAGAAGATCGGGCTCGCGCGACGCGTTGTAAAATCCGCGGCGTCTGAGTTCGCGCGTCGTTGCTACGAGCATAAGAAACACAACGCCCGCGGCGCAGAGCATTCCTTGCCCCGAGATATCATCCTGGCGGTTCGGATTGACCAGCGCATGAACGTCAGGAAGCCGTTCGTCAGCCTGGTGATGATCGAGAACGACGACGTCGACGTTGAGCTTGCGCGCAGCCTCCAGCGGTTCGAAGCTCGTTGTACCGCAATCGACCGTCACGATGAGCCGCGCGCCTTCCTTTACCAAGGATTCGATGGCGGCAACGTTCGGACCGTACCCTTCGAAGATGCGGTCGGGAATATAAATGCGCGAGGGCACATCATGATGGGTGAGAAAACGGCTCAGCAGCGCGGACGAGCATGCACCATCGACATCGTAGTCCCCGAAGATCGCAACGGGCTGTTTTGCGATGATTGCATCCGCGAGGCGTGATGCCGCTTTGTCCATGTCTCTGAGCGTGCTCGGATCCGGCATGAGCGATTTGAGGGTCGGATCGAGAAAACCCTCAACCGCATCAAGGCCGATGCCACGCGCCGCCAATATGCGTCCCATCAGCTCCGGCAGCCCATGGCGCTGGCTGATCGCAGTTGCGATTGGTTTCAATTCGGCCGGAAGGCGCTCGCGCCAGACGAGGCCGCGGGCGCTCGCGCGAACGCCGAGGAACGCTGCGTCGTCCGATATATTCTCGAATGCGGCCTTTGCCAAACCCGTTGCGCGCACTGGAGCCCCCGCTGCTACCCGTGGCCAAGTTGTATGTCGATTCGCACGTGGGCGCGTGCCATGCGCGGCCGACGCCCACAGGACACGTCAGGATCGGAGCCTTATACCTTAGATAAAACGGCTACCGACGTTGCGGACAGTCGATCTGATCCTGCGCACGGTCCCGGTCTTTGAGCGCATCACCACGGTTTCGGTTTCAGCGAAATCGCCCCTGATTCTGACGCCTTTGAGGAGGGAGCCGTCTGTCACGCCGGTCGCAGAGAAGACCACGTCGGCCGAGGCCATATCTTCGAGTTTGAATTTTTTATTGATGTCGGAAATGCCCATCTTCTCGGCACGGATGCGCTCTTCATCCTTCATCGGCATCAGCCGGCCCTGAATTTGTCCTCCGATACAGCGCAGCGCCGCCGCCGCCAGCACGCCTTCGGGAGCTCCCCCCGAACCCATGTAGATGTCGATGCCGGTTTCTTTTGGATCGGTCGTCCAGATGACGCCGGCGATGTCGCCATCCGGAATGAGCTGAACGCCTGCACCAGTCTCACGCACGGCCCGGATCAGATCGGCATGACGCGGACGGTCTAGGATGCAGGCCATGATCTCGTTGATCGGAACGCCTTTCGCTTTCGCAAGAGCATGAAGATTGTCGGCGGGCGCTGCATCGAGATCTACGACACCCTCCGGATAGCCCGGCCCCACCGCGATCTTGTTCATGTACATGTCGGGAGCATGCAAAAATCCGCCATGCTCTGCGATGGCGAGCACGGCAAGCGCGTTCGGCATCGATTTGGCGCAGATCGTCGTTCCTTCGAGCGGATCGACGGCGATATCGACTTCCGGCCCCTCGCCGGTACCGACCTTTTCGCCGATGTAGAGCATCGGCGCCTCGTCCATCTCGCCCTCGCCGATGACGACGGTACCTTGAATTTCGACACGCCCGAGTTCTTTCCGCATGGCATCGACGGCGGCCTTATCTGCGGCTTTCTCGTTGCCGCGACCGCGCAGTTGCGCCGCTGCGATCGCGGCTGCTTCGGTCACACGCGCGAGTTCCAGAACAAGAATGCGCTCAAGGCCTGGACCGTGCTTTCCGTTCGGTTGCTCCGTCTTGCTCATATCCTGGTTCCTTCCGGGTCACGTATTGACCAATGCAAATTACAGTTCTTCGATGCGGATCATCTGCGGGCTCTCGCTGACGTTGCCGTCCCGCTCGATCGTTGCAAGAGCCTTGCGCATCGCCTCTTCGGTCGTCTCGTGCGTGATGATGATCACGGGCTGGGCCTTATCTTTCGAGCGCTGCGGCACGGTGCGCGGTGCATGCAACGTCTGCGGACGATGTTGGACGATGCTCTCCAGCGAGATGCCGCGGTCGCCCATGCATTTAGCAACGGCCGCCATCGCACCGGGCTTATCGTAGAGTGCCAGCCGTACGTAATAAGAACCATAATGCTGATCGAGCTTCGCCCGCTTGTGGGCTTTCAGCTTGGCCGTCGGCGTCACGAACGGCGGCACGATCAAACCGCGCGCGATATCGAGGATATCGCCCGCAACTGCAGATGCCGTCGGCTTCGCGCCCGCGCCCGCGCCCACGAGCAAAATGCTTCCGGAAAAATCGCCCTCAATCGCAATTGCGTTCGTGACGCCGGATACCTCTGCAATCGCAGAATCCTTGAAAACTAAGGCGGGCGAGACACGGGCCTCGATGCCCGTCTCGGTCTCGCTCGCGACGCCGAGCAGCTTGATGCGATAGCCGAGGCTGTCGGCCGCTTCCATATCGGCCTGCGTGATCGTCTGGATGCCTTCGACGTGGATCTGATCGAAGGCGACCTTCGTTCCGAACGCCAAGCTGGTCAGTAAGGCCAGCTTGTGTGCCGTGTCGAACCCGCCAATGTCGAATGTCGGATCGGCTTCGGCGTAGCCGAGCGCCTGCGCTTCCTTCAGCACATCCGCGAACGCGCGATTCTCGCTCTGCATTTGCGTCAGGATGTAGTTACATGTGCCGTTCAGAATACCATAGACGCGCTTTACGCGGTTCGCGCCCAGAGCCTCACGCAGCGTCTTGATGATTGGGATGCCGCCCGCGACCGCAGCCTCGAAATTCAATGCGACGCCATTCTTTTCGGCCAGCGCGGCCAATTCAACGCCATGCTTTGCAAGGAGCGCCTTATTCGCCGTCACCACGTGCTTCTTGGCATGAAGCGCCGCTTCGACCGCGGCTTTGGCGACGCCGTCTTCTCCTCCGATCAATTCGACGAAAACTGAATTGGAAGGATCCTTGGCAAGAGCGACCGGATCGTCGAACCATTTGAAACCATCGATCGGCGCGCTCCGTAATTTGTCGCGACTTCGCGCGGAAATGCCGGTGATACGAATTTCGCGGCCGACGATGTTCGCGAAATGCGCGCCGTTTGCGGCGAGCAGCTCCAGCAAACCGCCGCCGACCGTGCCAACTCCGGCAATACCGAGTGTAAGGGGTTCCATTGCGTACTTACTTATTGTGTAGCGGATTTCTGAGGGTGGGATTCCCGGTGGTCGGTCTCTACCGCTTCCGAGAAAAGTTTTTTGACCGAGCGCGCAGCCTGGCGGATGCGCTGTTCGTTTTCGACGAGCGCAATGCGGATGAAGCCCTCGCCATGCTCGCCAAATCCCACTCCGGGCGAGACGGCGAGGTCAGCTTGTTCGATCAGAAGCTTCGAAAACCCGACTGAGCCCAAATGGCGATATTTCTCCGGCACCGGAGCCCAGGCGAACATCGTCGCAGGCGGCGGTGGAATCGGAAAGCCCGCCCGGCCGAAACTCTCGACCAGCGCGTCGCGCCGGCTCTTATACATGGCGCGAATTTCGTCGACGCAGTCCTGCGGGCCGTTCAGCGCGGCGGCGGCGGCGACTTGTATAGGCGTAAACGCTCCGTAATCGAGATACGATTTCACGCGGGCCAACGCCGCGATCAGCCGTTCGTTTCCGACCGCGAAGCCCATGCGCCAACCCGGCATGTTGTAAGTCTTCGATAGCGACGTGAACTCAAGCGAAATGTCCTTGGCACCCGGCACCTGAAGGATGGACGGCGGCGGTACGCCGTCGAAATAGAGTTCTGCGTAGGCGACATCCGATAACACAATGAGATCGTGCTTCTTCGCCAGCGCCACCGCCTCTTTATAAAAATCGAGTCCGACGACCGTGGCGGTCGGGTTCGACGGAAATGAGATGACAACGGCGAGCGGCTTCGGGATCGAGTGCCTCACCGCATGGTCAATCGCGCGCAAAAAATCCTCGCCGTTGCTGGCAGGCAAATGGCGTATCGAAGCACCCGCGATGATGAATCCAAAAGCATGGATCGGGTATGTCGGGTTCGGAACGAGCACGACGTCGCCCGGCGCCGCGATGGCCTGTGCGACGTTGGCAAAACCCTCTTTCGATCCGAGCGTCGCGACGATCTCCGTTTCCGGATCTAGTTTGACGCCAAACCGGCGCGCGTAATATGCCGCCTGGGCCTTGCGCAGTCCTGGTATGCCTTTGGAGGCCGAGTATCGATGGGTACGCGGTTTGTTGATGGTTTCGATCAGCTTGTCGACGATGTGCTGTGGCGTCGGCATATCGGGATTGCCCATGCCGAGATCGACAATGTCGGCGCCTCTCGCGCGCGCTGCCGCCTTCAGCCGGTTAACCTCCGCGAAGACATAGGGTGGCAGGCGCTTGATGCGGTGAAAGTCTTCGCTCAAATTCCTTGCCCTCGGCGCCGCAACCTTGGCGTCACAGTTGTTTCATCATGTGCCTAGACAGCACGGGGAGCTGGCGATTGTGCAGAGCCCAACCCGCCGCCGCCCTGTTTACGCTTGCCTGCCTGGGTCCGTCCAGTACCGCGGCATAAAGGTGTGAAAACGGCCGTTGACGACCGGCGAAGACGTGCTTTTGCACTGCCAGAAAGAAAATGCCGCTCCTGGTCATTCCTCCGCCAAGCTCCTACTTAGAGGTAAGGCACTGCACCCGTGATTCGGCTTGAACCGATACCGTCCGGAGCGCAGTGTGAAAGGGTAAATGGCAGCGAGCCGAGAGGTGCCGAGCCTGCCGGGCACCGCAAATTGGAACATTTAAAACGCCGCTATGCCGCAAGACAGTCACGATACCGGGCCCCAGTCCTTCTTGTCGCGTTATCTCATCCCAAATCCGGAAGAGTTCGCTTCAAATATTCTTCGGGCGTTCGAGCGAGGAAGCGTGGCCCTGGCTCAGCTTGCCGAGCGTCCCGATGCGAAGATCGGACCGTACACTCCGGCGAGCGAATTCTCCGCCGCAACTGAAACGTTGTCCGCGTTGCTCCAGACCTGGCTGTCCGATCCCGTCAAACTTTCGGAAGCGCAGGCCCATTTTTTCAACCAGTTCGCGAGCCTCTGGAACAATGTTCTTGCCCGCGCGATGGGGATGCCTATTGCGCCTTTGATCGAACCGGCGTCGAGCGATAGCCGGTTCAAGGATCCCGAATGGGACAACAATCCGTTCTTCGATTTCTGTAAGCAGGCGTATTTGCTCGCGTGCAAATGGGCCGAGGATCAACTCGCCGCGACGCCGGGGCTGGATGCGCGAGAGCGCCATCGCGCGGAATTCTACTTGCGGCAATATACCAGCGCTTACTCTCCGACGAATTTTCTCGCAACTAATCCGGAGGTGCTGCGCGAAACGATTGTCTCGAACGCGCGCAATCTCTTGAACGGCGCCAATCTTTTGGCAGAGGACCTGAAGCGGTCGGGCGATCTGATGAAGATCAGCCAGACGGACGCCAATGCCTTCGAGCTTGGACGTAATCTCGCGACGACGCCGGGAAAGGTCGTCTTCCAGAACGAGCTTTTTCAGCTGATCCAATATATGCCGACAACGGACAAAGTGCGCGAACGTCCGCTGTTGATGATTCCCCCCTGGATTAACAAATATTACATTCTCGACCTGACCGCGTCGAAGAGCTTCATCAAATACGTCGTCGATCAGGGCTTTACGGTGTTCGTCGTGTCGTGGGTCAATCCTGACGAACGCTTCGCCGAAAAAACATTCGAAGACTACATCCTTGAAGGAATTCTTGAAGCGGCCCGGGCTGTCAAAGAAGAAACCGGCGTTCAAAAAATCAACGTTCTCGGTTACTGCGTCGGCGGCACAGCACTCGCGACGGGCCTGGCCTACCTCGCGCAGCGCGGGGAAGAACCGTTCAAATGCTGTACCTTGCTGACGACGCAGGTGGACTTCAAACTCGCGGGCGATCTTCTTCTCTTTACCGACGACACCCAGCTCAGCAGCCTCGATTCATTGATGACGGAAAAAGGCTTTCTCGACGGCTCGCGCATGGCCAACGTGTTCAACATGATGCGCCCGCGCGATCTGATCTGGCCGTATGTCGTCAACAACTACATGCTCGGCAAGAAGCCGTTCCCGTTCGACCTGCTCTACTGGAATCAGGATTCGACGAGGATGGCGGCTGCCAATCACAAATTCTACTTGCGGGAGTTCTACAATGAGAACCGTCTTGCCGAGGGCGAGATGGTCATCGGCGGCATCAAACTTGACCTGTCGAAAATTAAACTCCCGATTTTTTCCGTCGCGACGCGTGAGGATCACATCGCCCCTGCCGCATCGGTTTTTCGCGGCATTCAGATGTTCAAATGCCCGGTTGAATTCGTGCTCGCCGGCTCCGGCCATATTGCAGGCGTCATCAATCCGCCGTCCAAGGTCAAATATCAATATTGGACCAAGGGAACGGACATGACGAGCCTTGCCAACTGGGAAAAGAGCGCAACCGCATCGCCCGGCTCGTGGTGGCCTTATTGGATCGAATGGCTGTCGCAGCAGTCGGGGGGATGGACGGAGGCGCGGACGCCCGGCGCCAAGCTCGGCATAATCGAGGACGCGCCGGGCTCTTACGTCAAAGCGCGTTAAGCGAGTTCGAATTCACCCTCGTAATCAGCTGGCCAGAGCACAGTGAAATCTTCCGCGTCGAGCGCGCGGAATGCAACGGCAGTGATGTCGAGTTCGTCCGATGCTCCCTCGACAATCGGCTCGATCTTTTCCCAAACTTTCGTTGCGTTCTTTGCGAGAAGTATCAGGTTGATGACACCGTCCCCCGGCTCATGACCATCGACCTCGGCGGTCGTTGAGCCGTCAAGCGCGTCGATCAAACGATCCTCAAGCTCAATAACCTTATCCAAGGTGTCTTCGTCGTCGCCCTGGAACTGCAAAACAAGCTGGTGGTTCATGTCCCCCTTCCTGCATCATTGTGAGTTGGCCGCGAGGGCCTGATCGAGATCGGCGATGATATCGTCGACGTCCTCGATCCCGATCGAGAGCCGAACGACATCAGGACCGGCGCCCGCAGCTTCCCGTTGCTCATCGCTAAGCTGTCGATGTGTAGTCGAAGCCGGATGGATGACAAGACTTCGTGTGTCGCCCATGTTGGCGAGCAAGCTAAAAAGCTTCAGGCGCGAAACCAAGTTTACGCCGGCTTCATAGCCGCCCTTGACGCCGAACGTGAAGACGGCGCCAGCACCTTTTGGACAAATCTTTTGATGCAGGGCGAAGCTGGCGTTGCCTGGCAGTCCGGCATAATTGACCCAGCTCACCGCCGGATGCTTTTCCAGCCATTTGGCGACCGCGAGAGCATTGTCGGAGTGGCGCTGCATGCGGAGCGGCAAAGTTTCGACGCCTGTCAGGATCAAGAAAGCGTTGAACGGCGATATGGCCGCACCGAGGTCGCGAAGGCCAAGCACGCGCGTCGCAATCGCAAACGCCATCGGACCGAATGCTTCGGCCATGACCATCCCGCTATATGACGGATTGGGATCGACCAGCGCGGCGTATTTATGGGCGCTTCCGAGCCAATCGAACGTACCGCAATCGACGATGATGCCGCCGATCGAGTTGCCGTGTCCCGCGATAAACTTTGTCAGGCTGTGTACGACGATGTCGGCGCCAAACTCTTTCGGCCGGCAGAGGTATGGTGTCGCAAGTGTGTTATCAACGATGAATGGGACGCCCGCCTGTTTTGCAATTTTCGCGACTGCCGGCAGGTCGATGACGATACCGCCAGGATTGGCCAAACTTTCGCAGAAAATGGCCCGCGTCCGAGGTGTAACAGCGCGAGCGAAGCTCTCCGGTTTGGTGGCGTCCGCCCAGACGACGTTCCATCCGAATTTCTTGAACGAGTGGTTGAACTGATTGATCGAGCCACCGTAGAGCTGTCGCGCCGCGATGAATTCATCGCCCGGCTCAAGCAGCGTGTGCAGCGCCAGGAACTGCGCCGCGTGTCCCGAGGCGACAGCCAATGCCGCGCTTCCGCCTTCGAGCGCAGCGATGCGCGCTTCGAGAACGGCTTGCGTCGGGTTGTTGATGCGCGTGTAGATATTTCCGAATGCCTGCAGGCCGAACAACGACGCTGCATGATCGGCGTCATTGAAGACGAAGGATGTCGTTTGATAGATCGGCGTCGCGCGTGCCCCGGTCGTCGGATCGGGACTCGCGCCAGCGTGGACAGCTTGCGTCGCGAACTTAGGCGTCGGCGACTGGGTCATCGGTGGCCCTCCTGAACGGCGAATTGCCGTCAGGGAGCGCACAGCGGGCTGCTCTGTCAACCGCTTCTCTCAAAGCATTGAACAGATGCGGCCGGTTCTCAGAGGTTGGCAAATTGGCCGGCGATACCGCAGCGCCATTTGCGGACCACCCAATTCGGGTGCTCGCCAATCCATTTCGCCATTTCGATCTGGCCGCTCATCATGCACTGCTGAGTGCTGACGCTTTCGCCCTCGAAATTTAGGGTAACGTCCTTGCAGCGGGACGGCTTGTCGATCATGCAGACGGCAACGACGAGTTCGATCATATGACCCCCAAGGTGTTGGTCTGGCGATCACCTGGCGAAGGTGACCCGGTTTACCCCTGGGGCGGTTCCTCGACGCTTTTCTTATGAACCGAGATTATTTCCCGAGTATGGGCGAAATATTGCCATGCACAAGAACTTGGCTGTCGCAGGGCCTGCCCAAAAGCAGACACGTGCGTTTTGACAGCAAGAGTGTGGCGTGATCGCAGCAGGTTTTACCCTCAAAAGTACCCTCTTGGTCACACTTCAGCCCCGAGTAATCCGCTTTGAATAAAAATAAGTCGTCGGAATGCAACAACCGATTCGCTTTCCTGCGCGTTTGCTTGCCGGTGCTCTTGTGCAAGCGCGGTTTTCGGAGCGAAGAGTAGGGCGCGAGTCCTGAGGCAGATGATAGGGCAGCTAATGACGACATACGGGGCTTCGGCCCAACGTGCGGCGTGGGACAGTAATCGGTCCGAAACTCCGACGATTGGATGGTTTCTTCGCCGCTCGGCGCTCTGGGCGGCGATTGTTGTGGCGGGTGTGATTTCGGCCTGCGCGCTTTACGCTATCGTGACCAGTTCCGGCGCGGAGGGCGTGCGAGCCATACCCAAGGCGGTTGCGCAGCCACTCAAGGTTTAGCCGACCGGTACGGTCTTGGAGCATCCTCTGGTGGGTCTAAACGGGATACCCGGCATTGCTTGAGGTTGTAGAACTATCCATATAGATGCGCAGAGCTGGCGGACCGTGATCAAACAACGATAATTTAGGCTGCTGTTCACTATTCGCGCCGCCCTGTGCCGGGGGCGCCTTGATCGCGGGCCGCGCCTCCCTCTATCATCGTTTGAGGGTGAAGCCGAAGCCCCGAGGGATGCGTTGGAATGACGGAGCAGCAAAAGAAGTTTCCTGAGTTCTACGTCACTGCCCCGCAACCTTGCCCCTATTTGCCTGGCCGGCTGGAGCGCAAGCTTTTCACGCATCTGACACACGATAAGCCTGCCGAATTGGTCGACCGGCTGCTCACGACCGGATTTCGCCGCAGTCAGAACATTGCTTACGTCCCTTACTGCGAAGGCTGCCAAGCCTGCGTGTCGGTCCGCGTTCTCGTCAATGAGTTCCAGCCCGACCGCTCGATGCGGAGAAGCTGGACGCGGAACGCCGCCCTTATAGCGGAACGGATGGCTCCGATCCCGACGGTCGAGCAATTTCGCCTCTTCCGCGCCTACATCGACGCTCGGCACAGCGACGGCGGCATGGCCGATATGACCATGCTGGACTATCGCATGATGGTCGAGGACACGGTAATCGAGACGTTCTTGACCGAGTATCGGCAAAAACCTGCCGACGCCGGCGACGATCTTGAACGCGATTCCTGGCCGCTGAAGGCTGTCGCGCTTTGCGATCGGCTGACTGACGGGATCTCGATGGTTTACAGTTTCTATAATCCCGGAGATGCGGACGCCGGTCTCGGCACCTACATGATCCTAGAGCACATCGAATTTGCGCGACGGCTGGGTCTACCGCACGTCTATCTGGGCTATTGGATCGAAGGTTCGCGCAAGATGGCCTACAAAACACGCTTCAGGCCACAAGAGCGGCTCGGCCCCGATCGCTGGGAACGGGCGCACGATTGCGAAGATGGGGAATAACGGATCGCACTCGCGTGCGCTCCAGATTGCGCCCGATTTTCGTCGTTATGACGGTCGATAGCCCGTCCATTCCGTTATTGTAGACCGTCTTTAAAATCGCGGTCCGAACGAATTCGATCTCGGAAAGCCTTTTGGCGCGAGCTTCCCCGATTGCGCCCGCTCGCCAACCCATTCGCGTAACTCGCTCCATGAGAGCGCAAACGACCGGCCGGCGCTGTCGATCCAGGTCAGGCCTTCCGACTTCTTGAAAACCCGCACGTCGGAGAGTCCACCGTCCTTGAACCGTTGCAAGATCACCCCCTTGCCGCGGGTCATCTCGTTCACCTCATCGCGCTTGAATACGAGAAGTTTGCGATTCTCTCCGAGCGTCGCAACATAATCGCCGTCTGCCGGGACGCAGGCACGAGCCTCGTCGGGCTCCGACACATTCAAAACCTGTTTGCCTTTGCGCGTCGAAGCGATGACTTCGGCTTCCGGCACAATGAAACCATAACCTCCTGTGGAGACAACAAGCAATTTGCGCTCGGGGTTGTGCACAAACAGCTCGACGAAGTCATGGTTTTCTTCGAGATCGATCATGAGCCGGACGGGCTCTCCATGACCACGGCCGCCCGGCAGCGCTCCCGCTTCGAGCGTAAAGAACTTGCCGTTCGTCGCCAGCAGCACCAGCTTGTCGGTCGTCGACGCCTTGATGGCTTGCTTTAGTTCATCGCCCTGCTTGAAATCGAGCTTCGACAGATCATCCTGGTGACCTTTAAGCGCCCGGATCCATCCTTTTTCGGAAAGGATAACCGTAATCGGCTCTTTCTCAACGAGCGCGGCCGCGAGATCGATATCGATTTCCGGCGCATCGTCGAAAGTCGAACGCCGACGGCCAATCGCGGTTTTTTTCGAATAGGTTTCGCGCGTTGCTTTGACCTCGTCCGCGACCTTTGCCCACTGTAGCTCTTCGGATTTCAAAAGTTGCTTCAGCTCGCGCCGCTCCTTCGAAAGCTTGTCGTGCTCGGCGCGTATTTCGACTTCCTCAAGCTTCGAAAGCGACCGCAGTCTGAGATTCAGGATTGCTTCGGCCTGCACTTCGGAAAGGCTGAATTTCGAAATCAGCTTTGCTTTGGGATCGTCCTCGCGGCGAACGATGCGGATAACTTCATCGATGTTGAGGTATGCAATCAGATAGCCGTCGAGAACCTCGAGCCGATGTTCAATTTTCTTGAGGCGATGGGTCGAGCGCCGCACGAGGACTTCGATTCTATGCTCCAGCCATTGCCATAGCACGTCGCGTAGATCGAGCACGTTCGGCACTTGTCCGGCCGAGAGGACGTTCATGTTGAGGCCAACCCGGACCTCAAGCTCGGACGAGCGGAACAGACTTTCCATCAAGAGCAACGGATCGACCGTGCGGCTCTTCGGCTCCAGAATGAGACGAATTTCGTCTGCGCTTTCGTCGCGCACATCTCCGAGCAGCGGCAGCTTCTTCTCGCTCATAAGCTCGGCGATTTTTTCGACGAGCTTCGCTTTCTGAACGCCATAGGGAACTTCGGTAACGACGATCTGGTAACCGCCGCGACCGGTTTCTTCCTTGCTCCAGCGCGCTCTGACGCGAAAGCCGCCGCGGCCCGTCTTGTAGGCTTCGAGAATGGCGTCGCGCGGCTCGACAATTACGCCGCCCGTGGGAAAATCCGGCCCGGGCACCATTTCGACGAGCTTCTCGATCGTCGCGTTGGGGTGCTTGATAAGGTGCAAGAGCGCCGCACAGAGCTCATCGACGTTATGCGGCGGGATGTTGGTCGCCATGCCGACGGCGATGCCCGAGGCGCCATTCGCGAGCAAATTCGGGAACGCGGCCGGCAGCACGACCGGCTCTTCGACACGGCCGTCGTAATTCGGACGAAACTCAACCGTGTCCTCGTCGATTCCTTCGAGGATCAGCGCGGCCGTTTCCGTCATGCGGGCTTCGGTATAACGCTCGGCCGCGGGATTATCGCCGTCGATATTTCCGAAGTTACCTTGCCCGTCAACGAGCGGGTAGCGCACAGCGAAATCCTGGGCGAGGCGCGCCAACGCATCGTAAATCGCCTGGTTGCCGTGGGGGTGGTAATCGCCCATCACCTCGCCGACAATCTTGGCACATTTGATATAGCCGCCTTCGGGATTCAGCCTCAGTTCGCGCATCGCATAAAGGATGCGGCGATGCACCGGCTTCAGACCATCGCGAACGTCGGGCAGCGCCCGGTTCATAATGGTCGAAAGCGCATATGCGAGATAGCGCTCTTCGAGCGCGGTGCGAAGCTCAACGGGCTCGATCGGGCCGTCGCCGGGCAGAATCGGTTTTGTCGTCATGGCGCATTCCCTACAGCGGCGCTTGCGCGCTCTCAAGCCCGCCGAACTGCCGCCCCTACAGCTTTGTCGAAACCGTGCTATTTGGGCGCAATCGACAGGTCTGCGCAGCCTCGCGGCGATGGCGGCGCACGGACCACCGAACGACCAAATTCTCGAAGCAGAACAGGCCGGAATGGCAGCTCTTGTCCCCGATCTACCGAAAGTCGAGCAACATATCGTCGACCTGACCAATCAGGTTCGGCGGGAGAAAAACCTGTCATCTCTTAAGGTCAACGCAATTCTTACAAAGGCTGCACGGGCATATGCGCAACGCCTGGCCCGGACGGATCAATTTTCCCACACGGCCGACGGCCGCAGCCCCAGCGAGCGTGTCGAGAGCGCGGGCTACAAATTTTGCGCAATCGCCGAAAATCTGGCGATGGATCGCAGTCACGCCGGATTTGATACCGGCCAGCTCGCGCTTCAGGCCCTTGCCGGGTGGATGAATTCGCCACCCCACCGCGCCAATATCCTGATGGCCGGCGCAACGGAAATCGGTGTCGGGGTCGCGCGCGGTCCGGGTGCCGTCCCGAAATTCATTTCCGTTGAACTCCTCGGACGTCCGGCATCGTCGTCGTTGACGTTCGAGATTGCAAATTTATCGAAAGTCACCGTCACGTTCGCGTTTCAGGACAGGTCGCGTGATTTGAAATCCCGCATGAGCATCGTTCAACATTCGTGCGCGGCGGGCATCATTAAGCTTTCAAAACCTGGCGGCTTTTTTTCATCTGCGAGCGGCATAACGCAATTCCCCGCGAAGGACGGAACGCGTTACACGCTCAAATCAGATGCAAACGGTTCCCTCTCGGTCGTTATCGGCGCGCGCGCCAACTAAGATGTTTCCCGTTTTTTCCGAAATCCGGAACATTCCTCGCCTTATGCGCGTTTTGGTGCTTGGCGTTAACAGTAATTGAGGTCATGCGATGGATACGAACAGAATGGGCAGCTTTGCTCTGATCATTCTGCTTTTCGTTCTGATTGCTGGAGGCGTGTACGCTTACCAGCGCTCCCAGTCGGACGTCGTCGTCGATAGCCCAGCAGTCCGCGTCGAGACAAACAAGGCGACCGGTGAAACGACTGTGGAGGCGCCCTTCACGCGCGTTAAGAAAGACCAGAACGGTACGCAAGTGCAGGCCCCGGGCGTGAGCATCGACGTCCCGAACCGATCCGACGACAGCAAATAAATCCGCTTGCCACGTTGTGCAGCCGCCCGTTTCGGCGGGCGGTTTTTTTACGCAATCGTTCGAATAACGCCGCCTTCGACCCGCAGCGCCGCACCGTTCGTCGCCGACGCTTCTTTCGACGCAACATAAACAACCATGTTCGCGACCTCTTCGACCGTCGCGAAACGCTGGATAAGTGACGACGGGCGATGCTGCTTGACGAAATTTGCGGCCATCTCGTCTACACTTGTCCCAGCAGATTTCGCCATCGCTTGCAGAAAGTCCTCCACGCCGTCGGACCGCGTCGGACCCGGCAATACGGAATTCACCGTTACGTTCGTTCCGGCAGTCAATTCCGCCAGACCGCGCGAAATCGCCAGCTGCGCTGTTTTCGTGAAACCGTATTGGATCATTTCGACCGGAATATTCAACGCCGATTCCGAGGAAATGAAGATAATGCGGCCCCAGTCGCGCTCCAGCATTCCTGGCATCAACGCCCGCGACAGGCGGACGCCGGACATAACGTTTGTTTCGAAAAATCGTGTCCAATCCGCATCGGGAATTTCAAAGAACGGCTTGGGCTCGAAGATGCCCGCGTTGTTGACCAGAATATCGACGGCCTCCGCAGCGGCGATGAGCGTATTGCAGCCCTCCGCGGTCGAAACATCGGCGGCGACGCCCGAAACGGCCGCAGCCTTAACACTGGCGTGAACCGCCGCAACAGAGCGATCGACGCTCTCCTGCTTCCGGCCGTTGACAATGACGCGCGCGCCGCTGGCCGCAAGACCCTTCGCAACCGCGAGTCCGATTCCGGCGGTCGATCCCGTAACAAGCGCCGTTTTTCCGGTGAGGTCTATTTTCATTCCATCAACCCATCGTTCCATTCTGAAAAGACGAAATCGTTTGGCATCGTCACCGTTTCATCTGGTTCGTCATCGGTGGTGAGACGACAGCTCTTGTTTCAGCGCGTTGTCGATGCGCTTGTCAGGAACCAGCCACATCACTGCGACCGCCGCATAGATGGCATCGGCAATCAGCGGCGACACGAATGCAAGTGCCGCACCTGAAATGTAGGCTACAATCGATAGCTTGCCCTTAACATCGCGCCCTACGGCCTGGGCTAGGACGGCACCCTCGCCGTGATGGCGGATGATCGCATTCTGCAGGATCATCCAGGCCAGCGCCGGCATCAAAAGCGCAACTCCATAAACTGCGGTTGGGACCGGCGCATTATGATTTTCACCCATCCATGCCGTAGCGAACGGGATCAGCGAAAGCCAGAACAGGAGATGCGCATTTGACCAAAGGATCGCGCCATTGACGCTCGGGCACGCGCGGAGCAGTTGATAATGATTGTTCCAATAGATCGCGACATAGATGAAGCTGAGCACGTAGCTCAGGAAAACGGGAATGAGATGCCGGAGAGCTTCGACGTCGGCAATCTCAGGCACCTTCAACTCCAGCACCATGATCGTGATTATGATCGCGATTACCCCGTCACTGAATGCAGCCAGTCTTTCCATCCTTAAGCCCCTCCAAGCGAACGACGATTGCCAATCGCCGGTAGCATATTGCGCGACGGGCTGAAACATCGGCGTTAGGCATGGCCGTTCGACTTTCGCGTCGTAATCAAAGGTAGACGGGATGGCGATTGTTCGATCGCTATCGCCTCTTGTCCGGCACTAACGCTGTTCGGACCGGTAGGCGCTTGGCGTCATCCCGGTCCAGCGCCGAAACGCTCGCGTAAAATGCGCAGGGTCCGAATAGCCCAGCCGCAAAGCGATTTGCGTCACGGAAATTTCCGATTGGCGCAGCAAGTCCTTCGCCTGGGTTTCCATGACCCCATCGACCACACGATTGAAAGACGTTCCGTGCATGTCCAGCCATCGTTGCAGAGAACGGCCGGTCGTTCCGAGCTTGGAAGCTACCCATTTAATATGAGGATAGCCTTCATGGAGCGCCAGCTCGGTGACAGACTTGATCGTTGCAACAACATCGCTCTGCCTCGGCACCCGAGGTTCAAGATAGCCATCTACGGATGATGCGGATGCTTCACAGCTCAACCGACCGAGCAGCGAAGCATCAAACTCAATCGCCGGTACGCCGCATCCATGCAAAACGTTCGTACCGAAAATCTCTTCCAGCGCCTGTCTCGGGGAACCTGCCGGCAGAACCGACATGACTACATCCGGCCGCCAGGTTCGCCCGGCATATCCACGGATCATATCGATCATATAGCTGACACCGAGGAACTCGTTGTGATGCCGGCCTTCCGTCTCGGGCTCCACGAATTCGATCGACCAACGTACCTTGCTCCCCCGCCGCGTAAACGTCAGCACCGTTGATGTCTGTAACATGGTGTTAAGTCCGGCATGGGCACGGCGAATAGCACCGTCGAGTTTGTCGGCCGAGCAGACCCAGGCGCCAAATGAGCTCAACTCCCGGCCTTTGACAGCCTGCCCTAAGCGTGCGCCGAAATAGGGATCGCCCGTCTCGCGTGCCGCTTTTTCGAGTAGGCGAAATTGCTCTCTCAACGGAATAACTATGTCCGGCTGTTCAAGTATGGCGAATGGCAGGTCGACATTTCGAAGTGCGCGGGTGAATGATCCGCCATGCCGATCCATGAACTCGGAAATCGGGCCGAGAGAACTTGCGCGTGTAAAGCCCGAAAGACGAGGCGCCATTTCGATCGCCGATCCCAAAGATTTTCGATAATGGCGCAAAATGGCAAGCGGCCATTTCGGCTTCAAGTCACGTTGGTGTTATGGCGAGTCTCCAGTGACGCTGGGGCGGCGGCGGTAAGATAGATCTAATACCGAAAAGGACCACGCAGAAGATGGCCGACAGGCAGCGAGTCCCTGTAACAGCATTGATCAGGTGCACCTTCAGCGTCCGGAATATGCTTGCCGTCGCGTTCTTTGCCATGAGCTTGTGCGTCGGCATTTCTGTCCATGCAGCCGCTCCAAGGCCACCACTGATGGCAGTCTTGCCCTTCGAGATCGATGACAATTCCGGTGAGATCGGCTCTGCCGACCGTCATACGGCCATGCTTTCCGCAGTGACCACAACTGTTCGCAACAAAATAGAAGCGACCGGCAGGTATCGCGTCGTACCGCACGAAGCCGTCACTCAGGCAATCAATGCGGTGAACCCAGGGACGTACCTCCGCGATTGCAATGGCTGCGAATTGGATATCGCAAAGCGTCTTAATGCTCAGCGTGTCCTCGTTGGCTGGATATTTAAGATGAGTACTCTTATCGGGACGCTACACATCCGCATAGAGGATGTTGGGACGCGGCGCGTCGTCTATCGAAGAGACTTCGACTTTCGCGGAGACAATGAACGGGCGTGGAACCGCGCCGCTGACGTTTTCGTACGTACTTTGAGCAAAGATCAATAAAATTTCGAAATACAAACGTAGCAAGATCAGGACTATGGAACATGACCATTCAAGCGAGCAAAGACGCGAATGTCTCCCTTCCGTTCGATACCCGGAATATTCGCTGGTACACACTGCCTGATTTTCCGCACGTCGCCTATCACATTTGCAAAGTCGATGAGCAGAACCATATCGTCGATATACTTTTCAAGTTCGATGCCAATTCACAGATTGCGTTGCATCGGCACAAAGCCGATTATGTGACGCTCATTCTGCAGGGGGAATTGCGCATCTATCGCGCCAATGGTGAGCTCAAGGAAATTCGCCCCGTCGGCAGTTATGTCGAAACAGCGTCCGACGGTGAGCCGCATCGCGAAGGCGGCGGCGCGCAGGATGTGATTGCGTTTTTCAGCAATCGCAACGTGAAGGATCTCGTCTACGAAATTCTGGACGACGATCTTAACGTCATAGCCACACTTGGCGTTGGGGAGTTTAGGGCTTTGTACGAAGCACAAGCGGCAAGCTAGTAGACGACAAGCGATACTGGACGAATGCATATTATGTAAACGGCGGGAGCCCGGTCAGGGCTCCCGCTGTCGGCACAGTTTAATCCAGTGTGACGCAGATTATTTCGTTTGCGCCGGCGAGGTGTCGGGGGACGGCTTGTCGTTTGTCAGCTCGTTCCATTTATCGCCGAGCTGCTTTTTCAACGCGTCGATCTTCTCCGATGCTTCCGCTTTTCGCGCAGTGAAGGCATCGCGTGCTGCCTTGTAATCCGCATTGGAAATCTCGAACTCCGTCATGAAGGGGCAGCCGCCATGAGAGAAGTTCGGCGCGATGTAGCGGACGCGGGTCGTGTCGGCCGCTCCGCCCGGCCCGACTTTCATGATCACCGCGTCTTTTTCCATATGGCACTTTTCGCCTTTCTTGAGCGTTTTCATGTCGACGGTGACGAACTTGCCTTTCTCGTTAAGCAGCGTCACGTCCATCGCGCTCGGCATGAACGCCAATTCTGCAGACGTGCTGCCTGCATCTTCGGAAAAGGCCGGACCGGCCAAACACAAGAGAACGCCGGACAACGCCGAAAGCTTAACTATCGATTTCATGTTGCACTCCTGCAAGCAGCCAATCACTCGGAACTCTCTTAACGCCATGGATCGTACTCGTATGGATCGTCGTAGTCATCACCGCGTCTATATTGTTGCGTAGACGAACGATTAACGGATCTGCGCGACTTCGCGGTCGTCGTCGCAGAAGCGATTTTTCCGTCCAAGGATCGGACGACGGTCACCTCGGTGCCGACATGCACGAGCGACGCAAGATGTAAAACGTTCTCATTCAGCATCCGGAAGCATCCTGACGATTCCGCCTTGCCGATCGATTTCGGCTCGTTCGTTCCATGGATACGATAGAGCGTGTTCCCCAGATAGATGGCCTTGGCGCCGAGCGGATTGCGAATTCCGCCTAATACACGCTTGGGAAGTTTCGGCTGCCGCTTGCGCATATCGGCGGGCGGATACCAGTCAGGCCAATCAGCGATGCGCGAAATTTTTTCCTTGCCAGTCCAAGAAAAGCCCTGCCGACCAACGGCGATCGGATAGGCGTAAGCTTTTGTCGGGCTGAGTACGTAGTAGAGCTTGCGTCTACTGGTATCGATCACGACCGAGCCTTCGGCATATGGCCCGGAAAAATTAACGACCGGCGGAGCGACCGGTTTTATATAGGGCCGATTGCCACTATTCACGCCGGTTGTTTTTCTGAGCTGTTCCTCTTCGCCAGGCGACGGCGCCGCATCCCAGGCGCCGTAATCATCGCGACGCCAATCGCGGCCGTAACGATCATCGTCGCGCGTGTAGCGACGCCCGTCATAGGACGGGTCGTCGTTGTAACGCGGATCGTAGCGGCGATCATCGTCATTATCGAACCGGCGATAAACGCGGGCGCCATATCGGTCATCGTCATTGTAACGGCCGCCATAGCCGTCGAAATAACCTTGGGCTGGCGGGGCGCTTCCTGCTCTATCCCAAGGATTCCATTCCTGCGCCGACGCCCACGTCGAGCACGCGACCGACGCGCCAAGCGCGGCAGCTGCAGCGATGAACGTTTTCATAAAAGCCCCACTATAAGACGAATCCACACAAGCCAGACAAACGACTGAAACGATTCATTCCGTCGTTCGGATGTGGAGGGGGATGTCGGCTTTCGCATGGCAAATCGATGGCACGGTTTCGCATGCGACATTACGAATGCTTAAGTGGCGACGAAGCGCAAAACACCTCTCGCGATGCGTACGCGCGCAAAAGATTCTTGCCCGCGCAAGGCATCTCACCTTAACGCGAAGCGCGCGCCAGCACGTCCATCAACTCGGCTACTTTTCGCCGTTGGTCGGTCGCATTGCCGCTGGCAATCGCGTGCTCGACGCAATGCGCGACATGATCTCTCAACACTTCTTCTTCGACACGGCGCAACGCCGCCCTCACGGCTGAGATTTGCGTCACCACGTCGATGCAATAACGATCTTCAGCCACCATTTTGGCAAGACCGCGCACCTGCCCTTCGATCCGGTTCAGGCGCTTGAGGCACGAGGCTTTCATCGGCTTCTGCATACCTTGACGTATACCCTATTGGGGTATACATGTCAAACCATTCGATACCCTATTGGGGTATAGCAGGCGCGAGGTCACGATGGCGGCGGATAAGAACGCTTCAGGCAGAACAGGCAACCACGAACATCATGGAGGATGCTGCGCTCATCACAATGATGCCGCGACCCCGACGGCGCACGCCGTCAAAGATCCCGTTTGCGGCATGACCGTCGATCCGCACACCTCCAAGCACCGCGCCGAGCATAGCGGACGCACCTATTATTTCTGCGCCGCAGGTTGCCGAGCGAAATTCATCGCTGATCCTGGAAAGTATCTGAGCCCGTCCGAAGCCGCGAGCGAACCGGTGCCTGAAGGCACGATCTATACCTGTCCCATGCATCCGCAGATCCGCCAGGCGGGTCCGGGCTCCTGCCCGATCTGCGGCATGGCACTAGAACCGGAACTCGTAACCGCCGAGGCGACGCCCAATCCCGAACTCGCGGACATGTCGCACCGTTTGTGGATCGGATTGGCACTGACTATTCCAGTCTTTTTTCTGGAAATGGGAGGCCACATCTTTGGCCTGCATCGTCTGATCAGTCCGACCGTATCGAACTGGGTGCAGCTCCTTCTCGCAACGCCCGTGGTCCTTTGGGCCGGATGGCCCTTTTTCGAGCGCGGCTGGCAATCGCTCCGCACGCGCAATCTCAACATGTTCACGCTCGTCGCGCTCGGTACCGGCGTCGCATGGGTTTACAGCGTCGTAGCAACGCTTTTTCCATACCTGTTTCCAGCCGAGCTACGCGGCAGCGACGGCGCCGTCCCCGTCTATTTCGAAGCTGCTGCGGTCATCACCGTTCTCGTCCTCGTCGGCCAGGTGCTGGAGCTTAGAGCACGCGATCAAACGAGCGGCGCAATCCGCGCCCTTCTCAATCTCGCGCCGAAAACGGCACGCCGCGTATCTGCCGACGGGCGCGAAGAAGAAATCCAGGTTGACGCGGTTGTTGTTGGCGACCGGTTACGCATTCGTCCCGGAGAGCGCGTTCCGGTCGATGGATCGGTCATTGACGGAAAAAGCCTGGTCGATGAATCGATGGTCACGGGGGAAGCTCTTCCCGTCAGCAAATCGGCCGGAGCGAAAGTCATAGGCGGCACGATCAACGGCAACGGCGCGCTCATCATGCGAGCTGACAGTATCGGGCGCGACACGATGCTTGCGCGGATTGTTCAGATGGTAGCCGAAGCACAGCGCAGCCGCGCGCCAATCCAACGACTCGCCGATCAGGTTGCGGGCTGGTTCGTGCCGCTCGTTATTGCCGTTGCGGCGCTGGCGTTCGTTGCCTGGATGTCTTTTGGACCTGAGCCGCGCTTCTCTTACGCGATGATCGCGGCCGTATCGGTTTTGATTATCGCTTGCCCGTGCGCGCTCGGCCTCGCGACGCCGATGTCGATCATGGTCGGCGTGGGCCGAGGCGCGCAATCGGGCGTGTTGATCAAGAATGCTGAAGCGCTGGAGCGCATGGAGAAAATCGACACCGTCGTCGTCGACAAGACAGGCACCGTGACCGAAGGTAAGCCGAAAGTTACGGCACTCCGCACGTCGGGCGCAATCAGCGAGTCCGACCTATTGAAATTTGCAGCCAGCCTCGAACAGGCAAGCGAGCATCCGCTCGGCGCGGCCGTCGTCGCAGCTGCCAACGAACGTAAGATTGCGCTCGTTGCGAGCTCCGGATTTTCGGCACCCTCTGGCAAAGGCGTTTCGGGCACGATCGAAGGACGTCGTGTCATCATCGGCAACCAGCGCATTATGGCGGACGAGGAGATCGATACGGCAGCGCTTGATGCCGAAGCCGAACAACTTCGCGGCGACGGAGCAACCGTGGTTTACGTGGCAATCGACGGCGAGTGTGCCGGCATCGTGGCGGTCGCCGACCCGATAAAAGCGTCGAGCGCGTCTGCACTCCGTAAGCTGAAGGACAGCCGCGTCCACGTCGTCATGCTGACAGGGGACAATGCGACAACTGCCAAAATGGTGGCAGCGAAGCTCGGCATCAGCGATGTGAAAGCCGATGTCCTTCCTGAGGACAAAGCGAAGATCGTCTCTCAGCTCCGGCAAGACGGCCATGCCGTTGCGATGGCAGGGGACGGCATCAACGACGCTCCCGCGCTTGCGGTGGCCGACGTCGGCATCGCAATGGGCACAGGCACCGATGTGGCAATCGAAAGCGCGGGCATCACGCTGCTGAAAGGCGATCTCGAGGGCATCGCACAGGCCCGCCGACTGTCCGAAGCGACAATGGCGAATATCCGCCAGAACCTGTTTTTTGCGTTTATCTATAATGCTGCTGGCGTGCCGATTGCGGCGGGTGTTCTCTATCCGGTATTCGGCCTGCTTCTGTCTCCGGTCATCGCAGCCGCGGCGATGTCGCTGTCCTCCGTCAGTGTCATCACGAATGCCCTGCGTTTAAGAAAGGCCGCTATAGGATAAGACGATCACGACAAATTCTGGGGGCGCATCGTGAATATCGATCTTGGCTCATCTATCCTGACATTAGGCCGAATTCTTTTGGGCGGTTTATTCGTATATGGCGGCATCCATCACTTCTTCATCATGCCGCCGCTGACGGCCGCCCTTTCCGCACGCGGTGTTCCTGCTCCGCGGCTTGTTCTGATCGCAGGGTCCATCTTCCAAACGATCGCAGGCGCATTCTTCATCGCTGGCACCTACGTGGCCGCTTCCGCTTTTTGCCTGATTGCATTCACGATCGCCGCGTCGATCATGCTGCTCAATTTCTGGGATATGGCAGGCGCGATGCGCGACACGGCAAAGACGATGTGGCAGACGAATATCGCAATAATTGGCGGCTTGCTGATTGCCGCCGCGCATGCGCTCTAGGTCAGCGCCAGAAAATTCATGCGGAAGCGCACGTAGCGAGCTGCAGAAAATCGGGATCTCGCCTTCAGTGCGTGCCTTCGACGATAATTTCGAAGGACTGTACATCATACTTTTGCTTCAGAAGCGAAAGTAAATCTTCTGGCGGGCCGGCGAACTCCGGCTGATCCCAGCGCACCTCGAACGTCGTCGATTTGCGGCCGTCCTCACCGTTGCTCGTCTGGCGCAGGAAATTCGACCGGTATCCGGCTGCGCTCAGCATACCATAAACATCGCTAACCATTGGCGCGTCGGACCCACCCGCTATCATGACGTGCGCACGCCGCTGCCTCGGGATGCGGAAATCGACCCATTTGAAGCCGACGAGCGCGACGAGAATAACGATCGTTCCGACGCAGCCGAGAACCAGCTGCCCGCCGCCGAAGCAGAGGCCGATCACGGTCATCGCCCACAACGTCGCCGCGGTCGTGACACCGGAAACGAGATTACCGCGCTTCAGGATTGCGCCACCGCCGATAAAGCCCATTCCGGTCAATATGCCGAGCGGCAAGCGCATGAGGTCCATGACCGCGAATGACGCCGGAGTCTTGCCATCAAGCGTCAACAAAATGTTGGCCTGGATCATGGATAGCGCCGCGGCGAGGCTGACCAGAACGGTCGTGCGAAAGCCGGCGCTATGGCCGCCAGCCTCCCGGTTGATACCGACGACGGCGCCCGCGATCACTGTCAAAGTAATCCTGAGGGCGATATCCCACCAATTCGGGTGCAGGGGCATGTCCATTCGACCTCTCCAGCTCGCATATCAATCCTCTCGGCTCCGCCGACTGCACTGTCAGCGGCCCAAAAGCTACGCCTTGCCGGCCGCCTTGGGTCTATCCTACGATTGCCGCGAGATCACGCGCCGTCAATTTCAGAGCCTTGGGAACATAGGACAACATGCAAAGATGGACGGTGTTCCGGAAGGTCCTGCTTTTCATTCTGCTGATCTGGGCGCTTCTGATGATCGTTCCAGATCTGATGCGCGTGGTCCGGCCGCTTTCGGCGTTCGGCTTCTATGCCAACAACAACGGCCTCATCTACGACGTCACCGGTCCGTTCAATAAAGAAGAAGATTCCCCTGCGTGGCAGGCCGGCATTCGACCCGGTGACCAGCTCGATCTTGAGAAGATGCGTTGCTTTCCCTACGAGCGCTCGGTCTGCGCGAGCACGCTGGCGTCTGTCGGTGGCAATCTCTACGTCGCACCTCACAGCACGGCCATAATTCATCTGGTCGAAGGAAATGGCCGGCCAGCGCGCCAGGTCGCGCTAACGGCAGCGCAGCGGCCGGCGAACTGGGTCGTCCGTGCCATCTTATTGCTCGATCAGATCGCAGGCATCGCAGCTGTGCTCGCCTCCGCTTGGCTGGTCTGGCGACGGCCTGGCCCCATGAGCTGGGGGTTCTTTCTTTACGTTATCTGGTTCAATCCGGGCCAAGGCTTCGAGTTCTACGCGCAATTGCAGCGATGGCCGATACTGTTGCTGATTCAGTATGTCCTTGGATGTATCGCCCAGGCCGCCGGCTACACGGGACTGCTTGTCTTCGTCATGCGCGCGCCGACCGGAAAACTACAGCCCGAGTGGAGACCGCTCGAACGTGCGTTGCCGCCGATCACCGTCGTAATCGCTATCGCGCTTATGGCATCGTGCGCGAGCGCATTTGGTTTTGGAACAGAAACTCTGACGCGCGCGACCATCCTGTTCGGTCTCATCATCAGTTTCAGCGCGGTCGTCATCCTGATTCTGAGGCGCCGTTCCCTGACGCCAAAAGACAATCAGCGGCTCCGATGGGTCATGTGGGGTTGTCTGATCGGCTTGCCCGCGTTCGTCATCGCTGATCTCAGCGAATACACGACCGTCTTCGCATCATCCTGGGGTATCGAGCTGCCCGAAGACGTCGCGGGACTTCTTTATCTGGTCAACGGAATCCTCTGCCTGTTCGTCTTTGAAGCCCTGCGACGGCCGCGTGTCGTCAACGTTGCGATTCCGCTTCGCCGCGTGACCGTGCTTGCATTAACAATGAGCGTTCCGGCGCTTCTTCTTCACCAGCAAGCGGAGCACCTGCAGGAGCTTCTGGAGATACCGAACTGGGCTTGGCTACTGTTCGGCGCGCTCGCCGTGTTCGTCATCGGAAAGTTGCATGAGCGTGCGGTCGAACTGGCGGACGATTTTTTCAATCGCGAACTCGACCGGGCGGAGTCGCACATCGGAGAAGCGATCCTGGGCGCCAAAGATCCGGCCGCAATCGATCGCCTGCTCTCCAACGATGCGGCACGCGTGCTGAAATTATCCTCCGCCTCTACCTTTCGCCGTACGGATGAGGGTTTTCACCGTCAGGAAAACGGTCCTGGCTGGAGTACGGCCGCGACGCGTAATTTAGCGCTGGAAGAGGCGGATCTCGCTCGCTTGCAGAAGGGATCGCCGCGTAGTCTTGGAGAAGCGACAGCGAAACACGCGGGCTTTCCCCAAACGGTCGAGACGCCCCTTCTCGCCGTCCCGGCCGCGAGCCGTGCTCATTGCTTTGCAGTTACGCTCTACGGGCCGCACGAGTCCGGCACCGATATCGACCGCTATGAGCGCGACGTGCTGATCAACCTCGGACGCCACGCCGCGGATGCATACGCCCGCTTGGAAAATGAAGAGCTGCGAAAGGTGATTGAGACGCTCAAGCAGCGCCCGGCCGGACGAGGCGCGCTGGCTTAGCCCAGCGGCCGCCCTGTCACCGATCATTGGCAAGCGCCATTCGCCGCCAGCAGCGAAAGCTGCTCCGGCAGCCGGCGAACTCACTTAAAAATCTACGCTTCTTTGATGACGCTGACCGCGATCTTGCCCGAGCGCCGATCGGGTTCTGTTTCGAACTCGACTTTCTGACCCTGAGAGAGACTTCTCATTCCCGCGCGCTCAAGAGCCGTCGCGTGCACGAACACGTCGTTGCCACCACTGTCCGGTGCGATGAAACCATAGCCTTTTTGTTCATTGTAAAATTTCACGGTACCGGTAATCATTGGTAATTCCTTTTGGGATCTGAGTATCTTACAGGCTGATTTTAACGCCCATAGTTGAGCATATTCACCAACCCGCATGGTCGATTTTGGAAAGACGTTTGTGCGCTTGGCTGCGCCGAGACGCTCGTGCCTCGCATATCCTGCCAAAGTTCGATGCCGACTGGTAACACGAAGAATAAAGGATAGGAACCGCTACTTTCCAGATCTTCACCACGCCTTCGCGGCGTCACAATTGCTTCGCGGAGACTCTGGCGGCCGCCCTGGAGCGCACGCCGATTTCCGTGCGACACTGCCGCAAGGTTCGGCCCCAATTCGTGCCCAGTAATACTTCCGCATCCGACCGTTCGTCACGCAGAGCCATCTAACCTGATGTCAATCTCTCCCGCCAAGCGTCGGCTCAGAATACTGAGATGGGCGGTCGCTGTCGCATATCTTTTCCGCGTCCGCCTTCGCAAATCCTTGCGCGATGACGTCTTCGTTCTCGTTCTCACGGGAGCGATCGTCGGCGCATTGAGCGGCGCCATAGCCGCATTGATGGTTTACCTGGCTCAATTTTCGCACCGTCTTCTGTTTAATCTCGCACATGGACAACGGCTTAGCTCGGTGTCGGCGCTGCCAACCGAACTCACGCTGATCGTGCTGACGGTCGGCGGACTCGCAGTGGGCGCCACCTATTGGTATCGGGGTAATCGACGTCATCAAATCGTTGACCCGATTGAAGCCAATGCCCTGCTTGGCGGGCGCATGTCGCTGACAGACAGCACGTATGTTGCGATACAATCCCTTCTCTCAAGCGGCTTCGGCTTGTCGCTTGGTATCGAAGGTGGCTTCACACAGGCGGCTGGCGCGATCGGATCGAAGTTCGGTCAGCTTCTGCATCGCCGCCGCCACGACGTGCGCATGCTCGTCGGAGCCGGCGCGGCGGGTGGCATCGCCGGTGCGTTCGGCGCGCCGTTTGCAGGTGCGGCCTATGCATTCGAGCTGATCGTCGGCAGCTATACCGTGGCGAACCTCGCGCCGATTGTCGTCGCCGCGGTCGTCGGCACGATATCCGCCCACGCGCTGTTTGGACATTCCTACCGTCTCCCCGTCGATGCGCTTGAACTCAGCAACGACGCGCACATCTTTCCGGCCATCGGACTTGGGGTGATCTGCGGGCTTCTTTCCGTTCTCCTGATGCGCGGCGTTACCGCGACCGAGCATGCATTTCATCAGAGTGGCGTCAGAACCGCATTACGGCCCTGTGCAGGCGGCTTCCTCGTCGGCATCGTTGCGATCTTCTTTCCCCATGTTCTTGGATCCGGGCACGATGCAATGACGCTGATGCTGCACGGGAGCTGGCCACTCGCCACCCTGATTGCGGTGCTCTGCGGAAAGATCATCGCATCTGCGTTGTCGCTCGGCTCAGGTTTTCGCGGCGGCCTTTTTTCGACGTCGCTGTTTCTCGGAACCGTAACCGGAACAATCGCCGGTCAGCTCGGCGAAAACGCGGGCCTTTTCGCATCCGCCGACGCCGACATGATGAGCCTTGTCGGCATGGCGAGCTTCGGCGCCGCAGTGGTCGGCGCTCCGATGACGATGGCGCTTCTTGCCATCGAGATCACCGGCGATTTCACCGTCGTCGGGCCGGTACTGCTCGGTGTAATTGCCGCGACGCTGACGGTACGCCAAGTTTTCGGTTATTCCTTCGCGACGTGGCGGTTCCATTTGCGTGGCGAAGCCATCCTGAGCGGCGAGGACATCGGCTGGGTTCGGCAAACAACCGCCCGGGATCTGATGCGCAGGGATATCGCCATCGCTTCGGCCACGATGGGGCTTTCTGATTTCCGCGCAAAATTTCCGATTGGAGCCACGAAATACGTGGCTGCGGTCGATTCGAATGGCGGCTTTGTCGGACTGGTCGATGTCGCGAGTGTCCATGCGGAAGCCGCGCAACAGAACGGCGGCCCGGAACCAACACTGCAAGAGGTTGTTGCGGGCGAGGACAGTTGGGTCGATGCCGCGACTCGTTTCGATCGCCTGATGCCGCTGTTCGAACGCCGGGAGACCGAATTGCTCGTTGTCGTCGATGATAAAAACAAAAAACGCGTTCTCGGTCTTATAACCGAAGCCTTCGCATTGCGGCGTTATCGCCAGGAGTTAGAGGCTCGGCAACGCGAAATGTTCGGATCGCAACCCTAACGCTTGGGAGATCAAGCGCATGCAAATCGGATTCGTTGGATTGGGGCAAATGGGTTCCGGCATGGCCGCGAACCTGCTGAGGGCCGGTCATGGCATCACCGTCTACAATCGCACGCGCGCGAAAGCAGAGGCCCTCAGATCCCAGGGCGCAAAAATTGCCGAAAGGCTCGCGGACGCCTGCGATGGTAGCGCTGTTATTACGATGCTTGCCGACGATACGGCGGTCGAAAATGCTGTCTACGGCGACGGAGGCATCCTTTCGAGCCTTGGCAAAGGCGCAACTCACATTTCATCGAGCACCATCAGCGTCGAACTATCGAAACGACTGGCCGCAGATCACGCACGCGCCGGACAGCACTATGTGGCAGCGCCTGTCTTTGGACGCCCGGAAGCGGCAGCCGCCGCGAAGCTGTTCGTCGTCGCCGCGGGTCCGACGAATGCAGTTCAATCCGTAGCGCCGATATTCGATGCCATGGGGCAAAAAACCTTCACCGTTTCCGAAACGGCCGAATTGGCGAACGTCGTCAAACTCAGCGGCAACTTCCTGATCGCTTCGGTAATTGAATCGCTCGGCGAAGCAATGGCGCTCGTCGGCAAGGCCGGGATCGATAAACACCAGTATCTCGAAATCCTGACATCAACGCTTTTCGGCGCACCGGTCTACAAAACGTACGGCGATCTCATTGCCGCCGCCAAATTCGAGCCTCCTGGATTCGCAGCACCACTTGGTCTGAAAGACGTTCGGCTAACCCTTGCCGCTGGCGATGATCTGCGCGTTCCGTTGCCCCTCGCGAGCCTGCTCCGCGATCGCTTCCTCACCCTGCTCGCCAACGGAGGCGACAACCTCGACTGGTCGGCTATCGGCGGCTTGGCTGCAAAAGACGCCGGGGCCAAGTAAACGGAATGAAATTGCACCTTACGTGGCGGGCCGGGAGGCGATAGCCCGCGCTTATTGCAGTCCTCATCCTTCAACCCAAATAATGGATACTGGAGCCGCCGATTTTATTTATTATTGCATCCATATTTTCGGGACTGCCCTATGAGTAAAGCAGTCGTCTTCTCGCGAAGCACGTTGCCGCCAGGGCCGAAAGGCAGCTTCTTCGGCGGCAGCCTTAAAGACATCGGTCCTCGTCGCGTCGATTTCTTTCTTGATCTCGCGCGTAATTACGGCCCGCTTGCCAGCTTCCGCACCGGCCGCTGGCATCTTTTTCTGGCAAGCGATCCAAACCTCATCCAGCAGGTTCTCGTTACCGACGCGAAGTCCTACATCAAGCATTTCGGTGCCCGCACCTTCAAACCCGTGCTGGGCAATGGCCTCGTCACCAGCGAAGGCGATTTCTGGCTACGACAGCGGCGTTTGCTTCAGCCGGCATTTCTCAAAGCCCAAGTGCAATCGTATGCTCCCACAATGTCGCAGCTTACCGAGCGCATGCTTGCTGACTGGTCGCCGGGAAAATCCGTCAACATCGAATTCGAGTTCAGTGCGCTGACCAGCGCCATTGCGCTAAAGACGCTGTTCGGCCTCGACGAACGCGGCGATCGAAAACGCATCGACGAAAACCTGCGACTGACGTTTGAACTTCTGACTGCCCGGCTCGATACGCCTTTCCGACTGCCGCATTGGGTGCCAACGCGTTCTAACGTGCGTTTAAACCGTGCTCTCTCGGAGGTCCGGAAAGTCGTAGAGAGTTTCATCGCGGCTGGACGCGCGCGGCCGCCGGGCGGCGACTTGCTGTCGATCATGATCGCGGCTCAGCATGAGGATGGGACCGTCATGGACGACTGCCAACTGCGCGACGAAGCCATGACACTCTATCTCGCGGGCCACGAGACGACGGCGCTCGCGCTCACGTGGTGTTGGTATCTTCTCTCACAAAATTCGAAAGCCGAACAAAAACTTGCCGAAGAATGGGAGAGCGTTCTCGGCGGCCGTGCCGCCGGCGCAAATGATCTCGCATCTCTCCCCTACACCGCCGCAGTGATCAATGAGTCGATGCGACTCTATCCGCCGGTGTATGTCATTGGCCGCGAAGCCACGACCGATCTTGAACTCGGCGGCTACCGTGTCAAACGCGGATACACCGTATTGATGAGCCAGTGGGTCAATCACCGCGATTCAAAATACTTTCCGGAACCTGACCGATTTCTACCCGAGCGATGGCTGGACGGACTCGCATCGCGACTGCCGAAGTTCGCCTATTATCCATTTGGGGGCGGCCAGCGTATTTGCATCGGCAGCCATTTCGCGCTGACGGAAGCTGCCATCGTTCTCGCAACCGTCGGGCAGAAATACCGGTTCACAGTGGCCCCCGATGCGGTGATCGACATCAACCCGCAAATCACCTTGCCGCCGAAACACGGCATGCCGGCGACGCTTGAGCGACGCGGCTAACCCGCCTAAGCACTTTGATGCATCGGAGGTTCTCCAAGCACCGGATATTCCGCGGGTCTGTGCGGCAAATGTCCGTGCGTTGCGACGTTCCGCATGACTGAGCCTGCGTAACAGCCCCAACGCAATGCCCGCCATAAAAGAGCTTGACCGAGCGCGAAGCGTTTCGAAAGCAGCGACGATTTCAACGAATGGGCATCCGAGCGCCTCTTTGCCGGATCGCGGTAAAATGTGGTGATCTTGTCAGTACCCATCCCAGGCGAAGCCAACCAGGCGGGAGCATAAATGTTGCAGAGGCGCTCGACATCGAGCAGCGCCTTGCTCGCGCCGGTTCCGCTTACGGGGCATGCAGTCGAAAAAGCATCGCCGACCAATACAATACCCGGCCGCGCGAAATTTTCGGTCGCGATCAAATCGACAGGCCGGATCTTCACCCCACCGCGCACGCTCAGATGACCAGTAAGCCTTTCGAGATTCGGCAAAGCTCGACTGATTGCCGCCATCGGATCTTCACGGAAGGCTCGGAGCCACGGATCGGCGCGATCATGATAGCTGAAGAGATTGACCCGCAGGCCCGACGGCAACGGAAACAGCGTAATGTAGGAAATGCGGTGCGCCGGATCTTCACCGAAGTACGTCAACGAGTCGAATGGGAGATTGGCCGCTTCCGCGTCGAACGCAATCGAGAGCGAGTGGTGTTTGCTGATTTCGCGGCGGTGCATGCCGATACGCTCAAGTAAGCCCGCGCCAAGCCCCGTAGCGCCAATAATCAATCGCGCCGAAAGACTTTCGCTGCCGGCCAAGGCTAGCGTCTGACGCTCACCTGTCAGCTCGATACCGGTGACTTTGTCCCGTAGGAAGGTGACGCCCGACGGCACCAAATCGCGTATCGCGTTTACGAGGTCGCCATAAGCGATGCCATGTTCTACGATCGGTTTGATTTCTGCGAGGCGCCCCAGCCGCGCGACCCAGATATTCTCGTAACGTCGCGCTGCCGGCAAAATTTCGTCGAGCACGCCTGCCTTGCGAAGCGAGTCAGCATGCGGCCGCTCGATCTTTTCGCATCGGAAGTCGGGCCGCGCGCGGTCAAACGGATCGACCAGGACGACCGAATACCCCGCCCGGCCAAGCATGGTCGCGGCCAGCGAACCGGCCAAGCCGGCACCCACGATAGCAACGTCGGCTTGGCGCACGTTCTGATGTTCCCTCGAAAGCTATGTGAAAAACCGCTAGGCGCTTAAGGTTACGCCACGCTTAAAAGCCTTCATCCGACTACCTCACAGTTTGGTATGGTCAACAAAGTGTTACTTCCGGACCCGGCCGCCCGTAGCTGCGCAAACATATTTTTCGGGAGCCCGTCGGGGTTCGACCGGCTCAATCGTCCTATGTCGAGCGGGGCTGGCTGCCATCAGTTGGCCCAACGCTCCTCGATTTTAATTATCTAGATGAGCCAATAGGGAGAGAACGATGCCTGGCGTACGGATTTTGGTTGGAACCCGCAAAGGTGCGTTTATCCTGACGTCGGACGAGACGCGTAAAAAGTGGGATATCAGCGGCCCGCATTTTGCGGGCTGGGAAATCTACCATCTTAAAGCATCCCCCGTTTGCCCGGATCGAATTTACGCCTCGCAGTCGAGCGGTTGGTTCGGCCAGCAGATCCAGCGCTCCGACGACGGAGGCAAAAGCTGGACGCCCGTCGATAATACGTTCGCTTATGAGGGCATTCCAGGCACGCACCAATGGTACGACGGCACGCCTCACCCATGGGAATTCAAGCGCGTTTGGCACCTCGAACCCTCGCTGAGCGATCCCGACACAGTCTACGCCGGGGTGGAGGATGCAGCGCTATTCCGCACAACCGACGGCGGCAAATCCTGGAGCGAGCTTTCCGGTCTGCGGGGCCATGGGTCAGGGTCCAATTGGATGCCGGGCGCCGGCGGCATGTGCCTGCATACGATCATCCTCGATCCCGTCGATCCGAAACGCATCTTCATCGCCATATCCGCCGCCGGGGCTTTCCGGACCGACGATGGCGGCGAGACATGGAGGCCGATCAACCGCGGCTTGAAATCCGAGCATATTCCCGATCCGCATGCCGAGGTCGGTCACTGCGTCCACCGGCTAGCACTACACCCCACACGCCCGAACGTACTGTTCATGCAGAAGCACTGGGACGTGATGCGCAGCGACGACGCCGGTAATTCTTGGCACGAGGTGAGCGGCAATCTACCGACCGATTTCGGTTTTGTCATAGACGTCCACGCGCACGAACCGGAGACGATCTACGTTGTGCCGATCAAAAGCGATTCCGAACACTTTCCAACTGACGGACAGCTTCGCGTCTGGCGTAGCCGCACCGGCGGCAACGACTGGGAAGCCCTGACCAACGGTCTGCCGCAATCGAACTGCTACGTGAACATCCTGCGCGATGCGATGGCCGTCGATAAGCTAGACTCCTGCGGCGTCTACTTCGGCACGACAGGCGGGCAAGTCTATGCGTCCGCGGACGGCGGCGATAATTGGCAGGCGATCGTCCGCGATCTGCCGGCGGTGCTGTCTGTCGAAGCGTCGACTCTTGGGGCGTGACATGGTCCGCGTCGTTCTGCCCGCGCATCTTCGCATTCATGCCAACATCAACGGCGAGGTGGTACTCGCCGTTGACGGCGATGTCACGCAGCGCACGGTGCTCGATGCATTAGAGCAGACATACCCGGTTCTGCGCGGTACCATTCGCGATCATGCAACAAAAAAGAGGCGACCGTTCTTGCGTTTCTTTGCTTGCCAACAAGACATTTCTCACGACGCCCCAGATTTGCCGCTGCCCGACGCGATTGCATCTGGGGCGCAACCCTTCCTGATTGTCGGGGCCATCGCGGGCGGATGATAACCGCTTCGCGTTTCACCCTATCGAGCAAAATCAAATTCATTGCGTCTCGTCCGTCGTGCACGATCCGTAGATTGCTGTTCGCTCATCCGTTTAAATCGCGGACGAGTCTTCCATGATGCGTGGCGGCGTGTAATTGTGCTCCAATCTCATACGGGCAATCTGCACGAGAGGCGATAAGATAACGTGCCGCCCTCAACGGATAAAAATTTCAACGGGAGTACGTGTCGATGGGCGCTCGGACGCCGGTGAGAGCCCTAGCTTTTTCGGTCGTCATCGGCGCCCTTTTATTGATTTCGCCTGCGAATGCGCAGTCAGCGCGATGCCTGCAGACATTCCAACAGTATCGACAATTCACGTATCAGCACGAACTTCCGCATTATCGCGATGTTGCGCGACTAAACAGCATCAAAGACGCCGACCGTACAGAGAAGTGCTCAGACGCCAATCGCGCACTTGCCCGTCGCCTGGACGATTACACAAAAATGACATCGGGCCTCGCTGCCCAGTTCGCGCGCGCTTGCGTCAACGATCCCGTGCTTAGCGATGTCGCCAAATCCGAAGGCGTGCGGGTGGGCAACTCCACAAGCCACGTCGAAGCCACGCTCAATCATCTATGTCGCTGGTGGTATTAGCGGGCAAAGCTTGTCCTCCGGCCCAAATACGCAATGAGGAAGCTGGATCAGGATGGGTTCGGGCGCGCGGCTTCCCATCTTGAATCCCCGCGCCCGAAAGAGTTCGCGCTTACGACTTAAAGAACTGGTATGCCGGTTGAGCTTTCAACGACTCCTTGGTTCCGTTGGTGACGATCTTCAAGCTCGTGCCGTCACGCGTAATCTTTAGATCGCTGAATGGCACCGCTACGTATTTATCGCCCATACCAAGAAATCCACCGACACTCAGAACGACCTCGTCCATCGATCCGTCGGGCTTGAGAATGATATCCTCGATGCTACCGATGTTTTCGTTGGCGGTGTTGTAGACTTTGGAGCCTACCAAAACACTCGTACGCAATTCATCTGCAGTCTGCATATTGTCAGCTGCGAAAGCTGGAACGGCCGAGACACTCGCAGCACCCAGAAGAGCTGCAGCAGCGAGCATCCGTATCGAAAGTCGTGTCATTTTTTTCTCCACCATAATGTGATGGATATAAAGGATATCCGGCGCCCATTTGTTCCGTAGAAAAAGGCATAGGGCTGTACGGCGCGGAAGACTTAAGGCATTCCTGACCCTAGGCGGCTGGCGCTGGCGATGATGTAAAGACGACAACTACTCATTTGTCTGCTTCGCGTAGCGACCAGTTCAAAATCTGCAATTCAGCGAGGCTCGCCCCTCTTGCATCGTCGGGGCGATATGGACGTCGACGAAATCATTGAGATCGGTGCCATCGATCGTCGGCAAACCGACTTTTCCGCTCCCGAAGTCGGTGTATCGATATTCGGCGCGCAACGATAAATGTTCCGTGATTCGCGTCTCCGCGCCGGCTCCAATGAATGCCCCGGAAAGACTCGGCATCTCGACTGTCGCAGAGATATCCGGCTGCGTTCCAATGATGTCGAGCGTGAGATCGCTGAGCGAAACTCTGCTGTATCCGCCAGCGACATACCAAAGGGTATCGGGCGAAAAAAGATAGCCGAGGCGCGCACCAACGGACACCTTTCCATTAACGTCGACATTTGCGCGTGCGGAGAGCGGAATGCCCGGAATGTCGAGCGATGCACCACTTCCGATATCCTCGAAATCGTATTCTCCAAATGCGCCTGCCACCCATCGCGCGTTGAATTGGTAGTCGGCGCCGATGACGACCGTGCCAAAGCCGCCAGTTGAACCGAGACCGTCGAATGAAGCATGAGCGCCAGTTGCGCCGGGCTCCGATGCCACCGCCGCGCCGGGCTTTCCTTCGAATTCGCTTACCAATGAATTGAAGCCGCCGCCCGCACCGACGTAGAAGCCACTCCAGCTCTTCTCCTCGATCGGAAGCGGGCCGTCTTTGAGACTTTGTGCATGAAGGACGCTGGAGTCGATAAGTATCGATCCGATAGTAATAGCCATAGCGATTATAAGTTTGCGCATCTGTGATGCTCCATTCGCTCGAAAATCCAGACGATGGAGCGCCGCGCCGGTAAATCGACTATTAATCAGCAGACTGATCAGATGCGGCAAGAAAACTTATTTCGGACGCCGGCGGTGAACGTGGTTCCCGGGTGTCGTTCGGAAGTCTAACTCTGAATGCCTTGCCCAAAATTTGAATTAGGACTAACGCGGATTGATTCGCAGAGGACGAACCACGTCCGCGCCAGTGCTCAGAGCGGAATGTTGTCGTGCTTCTTCCACGGATTTTCGAGCGTTTTGTTGCGCAGCATGTTGAGCGCGCGGCACAGGCGCTTGCGCGTCGCTGACGGCGTGATCACCTCGTCGATGTAACCGCGCTCGGCGGCGACGAACGGGTTGGCGAAGCGCTGCTTATATTCCTCGATGCGCGCGTCGATCTTTTTCGGATCGCCAAGCTCGGACCGATATAGGATTTCAACCGCACCCTTCGCACCCATCACCGCGATCTCGGCCGTGGGCCAAGCGTAGTTGACGTCGCCGCGAATGTGTTTCGAGCTCATCACGTCGTAAGCGCCGCCATAGGCCTTCCGCGTAATGACCGTCACCTTGGGCACTGTTGCTTCGGCATAGGCGAACAAAAGCTTCGCACCATGCTTGATCAAGCCGCCATATTCCTGCGCGGTGCCCGGCAGGAATCCCGGGACGTCGACGAACGTCACGATCGGAATGTCGAAGCAATCGCAGAAGCGCACGAACCGTGCCGCTTTTCGCGAGGCGTCGCTGTCGAGCACGCCTGCAAGCACCATCGGCTGGTTCGCGACGATGCCGACCGTCCGCCCTTCCATGCGCGCGAAACCCGTCACGATATTCCGCGCGAATGTTTCCTGAATCTCGAAGAAGTCCGCCTCGTCGACGACTTTAAGAATGAGTTCCTTGATGTCGTATGGCTTGTTCGGATTGTCGGGAATGAGCGTATCGAGCGAATAGTCGATGCGTTCTGGATTGTCTTCGGTCGGAATTTCCGGCACGCCCGTCTTATTGCTCGACGGCAGGAAGTCCATCAGGCGGCGCATCTGCAAGAGCGCCTCGACATCGTTCTCGTAGGCACGATCGGCGATCGAAGACTTTGTCGTGTGCACCTTGGCTCCGCCAAGCTCTTCCGCCGTCACCGTCTCGTTCGTCACCGTCTTCACGACATCGGGGCCTGTCACGAACATGTAGCTCGTATCTCTGACCATGAAGATGAAGTCCGTCATCGCAGGCGAATAGACGTCGCCGCCCGCACACGGTCCCATGATGACCGAGATTTGCGGAATAACGCCCGAAGCCAGCACGTTGCGCTGGAATACTTCGCCGTAGCCGCCAAGCGCGTCGACGCCCTCCTGAATGCGCGCGCCGCCCGCGTCGAAGAGGCCGACGATCGGGGCACGGTTTTTCAGCGCCATATCCTGGATCTTGGTGATCTTCTTCGCGTGCGCCTCCGACAGCGAGCCGCCCATGACGGTAAAGTCCTTGGCGAAGACGTAGACCGTGCGGCCGTTGATCGTACCCCAGCCGGTGACGACGCCATCGCCCGGGACCTTCGTCTTCTCCATGCCAAAGTCGGTGCAGCGGTGCTCGACGTACATATCGAACTCTTCGAATGAGCCGTCGTCCATCAAAAGCTCGATCCGCTCGCGCGCCGTCAACTTGCCCTTCTTGTGCTGGGAGTCGATCCGGGACTGGCCGCCCCCGAGGCGGGCAGTCTCGCGGCGCTTTTCGAGTTCGTCGATGAT
>NZ_DASZTY010000005.1:0-177657 GCF_035548195.1 Hyphomicrobium sp.
TGCCTGCGCTACGTCATTCTTCATGAGATGGCGCATTTCATTGTACCAAACCACAATGCAAATTTCGTAGCACTACTCGATCGGCACATGCCGGGTTGGCGACCGATCCGCGCAAAGCTCAATTATGGTCCGCTGGCTGAGTTTTAAGGCGCGTCCGCCGACGCGGACGGGCGCTACTCGCTGTGCTTCCGGAGGCCTTCGCGTCTCCGCCGTTGGGTGACGATCACTCGCGCAAGACAACGCGGCTGCGATCCGCTTCGCGGTGCCGCGCCTCGGCGTCCGCTCGGCCGCTGGACTTCAGCTCTTTGACCATGCCCACTTTCTCACATTCCTTGGAAAGGCGTCATTTGTCCCCTTGGGAGAGCCTACTGCTGGTCAAATACAAGCAGCGAAGCGAGGCGGCCACGGTGAGCGGTGGGGGTACATTTGGGGGTAGGTCAAACCCGAGCCGGAAAAGAGCCATTTAAGATCAATTCACTAAGTTGAACATTCGCTGCCCTCCTGAGGCACCAAAAATACATAAAATTAATGAGTTAGGTGGCGTTTTCCTTACACTGACTTCCTAACCTTTTGAATTTGCGCGGTTGTACGATTTACAATCGAACTACAACCACTCATCCAATGATTACTCACGATCATCAACCATCACTGCTTCGATGAACGTCGCCGCGACTTGCGGGACGATGGCGTTTCCAATGGCGCGCAGCTTAGAAATAGAAATTCGCGCGGGTACCCCATGAGCCAGCACGGGTGTTCCGGGCACAGCGCGCCGTCGCCGACTGTCAGCACTACGGGTGACGCGAAATGAGGGCTGTGGATGGAACTTTGGCGCCGCGAGAAACGAAAGAAATTTGTGTCATGGTTGCTCCCGACTTCCGAAAGGGAGCCACCCTATTTGTACGGGCTTCCGAAAAAGCAATACCGTTTTTTAGGGACTGTGGATGGAATGGCTTTTCAAAGTAGCCGAGCAGCTTTCTCCGATTATCGCTTTTTGGTGGGACAAGCTCGTCTCGCTACTTAATTCCAACTTTATGGCTGCGCTTGCAGGTGCCTTCGCCGGTGCGGTGGTGGCCGATCGGATTGCCACAAGGAAAAGCAAAGGGGCAGAAATCTCTGATGCGCTACGAAATACCAACTCGGCAATCGCACTATCGGGGCTGATCTCAAACCAGGCGCTCGTCATGAAAGGACAGCACGTTCTCGATCTACACAAGGACTTTGCTCTTGAAGAGGTGCGGTTCGAGGAAACGATGCGCCGGCTCCAGGCGGGCGAGGCCCTCGGACCAGAGGAGCGTGTGATCAAGACTAATCTGGCAGAACTTCCAGAACTCTACGTCCCTATTGATGAGCTCACTGCGTTAGTGTTTGGCAAAGTCAAAGCCGGCGCTCGCGCTATTGGGTTGTTGATAGCGGTACAAAACGCGTTGCGAGACCTTAATCTCTCAATCCAGAGGCGGAACCAATTGTGCAGCAAGTTTCGCATGACACCTCCGGAAGATCGCGTCGCGCTTTACCTTGGCCTTCCTGTGGAAGGTGGTCGAGACGAAACCTACCCGCAGACTATTTCACACATCTATCAAACCACGAATGATTTAGCGTTCTTCGCGATGCAGCTTGCTTCCGAACTTCAGGAGCATGGGAAGAAACTGGCCAAACGCTACGCGCAGACGTTTCATGCCCAGGCGCCGCATGTGAATGAAATGAAATTCGATACTCCGCGTGCAAGAGCGCTAATGCCGCCAGAAGCGGCTTATTCCGACTACCTGTCCATGTTCCATCGGGTCGAAGCCATACAAGCTGACCGCTTATTTAAGCGCCTCCACAATCGAATTTCGGCCCTCTTAGGATAGGAAGCCCCGCCCGCTCTACGAGACCGGACGGGGCTCTACGGGGCAAAAAACTTCCTAACCTCGTTCCTAACCGCTTGATCTGACTCGACGCGCAAGCGCCCTCCTGAGGCACCATTTTCAATTTCAAATCTTTATTCTCGCAAGCGACGCTAACGATGCGATGCGAAGATTCCATACTGCCGGGCGAAACGTTCGTGTCTGGCTGAGATGTATTTTCCATCTTCGTTGTGGTTAAGCGCGGATGTTTGCTTCGCGGCTCTCTCGCGTAAGCTTTGCTAGATTCGCATATTTACCTGCTGAAATTCGCGAATTTTGGCATTTGCGAGAATTGTGCTAGGCTCGCTCTATCAAGCCCACAGGATGTGTTTTGCATGCGCGAAGCCGCGCCAACACGTCTTGCGTTGGCTTGAATTCTGGAACGTTGTCGCACGGCTTTGCCGAAAGGGGCAGCAATCGAAAAGTACCACGGAGGGATTGCAATGACGACGATGGTCGCCTTTGAGAAAATCAATGAAGCCAAAGCCAATTTGGACGACATTTACAATCAACCCGATCCGCGGGCCTATTTCCAAGAGCTCAAGAAGCTCGACTATTCCATACCCAACAATGCCAAACCGGTTTTTCAGAAGCTGATCGCCGATTTAAAGCGTCAGCGACACCATACGATTCATGTTCTCGATATCGGATGCTCGTATGGGGTGAACTCGGCGCTTCTCAAGCATGACCTTTCGATGGACGATCTCTACGAACATTGGAATGGCGAGATGTTGGCCGATGCCACGCCGGAAGAGGTCATCCAGCGTGACCGTGAATTTTTTGCGAGCCTGCAGGAGCCAAAGGACCTTGAGATCATCGGTATTGATCAATCCCGGAACGCCATAGCGTGCGCGGAAGAAACGGGCCTGCTGAACGAAGGTCTCGCGATCAATCTTGAAACCGAGCCATTGCCGGCCGCGGCGAAAGAAGGATTGGCGCCCGTCGATCTCGTGATATCGACGGGATGCGTTGGGTATGTCACGGAGAAAAGCTTCGAACGTCTATTGCCTGCTGTGACGCGTGACGAACAGCCGTGGATTGCCAACTTCGTGCTGCGGATGTTCCCGTTTGACGCCATCGAGGAGACATTGTCCGAGTGGGGTTATACGACGGAGAAGCTTCACGGTCAGACGTTTGCTCAGCGCCAATTCGCATCTGTTGAAGAGCAAGAGCAGGTGTTGGAGCACTTGGTCAAACGCGGCATTGACCCGACCGGAAAGGAATCCGAGGGTCAGTTGCTGGCTGAATTCTATCTTTCGCGTCCAGCGAAAGAAGCTGTTGCAGTACCCCTGGACCAGCTCGTTCTTGCCTGAGCTAAAGTGAGTGGTGCGCGATTCCCGCTCGATAAAGGGGGCGGGGACCGCGAGCCTTCCTCGGCGGGCGTCTGAGGGGGCGTGTGCCACCATCCTTTCGACCAACGCCAGGGGCGTTCACTGTCTCACGTCTTCATAGGGTAAGCCATCGGCTCAGATTCAGTACGGTGGGACGCATCAACTCTCCAACGCAATTTGCAAATATTACGGATGACGGCCGTTCGCCTAGGCTGGTGTCAGTCGACTTGGCGTGCAGCCGAAACGCGTCTTGAAGGCTCTGTTGAACGTCGAGAGATCGCTAAAGCCCCATCGGTAGGCCAAGGCCGAGATTGGCGGGCGACGACCTGACGAGGCAATCAGATCCCAGCGGATGCGTTCCAACCGCTCGGCGGTGACGTAGGCGCTGAAGGTCGTGCCGGATTGCGTGAAAAGCTTGTGAATATATCGGACGGACACGGACATGTGCTCGGCCGCCGCGGTGGGAGAAAGATCAGGATCCGACAGATTGCGATCAACGTAGCTGAGCACTTCGCGCAACATACGATTGCCTTGCGCGAACTCGTTTTTTTTCTCCCCTGCGTTTATTCCGGCGGACAACGGCAGCAGCGTAATGCAGGCAGTGAACAGGCTATGAAGCTCATCCGATGATGCCGAGCAAAGGTTCTGAGCGATCATTGAAAGGCAGCTCGAAAGCGGGCCGATGAGCCTCTCCGCAGAAAGAATTGTGTTGCGAAAGAAATCGTCGACGTTCGGCATTCCTGAAAACTGCGACTTCGGTATTATGAAAGCCAAATTATCGCACGGACAATCAGGGTCTTCTGTCAGGACTACCGGTTCGTAGCTTTGGTAGAGTACCAAATCTCCGGGCTTCGCGATGTTCGTGTGACCGCCCTGCTCGACCTTCAACTCGCCGCCGAGGATGAGATTGCCGTGGACGCATTCTATCGGCGAGTTCGCGATATCCTGTTTGGTTTTCACCGCCACGATCGGGCTCATGCGCACGCGGCCGACTGCCCCGTTTTCAAAGGCTATACTTTCGACCCGGCCTTCAAAATTGTTGCCGTAGAACTCGGGAGACCACGGCATGAACTCGCTGCAGATTGTTTCGCGAAAGAAGCTGAACGCCTGCGTCGACGGCCCATACTGACTATCCCAAATGTGCAATTGGGAACTTGGGTGTGCGGGTGCACCCCCTATGTCGCCTGACATATGTTTCCTCCACTCACGCGGTTCTGTTGCCGCTATTGAGTTCCCGCTTCAAAGTTTATTATCGCTCGGTTTTTAGTTTGAATTCTGTTCGAGTGTTGCGAACTGTGGCATCGCGGATGGTGTCGCGTTGGCGAATTTACGCGCTGCGACTACCGCCCGAAACTGATTCTATTTTCGCTCAAGCGTAGTTCGTCCGCTATGCATTGAGTGCACTCGCTCAATCAAATTGCGGCGCGTGCAGATGAATTATCTCGGCATATGTATTGTGATCTGCTTGCGGTGCGATACACGCTAAAATCGGGCTCGGTATTGACTTGGAGAGCATGAAAACTTCTTCTTAAACGCTCGAATAAACGTCGATAAATCGTTGAATCCCCATCGATAGGCGATGGTGAAGATCGGTTGGTTTCGGCAGGCCGCGGAGATTAGGTCGCGGCGGATGAATTCCAGCCTCTTCGTTGTAACGTAAGAGGTGAAAGTCATGCCCTTCGCTGCGAACTGCTTGTGTACGTAACGCACTGATATACCTAGGTGTTCTGCCGCGAATCGTGGCGACAACTCGGCCGTCGCCAGGTGTTCATCTATGAACGCGGTCAGCTCGCGGCCGTAATGGCTCGATGGTGGCTCGAAACTCTCGATTCCCTTGTGCACTCTTTGCATATATGCGCTGGCCACCGGCAGGAGCTGGGCACACACCTCATAGAGCGCGGCAAGTTCTTCGTGCGAGGTTGTCAGGAGGTTCTGTGACAGAAAATCCAGGCAACTCGATAGCGGGCTGATGATCTTCTCTGCCGGGATAGCGACGTTGTGCAGGTCGGATCCGGTTCTGCAACTTTCGCCCAGCAGCGCTTTAGGAATTCGGAGCGCCAAGTCTTCATAGGGATGATCTTCGGATTTTGTGATTACGACCGGGTGGGAGCTATCGTACGCGACGATGTCGCCTCGTTTCGCCGTCGTCGCTCTTCCGTGCTGGGAGACATGCATCTCGCCTGACAGGATATAGTTGGCATAGATGCAATCGGCTGGTGATTGCGCGAGCTCTAAGCTATTGCGAGTGGCCGTCGCGGGAGACATTTTGATTCTTGCGACCGCACCAGATCCCAAAATCAAGCCTTCCACGCGGCCCGAAAATTCTTCTTCGGGTTCGTATTTGAACGACCACGGCATGAACGTGCTCGTTATCGCCTCTGTGAAAAGGCTTAGCGCTTTGCTTCGTGAGCAGTAGTCGGTATCGCACATGACGCGGTCATAGTGCGCAGTGGATGCAGTACGCGGACACTCGGTCTGCTGATCCATCGTCCCGTCCTCAATGTTGGGTTCCCCTGAGAAAGCGAGATGTACGCTCGGCCGAAGAGATGCAGCTTCAATGCTTACGCATTTCTAAATTCCAGACCTCAACATCGAAGCTTCTGCGACGTATTTGAGAGGAATGAAAAAGGGCGTGCGCTGTATGCCAAGTCGAGTTCGCTTGGCGCACAGTATGATGGGGATGTCGTTGAGGGTGGTTTCGCGGGCGCGACCGGATTGGTGGCAGTGATAACGCGATGCCCAATACTCTTGCTGATCTGCCGGACTTTCCATAGCCGTTCGCCGGTCTGAGTCCGGGTGGTGGCCTGCGAACGCCCGGTCTGGCCGATCCTTTCAGCAGCACAATTGTGCAAGCTCGCCGACGGTGACAATTCGTGGCGGCATCAATCATCGATACTTAGAGTGAGAAGCGGACTTATCCGAGCGCTGCTATTTTCTCAGACGACGTTTTTCCAGATGAGTTCGTGCACGCTGAAATTCTGCATTGGGTCGGTCCACACCCGTTGCGGAAGCCATCCTGATGCACGCGCTGACTCGCGGAATTGTTCGACAGTATACTTATAGGAATTTTCCGTGTGGATGCTTTCTCCAGCTTTAAACCGAAATGTACGAGCGCAAACATCGACCTTCTGATCACGGCGGCTGACGAGATGCATCTCGACACGTCCTTTGCGAGGATCGTAGATCGCTTCGTGCCTGAACTGACGAGCATCGAAATTGCCGCCCAACTCCCTGTTGATGCGATGGAGGAGATTGAGGTTGAATGCGGCCGTTGTTCCTGCCGCATCGTTGTAAGCATCGACGAGAATGCGCGGATCTTTCTTCAAATCGACGCCGATGATGAGCCGGCCATCCTTACCGAGAACGTTACCGAAAATCGAAAGAAGTTCCTCCGCGTCCGCCGGGGCCAGGTTGCCGATCGTGGAGCCGGGGAAAAATCCCGTCTTTCGGCGGGCTGCGAGATCAGACGGGAGAGTGATGGCCCGAGAGAAATCGCCGACGATCGGGCGGACGTCGAGTTTGGGATAACGCTTCGTGAGGCGTGTTTTTGCGTCGGCGAGCGCCGTCTCGGATACGTCGATCGGAACATAGGCGACGGATGACACGTCAATACGATCTAGAAGTATCTCCGTTTTCAAACTTGAGCCGGAACCGAACTCGACAAGCAACTCGCCTTTGCTGATCCCGGCGATCATTTCATCGGCATATTTCTTGAGAATTTCGGCTTCGGTTCGTGTCGGATAATATTCCGGCAGGCGAGTTATATCTTCGAAAAGTTCGCTTCCGCGCGCGTCGTATAAATAACGGCAAGGGAGAACCTTGCGCGCAGCAGAAAGACCTTCGATGACGGACAATGCGAACTCATCTTCGAGGTCGTCGCATTGCTTGCCTGCTTTTGCGAGAGTTTGACCAGAACGCATCAATCGATCTCCGAAGCCAGGCGCAGCCCCGCGAATTGCCAGCGCTGATGGGGGTAAAAAAAGTTTCGATAGGTGGGCCGCGAGTGGCCTTGCGGGGTCGCGCACGAGGCTCCGCGCAACACCTGCTGGCTGACCATGAACTTTCCGTTGTACTCACCGATGGCGCCCGCAGGCGGTTTATAGCCGGGATAAGGGAGATAGGCGCTTGCGCTCCATTGCCAAACGTCGCCGAAGAGCTGTTTGGGCGAGTCTGCCTTTCCCGGTGCGGCCGGTTGCGGACGCAATGTCGTCGCGTGCACGCTTTCGCGGTCTACGCCCGATGTAAGTGCAGCGGTTTCCCATTCAAATTCGGTGGGGAGGCGTTTTCCGGCCCACCGCGCAAATGCATCGGCTTCGTAGTACGAGACATGAGCCACGGGCTCTGCGGGCACGACCGGCAAAAGTCCATGCAAAGACATTTGGAACCAGCCGGCTTCGGTCTTTTGCCAGTAGAGTGGTGCCTGCCATTCTTCGCGATTGACCGTCGACCAGCCGTCGGCAAGCCAGAGCGAAGCGGTCCCATATCCTTTGTCCTCGATGAACTCGAGCCATTCCGCGTTCGTCACAAGGCGATCCGCGAGCTTGAAAGGATGAATAAGCGTCTCATGCGACGGACCTTCGTTGTCCCAATGGTAACCGTCGGAAGTATGTCCGATGCGTTGAATTCCGCCCGCATAGTCGAGCCAGCGAACGGGTTGCGGCGCCGACAGATCAAGTTTGGACGGGTATGGTTGGTAGGCCGGTTTTAATGGATTGGCGGCGAAGAGTGCCAGAATGTCGGTCAACAGCAGTTCTTGATGTTGCTGTTCGTGGTTGATGCCGATCTCAAGAAGGCGCGCGACCTCGCTGCTTTGTCCCGCATCTGTCGAAAGGAGCGCATGCAGGGCCTCATCGACGTGGGCGCGATAGGCGAGCACACGGTCCGCCGACGGTTGCGTCAACAATCCGCGTTTCGGCCGAGGGTGCCGTGGTCCCAAAGTTTCGTAATATGAGTTGAAGCAATAGTTGAACGCGTCATCGAAAATTCGGTAACCGTCGAGATGCCGTTTCAATACAAAATTTTCGAAGAACCACGTCACGTGCGCGAGATGCCATTTGGTCGGACTGGCGTCTTCCATCGCCTGCACGACCATATCTTCAGGCGTCAGCGGTGCTGCAAGTGCAAGCGAGTGCTGTCGCGTCGCAAAGAGCCGATCGGAAAGTCTATCGAATGTTTGCTGGTTATCGGTCGGTCGGCGATTCTCGGCGGATGAAGATGTCTGTCGCATCGTTCTCCTCTCTGAACTGTGCGTCATTTAAAGATTTGGCGCCTCTCGCGCCGATTTATCGCTTGCAGCGAAGCTGGCTGATCGAACGAACGTTGCTTGTTGAGAGTTTTGCCTGTCGCTTCGGGACGGAATGATGGGCACTGCAACGTTCGTTGCTGGCGATGAAATCGTTTCATCAAAGCAGCTCAAGCATGGCGCGACAAGTTTGTCCGATTTGCCGCAAACACCCGGTCCATACAATGCAGCCAATTCTCTGCGTATACTCGTACTCTTCGCGAGGCCAGCACTCGTCATACCGATACTCACGGATTCTGTGGTGGGGCAGGGAGTTGAGAACTCAACTTGGCTTTCTTTCGGCCTGTGTGTTTGCCTGCGACGCCGATCGCAGAGAAGGAACTTCATTAAACTCAAGAACGGGTGGATCGTTCCCTAATTGTTTTCGCTTGGCGAAGCTTCTGGATCACGCGGTGTTGTTCTCGACGAATTCGACCAGCTTCGAGTCAAACGCGAGGTACTCCGATATCTGGTTCGCTGCCGGAAACGGCGTCTCATAGCTCCAGACGGCATCGCGGGCGGATGTCTTATCGGTCCGGAGTGAGAAGTAGTTGGCATCACCTTTGTAGGGGCAATGGGATTTGGTCGATGATTTTTCCATTAGCGTCATATCGACATCAGATCGTGGGATGTAGCGAACGCCCGGATACCAAGCTTCATAAAGCATAACGGCGGATGTGGTGTCGGCGACTACGTTGCCCTTCCACAGGACGCGCAAACGAGCGGGGTATGGCGCGATACGGATCGGATGGTTCGGATCTTCGTTCATTAATTCTTCTCCCGTCTGTTGGTTCGGTGCGATATGGGAGGCGAATTCGTCATCAAAAGGGGCTCGCGGCGTTTGATTCTGCTCCGGCCTTGACGTTGGGCGCTTCCTATCGCTTATGTCCGAGTACCAGCCGGCCGGACGGCCGCTGCCGGACCTCGTTGTGGCAAAGCGCGCTCTAAAGGCTCGCGAGCAAGGTGTCCGGTGGAGGAAAGTCCGGGCTCCATGATGACACGGTGGCGGCTAACGGCCGCCGGGGGCGACCCCAGGGACAGTGCCACAGAAAATATACCGCTCGCCTTCGCTGCTCCGCGGCTTCGGCGCTGTAAGGGTGAAAAGGTGCGGTAAGAGCGCACCGCGCTTCTGGTAACAGAAGCGGCAGGGCAAACCCCACCGGGAGCAAGATCGAATAGGGGTGAGCTTGCGGAGCGGGAAACCGCAGACGCAGGGCGTGTCATCACGCTTCTCATCCGGGTTGATTGCACGAGGCGCCTGGCGACAGGCGTCCCAGATGAATGGCCGTCGCGGAGGAATTTTGGCCGACACTCGGTAAGCCGGTGTCGGGCTGTCCTCCAGACAGAACCCGGCTTACAGGCCGGCTGGTATTTTTTTTCGTTCATTTGGCGCTCAGAGTGCCGACAACACGTCACACGCGCGATGAGCCACGCGGCCGCGCCATATCCTACCGTCGTTAAAATGCAGCTCAACGTGATCATCGCGGTGAAGGCGATCGGCGGCGCCTTCAGGTAGCTCGGCCGCAGAGCGCGAACGAAGAATGCAAACGGGTTGAAAAAAGACCCGATGCAGATGGAGAGCAGGACCCATGTCGGAGGCGTAATTCCGAGCGTGCGAAAGAGAACGAAGAAAATGAACAGAAATTGCGCCATCATCAGATGGTCGATGTGCGACTTCAAAAGATCGCTGCGGCCGGGTATGAGCTTGAGCATCGGGCTGTCGTCGGACGAAAAGACCGCGACGAGGAGCCAAGCCTGAATCAGGGCAACGCCGAGACACAGACTCCCGATTAGCAACAAGTATTGTGTGGGCACGGCGCTTTCACTCCATTCTGCAATTCGCTCGGCGATTTAGATAGACAACGTCGTGTACGGCGGCTTGACTGAGCGGGACGAATGTCTTGGACGACATGGCCAGCGAGAGGCGGGGAATGAGGGGTTCATTTTCGACGGATCGCGTACCGGCAAAAGACCGGCTTGCGTACTGGAGCGATCTCGTTTGCGGCGTCTTCGTGAAGCTCGATTGCAGGTCATCAACTCGGCATTCGTTCAACGCCGCGATGCAGTACGACACTCTCGGTTGGCTTCGGGTCGTCGGCGCAGAAAGCAATGCAATCGAAGCGGTGCGATCGCATCGGCAGATTGCAAAAGGATATGAAGACGATCTCTTGGTTTCTATTCAGATCGAAGGACAAACGCAGCTTGTTCAAAACGGACGTGAGGCTGTACTCAGCGCCGGTGATTTCGCGCTTTACGATAGTGAGCGTCCTTACAGTTTGCGCATGTCCGACGAGACGCGGCTTGTTTGCCTGCAATTTCCGCGAAAAGAGCTTGTCGGGCGGCTCGGGCCGGTTTCGCCATTCGTTGCGCGCGCAAATTCCGGAAAAGGTGGTGTAGGCCGCTTCTTCCTGGATCTCGCTCGCGTGCTACCGCAGCGAGCATCAGAAATCGAAGGTAACGCCGTCCGAAGCTTCGCTGATCACGTCATCGACTTGCTTGCCTTATCTTTAGACTGCGGTCATGCGGGAAGTTTACATCTCGCGTCGAGTCGCTCGTTAATGCTTGCCCGATTGAAACGAGTGATATGCGATCATATTCGGGATCCCGAGCTAGGCCCTGCGCTTGCCGCACGGCTCGGCGGAATGAGCGTGCGCCATGCTAACCGTCTTCTGGCGGAGGAAGGGACTTCGCTGGAGCGTTTTATTCTTAGCGAGCGGTTGGCTTGCTGCGCCTCCGTGCTCGGCAGCGCTAAATTCGATCATTTATCCGTTAGCGAAGTTGCGTATTCGTCCGGTTTCAATGATGCGAGCCATTTCAGCCGGACCTTTCGAACGCGTTATGGCCTATCGCCCAAAGCCTATCGCCTGCAAAAGCGATCCAAGCCGAAACTTTAGAAATTTCAGGCATTGAAGGTCGACTTGAGACTGTTGCTTATCATCTTCGTCATTTTGTATGTGATCCCCATTCCCGCAATGGCTTGGACGGAAGACGATATCACCAATGAAGGGCTTGCCGGATCGCTCATTCCGGCAACGGATGGCAAGCCGGGTCCCATGGTGCTCATCTTGCCTGGTTCGGGTCCGGTCGATCGCGACGGCAATGCGCCGGGCATGGATACAGACAGCCTCAAGCTCCTGGCGCGCGGGCTTGCCGATCTCGGGATCAGCTCGCTTCGCATCGATAAGCGCGGCGTCGGCGAAAGCTACGCTGCCGGTCCGAGCATCGAAGATCTGCGCTTCGGCACGTACGTGAATGATGCGGTCCAGTGGCTCGATTTTTTGCGTCGCCGCTCCGACGTTTCGAAACTCTATATCCTGGGGCACAGCGAAGGCGCCCTCGTTGCCACTCTTGCTGCGAAGAGGACGAGTGTTGCTGGGCTCATTTTGCTTGAGGGCGCGGGGCAGCCGATTGCGCAAATCCTCGCTCGGCAGCTCGCAAACGCGGGTGCTTCGCTAAAGCTACAGCGGTTATCCAAGCGTATATCGGATCGACTGGAGCACGGTGTTGCTGTTCCCAATGTTCCAGTCGAACTTTTGGCGCTCTACCAGCCGCGTGTGCAAAGGTATCTGATGTCCTGGATGCCGCTTGATCCGGCGTCGGAACTCGCAAGCGTGACGTGTCCAGTTCTCATCGTCCAGGGCGACACCGACCTGCAGGTGAGTGTCGACGATGCGCGGAAGCTTTCATCGGCGCTGCCTTCCGCCCAACTGGTGGTGATTCCCGGCATGAATCACATTTTGAAGGATGCGCCCGAAGACCGCGCGCAGAACCTGGCGACTTATGGAAACTCCTTTTTGCCGCTCGACACGCGCCTTCTGCCGGTGCTTGCGGATTTTCTACGACAACATTGAGTCGTAGCGCGCGGCGCTAACCATCTAAAAAATTTGAAAGATACTCGTTTAGGCCGAGGGATCTTGGCCTGGAGAGGGCCTTTTTGCGCGTGGTGCAAATCCGCGTCTCGGCGCAAATATCCTTAATAAACCGTTGACGACCGGATTATCCCATGTAATCCCATAGATGCCCGTCCGCACCGGGCAGGACACCGTGGCTGGGCGCCGATTTGGTAGAGGGCCCGAATCTGAGCGACCGCCACGGCTCTTTCTTGCTGGTCCCGGCGACTCCCTTTCACGGAGCCGGCCGCCGGGACGGACTAGATGAAGCGTATCGACCAGTAGCGAGTGAGGAGGACGAGTATTCGTTAGCTGGGGGATGGACCGCTTTGTCTCGACATTCACAAACAAGATCGACGCCAAAGGCAGGGTTTCGATTCCAGCCTCTTTCCGTGCCGTGCTCGAACGCGACGGCTACGCGGGAGGGCTCTACTGCTACCCCTCGCTCGATGCTCCTGCACTCGATGCAGGCGGCGAAAGACTTGCAAAGAAGATCGACGGGCTTCTCTCGGGCTTGCCGGATTATTCGGACGAGCGGGATGAACTGTCTGTCGCGCTCTATGGCGACGTCCAGGTTCTCACGATCGACGGCGACGGCCGCATCGTCCTTCCTGAAAGCCTTCGCACGCACGCCGGCTTGGACGCCGCCGTCACGTTTGTTGGCCTCGGTGACAAGTTTCAGATGTGGGAGCCCAAACGCTTCGAAAAGCGCCGAGCCGAGGCGCGCAGCAAAGTTCAGGTGACGCGCAAGCTTTTTGCAGCGGGTAGCCGGTCGTCGAATGACGGCGGCGACGAGGGAGCACGGGAATGACGCGCGGTGGCGGGGCAGAGGGAGCCTCGCTGGGGCCGGCTGAAAAGCCTCCGCGCCACATTCCCGTGCTGATCTCGGAAGTGCTGGAAACGCTCGCGCCCAAAGACGGCGAAGTCTATATTGACGGTACGTTTGGCGCGGGCGGCTACACGCGTGCGATTCTGCAATCCACAAATTGCAAGGTGTTGGCGCTCGATCGTGACCCGAACGCGATCCGGGGCGGGGAATCGGTGCAGGCGAAATTCGGTGACCGGCTAAAGCTCGTCCAAGCACCGTTCAGCCAGTTGGAAGATGCGGCGCGAACTGCGCTCGGGGACGCCCAGGTTGACGGCGTCGTGCTCGATATCGGCGTCTCATCCATGCAAATCGACGATGCCGAGCGCGGATTTTCGTTTCAGCATGACGGTCCGCTCGACATGCGGATGTCGGATAGCGGGCCAACCGCCGCCGATTTCGTGAATACCGCGCCGGAAGAAAAAATCGCCAATGTAATTTACGCGTTCGGCGAGGAGCACAAGTCGAGGGCGATCGCACGAGCCATTGTCAAGCGTCGCACCGAAACTCCGTTTGGGAGGACGTTGGATCTCGCCGACATAGTTTCGCGGGTTTTCCACGGGCGTAAAATCGACGGGCGCCATCCAGCAACCCGGACGTTTCAGGCGCTGCGCATTTATATCAATGACGAACTGGGCGAACTGGCAAATGCTCTGTCGGCAGCCGAGCGTATTTTGAAGCCTGGCGGGCGCCTGGTGATCGTCTCATTTCACAGTCTGGAAGATCGGATCGTTAAGAAATTCTTGGCTGAGCGAAGTGGTCGAACGCCGTCCGTTTCACGCCATTTGCCAATGGAATCGATAAAAAGCGTCGCTCCAAGTTTTCGAATTGTTAACTCGCGCCCGTTAACACCTTCTAAAGGTGAATTGGATGTGAACCCGCGTGCTCGGTCGGCACGGCTCAGAGCTGCAATCCGGACCGAAGCGGGTGCGTGGCCTCTCAACCTCAAAACTTTGGGTTTTCCGAGTTTGCGAGATTAGCGCGTCGGTTGCAGGCCAGAGTTAACAGGGACTACCGCGATGCGTCTCTTGAATGTAACCGCCTTCTTCTTCGCGATCGCAAGTGCCCTCCTGCTCTATGGACTGAACTACGATACGCGCCGGCTTGAGGCCGAAGTTCACGCTAAAGAACGCATAGCCGAACGGGCGCGAGAGGATATCGCGGTTTTGAAAGCCGAGCGCGGAACGCTGACGCGCCCCGACAGGATCGATACGTTTGCGCGCCAGCTTGGACTTTCGCCGCCGCGCGTCGATCAGTTTGTCGACGGGCGTGAGGTTTCCGCGCTGAACGAGCGTCAGGAAGGCAGCAATGGCCGCTGACGTTTACGGGGGGAGCGGGCAGACACCCGCGGATATTCGCAAGCGCCGCACGCGAAGCGGTGCGGAAATTGGTGTCTATGCCTTCTTGTTCTTTGCATTCGCAGAAGTCGCCATTCATCTATTGACGCTGGCGCTCGACCATCAGGGCGGTGTTACGCTTGCTGTTTCCGAGCCGGTGGCTACGAGCTTCAGCCGTCCGGATATCGTCGATCGCAACGGCCGCCTTCTCGCAACAGATTTGGAAGCGCCATCCATTTATGCCGACCCGGGCATCGTCGTCGATCGCGACGAGCTTGTTGAAAAGCTTGCGACGGTCTTGCCGGACATCGATCAGAAAGATCTTCTGCGAACGCTTTCCGATCGGTCGCGCCGTTTTGTCTGGGTGCGGCGGGGCGTGTCACCGAAGATCGCACAAAAAGTGCACGATCTCGGTCTTCCGGGGCTGTCATTCCGATATGAATTAAAACGTGCCTATCCGGCGGGAAAACTTGCCGGGCATGTGCTCGGATCGGTCAACGTCGATAATCGCGGCCTAACGGGCATCGAAAAATACATCGACGATAGCGTTGGCGTCGATCCGATCCACGCGGCGGTACTCTCAACGCGGCCTCCGGTGCGCTTGTCGCTCGACATCGGCGTTCAGCATGCCCTCGAAGACGAACTCGGCGATGCGGAGAAGCGCTATCACACGAAGGGTGCGGCCGGAATCGTCCTCAACATCAAGACGGGCGAAGTCCTTGCGAGTTCATCGCTGCCACGCGTCGATCCCACCTGGCCGACGCAAGCTTTGGACAATAAGCATCTCGACCGGATGATGAGCGGCACATACGAGCTCGGCTCGGTCTTCAAAACATTGACTATTGCGATGGCGTTCGACGAAGGAATTGCGAAACCGGATACGATGGTCGATGTGCGTCAGCCATTGGAAGTCGGGCGCTTTACCGTCAAGGATTATCATCCTTCAAATCGTCCTCTCAGTGTGACGGAGGTCTTTACGCATTCGTCCAACGTCGGCGCCGGTATGCTCGCGCTGCAGGCGGGGCCGGACAAGCTCGAAAGCTTTCTACGTAAATTCGGTATGCTGACGCAGCTCAAAACCGAGGAAGGTACAGTCGCCCCGCCGCAGCTCCCTCCGAAATGGGGCAAGGCCGCTACAATTACGGTTGCGTTTGGGCACGGTATCGCAGTCGCTCCTTTGCAGTTTGCGGCCGCTGCCGCGACGATCCTCAATGATGGAAAGCCGGTTCATCCCACGTTCCTTCGCCGGTACGACGCTGAGGCCACTGACGAAAAACCGCTCATTACCAAAATGACCTCGCGTGAGATGGCGCGCCTTATGCGCCTCAACGTCAGCGGTCCTGATGGTACCGGCAAGAAAGCCGATGTGCCGGGCTACCGCGTCGGTGGAAAAACCGGAACGGCGGATGTCGCGAAGCGCGGCGGCTATTCTTCCAAATCGGTGATTTCGTCATTCCTCGGCGCGTTTCCGATGGACGACCCGCAGTATCTGACATTCATCGTGCTATTCGAACCGAAGGGCACGAAAGAGACGCATTGGCAGCATACGGCCGGATACACTGCAGCGCCTGTCACGGGCCGTTTGATTGCGCGGATTGCCGCGCAGCTGGGTGTCAAACCGATGGACGTTGTTGCGAGCCAATGATCGTCGCCGAGGAATATTTGACGGCTTGTGGCCGGGCCTCGTATCTAAGTAACTGTTTCGAATTATCCGAGGCGCTGATGAGACGACGGGGCAAGGGGAGTCATGCGGCTTAACGATGTCCTGCCGGCCGACATCGAGCCACCGCCCGGCGCCGACTCCATTCGCGTTACGGGCATCACGGCGTCGAGTGCCGCGGTCGGACTCGGCGCCATCTTTGCTGGGCTTCCGGGATCGAAAGTCGATGGGGCGTCTTTCGTGCCGGATGCCGTGGCGCGCGGCGCGAGCGTTATTCTGGTGTCGAAGGGCCGAGGTGTTACGGTTCCCGACGGCGTGGCGCTGATCGAAGTCGATAACCCGCGCGCAGTGCTGTCCAAGATCGCGGCCAAATTCGCCGGAAGGCAGCCACGATGTGCTGTCGCTGTTACTGGTACGAGCGGGAAAACGTCGGTTGCGGATTTCACACGTCAGATTTTTGCGCGTCTCGGCCATAAGGCGGCGTCGCTTGGAACAATCGGTATCGTGAAGCCGGACGGCGCGGTTTATGGACCATTGACGACGCCCGATCCTGTGACACTGCATGCGACGCTCGCGGCGCTCGCGGACGAGGGGGTTACGCACCTGGCCTTCGAGGCTTCTTCGCATGGTCTCGATCAGCATCGTCTTGACGGTGTGGAACTAAGCGCGGCCGCCTTCACGAATCTGGGTCGCGATCACATGGATTATCATCCGACGGAAGAGGCGTATCTCAATGCCAAGCTCCGTCTCTTTACGGAGCTTTTGCAGCCAGGACAGCCTGCCGTCATCAACAGTGACGGTGCGCGATTTGAAGACGTCGTTGCAGCCGCAAAGACGCGCGGTCTTCGTGTTTTGACGGTTGGTGCCCGAGGTGAAACGCTGCGGCGAGTGTCGCTGGTGCGCGAGGGTTTTCTACAGCGGCTCGCGGTTCTCTCGGACGGGAAAACGTATGACGTACGGCTCCCGCTTGTAGGAGGTTATCAGGCGGAGAACGCTCTCGTTGCGGCCGGTTTAGCGATAGCGACCGGGGAGAATACAGACGAAGCACTTGAGGCTCTGGCCAATCTTAGGGGCGTTCCGGGGCGCCTCGAAATCGTCGGTGAACGAAACGGCGGGCTCGCCGTGATCGATTACGCGCATAAACCTGAAGCGCTTGCAGCGGCGCTCGATGCGTGCAGGCCGTTTGCGACGGGCAGGCTCATCTCCGTCTTCGGTTGCGGCGGCGATCGCGATAAAGGCAAGCGCCCGATTATGGGCCGCATCTCCGTCGGAAAAGCCGACGTGACGATCGTGACCGACGACAATCCGCGCTCTGAAGATCCGGCCGTCATTCGCCGCGAGATTCTTGTTGGCGCGATTGGAGCGCGCGAAATCGGGGGCCGGGCGGAGGCGATAGCGACGGCGGTTCGCATGATGCAACCGGGCGATGTTGTGCTGGTCGCTGGCAAAGGACACGAAACAGGCCAGATTATCGGCGATCGCGTCGTGCCGTTTTCGGATCACGAAGAAATCCGAAAGGCGCTGGAAAGCTGATCGGCGATGCAACCTTTGTGGACTTTTCCGGAATTGGGTGCGGCTCTCGCGAGCGGAGAAGACGATGCTGACGGAAGTGTCGCAGGCGTTTCGATCGATACGCGGACGATTGAAGCGGGAGATCTTTTCGTTGCGCTAAAAGATCAGCGCGACGGCCACGATTTCGTCAGTGCAGCGTTCAAGGCCGGTGCGGCGGCAGCGTTGGTGTCGCAAGGTTATGGGCGTAGCGAAGAAGACCGCGCGCTCTTTCGCGTACCCGATACGTTGAAAGGCTTGGAAGCGCTTGGACGCGCGGCGCGTGCGCGATTGAGCGGCGATGCACGCGTGGTCGCCGTTACAGGGAGTGCCGGAAAGACCGGGGCCAAGGAAATGCTTCGTGTGTGTTTCTCCGCGCTCGGCCGGACACACGCGTCGGAAAAATCTTACAATAATCATTGGGGCGTGCCGCTGACGCTCGCGCGGATGCCGCGCGAAACGCAATACGGTGTGTTTGAAATCGGTATGAATCATGCGGAAGAAATTCGTCCACTGACGAAAATGGTGCGGCCGCATGCTGCGATCGTTACAACAGTCGAAGCCGTGCATCTTGAGCATTTTCCGTCTGTAGAAGCCATTGCGGACGCCAAAGGCGAAATTTTCGAAGGACTGATACCGGGCGGTGCGGCGATCATCAAATACGACAATCCCTATCGGGAGCGGCTCAAGGCGATTGCGGCGCGTTATGGCGCTCGACCTATTACGTTTGGGTTCGATGAAGGCGCGGATGTTCGAGGCCAGGATCTGAAATTGAGCCACGATGGCAGCGATTTGGTAGTATGTTTCGGCGGCCATCGGATGCCGCTTCACCTCGCGATGCCGGGGCGGCATATCGCGGAAAATGCGCTCGCGGTTGCGGCCGCGTTAGCCGCGGTCGGGGCCGACGTCGGCAAGACGTTTTCCGTATTGGCCGGTCTTTCGCCGCCGGACGGGCGCGGGGCGCGAAGCGTGCTTCATCTTGCAGGTGGCGAGGCGCTTCTGATCGACGAGAGTTACAATGCCAATCCGGCCTCGATGCGTGCGGCTTTGGTGACGCTCGGGTCCATGCCTCGCCCAAAATTTCAGCGTAAAATCGCGGTCTTGGGGGACATGCTGGAGCTTGGTCCGGATGCCCCGTCGCTCCACGTTAGCTTAAAAGATACCGTGGACGAGGCCGACATTGACCTCATATTTGCCTGCGGTCCGCACATGAAGGGCCTTTATGATGCCCTACCATCGTCGAAAAAGGGCGGCTACGCTTCGACGGCGACCTCGCTTGAGGCTACATTGGCATCGAATCTGCGGCGCGGTGACGTTGTCATGGTCAAGGCGTCCAATGGGATCGGGCTTGGTTCTATCGTCAAGGCGTTAAAGGCCCAGTTCGGGAACGATGGGTCGGGCTGCCAGGCCTGATCTGGCATGATGGGGGGAGAATTCGGCGCGCATGCTCTATGAGCTTGTCAGATTCAGCGATCAGATCAGCGCGCTGAACGTTTTTCGCTACATAACATTCCGTTCCGGCGGCGCCACCTTCACGGCGCTTCTGTTCGTGATGATGTTCGGCCCGGCGATTATCGATCTCTTGCGGATCAAGCAGGGGAAAGGACAGCCGATCCGCGACGACGGTCCGCAGACGCACCTTTTGAAGCGCGGAACGCCGACGATGGGCGGGCTGATGATCCTCGCCGGAATCACCGTTTCGACGCTGCTTTGGGCACAGCTCTCCAATGGTTACATCTGGGTCGTTCTCGGCGTTGCGATCTGTTACGGCGCCATCGGTTTTTACGACGACTTTCTAAAGGTGACGAAGAAGTCTTCCGATGGCTTTTCCGGGCGGTCGCGATTCCTGCTGGAAGTTCTGGTTGCAGCGGTCGCAGGTTATATGCTGATGAAACTCGGCCCCAAGGGGCTCGATACGGATTTGACGTTTCCGTTCTTCAAGGATCTCGTCATAGATCTCGGGCCGTTTTTCGTGGTTTTGGCGGTCTTGGTGATCGCTGGCGCGGGCAACGCCGTGAACCTGACGGACGGTCTCGACGGGCTTGCCATTGTTCCTGTGATGATCGCGGCTGCGACGTTCGGGATCATCGCCTATCTCTCGGGCAACGCGAAGTTCGCAGGCTATCTGCAAATCCATCACGTGCCGGGGACGGGCGAGCTTTCCGTTATATGCGGTGCGCTGATCGGGGCCGGCCTTGGCTTTCTCTGGTTCAATGCGCCGCCCGCAATGATCTTCATGGGAGATACGGGATCGCTCGCGCTTGGCGGCACGCTTGGCGCGATCGCCGTCGCGATCAAGCATGAAATCGTACTGGCGGTGGTCGGCGGACTGTTCGTTCTGGAGACGCTGTCTGTCATCATTCAGGTCGTATCATTCAAATGGACGGGCAAACGGGTGTTCAAGATGGCACCGTTGCACCACCACTATGAGCAGAAGGGGTGGAAGGAATCGACGGTCGTTATCCGGTTCTGGATCATCTCCGTCATTCTGGCCCTCATCGGTCTTGCGACCTTGAAGTTGCGATAGGATCTCAGCCAATCGACGCAAGATGCGATAAATTTCCTGCGATGATTCGCGCCACATCCTTCAAGGGCAAGACAGTTGCCGTCTTCGGTCTCGGGACATCCGGGATTGCAGCCGCCCATTCGCTTCTGGCCGGGGGGGCCGCCGTTGCAGCGTGGGACGACAGCGCTGCCGGTCGCGAGGCTGCGAGCCATGCCGACATCCCTCTCGTCGATCTTTCGGGAACCGATTGGTCGCAATTTTCGGCATTGGTTCTGGCGCCCGGGGTGCCGCTTACCCATCCCGAGCCGCACTGGACCGTCAAAAAAGCGCGTGCCAGCGGCGTCGAGGTGATCGGCGATATCGAAATCTTTGCGCGTGAGCGCGCGTTACATACGCCGAAAGCTCCTTTTATTGCCATCACTGGCACTAACGGCAAATCAACAACGACTGCGCTCGTGGCGCATATTCTTCGTTATTCGGGCCGGGACGTACAACTCGGCGGCAATATCGGCCGCGCAATCCTGACGCTCGACGAGCCCACACCGGACCGTTTTCACATCATCGAAATGTCGTCATTTCAAATCGATTTGACGCCGACGCTGAGGCCGACGGTCGGCGTTATGTTGAACGTGACGCCGGATCATCTCGACCGGCACGGCTCGCTCGAAAATTATGCAGCGATAAAGGAGCGCGTCGTTCAGGGAGCTGAAGTGGCGGCCGTCGGCATCGACGACGCGTTCGGGGTGGCGATGCTTAAGCGTCGCGTCCAATCCGGGGCTGCGATCGCTTTTAGCGCAGAAAAATCGTTGGCGCCGGGATATAGTCTGCTCGATGGTACGATTATCTGCAGCAATCGTGAGGCGCTGGCGGTCAAATTGGCTTCGCTGCAAGGCATCGCGACGCTTCGAGGCAAGCACAATGCGCAGAATGCATTAGCTGCGGTCGCCGCCGTTCGTGAGTGCTTGAACTGGGTCGGACAATCATCCGATCTCGATTGGCAGGGCGCGTTGTCGTCGTTTCCGGGTCTGCCGCACAGGATGGAAGAGGTCGGACGGATCGGGAAAATTCTATTCGTCAACGACAGCAAGGCGACCAACGCGGACTCGACGGAGAAAGCGCTTCTTTCGTTCCCACGCGATGTCTTTTGGATCGTTGGCGGCAAGCCGAAAGCCGGAGGCATCGCGGCGCTGGCTCCGCTCTTCGGCGGAATCGCAAAAGCATATCTCATAGGCGAATCGAGCGATGACTTCGCGCGCACGCTCGATGGCAGGCTCTCGTTCGAACGGAGCGGAACGCTCGATGCCGCGGTTTTCGCCGCGGCTCGCGATGCGCAATCGAGTCCAGGGACTGAACCTATCGTTCTGCTCTCGCCCGCCTGCGCCAGCTACGATCAATTTCCCAATTTTGAGGTCCGGGGCGATAGCTTCCGTAATCTCGTTTCGACGCTTCCCGGTATCGAGATGGGGAAAGCATCATGAAGCTTTCGCGCGCCGACCGAAGCTTGCTTGTCGATTGGTCGTTCACGATTGACCGCGGGCTTTTGACTGCATTGTTGACCCTGATAGCTATCGGGGTCGTTCTTTCCTTCGCAGCGTCTCCCGCCGTTGCGATAAAAAAAGGTTTGCCGACCTATTATTTCGTCGAGCGGCACGTGATCTTTGCAGCCCTCGGCTCGGTTTTGATGCTGATCATTTCGCTGTTTTCGCCTGCGGGCGTCCGGCGGCTGGCGGCGGCGCTGCTTCTCATTTCTGCTGCCGGTATGGTCGTCGTGCTGTTTACAGGCACCGATATCAACGGCGCACAACGCTGGCTGACGTTCGGAAGCTATTCGTTGCAGCCCTCGGAATTCGCGAAACCCGCGTTCATCGTTCTCATCGCATGGCTTTTTGGAGAAGCCGCAGGACGCAGCGATATGCCGGCTTTGCCGCTGGGACTATTGCTGTGGGGCATGCTGGCCGGTTTGCTGGTCGCGCAGCCGGACGTGGGGCAGACCGTTCTCATCAGCACAACGGCCGGGCTCCTCTATCTGCTTGCGGGATTGCCGCTGATTGGCGCCGCCATTTTGATGCTGATCGGCAGCGGCGGCCTCTGGCTTGCTTATGAAAATTTCGCGCATGTGCAATCGCGCCTTGAGAAATTTTTCGGCGCGGCGCCGTTTGAGAATTATCAAGTCGGTCGCGCGATGCAGTCCTTTTCGGAAGGTGGTTTTTTTGGACGAGGGCCCGGCGAAGGAACCATCAAGTCGGTGTTGCCGGACGCGCATACCGACTACATCTTTGCTGTCATTGGTGAGGAGTATGGGGTGATCGCTTGTGTTGCCCTGCTCGCCATCTTCGCGTTTGTGGTCATTCGCGCGATGCAGCGAGCCTCCGACGAGCCGAACATTGCCGACCGGCTTGCCGTGCAGGGCCTTGCCCTGCTTCTCGGGCTTCAGGCGCTCATCAATATGGGGGTCAACATCGGGTTATTGCCGCCAAAGGGAATGACGCTGCCGTTCATTTCCGCGGGTGGATCGTCGATGTTGGCGCTGGCGATCACCGCCGGAATGCTTCTTGCGCTGACGCGTTGGCGCCCTGATCCGATGCGTCTCAAAAAGCCGCGCCTGGTGCCGACCATCGACGACGCACAGTTCAGCGGCCATACTCCGTCAAGATGAGCGGGGGAGAATGAGCGGCATGCAATCGATCATGCTGGCTGCCGGAGGGACGGGCGGGCACCTGTTTCCGGCGTTCGCGCTGGCGGAAGAGCTTAAGAGACGCGGCGTTGCCGTCGATCTGATGACCGACATGCGCGGCGACCGCTATGGCGGAGGGTTTCCGGCGCGCACAGTTTATCAGGTCCCTTCTGCGACACTCGCTTCGCGCGCCGCGGGCGATGTTGCAAAGACCATGCTGACGCTCGCACGCGGAACCGGCGTTGCGTTTCGAATGCTTGGACAAGCAAAACCCCATGCCGTGATCGGTTTCGGCGGTTATCCGACGTATCCGCCGCTGGTCGCCGCACGTCTTCGCGCAATTCCCACTGCAATTCATGAGCAAAATGCCGTTCTCGGGCGCGCCAATAAGCTGCTCGCCAAGGGCGTGACAGCCATTGCGACATCGTTCGATCGCACGAAGTTTCTCGATGGGCGGTTGGCAGAAAAATCGGTGCTAACGGGAAATCCCGTCCGTAAGGCGGTTCTTGAGGCAGCGGCGCTCGGGTTCCTGCCACCATTGTCCGACAGTCCCATTCGCATTTTGATTTTCGGCGGCAGTCAGGGCGCGCGCTTCTTTTCCGACGTTGTGCCGCTGGCGCTGTTCGCTCTTTCCGACATGCTTCGCGCGCGTCTTCGGGTCGTCCAGCAGGCGCGGGAAGAAGACATCGAGCGGGTTCGTGACGCTTACTCCGAGGCAGGAATCAAGGCTGAGATCGCATCCTTTTTTACCGATCTTCCGGCGCGAATGGCTGATGCGCATCTTGTGATTGGCCGCGCGGGTGCCTCGACCGTTGCTGAACTGACTGTTATCGGACGGCCATCAATTCTGGTGCCGCTGCCGCATGCGCTCGACAACGATCAGCTCAATAATGCCCGTCGGCTCGAAGAGGCGGGCGGGGCTTGGTGCTTCGAGCAGCGCACCCTGTCACCGGAACGGCTTGCCGATGAACTGGAAAGGCTCCTGAAGGCGCCCGATTCGCTTGCGGCTGCGGCCAAGGCGGCTAAAAACACCGGACGGCCCGATGCGGTTCGTAATTTGGCCGACTTCGCATTGGCTCTTGCGGAAGGCCGCCGCCCCGGGGGAAATCGGACACAGTGACCATCATCACGCGAGACTTTTCGGAGCGCGAGTCAGGCTCGACGACGAGGACATTCGAACCCATGCAAATGCCGCGCGACTTAGGTCCATTTCACATTATTGGTATCGGTGGTATCGGCATGAGTGCGATTGCCGAAATACTCGTCGCAAAGGGCTATACGGTTCAAGGATCGGACCAGAAGGAAAGTGCCAACGTCAAACGGCTACGGGCAAAGGGTATTCGCGTTTTCGTCGGACATGATCCCGTAAATCTGATCGGCGCGCGCTACGTCGTTATTTCAACAGCGGTGAAGCCGTTCAATCCCGAATTGATCGCAGCACGGCAAAAAGGGCTAACCATCATCCGCCGCGCCGAAATGCTTGCGGAGCTTATGCGCCTTTATTCCACCATCTCCGTCACGGGCACGCACGGCAAGACGACGACAACCTCGCTCCTCTCGCATATTTTCGCGGAAGCAGGACAGGAACCCACGGTCATCACTGGGGGTATCATCAATTCCTGGGGCTCGAATGCGCGTCTTGGGCAGGGAAAATGGATGATCGTCGAAGCGGATGAGAGCGACGGTACATTCACGCGATTGCCGACGGAGATCGGTATCGTAACGAACATCGATCCGGAGCACCTTGATTACTTCGGCTCTGTCGAAGCGATGCACCACGAATACGAAGCTTTTCTGAAGAACATTCCGTTCTTTGGCTTGGCCGTCGTGTGCATCGATCATCCCGTCGTGCGCGATATGGTCGAGAAGCTCAACCTTCGTTCTGACGGTCGCCGTCTATTGACCTATGGCGAGAGCAAGGACGCGGATCTCGTTCTGCAATCTATCCGAATCGAAGGGAATACCACGTATTTTGACGCGAGCTTGTCGGCGTTGGTGAAAGGCGGCGCACGGAAACTCGTCCAATGGTCCGTTCCCATTCCCGGCGCACACAACGCCTTAAACGCGCTTGCCGCGATTGCCGTTGCTACGCAAGCTGGTCTCGACGATGCCAAGATCAAAGCGGCGATGGCCGGGTTTTCCGGTGTGAAAAGGCGGTTCCAGTTTACGGGGGAATGGAACGGCGTCGGTATCTATGACGATTACGGACATCATCCTGCAGAGATTGCCGCCGTGCTAGCTGCGGCGCGCGGGGGTGCGAAGGGCAAGGTGATCGCCGTTGTCGAACCACACCGGTATACGCGCGTGCGCGATCTTTTCGACGACTTTGCGCGCTGTTTCAAAGATGCCGATCACGTCATCGTTGCGCCGCTTTATACGGCGGGCGAGGGGCCCATCCCGGGAATCGACAATCGCTCGCTAGCTGAACGGATAGCATCACTCGGGCGACGGTCGGTTGAAGCGGTCGACGACCCCGAGGCGATCGTGCCGGCCATTCGTAAAGTCGCCGCGCCCGGCGATATCGTCGTTTGCCTCGGAGCGGGGAACTCGACGGACTGGGCACATGCGCTTCCGGGCTGGCTTGCGGGCACATCACAGCTCGCTGGGAGTGTGGCGTGATGTTCGAAGACATCACGAACAACCTTCGTGAAGCGATGCCCGATCTGCGCGGGCGACTGGTTCCGAATGCGCCGCTATCCGACATCACGTGGTTCCGCGTCGGCGGTCCGGCGCAAGTGCTTTTTACGCCGGCCGACGAGGCTGATCTGGCGTTCTTCCTCAGGAACAAGCCGCGCGATTTACCCGCGGTTGTCATTGGCCTTGGTTCTAATCTGCTTGTCCGGGACGGTGGCGTGCCGGGTGTCGTGATCCGGCTCGGCCGAGGGTTCGGCGAGATCAAAATCGAAGACGGTAGCCGGTTGCGTGCGGGCACGGCGGTTCCCGATGTGAAAGTTGCGCGCGCGGCGGCTGACGCGGGCATTCGGGGGCTCGCGTTCTATCGTGGGATTCCCGGATCGATCGGCGGTGCATTGCGCATGAATGCCGGAGCGCATGGGCGCGAAACGAAAGATTGTCTTATTGCCGCGCGGGCAGTCGATCCTCATGGCAGCATTCACGTTCTGTCGTTGGCGGATATGGGCTTCACATACCGGCACTCGGCTGTGAAGGACGATTGGATTTTCACCGAAGCAACTTTTCAGGGGGCTCCGGGCAATCCGGCAGAGATTTTGAAAGAGATGGAGGACGTCGCCGACTATCGCGAGAAAAACCAGCCGATCAAAGAGCGCACCGGCGGTTCGACATTCAAAAATCCGCCCGGTCATAGTGCTTGGAAGCTCGTGGACGAGGCGGGCTGTCGCGGTTTGCGGGTTGGCGGCGCGAAGGTTTCGGAAATGCACTGCAATTTCCTGATCAACGATCGTCAAGCGACGGGCGAGGACGTCGAGACGCTCGGTGAGACGGTACGGGCACGCGTGAAAGCGAAATCGGGGATCGCGCTCAATTGGGAAATTATTCGGTTGGGTTCGCCGAAAGCGGGACGTCCGATCGGCGAGGCTCTCGTTGACGTCTCCAATGCAAGCGTCGGGCAGCGCTGATCCGATGACATTCTCAGAATTCAAATCCATGCTTTCCGGTTAGCGAAGGCAGGCATGGAAACGGCTGAACTGCCAGAGAAGAAGGGCGCGATAAAAATGAATCGTCTTGGTCCGGTGCCGCAGCGCACGCGCGATCACGTGGCCGTCCTCAAGGGCGGACTTTCGGCTGAACGTGATGTGAGTCTCAACTCGGGCGCCGCCGTCGGGGAAGCGTTGCGAGAGGAAGGGTATCGCGTCACCGAAATTGACGTCGATCGCAACATTGCGAGCCAGCTCGAAGCGATCAATCCTGACGTGTGCTTCAATGCCCTGCATGGCCGCTTTGGCGAAGACGGCTGCGTGCAAGGCATTCTGGAAATGCTGGCTATCCCTTACACGCATTCGGGCGTGCTCTCGTCCGCGCTTGCCATGCACAAGGAACGCGCCAAGGACGTTATGAAGCTCGCCGGCGTTGCGGTTGCCGAAGCGAAACTCGTGACGCGCGCCGAGGCGCTGGCGCGCCATGTCTTGCCTCCGCCCTACGTTGTGAAACCGATCACGGAGGGTTCGAGCGTGGGCGTCGTCATCGTCCCGCCCGATGCCGAGCGTCCGCCGAATTCCATTGCTTCAGGGGGGGCGCTCGAACAAGTGGTGATGGTCGAGCGCTACGTCGCGGGGCGGGAGCTGACTTGTGCCGTGATCGGAAATTTCGTGACGGAGGTCATCGAAATCGTGCCGCTCCGGGGGCTTGCTTTCTACGATTATGAATCGAAATACGGGCCTGGCGGTTCGAAACACGAGCTGCCTGCACAACTTTTACCGGATGTTTACCAGTCAGTCCGTTCCTTAACGTTAAGGGCGCATCAAGCATTGGGCTGTCGCGGCGTATCGCGGGCGGATTTCCGCTTCGACGACACGCCGGGCGGGACGGGCGAACTGATCTGCCTCGAAGTGAACACGCAACCTGGCATGACGGGAACGTCCCTCGTGCCTGAGTTGGCGGGTCATGCGGGCTGGTCGTTCGGTGACCTCGTCCGATGGATGGTCGAGGACGCGAGTTGCAACAGATAGCGGCTATGCAGGGTTCCTGGAGGCGGGCGCGGCAAGCGTCAAGGCCGGAGCCCCTGGCTGTTCCTTCTCTCGATCCGTATCCGGCCACCCGAACCGTTTCGCAGCCAGCGCTTCGCCGTCATGCGGCGTCGCTCAAGGCGCAGCGTGGCGAGCGGCGCATTCGCAGATCGCGGCGGACGTTGCGCCGATGGGCAATTTACGGCGCAGTCGCGTCCATTATCACGGCCGTTGCCGGCGGCGCCTCTTATGCACTTTACGCCTATCATGTGACCTTGAACGATATCATGCATGCCGCAAGTGCCGATGCAGATGCGCTGCTGATCGCGGCAGGATTTGGAATCAATCAGGTCAATATTTCCGGACAGCACTTTGCATCCGATAGCGACATTTACGATGCGCTCGACCTCACGAACGTCAAAACTTTCGCCGCATTCGATTCCGAGGCGACGCTGAAGCGCATCGAGCGAATTCCGTGGATCGATAAGGCGCAGATGACGCGTATCTATCCTGGAACTCTCGATATTGTCGTTCGTGAACGAAAACCGGAATTGATCTGGACACGCGGTAACGAGAGTTATCTCGTCGATGCGACGGGACGCGTCCTCGGGCCGATGCCTGCTGTCAGCGACTGGATGTTACCGCGCGTCGTCGGGGAGGGTGCAACGAAGGATGTGGCGCCGATGCTCGCCGCACTCCATCAATATCCTGCGATTTATAGCCAGTTTTCTTATGCGGAGCGCGTCGCAGAGCGCCGCTGGCGCATCGTCCTGAAAAACGGAACACGTTTCGAGCTTGCAGCCGACCGCGAAGTCGAGGGATTGCAGGAGATTGCGAATTCGCGCGCCGTTGCCTCGGCATTGAACGGCGCGCCGATGATTATCGACGTGAGGACGCCGGGGCGCATTGCTATGCGCCCAACCGATGGCAAATCGCCGGGGGCGCCACTCACTGTCAGCTCACGTTAGCGAGAATTCCATGGCTGATAGACGTACGTACCGGACGTTCGGACTTCTGGACATCGGCACCTGCAAGACGGTTGCCGCGGTTATCGTTGCGGAGCAATCGCCTTCATTCGGCGCGCCCTCATTGCGACTTGCCGGTCTTGGCCTTCAGCGGTCTCGCGGCATCAAGGCAGGCGTGCTGACCGACCTCGACGAAGCCGAGACCGTCGTCCGAGGTGCGCTGGCGCAAGCGGAACGCGCTGCGGGCGTTTCGGTCGGAAACTATACTGTTTCCGTGGCGGCGGGGCGGATGGCGTCAGCGCATTGCACGGCGCGCATCGACGTTGAAACCGGACGGGTGACGAAAGACGATCTCGCAAAGCTCATGGCTGCGGGCGAGAGTTATGCAGAGCGCAACGGCCGTACGCTTATCCATCTCAACCGGTTGGGCTATGAGCTTGACGGTGTCGGCGGCGTGCGCGATCCGCTCGGATTTTCTGCGCGCCGTCTGGCGGCCGGTCTTCATGCCGTGACGGCAGACGAAGCACCGTTGCGCAATCTGCTCGTCCTTATTGATCGCTGCTATGCTGAGTGTGATGGCTTGGTTGCATCGCCGTATGCGAGTGCGCTCGCAGTGACGACCGAAGAGGAACGGCAATTCGGTGTGACCTGCATTGATTTCGGAGCGGGAACGACATCGATCGCGCTCTTCACGGACGGCGTTTTCGCGGGCGTGGAGGTCATTCCTGTCGGCGGGCAGCACATCACTTACGACATCGCCAGGACGTTGCAGACACCACTCGCAGAAGCCGAGCGAATCAAAACGCTTTATGGCACACTGCTCAACGCCCAGTCCGACGAGCACGAATCGATTTCCTATCCGGTTGCTGGCGAGGAAGACGAGGCGAGCTACGAAACCACCAAGGCGCGACTGACAGATATCATCCGGCCGCGCATGCAACAGCTGATGGGACTCGTGCACGAGCGTTTGTCGCTCAATGCAGCGGGGCGCTATGCAGGAGAAAAGATCGTTCTGACGGGCGGAGCTAGCCAACTTCTCGGACTTTCCGAGTTCGTCGCCAACACTTTTGGGCGGCCGGTGCGCCTTGGCAGACCTACAGATCTCCCTGGTCTTAGTCTGAGCTTATCAGGTCCACAGCTGGCGACGCTATCGGGACTTGCAATCCTCGGCGCACGCGGCGGCAACGAATTGAGTACGCCATATGGGCGCAAGGTATTGAAGCAAGGGTATCTCGGTCGCGTCGGGACGTGGCTGAAACGAGGGTTTTGACGACGCAGCGGGATTCGATGACGAGGCGTGCCCAGCCGAGAATAATCGAGATCGTTCGTTTCGATCGTCTACGCAAATCGTCAATTTTGAGGGTGCGATGAGCATCAAGCTGCAAATGCCGACACTGGTCGATATGAAACCGAGACTGACGGTCATCGGCGTCGGAGGTGCGGGATGCAACGCGGTCAACAACATGATCGCGGCCGGTCTCCAAGGTGTCGAGTTCGTTGTCGCCAATACCGATGCGCAGTCGCTTGCGGCATCGAGCGCGGAATACCGGGTTCAGCTCGGCGCGAACCTGACGGAAGGTCTCGGCGCCGGTTCGCGGCCAGAAATCGGTGAGGCGGCCGCCGAAGAAGCGATCGCGGAAATTCGGACGCACATCGCGGGCTCTCACATGGTGTTTATCGCTGCCGGCATGGGCGGCGGAACAGGCACAGGCGCAGCGACGGTCGTTGCTCGCGCCGCCCGCGAGGTCGGGGCGCTTACGGTCGGCGTGGTTTGTAAGCCGTTTGCATTCGAAGGCGCACGCCGCATGCGCATCGCGGAGGCCGGGGTTCAGGCGCTGCGTCAGCACGTCGATACGCTCATCGTCATTCCAAACCAGAACCTTTTCCGGATCGCCAACGAGCGCACGACATTTGCCGAAGCCTTCGTGCTCGCCGATCAGGTGCTTTATTCCGGTGTCGCGTGCATCGTCGAATTGGTGCTCAAGGAAGGTCTTATCAATCTCGACTTCGCCGACGTCCGCACGATCATGAGCGGCATGGGTACGGCGATGATGGGAACGGGTGAAGCGACGGGCGAGCGGCGCGCTAACCTCGCGGCCGAAGAAGCCATCGCTAACCCGCTGCTGGACGATGTCACCTTGCGCGGTGCGCGTGGCGTATTGCTGTCGATTTCCGGCGGTCGCGACATGACACTTTACGAGGTCGATGAAGCGGCGAGCCGTATCCGCCAGGAGGTCGATCCAGAGGCTAATATCATCGTTGGGGCGACGTTTGACGAGCAACTCGGAGATCGGTTGCGCGTTTCCATCGTCGCTTCGGGAATGGGCAAGGCGAACGAAGAATTCGCGGTTCCGCGTGGTCCGCATCCGGGATTTGCAGCGGACGGCGCCGCAAAGATGGAAGGAAATGCTCAAGCGGCGCAATCTCCGCAGTCTTGGGCTCCGGAGAAATCTCCTTCGGCGCCGCAATCGGGAGATCTACAGCGTCGACTTGCGGAGGCATTGCAGCCTTCAGGCCCAAGTGGCTCGCAGACCAATACTTCTACGGTGCAGAACGAATCATCTTCAACCCGGCGCGACAGCTGGATCGCTCCGGGCAATGTGATGATCGAAGATGGACTCGAAAATTTTCCGCCGCTGACGGGAAATGCTTTGTTACGCACGCCGCCGCTTCCTCATTCGAATCATTCTGATTCAACGAGCCATGGATTCGAGCCGCAGGCTCCTGCAGAATTTCAACGCTCGACGCGGCGTCTGCCGGCGATCGAAGATTTCCCTCCGCAAGCGCAGAAGGAGTGGAACGCGCATCATACCGAATCCGGACAACGTGCAGAATCATCAGCAAAACCGGGTCTTTTTGGACGTTTGGCGAATCTCAGCCGAAATGTGAAGGCTGGCCAGCAGAAGAGTACGGCGCATGATGCGGACGATGATGACGAGCCGCATTCGTTGCCGATTTTTGTCGGAAGAGAGCGACGCTAAAACGTCGGCTGCATCAAGACAGTGAGCGCGTCAAGTAAGGTTGCCGAGACGTAACAGAGTGTAAGAAAGCGTGATTTGTCGGTGCTAAGCGAAGCAGTTAGCTTTTGTGCATCGACTTCTTGTGCTGAACCTTTAGACAGTACTGACACGGCTAAATAAGGCCGGCAGGCTGGCAAAAATAAGAAGGTAAAGCACATTCTAGTCAGGGGGTGGTTGGCCGCACAAATGCTGGGGAGCAGCGGTCGCCAGTAATTGAGGGACGGCGCTGAATGTCGAATCGATTCATCGGTGCGCGGCAAACCACGCTTGCCCGCGAGATCCAGTTGACAGGCACGGGGGTGCACAGCGGAGCTCCGGTATCACTCACACTGCATCCTGCAGAGGCTGATACTGGGCTCCGCTTTCTCGTTACGAAACGGGGAAGGGTCGTCTCGGAAATCGCGGCACACGTTGCCAATGTCAAAAATCTGACGCTTTGCACTGTTATCGGTGATGAAACTGGAACGACGGTTGGGACCGTTGAGCATCTGTTAGCCGCCCTTCGCGGCCTCTCCATCGACAACCTCTACATCGAGATTGATAGCAAAGAAGTGCCGATCATGGACGGCAGTTCGGCGGACTTCGTCGAAGCTATCGATCGGGTCGGCATCCGTGAACTGTCGGAGCCGCGCAAGTACATCAAGGTCTTGAAGCCGGTTCGATTTGAAGAAGGCGGCTGCTGGGGAGAGCTGGAGCCGTATGCCGGGTTCCGCATGGATGTCGAAATCGACTTTTCCTCGCCCGTTATAGGCCGTCAGCGGCTGCAATATGAGATGAGCCCAGGCATTTTCCGTCACGAGATCTCTCGCGCGCGCACATTCGGCTTCATGAGTGATGTGGAAAAACTGTGGAAAGCCGGTCTGGCGCTGGGCGCCGATCTTTCCAACACCGTCGCAATCGGTGACGGCAAGGTGATGAACCGCGAAGGCCTACGCTATCCGCAGGAATTTGTACGTCACAAGATGCTCGATGCCATCGGTGATCTGGCGCTTGCCGGAATGCCCCTTCTCGGAGCGTATCGCTCATACCGAGGTGGCCATCGCCTCAATTCGATGGTGCTGCAGGCGCTTTTCGCTGACGCCTCTAATTGGACGGTCGTACAGGCGCCGAAGACGCGAGCCACGCGGACGCCGGTCCAAATTGCCCCGTCGGTTGCCGTTGCTGCTGCCGAATAGGTTTAACGAAGCATCTCGGGCTGGCTGCAATCGCTTCAAACCGGCCCGGAAGGCACCACATTCCATCACTAAGCTTACGTGGGCTTTGAGCGCTGGATAGGTCGGCGGCTCATCTTTCACAATGCTGAGGGAAGTGCTATCGGGTTCGTCGACGGGTTGGCCGGAGACGTGGAAGCGCGGGCCGGGGTGGGAAGTAGCGCAGCGCATGACATTCGTAGGGGACTTGAAAAAGGTTATCGCCGCAGCGGCGCTGGCAATGGCGTTAGCTGGCGGGGGCTGCGCCGGAAACAAGATCGATACATCCGCTCTTAATCCCGATCCTCCAACGAAAATGTTCGCTGACGCCGACAGCATGATGTCGAAAGGTAATTTCGACGATGCCGCCAAGCGTTTCGAGGCTGTCGATCGCGAACATCCCTATTCGCCGGAAGCGCGCAAATCGATCGTGATGGCCGCCTACGCCTACTATCGCGCCGGTAAGTCGCCGGAGGCGATTGCCTCGGCTGAGCGGTATCTCGCTCTGCATCCCGGCACGAAGGAAGCGCCTCTCGCCCACCATATTATTGCGATGTCGTACTTTGACGATTTGAAGACGGCCAATCGCGATCAGACGGCGGCCAAGAAGGCGCTCGAACAGTTCAAAATCCTGAAGACTCGGTTTCCGGATAGCGAGTACGCGCGCGATGCGGATAACAAAATGCGCATCTGCCTCGACAATCTGGCCGCCCAGGAAATGGAAGTGGGGCGCTACTACCTGGACAAGCACAATTACGTGGCGGCGATCAATCGCTTCAAAACGGTCGTTAAAGACTATCAGACTACAGCGCATGTCGAGGAAGCGCTTGCACGTCTTGTTGAAGCCTATATGGCTTTGGGGGTTGTCAGCGAAGCCCAGAACGCAGCCGCAATTCTTGGGCACAACTATCCGGATAGCCGCTGGTACAAGGACTCCTACGCGTTACTGCAGTCGGGCGGAGTCGGTCCTCAGCTCGATACCGGCTCATGGCTCTCCAAGGCGTGGAATTCCGTTCCCAAATTCGGCCTAGGAAGCAACGGCTAATTCGCCATCCTTATTGTTGTGCTAGATTTCGAACGCGGCAGGGGTGACCAGCCGCGTTTCTTTTTTGTCGATGACAGACCTTCGATCCGATGGCCAAGAAAACCGCGAAACGTTCGCCGAAAGTGTCCGTTAAATCTGCTTCTTCGTCTGAAACGGCAGAGGCCGAAATCGCGCGGCTTTCGGCAGAAATCTCGCACCATGATGCACTTTATTACCGTGACGATGCGCCTGAAATCTCGGACGCGGAATACGATACTCTTCGTCGCCGGTTGAAAGAGCTTGAGGACGCGCATCCCGAACTGAAGCGTGCCGGAAGTCCAAGCGAAAAAGTCGGTGCCGCCCCTGTCGCGGCGTTCGGCAAGATTCGCCACGATGTTCCGATGCTCTCGCTCGGGAATGCATTCGATGATCAGGACGTCGTCGATTTTGTGCAGCGTGTGCGGCGGTTTTTGAATCTTGCTGAGGGCGATCCGCTTGAGATTACCGCCGAACCGAAGATCGACGGGCTATCAATTTCCATTCGCTATGAAAGCGGTCATTTGGTTCGGGCGGCAACTCGCGGCGACGGGACGGAGGGCGAAAACGTTACGGCCAACGTCAAAACGATCTCGCAAATTCCGCACGTTCTGAAGGGCAAGGGCGTCCCCGATATCATAGATATTCGGGGCGAGATTTATCTCGGACATCACGACTTCGAAAGGCTCAACGCGGCGCAGGCGGCAAGCAATGGAAAGGTGTTCGCCAATCCGCGCAATGCAGCAGCCGGCTCGTTGCGCCAGCTCGACTCATCGATTACGGCCAAGCGCCCATTGCAGTTCTTCGCTTACGCTTGGGGTGCCGCTTCCAGCCTGCCCGCCATCACCCAGGCCGGTGTCGTCGCTGCGTTCGGGCATTGGGGCTTACCGATAAATCCGCTGATGCGCGTTGCCAACGATATCGACGAGCTGATCGCGTTCTATCGCGATGTCGAAAGCAGGCGCGCCAAGCTTGGATACGACATCGATGGCGTTGTCTATAAGGTGAACAGGCTCGACTATCAGGAGCGTCTCGGTTTCGTTTCGCGCTCGCCGCGCTGGGCCATTGCGCATAAATTTGCGGCCGAGCGGGCGACGACCGTTCTCAATAAAATCGATATTCAAGTCGGAAGGACTGGCGCGTTGACACCGGTCGCGAAGCTTGAACCTGTTACCGTCGGCGGCGTCGTCGTTTCAAACGCGACGTTGCATAACGAGGATGAGATAGCGCGCAAGGATATCCGCGAGGGCGATACGGTCATCGTGCAGCGCGCCGGTGACGTCATTCCGCAGGTCGTTGAGGTGGTGCGGGATAAGCGTCCCAAGAATGCGAAGCCGTTCGAGTTTCCGAAGGTCTGTCCCATTTGCGGAAGCCATGCGGTGCGGGAGTCGGACGAGGATGGCAATGCGACGGATGTCGTGCGGCGATGCACCGGCGGGCTGATTTGTCCGGCGCAGGTTAAAGAGCGCCTGAAGCATTTCGTCTCGCGTAACGCATTCGATATCGAAGGCCTCGGCGCCGAGAAAATCGAATTCTTTTTCGAGACCGGTCGCATCAAATCGGCCGCCGACATCTTTACACTCGAACGGCGGGACGAAAGCTCGGACCAGCCCTTGACGACGGTTCGAGGTTTCAAGGAAACGTCGGTCCGGAAGCTTTTCGCGGCGATCAATGCTCGGCGCAACGTATCGCTCGACCGATTTCTATACGCGCTTGGCATTCGTCACATCGGCGAGACGACAGCGAAAGATCTCGCTAAAGCGTATGGGACGTTCGAAATGCTGCGCTCGGCCGTCAATGCTGCAATTTCTGGCGGCAAGGGCAGCGAAGCCTATCAGGATATCGATAACATTGAAGGCATAGGCGAAACTGTCGTCTATGCGTTGATCGATTTCTTCAGCGAACGGCACAACCAGGAGCAGCTTGACGCCCTTTTGAAAGAGGTGACCGTCGCGCCGTTCGTGCGTGTGCATACGCAGGCCTCGCCTGTAACAGGAAAGACGGTGGTGTTTACCGGGACTTTGACAAAGCTGACGCGGAACGAGGCGAAGGCACAGGCAGAGCGTTTGGGTGCGAAGGTCTCGGGCTCCGTGTCGAAGAAGACGGATTACGTCGTGGCGGGCGCGGAAGCGGGATCGAAGCTCGACAATGCGCGCGCTTTGGGTGTCACGGTTCTCGACGAAGATGCGTGGCTGCAACTTATTGGGCAAATATAACTCGATTAGCCGTCGATTACGTCGGGGTTGATGGTGATGCAGACTTCTCCATCGCTCTCCGTGATCTCGACATCTGCAAGATCATTGGCGCGGTTTACGCGCACGGTAATTGCGAACGTGCCTGCGGTCATAGCTGTAATAAGCGGCCTGAGCGCGCATGGAAAATGCGGCGCCGCCGATAATTCATGGGTGATAAACATCGCGCTTTTTCCTCCTCGGTCCATCGAAGAGGGGATAGCCGCTCAGGATATTTAGCGCCGTCTCATGGGTAACAGTGGTGAAGGCCGTTTGTCCTACCTAGAGCGGCTGCGTTGCATCTTTCAGCCAGGCGCGCGTTTCGTCGTCGAGCTGCGTTGAAAGCGCATCGTTGACGGATTGGTGATAAGCATTGAGCCACTCGCGTTCGCCGTGATCGAGCATCGTCGGCACGATGAGGCGGCGATCGATCGGCGCCAGTGTCAGCGTTTCGAAGCTCATCATTTCTCGTCCCCCCGATCCGATTTTCTTCGGCGGCGCGACGAGAACAACATTTTCTATGCGGATGCCGTAGGCGCCGACTTTGTAATACCCCGGTTCGTTGGAAATAAGCATGCCCGGCTCCAAGGGCACTAAGCCCCCGCGAGAGATCGACTGTGGGCCTTCGTGCACGGAAAGGTAGCTGCCGATGCCGTGTCCGGTGCCGTGATCGAAATCCTCGCCGATGGCCCAAAGAGCGCGCCGCGCAAAGGGATCGAGGTCGATACCGCGCGTACCTTTCGGGAAGCGCGCTGTTGCAATAGCGATGTGTCCCTTTAAGACCGCAGTGAAGTGCTGCTTCATATCCTCGGTCGGCGTGCCGATCGCGACCGTTCGTGTGATATCGGTCGTCCCGTCCTGATACTGGGCTCCGCTATCGATGAGGAACAATTCCCCGGCGCGAATTCTGCGGTTTGTGTTTTCACTCACGCGATAATGGACGATGGCGCCGTTCGGCCCCGATCCGGCAATGGTTGGAAAGCTGATTTCGCGCAGGCAGTTCGTGTCGCGGCGCAGGTCTTCGAGCTTGCGTACGGCGGTGATCTCATCGAGCGTCCCGTCCGGGGCTGTTTTATCAAGCCAGGCAAGAAACCGGACAACAGCGTGACCATCGCGGATATGGGCGGCGCGTGCGCCGGCGATTTCGGCTTCCGTTTTGATCGCTTTTGGCAGGATGCAGGGATCTTGCCCGCGCGAGATGGCGGCTGCGCCGAGCTTCATCTCGAACCAGTAAGCCGCGCTTTCAGTATCCAGGCGAACCTTTTTCTTCTTCGATTTGAGCGCTGCGATACGCTCGGGCATTGCGACCGGCGGCAGCAGCCTGGCGACCGGCGCGAGGTTCGCGCGCGCTTCCTTGTCCAGTCTTGCCGGTTCTATGAACAGCTCGGCTTTTCCGCTCGCAGGTACGATTGCAAATGCCAACGCGACCGGATTATGCGCGATATCGCTTCCCCGTATATTGAAGAGCCAGCAGATCGAATCCGGCAGCGTCAGGATAGCGGCATGCTGGCCGTCGCTTTTCAATCGTTTCTGAAATTCGGATATCTTTTCCGTCGCCGCACGCCCGGCGAGAGCGAGGGGCTGGGAGATGACCGGATTGGTTGGCGGCGTTGGCCGCGCCTTGCCCCAGAGAACGTCTATCGGGTTCTTGGAAAGCGCTTTGAGTTTAATCCTCTTCGGAGCGAGCGCCGCCTTGAGACGTGCGATCTCCCCGGCGGTGTGGTTCCATGAGTCAAAACCAACGGTTTCTTCCCTGGCGAGTGTGCTGAGGAGCCATTCGAAAAGTTTCGCGCGCGGCAGGAGCGAGATTTCGAAGACGTCAGTGTCGGTCTCGGCGTTCGCTTGCAGCGTGTAGCGCCCGTCGGTGAACAGCGCCGCGGCCTTTTTCGTTACGACTGCGATGCCGGCGGAGCCCGTGAAGCCAGTCAGCCATTGCAGCCGCTCGGCAGAAGGCGGCACGTATTCGCCCTGGTGGCTGTCGGCGCGCGGGACGAGAACGGCGTCGAGTTTCGATTTGGCCATGAGTTCACGGAGCGCCTTGACGCGCTCTGCGACATGCTCGGGCCCCGATTGCGATTGGAATGTCTGAAACATGCTGGTGGTTCTAGGCGGCTGCCCCGTTTCCGGCAACCATCGATGTCATCGGCGCGCGAATGTAAGCGTAGACCAGCCCGTTATCCGGTCGTGACGGCGCAGGACGAAGCCTTTCGCGGCGTAGGCACCAGCTACTTCCTTTGCCTGAGGGATGAGGATGCCGGAGAGAACCAATATTCCGTTCGTCTCGACCGCCTTTGCGAGGTGTGGCGCCAACTGGATCAGTGGGCCTGCCAGGATATTTGCGATCAACAACTCGAAGGGTAGGCGCCGCCTGATTTCGGGATGGTCGATACCTTTCGCTCGCACAACGCGTATCTGACGGTTCGCGCCGTTGAGACGAATGTTTTCGGCCGCGACATTGACCGACTGGGCGTCCATGTCGGCGGCAATGATGCGCGAGAGCGGCATCGCCTTTGCTGCCGCGATAGCGAGGACGCCCGATCCGCAGCCGAGATCAAGGATGTTGGCGAATGGGCGCGAACGGGCCAAGCGATCGATCACCAGCAGACAGCCGAGGGTGGTCGCATGGTGCGCTGTGCCGAAGGCTTCACCAGCGTCGATCAGGATCGAATTCGGCCCGCGCGCGATGCGTCCGCGGTCGTGGCTGCCGTGAACGGTAAAACGGCCCGCGCGGACGGGCGGGAGCGCGGCTTGCGAGATCGCGACCCAATTCAGATCCGGCACGTGTTCCTGGGTGAACGGAGGCAGCGGGTCGGAGATGTAGGGTGCAAGCTCGCTTCTTATGTCGCGATCACCGGCGTCGGCGTCGAAATAGGCTTCGACCCGCCAACTGTCCGGTCCATTTTCGAAGACCGTCAGTGCTTCCGGCGGGGGTTCTAATAGATCCTGCAGAGCGTTGCCGGTGGTATAGGCGTGCGTTCGATTGTTGAAGTCAGCCGCGAATTTCGTGAATGCCATGGATTTCAAACTGCCGGAGGTACGGAGCCGCCCTCGAACTCATAACCTTCGGTGGATACGGAGTCGGGCAGGTAGTCGAGGAACAGGTCCCACTTATCGTCGATATGTTTCGCGGCCTGTGCCGGAGGTAATGTTACGAGCGTGCCGTCTGGCTTTTCAACGACGATACCGTCGCGGATCAGGCGGTCGAGCGCATCGTCGATCTCGAAATCGACTTTGATGCCGAATGTGCGCGTCAGATACGATTCGATTGCAAGGTCGATAGACGGAAGATCGGCGCGCGTCGACTTCTCTTTCGCGAGCACGCTGTAAAGCAACATTTCCTCTTTCACATCCTCCTCGGCGCCGCGTGCTGCGATCTTCAGGATGACGCTGCGGTTGTCGGCCATGGTGTGGAAGTAGAGGTTCTGCGCCATCACCACCATGTAGCGCTGCTTCTGATTAAAAAAGCCCATTGCCTGGCGGACGGCAATGCCGCCAAGACCGGCAAGCGCGCCCATCGCGGCAATAGGATTGCTCGCCAGAAGCGCAATTTTTCCCGCGGCGCCGAATGCGCCCATACCGAGGCCGCCGCCGGCGGTAACTCCTAATCTCAGTTTGTCGAACGACCGGAAACGTACCTCGGTATTCGGGAAAATCATTTCCACGTCGGTCCGAGGGATGTTCTTGAACAGCTTCAGATAGATGTTTCGATCCGAAATTCCAGGCGGCATGTGGTGCCGCGCGCGCTCGACGCATTTCTCCGCCTGAACGCGGTTGCATTTTTTTTCCCGCATCACTTCCGCGACGCGGGTTTCGAACGGCTTGAGCTTGAACATGATGAAAAGCCGTTGAAAGATCGGGACGTTGAATTCTTCCTTGCGCAGGAACTTACGAACGCTTCGTCGTTCATATTTTTGGTTCGAGGCGCCCCGGTAGTAAATGGCGATGCGTTCGAATGCCTTCATGTCGACATTCAGATCCAGACCGTAATGGCTATCGCGCGTGAGGATCATCTCGACGTCGGTCGGGTCGATGCGTTCATAGTTGGCGCGCTGGAGAAGGCTTTCGACTCCTTCGAATACGCGGTGTTTCAGCGAGTCGCGCTCCTCTTCCGAGAAGTTTCGGGTCATCAACAGGTCGCTGTCGGGAGAGAACGTTTCGTAGGTCTGCTCAAGGTCGAGGAGCAGCGCGAAGTATTGCTGTTGGCGCCAGTAGTCGAGATAGCGGAAAAAGCGGCGCGCTTCGGCGGCCTGACCCGCGGGCCATAGGTAGGGCATCGTCAGCCGATCGAGCAGCGCAAAGCGCGTGACCGGAATGAAGCGCTCGCGTTTGCGCTTTTCGTCCGGCTGAAGGATGTCAGCGACGGATTCGGTTGCGTCCTGCTCCTGAACCGGCGCAGGTCTGGCATCGAGGTCCGTGAGATCGTACAGGCGCTGAAACAGCCCTGGTCGGTACGATCGGCCACTGGCGATATCTGCCGACATTTACACGCCTCCCCCGTGCCCTTTTCTTTCAGATCTACCCGGCCCGGACAATACGTTGCTATTTGCCCGGTCGTTTGTCGAGCAACCGCAAAGGTTCGGCGCAAAGATGGCATACCGGGGTGGCGCTCGTCGGCCTCCGCATGTTGGGCATAGTTAGAGCATAAGGCGGATCTTGTGGCAAAGCGGTTCATAACTTTTGCTATCGTCACAATCACGCCGACGTTAGACTTCGATTATGGCTAAGTGGGTTTGAGGGAACCTATAGGGGCGTGCGGATGAGGGCCTTCGGGGCGCTGACTCTGGGCATTTTTGCCCTGGCGGTTGGAACTATTAGCCGTTCGGTCCAAGCGGACGAACTCGTCATTCCATATGCATGCCAAATGGAGCATGGGGTGCCGCGCTTATTGCCCGCTGCCGCCACGAGTTACCCGATCATCGGGCAGCGCGAGGATCTTCCGTTCACGACGTGTCGTTCGTCGTCGACTGACGATTGCGAGACGATGATGGTCCATAAGTTCACGACTGCTTGCGGGGGGCAGAAGGTCGCGTGGGAGAAGATTGCCGCTTCGGCCCCTAGCGTCGGAGTCGCGCTTCCGGAACATTTGCCCGCCGGCTTCGCTCCGGTTAGCCGGTTCAGAGGACGTTTCGTGCTGCCAGGCTTCGGCAGGACGACGCATCTTCCAAGCGTTGCAAAGCAATCTCTTTCGGCGGACAGCGTCATTGAAACGGGGACGATAGAGCGACGGCCAGAGTCTCCCCGGTGGGTCACGATGGTGGACCCCAGCATAACGGCTTCGCAAGGTGGCGCCTTCAAGGTTGCGGGCGTCGTTTCGCTGCTGCTTGTGTCGTTGATGGCGGGATGCTTGTTCGTTGCGCGCCGAAGAATTCCGATCCCGCTCGATTTCGCGCGTTCGTCATCGGTTTCGCGCACGTCCGGCAGCGTCCTCGATTTTGCCAAACAGGTTTATGCTCGGATGACGAACGCCGTGCGGACCCCTGACGAACGATCCGACGCGACGAGGCGCGGAAGCCGCGACAATCATTTTGCTACGTCTCTAGCAGCGGTGCATGCGCGTCTTGTCGAGACGGAGCTTCTGGTTGCGACTTTGCCGCCGGATCTACTGCTTCGTGAGGTTCTGCAAACGGAGCTTGACGGTTTACGAGCCCGCGGGGCGGAAGCATCAAGGCGCGCCGGGCAACTCGATGCGAAGCGTTCAGGTGCCCTATTACGCGGAATGATCAAAGATCTCGATCGCATTACCCGGATCGTGCGTGGCACTGCGCGCCAGGAGGACAGTGAACTCTCCGCTGGACCAATCGATCCGCCATCGACGATCTTCGAAGCCTATCGCGTCCTCGGGCTCAATCCGGACGCACCTCCGGCTGCCGTGAAGAAGGTCGTCGATGCGCTCAGGATGTCCTGGCATCCCGACCACGCACGAAGCGAAGCCGATCGCCAGAACCGGGAACAGCGGATCAAGCAGATCAACGCGGCCTGGGATATCCTCAAAGGGTCGCGGGTGGTGGCCGTTTGAATTCGGGACCGCTGCAAACACAAACGGCGCCGCAGTGGACGCCGTTCGATTTTGATCCTGATTTTTTCGACGCGAGAAAGAACCCAGGGCGCGGGCTGCCCTAGGCTGAATAGCGATGGGCGACCGGAAGGTTCCGTACCTCCTCCTCGGTCAGCGGTTCCATGTCTTGCACAAAGTTTTGCCGCGGCTTCGACTGCATCTGCTCACGCTTTGCAACTCCAAGTCGCACCGCAAGCTGATCGTTAAGTCCACGGACAACACCAATCTTACCCCTCAAGGGAAAGCGGTAAGTGCTCATTGGATAGCTCCTCTCAAGGACTCTACCCTCCCAAACGACGATTCCGCACCTCGGTTTCACGTCCCGCGTGTCACCTCGGTGGTATTTCACGCATACTTCGAAGGCCGCCGACGGCAATTCGGCGTTGGACTCGGCCAATCTGCTGATGAACCCCCACAGCTCAACGAGCGGTTAAAATGTGTCACGCAATTGCGGCGATAAGAAGAAATCGACGGCAAAAATTGGACTTGCCGCGAGCATTTCTGCGTTACGAATCAGTCATATAACGTCAACGAAGCTGGCTACGACCCGCTTCGTTGAACCATCGTCAAAGTCGATCGTCAGCTTGTTGCCGTCAACCAGCGTGACAGTGCCGTCTCCGAATTTTTCGTGACGGACGCGCGTGCCGGCCGTGAACGAGGGCGCGCTTGCTGTCGATGCGGCGACCAATTCGCCCTCAAGCGTTACTGGCGGGCGCGATTTCTTTTTAGTGTCACGATTGCTGCTCCATGATTGCTGGGCGCGCTGCCAGCCGGGCGTTTTGTAATTGGAACTGAACGGCTCAGCTCCGCTGGTGCGGTCGAAGCGGCTTGGTCCGAAGGAACCGCCGAAGCCGAACGCATTCGTCCGGCCGCCGTATGGCATTTCGCTCTCGATGACGTCCACCGTTGCCTCGGGCAATTCGTCAACGAAGCGCGATGGCAGTGCCGATTGATAGAGGCCGTGGGTGCGCCGGTTTTGAGCGAACGAAATTTTGGCGAAGCGCTTGGCGCGGGTGAGACCGACGTAAGCGAGCCTGCGCTCTTCCTCTAGTCCAGCGTTGCCACTTTCGTCGAGCGAGCGCTGATGCGGGAACAGTCCTTCCTCCCATCCCGGAAGAAAGACGATGCCGAATTCGAGCCCCTTGGCGGCATGGAGCGTCATCAATGAGACGCGATCGCCGTCGCTGCTCTGGTCGGCGTCCATTACGAGCGATACGTGCTCCAGAAAGCCCTGCATCGTGTCGAACTCGTGCATGAAGCGCACAAGCTCCTTCAGGTTTTCAAGCCGCGATTGGGCCTGCGGGCTTTTGTCGGCCTGCCACATGGCCGTATAGCCAGACTCGTCCAGGATAAGCTCCGCAAGATCGGTGTGCCTCATGTGATCGAGATTGCCGCGCCATCGTTCGAATGCGTGCGTCAGATCCGAGAGCGATTTGCGGGCTTTCGGCGAAAGTTCGTCCGTTTCGATGATTTCGCGCGCAGCTTGGTAGAGCGAAAAGCCGCGCGCACGGGCCAATGCGTGGACGCGTTTGACGGTCGTATCGCCAAGGCCGCGTTTTGGGACATTGACGATCCGTTCGAATTTGAGGTCGTTGGCCGGGTTCGCGACAACTTCGAGATAGGCGATGGCGTCTTTGATTTCCTGGCGCTCGTAAAACCTGGGACCACCGATCACGCGGTACGGCAGCCCAAGCGTAATGAAGCGGTCTTCAATGGCGCGCATCTGTGACGAGGCGCGGACGAGAATGGCCACGTCGTTCAGTTTCTCGCGTGAGCGCTGGAAATTTTCGATATCTTCGCCGATCGCCCGGGCTTCCGCTTCATCGTCCCAGAAATTGGCGACGGCAATTTTTCTGCCGGCGTCGCCGTCGGTAAAAAGCGTTTTGCCGAGGCGTCCTGCATTCTTGGCGATCAGGCCCGAGGCTGCAGCCAAGATGTTCGCCGTAGAGCGGTAATTGCGTTCCAGACGGATGACTTTAGCGCCGGGGAAATCCTTTTCGAAGCGAAGGATGTTGTCGACCTCGGCACCGCGCCAGCCGTAAATCGACTGATCGTCGTCGCCGACGCAGCAGATGTTGGGCGAGCCCTGCGCGAGAAGGCGCAGCCAAAGATATTGGGCGACGTTGGTGTCCTGATACTCGTCAACCAGGATGTAACGGAAGCGGCGGTGATAGTCGGCGAGCACGTCCGGATGCTCGCGGAAAAGCCGAATGCATTCGAGCAGAAGATCGCCAAAATCGCAGGCGTTAAGATCCTTGAGCCGTGCCTGATAGGCCGCATAAAGGGCTGCGCCTTTGCCTGCCGCGAAAGCGAAGGACTCGCCGCCTGGAACTTGGTTGGGCGTCAAACCGCGGTTTTTCCAGCTATCGATCAGACCGGCGAGCTGGCGCGCAGGCCAGCGGTCCTTATCGATGCCAGCGGCCTCGATTACCTGCTTCAGCAGCCGGATCGAATCGTCGGTGTCTAGAATTGTGAAGCCGGATTTCAGGCCGACCAGTTCTGCATGGCGGCGCAAGATCTTGACGCCGATCGAGTGGAACGTGCCGAGCCACGACATACCTTCGAGCGAGCCGCCAATCAGGCCGCCAATGCGCTCGCGCATTTCCCGCGCTGCCTTGTTCGTGAACGTGACGGCGAGAATCTGCGACGGATAGGCTTTCGAGGTCGCGAGAATATGAGCGATGCGGGTCGTCAGCACACGTGTCTTTCCGGTGCCCGCGCCCGCCAGCACAAGCAGCGGTCCTTCGGTCGTTTCGACGGCTTCGCGCTGCTCGGGATTCAGACCTTCGAGATACGCGAGCGTGCCGCGCGCCGCCGCAATGGCGCGCGCCGAGATCGATTGGATCGTCTGTGCGTTATCGGCCGTTGTGTCGCGTTGGCTCGCGGACGAAGGTGCTTGCGGCAGATCGAACGGCGGATCGTCGTCGTGCGGCAAATCCGAGCCCGTCGCGGCGTTCGGCTTGCGAGTCGAAGTCATGCGAATTGCCTAAACCACCAGGGCTGATCCTACAACCGGCGCGTCCCGGTGCCGCGCACCGCGGACACGGTCGGCGCCGAATCGACCACAAAATGTTCAAATGCCTGGAATGAAGCCAAAATTCGGGTTCAGAGTATTCTTGCTCCGTGGCATATAGATGCGTGTGGCGGCGCGTATTTCAATCCGGTCCGCCGTTAGCGCTCGGCAATCGTGGTGCGGGCCGCAAGAGACGTTCATGAACAACGGGCTGTTATTTCTCGGTGCGCTTCTGATCGTCGTGCTTTCGGCGCTTTTCGCGGCGCCGAGCTTCATCGACTGGAACAGTTATCGCGGCGTGTTCGAGGAAGAAGCCTCGAAAGTGCTCGGCCGCGAAGTTCGTGTCGGCGGATCAGTCAATCTCAAGTTTCTGCCTGCGCCCTATGTCCGCTTCGAAAAGGTCCGTATTGCGAATGTCAGCGGGGATACCGGCGAGCCGTTCGTCCGGGCCGACAGCTTCACGATGTGGCTTTCGGGTCCGGCTCTTTTGCGCGGCGTTCTGGAAGCTAGCGAGATCGAGCTGAACAAGCCGGTGCTGACGCTGGCCGTGGACAAGACCGGCGGCGGGAACTGGAGCAACATCCGGCTGAGGTCAGGCGATCTTCCGTTCGCGCCGCGCGACGTCACTTTGCGGTCGGTGAAGCTGATCGATGGGACCGTTTTATTCTACAATGCGGCGAGCGAGCGCGTCGCGCAGATCGAGAATATCAACGGCGAGCTCTCCGGCGACGGGCTGCAGGGGCCGTTCCGCTTCAAGGGGAAAGCTGCCTGGTCCGGGATAGCGCACGAACTTGCCTTTGCCACCGAGGCGCCGTCGCCGGACGGTTCTTTCGGGCTCAAGATCTCGGCGCGCTCGGATGGGTCGCCGAATGTCTATCTTCTCGACGGGCGCGTCGCCGATCTCGACACCAGGCCGGGGTTCAAGGGCACCTGGACCGGCACGTTGACGATGCCCGTCGGCGACCACGCGGCGAAGGACGACGGCGGCGATATTCCGCTCCTCGATCTCAAGGCAGATGTGACGGCCGATGCGCTCGGTGCCAAGTTTGACGATCTTACGCTGTCGCTCGACAATGCAGCCGAGCCGCAGATGATCACCGGATCGGCGGTCGCGAGATGGACGACGCCGACGCGCCTCGATCTCACGCTATCGTCGAAGTGGCTTGATCTCGACCGTCTGGCTGGAGCAGGGCAGGGCAGCGCGTCGTTCTCCAAGCTCAAGCAGTTGACTGTCGGTCTGATGCAATCCGTAGCGGGAGATGGCAAGGCCAACGCCAATATCAATATTCAGCAGGTGAAGGTCGGTGGTGAAACCGCCGGCGGGCTAAATATTGATGCCGATAGAGACGGCGCCGTCACCCACATCACCAAATTCAACGTCAGCTTGCCGGGCGGATCGCGGCTCGACCTTACGGGCGACTTGAGGAAGGTCGCCGACGGTAAGCATCGCTTTTCGGGCGATGTTTTTATCGGTGGCACGAGTCTCGCTCGCCTTAAATCGTGGGCGGGGAAATCCGGAATGCCGATCGACATCACGTCGGACGGCGCGTTTTCATTTAGTGGAAAGATCGACATCGATGAGACGCGGCTGGCGATTGCCGATGCTTCCGGCGACATTTCGGGCCGCGCAATCTCAGGCGATCTAACAATTTCGCAGGGTGTCCGAAAGCGCACCGATCTAACGCTACAAGCGGCGGATCTCGATACGCGAGCAATTTTTCCGAAGACTGCGGACTCTCTTGAGGAGCAGCTTCGCCGGGCAGTGGGCCTCGCGTCGGTCGGCTCTGACACGGCGGCGGCCGAGGCTCTGTCCGGTGACATGCAGGTGCGTGTCATTGCCGGTCGTTTGACCGACGGGAAAAATATCTATCACGACGTCGACGTGACATTCGAGACGGAAGGTAAGGACATCAGCCTGCCCGCGGCAAAGCTCACGACCGAAAAGGGGCTGACGATCAGCCTTGAAGGCCGGGTCAAAACGCGTGATGAGGGGCCGGTTGGGACACTTGCCTATGATGTGATCGCGCCGACGCCGGAGGCTATGCGCGATCTCGGTCGCAGAGCCGGCTTACAGCCGCTTTTCGGAGAGGATTTATTCGGGAGGCTAGGACACGCCAAGCTTGCGGGCCTGATAGAGCTTGGCCGGCGTGCGCCTGCAGCGAGCGACGTTACCTTCGACGGCACCCTCAATGATGCGCGTTTGAAGGGCGTCGCCGAGTTCGATCACGGCTTGACGGCATGGCGATCAAAGCCGAGCCGCGTGCAGGCGTCGCTCAACGCGCCCTCATTGCCGTCGCTGCTTACGGCGTTTACCGCCGACAAGCGCACACCAAACGATCAAAATCCTGCGCCTGCGGAAGCATCGCTGATTGCGGCCGGGACCTTCGACTCGGGTGCGAAGGTGAGGTTCGAGATTGCAGGCCAGGGTTTCGATACGGCTTTCAATGGCAGTGCGGTCTGGCCGGAAAATGCCGCGCTCGCGCTTAACGGAACGGCGAACGTCAAAGCGGACGATTTCGCCGATGTGTTATCGGTCGCTGGTCTTTCGTTGCCTCGGGGCGCCGAGGGTGCGGCGGTACATGGCGCGATCGATCTGACGCGTGACAAAGGCAAATGGACTATCGCGACTCGCGATCTGATGCTCGGTACGTCGACGGTCGCATCGTACTTGGAAATTGAGGCAGGGGCAGACGGCCGCCGGCATATCGTCGGCAAGGTCGGCGCGGATCGCGTCACCGTCACGCCACTTCTTGCGGTACTGACCGACAAGCCCGCTATTCCATCGAGCAACGGCGATGTGGCGGAAACGGATGATGCGGCGGTTCAGGCAATAAATTCAATTTGGCCGAGCGGCGTGTTCAATTTCGGCGCGCTTACGGGTACGGATGCCAACGTGCGGCTGAGTTTTGCGTCCCTTGATCTAAGCGGCAATCTCGCGACGCGTGACGGTGAGATGCAACTTTCGGTTACGCCCGATAAGGTCGCCGTCAGTTCTCTCTCAGCGGCCGCGGCAGGTGGGCGGCTGACCGGTGGCCTAAGTCTCGAAAAAGCCCCCGACGGTGTCGTGCTCTCGACCAATCTTAAACTCGATAGTGCAAAGCTTGCGGCGCTGAGCCCCTTGGCGAAGGGTTCAGCGACGTTTGAACTCACGGCAGGCGCGCGCGCCCAGAGTCCGGCGGGGCTTATCGCGGTCATGGAAGGCACCGGGCATGCGCGGCTCAAGAATGCGACGGTGCATGGTCCCTCGGTCGCGGCGGTAGCCGATATTGCGGATGGTGTTTTGCAGGGCAAGGTGCAGAACGATCCGCGTGCGATTTCAACGGCTCTATTAACGTCGCTGACGACCTCGGAAGTGTCCCTCGGCGATCGCGATCTTCCAATCTCCCTAGCGGATGGAACGGCGAAGGTCCAAACGCTCGGGCTCGATGCGCCGAACGGCAAACTGGAGGCAACGACGTCGGTCGATCTGACGTCGCTTAACGTGACCACTTCTTGCCAGATTTCGGCGCTGGCTACGCCGCTTGTTGCTCCTTCTGCGCAATTGCCCGGCTGGAAGCCGCCGCCCGCAAAGGGGCCGTTGCCGCCTGTCGTCGTGCTTTATGACGGGCCGCTAGACAACCTGGCAGTCATTAAGTCGAGTGTCGACGTATCGGATCTTCAGCGCGAGCTTTCGGTGCGCCAGGTCGAACGTAATGTTCAGCAGCTTGAACTGTCGCGGCGTATCGACGAGGAGCGGGTGCGACGCGAGAAGGAAAAGCGCAAAGCTCTTGATGCTCAGCGCGCGGCCGGCGCGAAGAAGCAACCCGCGCCGTTGCCGTCGGTGTTGCCGGAATCGGCTGGAACCGCGGATAGCAGTTCCGGAAGTGACGCGCGCGCTCCGAACGCGCGCGCTCCGGCTGCCCCGGCATTCAAAACCCAGACGGTTCCCAATTCGCCGGTCATCACGCCGCAAGCGGACCAAAAAGACGACGCCAAGTCCGCATCTTCCAATGCGGTCAGCGCCGATAGCGTTCGGACGCCTGCGATCACCGTCGAGCCCATTCCTCCGCCTGAGGACGAGTCCACCGAGGCCGACGCCCAGACCAACGTTCCAGTTCAAGTGCCGGATACGACGGTGCGGCCGGTGACGGCAACTCGTCCTGCGCAACGCGCACCCATCAGGCGTAGGACATCATCGGATGAAGTGTTGCGCTCGCTGGGGAATATCCCTTAGGACGCGGCGCCTTCTTTATTTAGCCGATTTTCGTTGGCTTTTTCCTGAAGCCGCTTCAACAGCCACACGCGGACTGCACTCGACAGGCCTGCGTCGCCGCGTTCCTTGTCGATCGCGCTGATCAAGCCCGCGAGCGTTCGGCCATCTTCGGCCGCTGCATCCTTGAGAGCGGCCCAAAAGGCTGTCTCAAGCGAAATCGACGTGCGGTGGCCCTGAATCGAAAACGAGCGCTTTTCGGGCCGCGTCACGATGCGCGATCGGGCCCTGAATCATCGTCGTCGCCGAGTCCATCCGAATGGCGCCGTGTTCCGTCCAAGTCCGCCTGTGACTTTCGCTGCTTGGCGTCAAAGAGATGGCGATCAGCCTTTGACTGTCCGTACTTCAGCCGGTTCTCTTGCGCGTCCCTCTCGCGGATAGCGCGCTCGCGGGCTTTGCGGACCTTGTTGAGATTGACGATCTCTGCGGTCATAAAATGCACTCCGCCACGAGTGCCAACGTGGCACTCTCCATTGATGCATTTTATGTGCAGTAATGCGAAGGCGTCAAACGCTCGCTTGCGATTGCATGTGTGCGCACCGATTTCAGTCCGGCGCGATCATCTTCTCGGGCCGCACGATCTCGTCGAATTCCTTGTCAGTCACATACCCGCCTCCGACGGCTTCTTCGCGCAGCGTGGTGCCGTTCTTATGCGCGGTTTTGGCAATCTTGGCGGCATTGTCGTAACCGATCTTTGGCGCCAGTGCCGTCACGAGCATTAACGAGCGCTCAAGGCCCGCTTTGATGTTGTCTTCGCGCGGCTCGATGCCGACGACACAATTGTCGGTGAAGGATACCGCGGCATCGGCGATGAGGTTCGTGGATTGCAAGAAATTGTAGGCCATGACGGGATTGTAGACGTTCAGTTCAAAATGGCCCTGGCTGCCAGCGAAGGACAGTGCCGCTTGATTGCCAAACACCTGGACGCACACTTGCGTCAGGGCTTCGCACTGCGTGGGATTAACTTTGCCGGGCATGATTGAGGAGCCAGGCTCGTTTTCAGGAAGCGCGAGTTCTCCGAGCCCCGAGCGCGGACCGGAGCCCAGAAGCCGGATATCGTTAGCGATCTTGAACAGCGATACGGCGACCGTATTGATAGCGCCGTGGGAAAAGACCATCGCGTCGTGGGCTGCGAGGGCTTCGAATTTATTGGGAGCGGTTTTGAACGGAAGTTGAGTGATCGACGCGATGCGGGCGGCGATCATTTCAGCGAAGCCTTTCGGCGCGTTCAAACCCGTGCCAACGGCCGTGCCGCCCTGTGCGAGCTGCATCAATGCGGGCAAGGTTGATTCTATGCGGGCGATGCCGTTCTCAACTTGCTGCGCATAGCCGGAGAATTCCTGGCCGAGGGTCAACGGTGTCGCGTCTTGCGTATGCGTACGGCCGATCTTAATGATGCGGGACCAAGCTTCGGCCTTGTCCAACAACGCTTTATGAAGCTTTCGCAGCGCCGGGAGCAGCCGATGCACGACTTCCTCCGAGCACGCGATATGCATCGCCGTGGGGTAGGTGTCGTTCGAGGATTGGCTCATATTGACGTGATCGTTCGGGTGCACGGGCTTTTTTGAGCCCATTTCGCCGCCCAACATCTCTATTGCGCGGTTTGAGATGACCTCGTTGGCGTTCATGTTCGATTGCGTTCCGGAGCCCGTTTGCCAAACGACGAGCGGGAAGTGATCGTCGAGCTTACCGTCCATGACTTCCTGGGCGGCCTTGACGATGGCTTCGCCGACCTTCGGGTCGAGACGGCCAAGAGCCATGTTCGTTTCGGCGGCGGCGCGTTTGATGACCCCGAGCGCCCGGACAATCGATGCCGGCTGCTTTTCCCATCCGATCTTGAAATTGCCGAGGCTGCGCTGAGCCTGTGCGCCCCAATACTTGTCAGCGGCGACTTCGATGGGCCCGAAGGTGTCGGTCTCTGTGCGGGTCTTGGCCATGATGTGTTCGGTCTCGTTAATGTTTCGCAGGACAGCTTGGAATTGGTGCTTCGTCGCGCATACGCCTCGATTTGTCGAGCCGGTAATGCTGTTGTTGTCCCCGACGAGACCGGAGACCCAGCCTGCGGCGCGTGTCCAGGGTCGCTGCTAAAACTCGATCGGTCCGATGGAATGAGGCTGTGGACATGAGACGCAAGTCGGTGCGCGTAAACGACAAGATGCAGCGGGGGTATACCTACGAATTGGTGGCGCCCACGGGGCGAAATTTCGCGCCCGACTTCGAGCCGGAACTCACACCAGCCGAGATGCTTCGTCTTGGCGTCTTCGGTGGCAAATACATGACCGACTGCCGAAGGGAGTTTCCAAAAAGCTGGTTTCAGCGCGCGAAGCTGTCTCCGAGCGGATCCGATCCTGCACAGAATTATTTCGGCGTTAGCGCAAGCCAACCTCTCTCAATCTGGCGCAAAAAAGGATGGATCTATCGTGACGATCCGCGCGGGTGGTTTCAATGGTACTGCCGTTATTACATGGGCCGACGCTTGGAAGACGAGGATGCTCGTCAGATCAAGCGCTGGAAGCAGATCCGGCGTCATGTCGCGCAATTGAAGCGCAACTGCGAGGCTCACGATTTGGGCTGCCGGCGGCGCCAGCGGCAAGCTCTACTCCACTGGGCCTATGACAGCAGGAAGATCTAAATTTGCCTTTGCTGCGCCCTCCAGCAAGCCGATCGTGAACTTTGAAATAAAAATTTAGTCGCGAGCCGGAGTGTGCGGCGAACGCTTTGTGATTGTTGTGATCGTTTCGTGCACAAGATTCGCGAGCGTTATGGCGGCGCGATTCTTCGTATTGGCCGTGTATTCTGAGTTGAAACGCCACATCTGCTTCTTCGTGTAAACTCTGTCTAATCGTTTCCCGAAGGAGATTTGAGCGCGCATGCTTGCGCGTCCTCCACTACGTCCACGGTAAGTTGGCGCGGTTGGTTTTGAAAAAATTTCCTGTTCTCGGTGAGCAGTCCGAAAGCTCAGAAAAAGTCGTGTCCCGGGAGATCCAGTCCACACGACCCGTTCGGCATGCCAATAACTTTCAGGCATTGCGCTGGATCGCTGCGTCGCTGGTCATTCTCGCGCACGCGCACGGAATACGCGGGTTCCAGGATGAATATTTCCGCTTCACCGGGTTGGAGCTCGGCTGGTCTGCTGTCGTGATGTTCTTCACGATCAGCGGTTATTTGATCAGTGCGTCTGTGCAACGGCACCCTGCGGGCGAATTTTGGAAAGCGCGCTTCCTGCGAATCTTTCCTGGCCTAATTGTTTGTACGGCGATTACGGGGGTTATCATCTCTGCGTTTTCGACGCTCAGTTTTGCCGACTATTTTACCAACCATCAGACACTGCGGTATATATTTGGATCCGGAACGCTGCTGTCGATGGAATATTCTCTTCCCGGAGCGTTTCAAAACAACGTGCTGAAATTTGCCAATGGCTCTCTGTGGACGCTGAGATACGAGGTCGCGGCCTATTTCATACTTTTCATGCTTTTTGTTGTATCCAGTCGGGCAGGGATAAAGTTTGCGAACATCATCGTCGTCTGCGGAGTTGCTTGCGCGATCGGGTATCTTGTTCCCGTTGCTCTCGGCCGCTCTATTCCGGTGCAAGCGAGTAATATCTTTTCGTTGTTCATCCCGTTTTCGATCGGCGCTTGGTTTCAGGCGACCAGGCAAAACACTCCGAATGTCGTTTTAATTCTGGTTGTGCTTTCGCTTTCGGCGGTTCTTGCCGGCACGTCCCAAGGAATGATTATTGCTACCGCGTCGGTCGCAGTGCTGACGTTGTGGATAGCGTTCGGCGTCAAAAGGATGTTTGCCGGATTGAACGCTTTTCCGGACTATTCCTACGGTATTTATATTTATGCCTATCCGGTTCAGCAGATGACCAGCGTACTCTTGCCGGGTTGGAATCCGTTCATCCATGTCGTCGTCAGCTTTGCGGTCACGATTGTGCCTGCCTCTTTGTCTTGGCATTTCATCGAAAAGCCGGCGCTGGCGCTGAAGTCCACCCGCATTTTTTCAATGGCTCGCGGTGCTGCCCGGTAAATTGCCGTGGTGTCATACCGCAACGTTTAAATGCACAAAGATCAAGATGCATACCGCAAGGGAACAATATCGATGGCTCGTGCGTCGTGCGTGCGTCGCAGACAGAAGGGTGGGCAAATGCCGTTTCCTCGCGGTGTCATCGATAACGACAACCTAAATATCATGCAGCGGGCCATGGATTTGGCTTGCGCTGAACTCGCTGTGGCGGAATCCGACACCGCTTCGCGGGAGCGCGTCGCTTTTTTGGTGACGGGGTTCATGAGGGCCGGCGAGCACGATCCCAAGAGGTTGACGAATTTCGTGGTCGAACAGTTCAAAATTCCACAACGGGCTTAGACGGAAGGCCATCCCGTGAACGACACGCTGAAGCGGCTGGGTGGAGGACTGAAAAAGTATTTTCGCGGAGAAGTGCGCCGTCCTCTCAACTGGCGCATGATCGACGCAATCGAGACGCTCAAGGAAGTCGAGGCGGCCCGAAGCACGAACATTGATGACGACGGGGCGACCGCCAAAGATACAAGTAAGCCCGACAAATAACCTTGCGAGCCCATTTCGGGCAGATGCAGGCCTTAGCCGCGCAATTGGCTGGCTTCTGCTATTTTTTGCGAAATTGGTCGAGGCTCAAGATTTTGGCGCCTTCCGTGGAGGGCGGTACATCGTTTTCGCTATCGTCCTTCGCGGTTGCTTCACCCGCGCGGATGGCGGGTTCGGGCGACGGCGGCGTCGGTTCCGACGGCCGTCGCGCGGCTGGCGAAGCTGCCGTGTCTTTATCGGTGCGGCGACGCGGCGCGCGTGGCTTCTTGGGAGCAGCGCGGGGCATTTCACTGCCTGCGTCGCCCATCTGGTCGTAAGTCGCGTCGGCGGTCAGGGCGTGACGCTCCTGATGTAGAGGTTCGTTGTCGCTAACTTCTTCATCGAATTGCAGACCAAAGCGGACGCTCGGATCGATAAACACCTTGATCGCCGTGAATGGTACGACAAGCCGTTCCGGGATGCCGTCGAATGTCAGCTTCACTTCGAAGCGCTCATCCGAAACGATGAGGTCCCAGAACCGATGCTGCAACACGATCGTCATCTCGCTCGGATACTTCTCTTTGAGACGTTTCGAGAGAATGACGCCGGGCGCCTGAGTCAGGAACGAAATGTAAAAGTGGTGTTCGCCCGGAAGGCCGGACTTCACGATCTGCTGCAAAACGGCGCGAACGACACCGCGCATCGCTTCCTGCTGCAGCTTTGCGTAATCTATCGATGGCCCTGTCGCCATGCCTCAGCCTTCAAGAAATGCCGCATTGTGACCGACCTCTGAAATCAGATTTGGCGATCAGTCAAGCCCGTTTGGCCTGTAACCCGTAAGAGTGGAGGGCTTCTGTTGCCCGGTGCCCTCCGGACCGCGCCTTACCCGGCTAGGGGCAAGGGCTTCAAGTTCAGGCTAATCGCGCTGCATTACGCAGCGAGAGCGGCCTCAGCATAGTTGTCATTGGCAACTATTCTGTATGACCCGATAACGGTGGTATCATGCCGGGCAAAAGCAAAGTCCTTTACACCTTCGTCGATCCTATTTCGCCCCCATTAGTTTTCGCTTGCGCCCTGCGACTCTCCTTCGGAGAGCCGGCCGCAGGGCGCGGCGAAGAAATATGGTGGAGGCGCCGGGTACCGCCCCCGGGTCCGATCGGCTTATTACGACCGCGTTTATCGCCATAGCTGGCAAGCCAGCCCACCGAATATAATGATTGCGGGAGGCAAAAAAAAGCATTTCCCGATGCCATTCGCCGGGCCGTGAAAAACCTGTTACCAGTTGGCCGCGGTTGAACGTCGCGAGCGGCGAAAGCCGTTCCAGTCGGGTCCGCGATACGGCATGCTCCCTGGGATTGCCGTAAGTGGACACATGCACGTGAGCGTTTCATTGGAAGATCGCATATATGTGCCCGACACGCAGTTGCCGTGGCGGACCATCATTCTCGTGCTGGCCACGGCGGTCGGCATCGTCGTGCTGGCTACGCTCGCGGGGTTCGGAGCTTCTGCCGTATTCGACAGCTGGACGAGGCTCAACGAGCCTCGCGCTTTTGCCGCAGGGGAAACCGAGGCGTTGCTTACGGCGCGTGTCGCCGTCTCGCTCTTCGCGTTCCAATCGGTAACGATCCTCCTGGTTTTTGCGACCAGCGTTTTTCTGGACTATTCCGGTGAGCCATTTTTGCGCTTCGGCATGCCGCGCGGCGGTCTCAAGACTCTTGTGCTGTCGGCACTCGGATTGATGGCACTTGCGCTTCTTTACGGATGCCTTGTGTTCGCGGTGGATAAGGACGCTTTTCGCCAGGACATGAGTCCGTTCGCTAGTCTGATGAAAGCCAGGACATGGTGGCTGGTGTTGATTGCGGCGGGGATCGGAGCTCCACTCGCAGAAGAATGTTTATTTCGCGGACTGCTTTACGGAGCTTTGCGGCGTTCGCCTTTGGGCATCGCCGGGGCGGCAGCGGCGACGGCGATCATGTGGGCGTTCTTGCACGCGAATTATTCCGTCTACGGTCTGGTCGCGATTACCCTCATTGGTATCTACTTGGCGTTCATCCGTGAACGAACCGGTTCGTTGCTCACGCCAATCCTATGTCACGGCGCTTACAACTCGTTGATTGTGCTTGTATTGGCGTATGCACCGAATAGCTCTCTCATAAACGGGTAGCCGGGTATTGATAGAATCGCGCTAGGTCTCGTTTATGCAGCAATACCTGGATCTCTTGCGCCGCGTGCGCACCGAAGGTGTGACGAAGACCGATCGCACGGGGACCGGTACGCTGTCGGTCTTTGGGCATCAGATGCGCTTCGATCTGTCGAAGGGGTTTCCGCTCGTCACGACGAAGAAGCTGCATGTGAAATCGATCATCGTCGAGCTTCTTTGGTTTTTATCGGGCGCTACGAATACGCAATATCTGAAGGACAATGGCGTCAGCATCTGGGATGAGTGGGCAGACGCGGAGGGTAATCTCGGCCCGGTTTACGGCAAGCAATGGCGGAGCTGGGAAGTGCCGGACGGATCGACCATCGATCAGATCGCCGCTGCCGTTTCCGATCTGACGCGCAATCCGGATTCGCGGCGCATCATCGTGACGGCGTGGAACCCTGGCGAATTATCAAAGATGGCTCTGGCGCCGTGCCATTGCCTCTTTCAGTTTTACGTCGCGGATGGGAAGCTCTCGTGCCAGCTTTATCAGCGGTCGGCCGATATTTTCCTCGGCGTGCCGTTCAACATCGCGAGCTATGCCCTGCTGACGATGATGATGGCGCAAGTGACAGGGCTTAGGCCTGGGGACTTCGTGCACACGTTCGGGGATGCGCATCTTTATCTCAATCATATCGAGCAGGCGGATTTGCAGTTGTCGCGGATACCGCGCGCGTTGCCCGAGATGAAGATCAATCCGAATGTCGCGTCGATCTTCGATTTCAAATATGAGGACTTCGAGCTGACGGGCTACGATCCCTGGCCGCACATCAAAGCGCCGGTGGCGGTGTGACGGTTTCTGTCATCTTCGAACGGTGAGCTTGCGAGCCGTTCGGGGATCGGGCGTAAGATTCCCGAAGGCTGACCTAAACGATGCGCAATTGCCTATTGCGCGGGGCGTTGCTATCGGTCGGGGATGAACGACTTACCGATTTCCCTCATCGTTGCCGTTTCCGAGAATGGTGTTATTGGACGCGACGGGGCGCTGCCCTGGCGGCTTTCATCGGACCTGAAGACGTTCCGCAAGCTGACGATGGACAAGCCCATCGTCATGGGGCGGCGAACGTTCCAGTCGATCGGCAAGGCGCTCGACGGGCGGGACAACATCGTCGTGACGCGCGATCCGCAGTTTACTGCGGACGGTGTTTCGACGTGCGAGACGGTAACCGACGCCCTGACCTTGGCTCGAATTCTCGCTACCACCCGTGGGGCCGATGAAATCATGGTTATTGGCGGCGTCGGTGTGTTCGATGCAACACTACCTGTTGCGGACCGCATCTACCTGACCCGCGTTCATGCCGTTGTCGATGGCGACCGGCATTTCGCGCCCCTCGACACTGCGATTTGGCAGGAAATGAGCAAAGAGGCTTTGTCTCAAGGCCCGCGCGACGAGTTTGCGTCGACGCTATTCATTTACGAACGGCGCACCGGACAGGCCGGAGAGGGCGAGCAACACCCTTGAAGCGTGGCCGTGGCATCCCAAATTGCGATTAGCCAATCCGGGCGGAATTTGCGATCGGAAGACCCCTGACCTATAAGCTGCGCTCAATCATTGGTTTCTCTAAGACATCGAGGTTTCTATCGTGCACGTCCCATGCTTCGTATCCGACCGTTGCGGTAGCAACGGATCGGAAAATGCCGGCGGCGCGACCCTCATTTCAGCTCACAATACGAACGAGGCCCTGATTTATGCCCTGGAGTAATCAAGGCGGCGGTAGCGGTGGAAACGGCGGCCGTAAAGGTGGCGGTCCATGGGGACAGGGTCCGTGGGGATCTGGTGGTGGCGGCGGCGGCAAGGAGCCCCCGGATCTCGACGAGATTCTGCGCCGTGGCCAGGATCGCATGCGCCAGGTCATGGGCCGTGGCGGCGGCGGTGGTGGCTCAGGTAGCGGCGGGGTTGGCGGCGTTCCGCGCACATTCCTTTTCCTTCTCGGACTTCTGCTGCTCGCTGGCGTCGCGTTCTACGGATTTTTTTATCGCGTGAACCCCGATGAGCAGGGCATCGTTCTCCGCTTCGGCAAATACGAGCGCTGGGAAGGTCCCGGTCTACACTTCCGTTGGCCGTATCCAATCGAGGAAGTGCGGCTCCCGAAAGTCACGCAGCAGCGCACGATCGAAGTCGGAAGCGCGCGTAGTGTCATCGGCGCACGCGACAGCGGCCTCATGTTGACGGGCGACGGCAGCGTCGTCGATGTGCGTTTCGTCGTGTACTGGCGTATCAGCCCGGACAAAGACCCGAACAATGGCGATACCGGCGTCGAACAGTTCTTGTTCAACATCGCGCAGCCGGAAACGACGGTGCGCGAGGTTGCCGAAAGCGCAATGCGCGAGGTTGTCGGACAGTCGAACCTGCAGCCGCTCCTGACCGGCGGACGTCAGCAGACGCAGGAAGACGTACGGAAGTTGATGCAGAAAACGCTCGATTACTATCGCGCCGGTATCAAGATCGATCAGGTGCAATTGAAAGAGGTCGATCCTCCCGAGGAAGTCATCGGGGCGTTCCGTGAAGTCGCTGCGGCGGCGCAGGAGAAAGAGACGCTGATCAAACAGGCGCAAACGTATGCCGATCAGGTAACGCCGCGCGCGCATGGCGAGGCCGACCGCATCGTTGCCGCAGCAGAAGGCTATCGCGATCAGACCGTTGCCGAAGCGACCGGTCAGGCCGCGCGCTTCCTGAAGGTCTACGATCAGTACAAGAAGGCTCCGGATGTTACCCGCGAGCGCCTCTATCTTGAAATGCAGGAGCGTGTGCTCTCGGGCGCAGACAAGATCATCATCGATCAGAAGAAGGGCGGCCAGGGTGTCGTGCCCTACCTTCCGCTAGAGCAACTCCAGAAGCGCGAACCGGCCGAGGAATCGAAATAAAATGCGCGCGTTTTTCGCTTTCATCCTTATCGTCTTAATCGTCGCCCTGGCCGGACTTTACGCGTCGGCGTTCATTGTTCACCAGAACGAGCAAGCAATGGTGCTTCGTTTCGGCAAGACGCAGCAAATCATCGAGTCTCCGGGCCTCAAATGGAAAGTGCCGTTCATCGATACGGTCGACAAGTTCGATAAGCGCATTCTCGACCTCGACACGACCGAGCAGGAAGTCACGGCGTCCGATCAACAACGGCTTATCGTCGATGCTTATGCGCGGTACCGGATCACCGATCCGTTGAAGTTCTATCAGAACGTCCGAGACGAGCAGCGCGTGCGCGACGTTCTCAGTCCGCTGATCGAATCGGAGATCCGGCGTGTGCTCGGTTCGGCGACCCTACTGGAGATCGTGAAGGACAAGCGCGAGCCTCTGATGAAGCAGATTGCGGCGCAGGTGAATAAGGAAGGCCGCGACTATGGTCTGGAGGTCGTCGATGTGCGCATCAAGCGCGCTGATCTGCCCAAGGTCAATCTCGTGAAGGTCTACGACCGGATGCGGGCCGATCGTGTTCGCGAGGCGACGGAGCTTCGCGCCCAGGGCGAAGCCGAGAGCAATCGCATCCGCGCCAACGCCGACAAGGCGGTCACGATCATCAAGGCAGAAGCGACCAAGAAGTCGGATGAAATTCGCGGCGACGGCGAAGCGAAACGAAGCCAGATCTTCGCCGATGCGTTCGGCAAAGACCCCGACTTCTTCCGGTTCTATCGGTCTATGCAGGCGTACACCACGGCTATCAAGCCGAACGATACGCGGATGTTGCTTTCGCCCGACAGCGATTTCTTCCGGTATTTCGAGGATCCGCATGGGCGGACGAAGGCTTCGTCTGCGGCGTCGGAGCCGTCTACGTCTCCGCCGGCGCAATGAGCGACCTTCTCGCCGGGCTCGGGATTGCGCTCGTGCTTGAGGGGCTGCTGTGGGCGCTCGCGCCAGATACCGCGCGGCGTGTGGTCACGGACATTGCCAATCGCGGCAACGGCCCTATTCAGACCTTTGCCTTAATCGCCGTGGCAATGGGCGTTTTTTTCGTTTGGCTGGCCCGAGGATAATCGGGCGGCCGACTTGTCCCCCCATGCCGGCAATATGCTACCATCGCCATTCTGAAGCTTTGATCTTGCGCCAATTGACCTGGAGCGGATTGTGCGCCGCTCGGGGCTGGATACTGGAGTTCTGCAATGACCGGAAAAGGTTTCGCGCTTTTGTATCGGCTATCGCTTGGCGCGATCATGGCTATGGTCTTTTTGCCGGGCTCGGCCCAGGCCTTCGAGAATGGCCCGAAATCCGTTGCACCGCTCGCCAAGAAGCTGATCGATGCCGTCGTCAATATCGCAACCTCCCAGACGGTGAAGGGCCCATCGGGCGTGCCATTGCCGAAAGTACCGAAGGGCGCCCCGTTCGAAGATTTCTTCGACGACTTCTTCAACAAACGTGGCGGCGTTCCGCATGAGGATCGCAAGATCTCATCGCTCGGATCGGGTTTCGTCATCGATGGCAAAGAAGGGCTTATCGTCACCAACAACCACGTTATCGAGGGCGCCGAGGAAATCGATATCAACTTTCATGACGGCTCAAAACTGAGGGTCGACAAGATCATCGGCCGAGATACCAAAGCAGATCTTGCGCTTCTCAAGGTCACGCCGAAGAAGCCGCTCGTCGATGTGAAATTCGGATCGTCCGACAAGATCGAAGTCGGTGATTGGGTGATGGCCATCGGCAATCCCTTTGGACTTGGCGGCTCGGTCTCGGTCGGTATCATCTCGGCCAAGAGCCGCGATATCAATTCGGGACCTTATGACGACTACTTGCAGACGGATGCGGCAATCAACAAGGGCAATTCCGGCGGTCCGCTGTTCAACATGGACGGCGAGGTGATCGGCGTGAATACGGCGATTATTTCGCCAACGGGCGGCTCGATCGGCATCGGTTTCGCGGTGCCTTCCGATACCGTTTCGAATGTCATCGACCAGCTAAAGCAATACGGCGAAGTGCGGCGCGGCTGGCTCGGTGTCAAGATCCAGAGCGTGACAGATGACATTGCCGAAACTTTGGGCCTTCCCGAAGATCGCGGCGCGCTGATTGCGGCGGTTACTCCAGATAGCCCGGCTTCGAAAGCGGGGCTGAAGGCGGGCGACGTCATCATGAAATTCGACAACAAGGACGTGACGACGATGCGCGGCCTCCCGCGGATTGTGGCGCAGGCGCCGATCGGGAAGGCCGTCGATGTTGAACTTTTGCGTAAGGGAGAAACCAAGTCGGTGCAGGTCACCGTTGGCCGGCTCGAAGATCAGGACGATAGCGACAACGATCTCAAAGGCCCTGACGAAGAGGGCGGGACACCTCCGGGAGCAGCGATCATCGGTTTGAAGCTCTCGACTTTAACGAACGAGCTAAGGCAGAAATATCATCTGGACGGCAAGATTAAAGGCGTTGTCGTTGAAGCGGTCGATCCGAAGAGTCCTGCGGCTGGGAAGGGCATCAAGGCAGGGGACGTCATCGTCGAAGCGGCACAGGAAGCCGTCACCGATCCCGAGGATGTTGCAGCCCAAATCGATAAGGTGAAGAAGTCGGGGCGCAGCAAAGCCGTTCTGCTTCGCGTCGAGGATGGGAAAGGCGATCTCAGGTTTGTCGCCGTACCGATTTCGTAATTCGTGCCTTCGTTTTATTGAAAGGCACGCTGGGAGGGATACGTGTCCGAGCATCAGGGTATTCTTGACACCATTTTCGAATCGTTCGCGCCTGTGCATCCGGACGGACACAAGTTCATTGCGATCGGTGCGATCGTTACGCTGGTGTTCTTTTTGATCTATCCGCCGCTCGGCTGGATCGCGGCGTTGGTCACGGCTTGGGTCGTCTATTTCTTCCGCGATCCCCAACGGGTGACGCCGGTGCGGCCGGGGCTGGTCATCTCGGCGGCGGACGGAAAGATTTCGGCGATAGACAAGGTGATTCCGCCAGCCGAGCTAGGGATGGGTTCGGAGGAGCGTGTTCGTATCTCGACGTTCCTTTCCATTTTCGACGTGCATATCAATCGCGCTCCCGTGGGTGGGCGGATCGTGCGCTCGCTCTATGTTCCGGGCGCGTTTCTCAATGCCGCGCTCGATAAGGCGAGCGAGGACAACGAGCGGCGCATTCTCGTGATCGAGACACCGTCGGATGGCGAAATCGGGGTGGTACAGATCGCCGGGCTCGTGGCGCGGCGTATCGTGACGTTCTCCGAAATGGGAGATACGGTCGGTGCCGGGCAGCGCTTTGGCTTGATCCGGTTCGGTTCGCGGGTCGATGTTTATTTGCCGCCCGGTAAGGTCGCTCTTGTGAGTGTCGGCCAACGAGCGGTTGCAGGCGAGACGGTTTTGGCGGATCTTCATTCTATAGAGCCCGAACGGGAGGCTCGACTCGGCTAAGCTGTTTTACGGCTGCCCTGTGCGCGTGGTCGAAGGAGACCTGCCATGGATCCAGATGAACCAATGCTGGAAACGGAAACGCGGCGGCGCCGACGGCGCTCGCTGTTCCGGCATCGGCGCGTACCGGTGCGCATGCTGGTCCCGAATTTTTTCACGCTGCTTGGGCTTTGTGCGGGTCTCACCTCAATCCGTATGGGCATCGAGGGGCGCTATGACCTGGCGCTGGCCGCGATCGTGTTCGCAGGATGCCTCGACGGTATCGACGGACGTATCGCGCGTCTTTTGAAGGCATCCTCGCGCTTTGGGGCGGAGCTCGACAGTCTTGCTGACTTTGTGAATTTCGGCGTTGCTCCGGCCTTTCTGGTCTTCAATTGGGGACTTGGGGATCTCAAAAGCGCGGGCTGGATTTGCGTGATGATCTTCGCGCTGGCGTCCGCACTCAGGCTTGCGCGCTTTAACGCTGCTATCGATGACGAACGTCCGAAATGGCAGTCGAACTACTTCATCGGAATGCCGACGCCCGCGGCGGCGATCGCCGTTCTGCTGCCAGTCTACATCTATCAGCTTGGTGTCGATGAGCTTAAAGCCCGATGGGCCCTGATGGGCGTTTTGGTCTATACGCTTTTCATCGCTTTCATGATGGTTTCGACGATACCGACGTATTCTGGAAAACTGCTCGGCGAGCGCGTGGGGCGGGAATGGGTGTTACCGATTTTCGTCATCGCAGTCGGCGTAGTTGCGATGCTGTTCACGTATCCCTATCAAACGCTGACGGCGATCACGTTGGTCTATCTCGCCTGTATTCCCGCGAGTTGGCGGAATTTTAGAGACAAGGTCGAAGAGAGCGGCGAGCCAAGTGTTGCTGAGAGGCTCGATCCTTTCGTGCAGCCGGAGAAACCAGCCGAGCAGCCGCCGTCCACGACGGGGCGCATTTTCACGCTAAGATCTCCATCGTCCGACGGGCCCAAGTAAGCTGTGCTATTTCGTTTCTTCGGGTGCGCGATTATAGATATCGTCCGTGCGCAGTATATCGTCTTCGCCGAGGTATGATCCGATCTGCACTTCGATGATTTCGACGGGAACCTTGCCGGGATTTTCGAGACGGTGCCACTGGGTTGCGATGATGTAGACGCTTTCATTCTCGCGCACGAGCTGTTCGTTCTCGCCGATGACGACCTTGGCCGTTCCTTGAACGACGATCCAATGTTCGGACCGGTGATGATGCATTTGCATCGACAGCTTGCCGCCCGGGTTCACATGCAGAAGCTTGACTTGAAATCTCGGGCCGATGTTTAGCGTCTCGAAGTAGCCCCAGGGCCGGTAATTCCTGAGGTGTTGCTCTTGCTCCTTACGGTTCGACTGCTTGAGGCGCTGCACGATCTTCGACACGTCCTGTGTGCGCGCCTTGTCGGCAACGAGCAGCGCGTCCGGCGTATCCACGATGACGAGATCTTTCACGCCGATGGTCGAGACAATGGCCTTTTCCGAGTGCACGTAGCAGTCGGTTGTGTCTTCAAGGACGGCGTCGCCCTTAACGTAGTTGCCTTTGTCATCTCTGGGCGCGATATCCCACAGCGACGTCCAAGAGCCGACGTCGTTCCAGCCGACGTTCAGCGGCAGCATTGCTGCTTCCGCCGTCTTCTCCATCACTGCGTAGTCGACGGAAATGTTCGTGGCTGAGGCGAAGCCATTTTTGTCGAGACGCAGAAAGCCCAGATCCTCCTGTGCGCCGTCAACGGCAGCGCGCGCCGCCTGCAGGATTTCGGGATGCAGCCGCTCGATCTCTTCGAGATACGTTTTGGCGTCCAGAACGAAGATGCCGCTGTTCCAGAAATGGCTGCCAGTCGCAAGATAGCCTTCGGCCGTTGCCCGGTCGGGTTTTTCGGCAAAGGAGTCGACTGCAAACGCGTGCTCGCCGAACCCCGATAGTGCGTCGCCCCGCTTGATGTAACCGTATCCCGTATGGGCTTCGGTGGGTTTAACGCCGAAGAGCACGAGCTTGCCGGCCGCAGCGACCTCGGCGGCGCGTTTTACGGCTTCGGCGAAAACCTCCTTATCCTCGACGACGTGGTCGGACGGCATGACGGCGAGGATGGCGTCGGGGCTCGCTTCGAGGGCGACCAAGGCCGCCACCGCAATTGCCGGGGCCGTGTTGCGTGCAACTGGCTCAAGTATAATCGCAAGCGGTTTAAGTCCGGCACGTTCGACTTCTTCGCGGATGAGGAAGCGATGATCGTTGTTGCAGAGAAGGATCGGCTCCTTGAAACCTGACGTTTGCTGCAGCCGAGTCAGTGCGGCATTGAGAAAGCTACCGTCCTGGCCATTGAAGAAACGGATGAACTGTTTGGGATACATCGACCGTGACAACGGCCAGAGACGGGTTCCGGAGCCGCCGGAAAGGATCACGGGATAGATATTGCGCATGCAATCGGGCCCAACCAGCTAGCCGTAAAGCTCTAAGATGCGGTGCGGCCGAGGGTAAGCTGCGGCCACGCCATGCGAAACCTTAATCCTGGTTCCGCCGTCAAAATTCAGCCTCTGCCGCTGAATTCCGGTATTCACAAGAAACGGATTGCCGGGATTGATGCAAGGATTGAACGGAAAGACGGCTAAGCTCAGCCGTGCGGACGCGTCAGCCTGTCACGGAGCGAGCGCAAGGAGACCGCTGTTGCCATTGGACCCTCCGAGCGGGTCTTTGGGGCGGAAGCCGGCGCTGCGGCGCGTGGTGCCCGCGCAGCTGTAGGGGGCACTATGTTTCCGGGGCTTTGGGATGGAGCATGCGGTGCGGTGCCCGGAGACTGCGAAGATACCTCCCTCCGCGGAGCCGCATTTTGCGGACGCGGTGGTGCAGCCTGTCTCTCGACCGGCGAGTCGCTGAGCGCTGGTTCGGTAACATCCGGTTCGCTGTTTGGGCTGCCGGTCAGGCCTAACGCATCGGCCATCATCGACAGGCCGTGTGAATTATCGCCGGATGGAATGCCGGACATGCGCCAGCGTTCGACGATCCGATCCAGGAAGCCATCATCCCCGAGAGATTTCTGCCAACGTTCGGTGAAGCGAGCCGTCGATGAGCGCGGCAGCGCGTGACGAGGCAACTCGTCGAATCGGATGCGCACCGGCAGCGACATGCCGTCGCCGAATGCGATAGCCTCGCGTTGGCCGAGGGCCGGGAGAAATTCAAGAAGACCCGCTCCCGTATCGGCTACGGCGGAAGCTACGATTTCCTGGTCGCGATCGTTGGACATGCGTAACGCAAAGACGGTGTTGCACTGAGAGAGAATCGTCGGATCGATTTCAGCAGGGCGCTGGGTCACGATGCACAACGATGCGCCGTACTTGCGCCCCTCTTTCGCGATCTTGGCGATGGCGCGCTTGCAGGGCTCGAAGCCGAGCGAAGCGTTTGCGGGGACATAGCGGTGCGCTTCCTCGCACACGAGCGTTACCGGAACCTGGCCTTCGCTCCAGAGCGCGAAGTCGAAGGTCAACCGGCAGAGAACCGAAACGACGACATTGACGATCTCGGAGGGGATACCGGTCAGCTCCAGAATGGTGATCGGCTTGTTGTTGACGGGAACGCGGAAGATGCGACCCAGCACTTTAGCCATGCCGTCGTAGACCGTGAGCGAACCGAACATGAAAGCGTAGCGAGCATCCTGCGACACCGTTTCGATGCGGTGTTTCAAGTTGCGATAGGGCGTCAGGTCTCTTTTGTTTTCGAGACGGCCCATGCGCTCGTCGATCAAGGAAACGAGGTCGGAGATGCGGTAGGGTACAGGCGTGTCCACCGTGAAGCGCGCGGGATCGAATGTGCGCCGCGATTTTGCGGTGTCGCCTAAGCGGTTGTTCGCGTAGCGGCTCTTGGCGACGGGGATCAATTCCTGGAGGACATCGGCTTCGGTCTTGTGCTCACCGTCGCCCACAAGGACTTCGACGATTTCTTCGAATGTCAGCAGCCAATACGGCAGGTGCATGTTGCGAGGCGAGATGACTTCGGCCCATTCGGCGAAGGCAGTGGCGTATTCGTTATGAGGATCGAGCAAGACGACATGAGCGGCCGGATTCTTTTCCAGAATCGACCGAAGGATGAGCGCCGTCGTGCAGGACTTTCCGGTGCCCGTTGTGCCGAGAATGGCGAAGTGTTTGCCGAGCAACTCATCGACGCGCAACATGGCTGGGATGGAACTATCCTGGCGGATAGAGCCGACGCGGACCATTTGGCTGGAACCGTTGCAAAACGCGTTCTCAAGTTCTGACTTCGATGCCAGACGCACACGGTCGCCGAGAGCAGGATAGACTGTGACGCCGCGATTGAATTGCGTGTGCTTGTCGTTTTTGTCTTTCGTCAGCTCGCCGACGAGGCCGATCTCGGCAATCCAAACCTCTCCGTCGCCGTCGCGCTGCGATGGAACAGGTACGCTCAAAGCGGAGACGGTCGCGAGTACAAGAGTGGTCGGTGTATCTATTGCAATCAGCGTACCCATGTCGGGCCGCTCTGTACTCTCGCGTGTGCGCGGATCGCTCGTATTATCGAGCAACACGATCGCTTTTGATCCGTTGACCGACACAATACGTCCGATTGACGTTTCCGAGGGGCGGACGCTATCCAGCTGATTGTTCATGGATTGTTTTCTTTCTGCAGGCTCATGCAGCCGGACTTCGGATACCCAGTCCAATAGCTGAGGCAGTTGGGCTATCGCGTCCGGGAAGTGTGACTACAACTTCCGTGCCTTCGTTCTGCTGCGAATGGATTTCGACGGTTCCACCGTGCAGTTCCACGAGTGCTTTGGCGATGGGCAGTCCGAGGCCCGCGCCCTCGCGCCAGCGCGAACGGCCGCCGTCGACCTGGCCGAACGGCGTCATTGCAACTTTGATTTCCTCCAGGCTCATGCCGACACCGCTGTCGCGCACGACGATGGCGGCGCACTCGTTTGCTGTGCGTAGCGCCTTGACGGTGACCGTTCCGCGGCTCGGCGTGAATTTTATGGCGTTCGACAGGATATTGCCGAAGATCTGTTTCAGTTTCGTCGCGTCGCCGCGGATCGGTGGCAGATCGGCGGCAATCTCGGGCGCGAAAGTTACTTGCGCTGCGTCGGCCGTGTGCCGGAATTCTTCGAGACAATCCCTCAGGATATTCTCGATATCTATCTCGCGACTATCGATAACGTATTTGCCACTTTGCAGTTTGGAGATATCCAGAATGTCGTTGATGACCGACAAGAGGTGGCCGGCGGCATCGTGGATGAGCGTCGCATATTCCACGATTTCCTTATCCGGCAAACGGCGTTCCTGATGCTGCGTCAATAATTTGGAAAAGCCGATCACGGTGTTGAGCGGCGTTTTGAGCTCGTGGCTCATGTTGGCGATAAATTCGGATTTCACCTTGCTTGCGAGTTCAGCCTCGATACGAGCCGAGTGCTCTGCAATGCGCGCGCGATGGCGTAATACCGCATCGCTTAACAGCGACGAGTATTCCGTCATCAGAGTATTACTCCTGGTGTTTCCGGCAGAACCGAAAAGCATATGATACAGCCTAGCGCGGCGCTGGTGACGAACTTCAATCTATGGGCGAGTACCTAACTCGAGGTTAAGACTGCCTATGGATCAATCGCGTAACCCGCACGTCCTAGGCGAAGTTTCGTCGATCAGCGCACTTGGTGGGCACTTTCCAGGAATTGATGAGCTTTAAGAAAAATAAGATATGAATGTTTGCTCCGAAGCCGGGCCAATGCGTTAACGCATTATGAATTTGAACGGTTGAGTGAAGGCCAGGGGTTTGATGCTGATTTCCGGTGGAATCGGCGGAAACGGCGCGGCGCGGTCGAGGGCGGCGGTTGCCGCCGCATCCAGGATCTTCGAACCCGAACTCTTGGCAATTTCCTTTGAAAGAAGTTGCCCATCAACGCCAATGGTGAACCGCATGATGACGGTCCCGGCGACGGATGAACGGGGGTTTACCTTTGCCCGCTGCACGTGATTGTTGATTTTGCCGAGATAGAGACCGAGCAGCTTGGCGTTGCCACCGAATTTGGCTTCGCCGGAACTCTGCTGCGTAACGACGGCAACTTGTTCGGGTTGGGCCTGGGCCTGCACCGTGTCGGGCGGAGGCGGCTCCTTTAGCGGCGGAGGAGGTTCTTGGGGAGGCGGCTCCGTCGCGGGCGGTGGTTCCTTCAGCGGCGGCGGGTCGTCCGTCTTTACGACTTGTTGTTCAACCTTGCTTGCTTCCGACGAAATGACGTCGCGCAGCTCATCGGGTTTCACCTCCTGCGGCGGTGGGGGAGGTGGAGCAGCCTGGACAGGCGCTACTTCGGCCGTCTCGATGGTCTCCTGAGCGTCGCCGAGCTTGGATATGCCTTCTTCCGCAACACCCTGCTGGACGAGGACGATGTCCGTTCCCTTGCCAAGATCGAGGGCCTCGTTATTCGCCTGTTGCAGCTTTGGAAGCATCGCGTAGCCTATCGATCCGTGAAGGATCAACGACAACACAATGGCAGTCCATCGAAGCCAGTCCATTCCAACAGCCTGCGGCTTCAGTTCGTTGCGGTTTTTGCCGACGGCGAAGGCTGCGAAAGGAGGGAAACGCGGGAAAAGCCCGACTCTCCGACCTTTCCAAGCAATTCCATCACATCGCCATATGCGATTTTACGGTCGGCGCGCACGTAGACGATACCGTCGCCTTCCTTCGATTTGATCTCCATCAGGCGCGAAACAAGTGTCTGCGGTGTGACTTCTTCGTCGCGAACGTAAAGTTTGCCGTCTGGTGCAAGTGAAACGACCATCGGTTTCTTGATGGCGCCGAGCTTGGTCGCAGATGTCTTCGGAAGCTCTAGCGGCACGCCTTGGACCATCAACGGTGCTGCGACCATGAAGATGATCAGCAGCACGAGCATGACATCGACGAATGGCGTGACGTTGATTTCGGCGAGCGGCTTATAGCCACTGTCGTCGTCTCCAGACGCCCCGCTTCCAACGGACATTCCCATCAGTTTATACCCTCGACGCCACTGCGTGACAGCGATCGTGCAAGACCGACAATGGCGGGTGCAATGCGATCGGCTGCGCGGCCAAGAGCGACTGTAATCTGGTTGTAGAAAATAACGGCGGGGATCGCAGCGGCAAGTCCGATGGCGGTCGCAAACAAGGCTTCGGCGATGCCGGGGGCGACGACGGCCAAACTCGTATCCTTCGATTGCGCAATCGACGTAAACGAGTTCATGATGCCCCACACTGTGCCGAACAGGCCGATGAACGGCGCTGCCGATCCGAGCGTCGCGAGAAAGGGTAAGCCCTGTTCGATACCTTTCAATTGACGCTTCGTGGCGCTTCGCATTGCCAGTTCAAGCCGGTCGCGGACTTCGCCGCTGGTGCCATCATGAGCGCCTTCCGTCCACTCGGTGCGGGCAGCGTCGACGATCGCACGGATCAGTCCGTTCGACTTCGCCTTGGGGAGCGTTCCGTTCTTGCTGCTCTTTTCCAGTGCGCCGATTTCGCGATTGATGAGCCAGACACGGATCAATTTCTCAAAGGTCATCGCCCAACACACAACGGAGGCGGCAAGCAACCCTAGGATTATGCACTTCACGACTATGTCGGCGTGATGGAACAACCCGAGAATCGACAAGTCGCGCGCTGCGATTTCTTCTGCCAAGAGATACAAGTCGATCACCGCTTACTTTGATAGTTGAACTTTTCCGAGTGTGGATGTGGTCAGGTTCTGCAGGCAGTTTTCGGCCGCTCCCGCATCCGACTTGCACTCCATCACGTCATTGACGAGGAGGGACCCGATCTTGTCACAGGCCAATCCGTCAATATCGAAAAGCTTGACCGTTTTCTTGTGCGGACGCAGCGGCGCCAGATCGATCGAAAAGCGCTTTCCGATAATTCCGTCAGTCTGAAACAACACCAAGTCGATTTTGTACGACTTGAACGTCGTTTCGCTTTTGTTATCGACGACGACATATGCACGGCAATTGCCGTTGACGGGTTCAAGTTTGTTCAATTCGAGGTTCACAGAGCCCCCGGCTGGCGGGGTTGTCTGCGGATCGGCGCTTGCCATCGGTGCTGCGAACGATACGGACGCAACTATCGCAAAAGGCAACAGGACACGCTTCAGAGTTCTGACCACGCTATGACTTTCTATTTCCGGAAGTGATGATTGCCAAAATGCGTGTAGCCATTTTGACCACTCGTTGCCAGTATCAAATGTGTAAGAGTTGCTAATTTCGCCGCGTCTCCGGCACACGCCAAGAGTGTTTGAATTAGAATGATTTTCAGGTGTAGCGACGAGCGTTAAGGGTGCACTGCGGATACTCAATCATCGGGAAATAATCCCACCCTATTTCAGGAAATTATTCCCGGATTTGCTGCCTCGTCGTTATCGATTGGCGTGCCAATTTTGCCACGTTGGTTTTCTGCTTCTACAACGCGGTAAGCCCGCGGCTAGCAGGTGTACGGTTTGTCGCAGTAATGCCTATTAAGCAGCGGTCCGGTCGAAGTGGGACAGCGCAGGGACGCCGCGCATTTCTTCGAGGACCTCGTAGAGGCTCATGATCGATTCGTCCTGCTGCTCTCGGATTTCGGTCAGCGCGGCTCCGGCCAGTTTTTGCTGATGCGTTTTCAACGACGCCAATGCTTTTTTCGAAAGACGTTTCGGCGTCCTTTGCCAAGCGGTCGCGAAGACGATTTCGTCCGCCAGCTCGGCCAAAAGGTGCGCGTCAGGAGCGCTCAAAAGCGGCGGGGCGGCTAGCACGATGGTGACGAAGTTCTCCTTCAAGGCGGCGATGGCCTCAGTGAACGCCTTTGAACGCAGCACGTCCGGCACCGGGATCGAGATAGGCTCCTGGCCCGATGCGGGCAGGAAGTGCAGACCTGTCGCACAATCGCGGAGGATGGCCTTTTCGACCGGCCGGCGGCTGGCGATCTGATCGAGAATTCCGCACGAACTGTTTTCGGCAAGCTGACGCGTCAGCGTTCGGGAGCGCAGGTCGGCGTCGACAAGAAGCGGTGCGTGGCCGGCCATCGCATATTGATGGGCAATGTTCGATGCAAAACATTCGGCGCCTTCGCCGGGAAGCGCCGAGACAACGAGTATCAGTCGGGACTGGGCTCCGCCGCGGCGCATTTCGAGCTTGCGACAGGTTTTGCGTATGGCTTCTGCATAGTCGCCTGCGGGATCGGCCAGAACAAAGCGGCATGCGCGCTGAGACAAAGCGATCTCATTTCCCTCGATCACGGGTAGCGACGTCATGTGCGGACACGACAAGACAGAGCGAACGCGCGACGTTCGCATGCGCGCAGAGGATTCAAATTCGAGAAGAAGTGCGATCGCAACCGCCGTGCCGAGCGCAAGCAAGAAGCTGATCGCGACGATCCGATTGCTGTTTGGCGCAGCGGGGGTCTGTGGCGGCTCTGCCTTCGCGACGATGCGCGGTCCGGGCAGTTCGAGGGCTTTGTATTCGGCCAAGAGTGTCTGGAAGACGCGTTCGGACGGCGACAGTGAACCGCTGTTGTCAGCGGCGGTATCGGGCTTTGGGTCAAGGATCGATTTCGCTGTTTCCAGCGATGATCTGGCTTCGGCATGATCCTCAACATAAGCTTGCGCTATGGCGTTTGCGACGCGCGCCGACTTTGCCGGATCGCCAGATGAGATGCGGATTTTGACGAGCAGCGTGTTGCGGATACGCGAAACCGAAAGGCGGTCGTAGAGTGCCGACTCGGTGGGTGTTCGGGGGGCTGCGAGCAACCCGATGAACCACGATCGCGGCCAGAAGGGTTTGAATTCGGCGTCCCGGTCAAGATGCAATTTTTGTACGACGCGACGGATAACGGGTTCCGACTTCACAGTTTGGAGTTCGGCTTCAATGGTCGGTTGGCTTGTGCCGAAGCCGGGACTTCCATTTGTGGCATCGGATTGCGATCTTTGGCGTGGATCGATCTGTATGGTGGCTGACGCGTCGTAGCGTTTCGGAAGCGCCGATGTAATGGCAGCAGCGGCAAGTGCGACGAAGACCGGAAAAGCGACGATGGCCTTCAGGCGCCGGTAAACGGCCGCACGGGCGCAAACGAAGCTTGGGGCTCCGCCGCTATCGCGTTTCCTAACCTTCCGATCCTTCGGCTCCATGCATCCGCAATGCCGATCCCGGCGTCCCGTGCCAAGCGTCGAAGCGGCGGATTGTGCCTAGTCGGGCGCCGTTCGATTCGCGCCTTCATTTTCGTAGCGAAAAGTGAACAGGCTCTTTTCGGAGGTTAAGGGAGTATTAACGATCGGCGGCGCGTCGGCGGCCTATGGCGACAAGATCGCTACTCCGGCGTGGAGATCGTAGGCGCAGTGGGCGCCCGGTTCTCCAGCGGCCGTCAATATAAGGTGCGGATTGCGGAAGCGCTGGGACCAGAGAGGATTTTGCGTATCCCAAAGCGCGACGTCGACGTCGGGGTCTCCCATACGAACTTCGGCGGGAGAGTTGGCGGTCCAAAGGGTTGCGACGGTGTGTGCACCGGCCGCTGGCGCTTTTTTTGTGGTCTGCTTGCGACAAACTTCGATGGCACGGTCGCGGTAAGCCGAGACGAGGGCCTCTCCCATGACCGAACGATAGACGCGGTCCTGAGCCCAGACCTTGAGGCTGGCCAGGAGGATCAAAACAATAACGAAGAAGCGCATGGCAGTGCCTGAAACGCGAGAGCCGTCGGGCTCTTTCTTTCGGGAACATTGCGCCTATCGTAGTGAACAAAACGTTGCCGGTTGCTCGGTTGCGATGCAGCGCGTCGCGCCGGCGGACTTGTCAGGCTCGCTCCGGTCGGGCACAAGCGGGACCTGCGAACGCAATTGGATGCCCGGAGACCCTTATTCTCATGTCGAAAAAGAAGATCCTGATCACCTGGCCTTTGCCGGAAGCCGCCATGGCTCGCGCCCGCGCCTCCTACGACGTCATCGCACATGGGGACGATCCAAAAATCACCATCGACGAAATGCTCGAAACGGCAAAGAACGTCGACGCACTGCTCATTACGCTGAACGAGAAGTGCCGCAAGGATGTCATCGACCGGATGCCCGATAACATCAAATGCATCTCGACGTTTTCGATTGGCTTCGACCACATCGACCTCGATGCGTGCAAGGCGAAGGGGATTAAGGTCGGCAACGCGCCGCACGGCGTCACCGTTGCGACGGCGGAAATCGCCATGCTGCTGCTGCTTGGTTCGGCGCGTCGCGCGAGCGAAGGCGAGAAAATGATCCGCACGCGGTCGTGGCCGGGCTGGCAGCCGCTGCAGCTCGTCGGTCAGCGCCTCGACAACAAGAAGCTCGGCATTTACGGGTTCGGAAAGATCGGTCAGGCGCTTGCGCAGCGCGCGCGGGGCTTCGACATGGACATCCACTACTACGACATCTACCGCGCCAAGCCGGAAGTCGAAGCGAAGTACAACGCGACCTATCACGATAGCCTCGACAGCCTGCTGAAGGTTTCGCAGTTCTTCTCGATTAATGCGCCATCGACGCCCGAGACGCGCGGCTTCTTCAACAAGGCGACGATCGAGAAGCTGCCGCAGGGCGCCATCGTCGTGAATACCGCACGCGGCGATCTCGTCAACGATGAGGACATGATTGCGGCGCTGAAGTCGGGCCGGTTGGCGTATGCGGGCCTCGACGTGTTCGCGGGCGAGCCGAAGATCAACGAAGGCTATTACGATTTGCCGAATACGTTTCTGTTCCCGCACTTGGGATCGGCGGCGATCGAGGCGCGCAATCAGATGGGCTTTGAATCGCTCGACAACATCGACGCGTTCTTCGCCGGCAAGGAGATGCCGTTCAAGCTCACTTGAGCTTAGGCGGATATGATTTCACGAAATGGCCGGGCTAGTCCTGGCCATTTTTTATGAGGTTCGATGTCCGAGCGTGCAGCCTTGGATGGCTGCCTTGGAGGGCGGCCATGACGTGTGGGAAAGGAACGTAACCTTCATCAGATAATTTCGTTCGCCAAATACCGCCATCGCGGATTGATGTTTTCGATCAGCGTCAGTTCCAATTTCCGCGGCCACCGCTTGAGATAGGTCATCTTTGATCGTCAAGCCTCGCGCTGACGCTCCTGCATCAGCCAGGAGGCGGTGCGGAGTAGGTTGGCGTCGTTGCCGCGGGTGCCGACGAGTTGCACGCCGACGGGCAGGTTCTCGACCTTCAGCAATGGCAACGAGATGCAAGGCATGCCGAGGTACGTCCAGAGTGCATTGAACATCGGGCTGCCGGTGGCGGCGAGGCCGACGAGAGCCGGTCCAGCCGCGGCTGGCGTCAGGATCGCGTCGTAATCGGCGAGTACCGGGCGTAAGACTTCGTATAAGCTGTCCTGGTCGGCGCGCGCGGCGGCGTAATCGGCGGCCGAGAACGTGCGGCCTTCGGCGATAATTTCTTTGAGCTTTGCCGAGACGCGATCCGGGTTCGCATCGGCGATCGGCCCGTAATTTTTCGCGATATCGTAGAACTGGACAATCTGGGGCAGACGGAGGATGTCTTCGAATTCGGCGGGCAGCGTCACGTCGACGATTTCCGCGCGGGCGCCGAAACCGCCCGCGAAAGCTTCGAAGGCGGTTTTCATCGCCACGTCCGCTTGTGGCCATGCCGGTGTTTTGATGAAGGCAAATCTCGAGACGCGGTTTGGCGGTTCGATCAGTGCGGCGGCGAGTGAAGGCTTTTCCCCGGGTGACATGTCGAGGTCCGAAGAGTCGAACGCGCTGATGGCATCGAAAAGCAGCGCGATATCTTCGACGGATCGTGCATATCCGCCGATGGTATCGAGCGGCGCGGATTGCGGCAGAACACCCGATCGCGACGTGTAACCGAATGTCGGCTTGAAGCCGACGACGCCGCAATAGGAGGCAGGGCGGATTGTTGAGCCGGCGGTTTGCGTTCCAAGAGCGAGCGGCACCTGACGGTCGGCGACGGCAGCGGCGGAACCTGACGACGATCCACCCGGCGTCCGTTCGAGGTCATGCGGGTTACGCGTTTTTCCCGGACCGAAGAACGCAAGCTCGGTCGTTACCGTCTTTCCAACGATGATGGCGCCCGCGGCTTTCAATTCGGATACGATGAAGGCGTCGGCATCGGGCTGGCGTCCGGTAAAAACCTCGGAGCCCAATTCGGTCGGAAAGTCCTTCGTGTCGATGATGTCCTTGACGCCGACCGGGATGCCATCGAGCGGCGATAGGGCGCGGCCTTGTGTTCGACGTGCGTCGCTTGCCCGGGCTTCGTTCAGTGCACGTTCGGAATTGAAGGTTGTCCAAGCGCCGACCTCGCCATCCCGCTCGGCTATTCGCGCCAGACAGGCTGAAACAAGCGCTTCGGATGTCAGCTCGCCGCTTTCGAGCTTCTGGCGCGCAGATGCGGCATTAAGCCGTTCGAGTGCTGGTTGCTTCATAGAAGTGCTTTCACGAATTCGCCCGTTCAGCTCGGCGCTTGATGCGCCAGAGGGCGGGAAGATGCAAGTTGCGGACGATTAGAGCTCCGAAGAAGATGCCCTTATGGCCGCCCGAGACAAAAAGCGCTGGCGGAGCCCCGAACTGGGCTCTTCTGCCAATTGTCTCCGACGCGGCGGCGTACTAGGACAACCCGGAAACGCATTCACAAGACCCCTGAGGACGAGAATGACCAGAGAGCCTCGCCGCCCCGGCCGGCATTTTTTGCAAATTCCAGGGCCGACGCCCGTGCCGGAACGGATTCTGGCGGCCATGTCCCGGCAGATCCTCGACCATCGCGGTCTTGAGTTTCAGCAGCTCGGACGGCGCGTGCTGAGCGGCATCAAAGGTTTGTTCAAGACGCAGGGTCACGTCATCATCTATCCGTCGTCAGGGACGGGTGCGTGGGAAGCGGCGCTGACAAATACGCTGTCGCCCGGCGATACGGTGCTGATGTGCGAAACGGGCCAGTTTGCAGTGCTGTGGGAAGCCATGGCGACGCGCCTCGGACTGAAGACCCAGGTTATTCCGACGGATTGGCGAATCGGCGCCGATGCCGACCTAATCGAAGAAGCTTTGCGTGCCGACAAGGCGCACAAGATTAAGGCTGTGTGCGTCGTTCACAACGAAACGTCCACGGGTTGCCTGACGCGACTCGATGAGGTGCGCAAGGCTATGGATGCCGCGAAGCATCCGGCGCTCTTGATGGCGGATGCGATCTCGTCGCTCGCGGCTGCCGAGCTTCGTCACGACGACTGGAGCATCGATGTCACGGTCGCCGGTTCGCAGAAAGGCATGATGGTACCGCCAGGGCTGTCGTTCACGGCGATCAGCGCCAAGGCTATCGAAGCTTCCAAGTCGGCCCAGCTGCGGCGATCATACTTCGCGTGGGACGACATGCTGTCGATGAATTCGAACGGCTTTTTTCCGTATACTCCGGCGACCGGGCTGCTCTATGGGCTTGCCGAGGCGATCGATATGATCAACGACGAAGGGCTCGATCGCGTTATTGCGCGTCACAAGCGTCTGGCGGAAGCGACACGCCGCGCCGTTACGGCGTGGGGTTTCGATATTCAGTGCCGCGATCCGAAGTATTATTCGCCTGCGGTGACGACGGTTATCATGCCGGAAGGCTATAATGCCGACGCCTATCGTAAAATCGTGCTCGACAACTTCAACATGTCGCTCGGCACGGGGCTGAATAAAATTGCAGGCAAGGCTTTCCGTATCGGTCATCTCGGCGATACCAACGAACTCACCATTCTCGGAGCCTTGACCGGAGTCGAGATGGGCTTTGAGCTTGCGGGTGTCCCTCACAAGAAGGGCGGCGTCGCTGCCGCAATGAGCTATATCGCGGAGACGGCCGATACGACGAAAGCTGCGGCGGCCTAAGCGGCTGCCGACGCGCCGGTAAGGCTTGCGAGCTTACCGGCTTTTTCCGCTGCGAGATAATAGAAGGTCACGCGCTGCTTGCGCGAGTCGGCTTTCATTGTGGCGCAGACATCCGCGATCAACTTGTCGAGCTTGGCATCGTCGTCGGTCAGTCCGAGTTTCTTCTTCAGCCAGCTATCGCGCACGGTGGCGAGTTCATCTTTGCTGGAGCAGGAGACGAGGGACGCATCGGCGCTCTTGAGGGCGATGCCCAAGTGTTTGACAATCGCCGCGACGGCCTTCTCATCGACGTTCGGCTGATAGCGTTTGATGTCGTCTGCGTAGTTCATCGGACTTTTCCTCTTTTGCTGGCCCCATCCTCAGCCACCTTTAGACATGCGACATTAGCGCCGCGGCCAAATAAAGGCGAGGCTTGAACGCTCAATTTATCGATGGAGACTGCGGAATCCGTCTGCTGGTTAAAGGAAAAACTCAGGGTGCCGACCTGAGCAGGTAGTTAACGGAACGGAATAAATCCTCGGGGGCGACATATCCCGAAATGCGCCCGACCTCGTGATTTGATTTCACGAGGACGAAGGTCGGAACGATATCGACGGGCGAGTTGAAATCGAGATGCGCCGCACCGATGTCGTTGACGTCGACGAAGCGAACCGGTGCTGACTGTCCTTGCTCGGACGTCTCGTATGCGGGCAGTACCTGATGGCGAAATAGTCCGCAATAGGTGCATCCATCAGCTTCGATGACGATTAATTCGAATGCGCTGCTTGCAGCCGTGTTTGCCGTGTCGAGGCCGGCGCGGGTAGCGCTGCTCAGTATGAAGAGCATCAGAGTCAATGCAGCGGCAAGGGCTATGCGCATTGGATTTCTCCGGCAGACGCGTAATCGGACCCGTATCTGTTAGCGCCAGGCTGCGGTCACGAGGCTAAAATCTAAGGGCCTAGTTAATCAGCGTTTCAAAGAGCGACGCTCGGAAAAGCCTGTGGCAGCCGCAATGAACACGGATGTAGCTACGACTTTTTGCAGGTGATGGCCACGGTTTTGTAGCTGCCGAATCCGATTGCGGCTCCGCCGAATTGCTGAGCGATCGCATCGCCGAGCTTTTTCGATTGCGCATCGATCTTTTGGGCATCCGGATCAATCAGAGAGGCTCTGCAGCCAGGCGGTGCTGCGGCGAGCTTTACGGCATTGGTTTTCTCCGGCTCGAAGTCGATAAAATAGGAGGGATCGAAAACTGCGAACGTCAATCCTTGCGCATCCGCAAATACCGGTTTCACGAGCGAGAGATGGAAGTGCAGGCTCAGCACTTTCTTGCTGTTGTACTCCAAGCGCGCGTTGGTCGGCGGCGAAAAGGCCAGCTCTTCATCCCCGAGTTTCGCAACCGTGAAATAGTTGAATTCCTTCAGTCCATCCATGTTGACCTTCAGAAGGGGCGCGAGCTCTTTCTGATCGTATTTGCCGTCGTTGTTGGTATCCAATCCTTCGAGTGCCATGCCGGCGTAGGCGTCGTCGAACGACCACACGTGGTCGACGCCGGTGACCATGCCTTTGTCGTAGTCGACGGTCAGCTCATACGTGATCCACATGTGAGGGTGCGCGGACGCCGTCATGGGCATCCACACCATCAGCAGGGCGAGCAGCGTGCTGAAAAACGTCGCGTTCGAAATCACGCATCGACCTCGTTTGTATAAGCCGCACGGCGTTACATCCAGCCGCGATTCCATCGATGTCTCGCACCGGGAAGGTGGCGACAATGCGACACGGACTTTTCCCCTCGGGCTTTCGCCCGTTGGGGTTGAACCAGCTTGTGGGACCTTCAAGAATTGTTATATTATATATTTTGTAATGCAATTCGAGAGCTTTTAGATGGCAATTCTTCGCGTGGCGCGGCACATCGCTGGTGCCCTTTTGCTTTTAACACTTATCGGTAGCTCGGCTTCGTCGGCGGAAGCGCCGAAAGTGGTGGTCACGATCAAGCCTGTGCATGCTCTTGTTAGCCAGATCATGGCAGGCGTCGGTTCGCCGACGCTCCTGGTCGATGGATCAGCGTCTCCGCATACTTTTACTTTGAGGCCTTCGACGGCCCGTGCGATCAACGACGCCGACGTCTTTATCCGCATTTCCGATTCAATGGAGCCGTTCACGCGCAAAATCGTGCAGGCTCTGCCTTCGAACGTGACCGTAGTTACGCTTGCCGATTCGCAGGGCATCACTCTGCTCGACCAGCGACACGGCGGCACGTTCGAGGCCCATTCACATTCCCATGGCGCGGGCGATGCCGACGATGATGATCACGACGGGCACGAGGAACATGCGGATCATCACGATGAAACGGGCAAGGATGGACACATCTGGCTCGATCCGCAGAATGCCAAAGCGATCGTCGACGTCGTGACCAAGGCGGTTTCGGTTCGCTATCCTCACGACGCAAGCAAATTCAAAGCGAACGCGCTGGCGCTTGACCGGCGGCTCGATGCGCTCAACCAGGAGCTGGCAGCTGAATTGAGCGGTGCGCGGCGAAAGCCGTTCATTGTCTTTCACGATGCGACGCAATATTTCGAAAACCGCTTTGGGCTGACTGCCGCGGGCTCGATTACGGTCAGTCCGGAAGTGCCGCCCAGTGCGCGGCGTCTCAGCGAAGTTCGCCAAAAGATTACGTCTCTTGGAGCCGTTTGTGTTTTCAGCGAGCCGAGTTTTCAGCCGAATCTCATCGCAGCCGTGACGGAGGGGACTGCAGCACGTGCCGGTACGCTCGATGCGGAAGGAATTATGCTGACGCCAGGACCGGAACTCTATTTCACGCTTATGCGCGGGCTGGCGCATAATTTGACGCACTGCCTGGACATGCAGAGCTGAGTTTGCAGGCGCAGCGTATTTGTTAGCCGGCCGATGTTTCCGCTTCGCGGCCATCGAACACATAGCCAGCGCCTCGGACCGTCCGGATCGGATCGCTTTCGTTGCCGCGGATCAGAGACTTGCGAAGGCGACCGATGTGGACGTCGACGGTGCGCTCGTCGACTTCAGCCGACTGCCCCCAAACGCGGTCCAGTAATTGATTGCGTGACAGGACGCGGCGCGGGCTCTCCATGAATACTTCGAGCATTCGATATTCGGTCGGACCGAGACGAACCTCGCGGACTCCCCGCATTACCTTGTGTGCCGCGCGATCCATCGTGATCTCGCCGGAGACAAGAAGATCGCTCATGCGTTCCGGGGCGGAGCGCCGGAGAAGCGCTTTCACGCGCGCCATTAGTTCTTGGATCGAGAAAGGTTTGGTGACGTAATCGTCTGCGCCGGTCGTCAGCCCGCGCACGCGATCCGCTTCCTCACCGCGCGCCGTCAGCAGGATAATCGGCAAACTTTGGGTTTCGGACCTGTTCCGCAAACGACGACACAGTTCGATGCCTGAAATCTTCGGGATCATCCAATCGAGGATGGCGAGATCGAAGTTCTGCTCGGCCAATAGCAGCTCCGCTTCTTCGCCGTCCCCGGCGTGCACGACGTCGTAGCCTTCGGACTGAAGATTATATGTCAGAAGCTCGACGAGCGGCGTTTCGTCTTCGACAACGATGATCTTGGCGGCCATGGTGTTCGTTTCGTTTCCTCTCGTATCACGCGCGCGGCGTAATGAGTGTCGATGACGTGCTGTCGCCCTTAGGACGATCGTCCGTGATCGGAATGCCGTGAACCAGATAATGGATGTTCTCAGCGATGTTGGTCGTGTGGTCGCCGATGCGCTCGATGTTCTTGGCGCCGAACAGGAAGTGCGTGCACAGACCGATATTGCGCGGGTCTTCCATCATGTAGGTCAGAAGCTCGCGGAACAGCGAATTGTACATGGCGTCGACCTGCTGATCACTCAGCCAGACTTTCATCGCCTTGTCGGCATCGAGAGCTGTCAAAGCGTCGAGCACGTCCTTCAGCTGGTTTTGAACCAGCTCGGTCATGTGGCGCATGCCGGTCATCAACGGCTTTGGATATGTCTCGCTTGCAACGGCGAGGGCACGCTTGGCGATATTTTTTGCAAGGTCGCCGATGCGTTCGAGGTCGCCCGCTATTTTCAGTACGGTCATGATATGGCGGAGGTCATTGGCGAGAGGTTGACGCCGGGCGATCATCAGGATGACCTGTTCCTGGACCTCGCGTTCGAGCTGATCGAGCATCGCGTCGCTCGCTACTGCGGTTTCGGCGAGTTTGGGATCGCGCCGTTCGAGAGCGTCCATCGCCTGGACTAGGAGCTTCTCGGCGTATCCGCCCATCTGCGCGATGCGACGATCGAGAAGCTTCAGCTCTTCTTCGTACGACTTGACGGTGTGTTCGTTCATTTAGGTCGATCCTGAAATGTGTTTCGCCAGGTGAGACGATCTCTAGCCGAAGCGGCCGGTGATGTAGTCCTGGGTGCGGCTGTCCTTCGGGTTGGTGAAAAGCTTCTTGGTTTCGCCGAATTCGACGAGTTCGCCGAGATACATGAACGACGTATGTTGTGAGACGCGCGCGGCCTGTTGCATGTTGTGCGTGACGATCGCGATCGTGAATTCGTGTTTCAATTCATCAATCAGTTCTTCGACTTTCGCGGTCGAGATCGGATCGAGTGCCGAGCAAGGCTCATCGAAGAGAATCACCTCGGGGCGGATGGCGACGGTGCGCGCGATGCACAATCGTTGCTGCTGGCCGCCAGACAGAGAGAGGCCGCTCGAATGGAGTTTGTCTTTGACTTCCAACCATAGCGCGGCCTTTTCGAGCGCCGATTCGACGCGCGCATCGAGTTCCGATTTCGGCAGACGCTCATAGAGCCGAAGGCCGAACGCGATGTTCTCGTAAATCGTCATCGGAAACGGTGTCGGCTTTTGAAAGACCATTCCGATTCGAGAACGAAGGAGATTCAAGTCTTTCATGTCGAGAATGTTCTGGCCGTCGAACATGACTTGGCCTTCCGCCCGCTGGTTCGGGTAGAGGTCGTACATGCGGTTCAGAACACGCAGCAGCGTGGACTTGCCGCAACCGGATGGACCGATGAAGGAGGTCACCTGCCGCTCATAAAGCGGTACTGAAATCGTCTTTAGAGCCAGCGTGGAGCCGTAAAAGAATTTCAGGTTGCGGACAGAAATTTTTTCCACCAGCCCGGTGTCGACGTCTTTTGACATTACGTTCATTGCGGCGTCCTCGAAGAACCTAACCAACGTGCAGCGATGCTGAGCGTGAGCACCGCGGCGGTGATAATCAGTGCGCCTGTCCATGCGAGACGTTGCCAGTCCTCGTAGGGGCTCAGGGCATACTGGAAAATAACGACCGGTAAGCTGGCCATCGGGGCGTTCAGATCGGTACTCCAGAACTGGTTGTTCAAAGAGGTGAACAGCAACGGTGCCGTTTCGCCACTCACTCGGGCGATGGCCAGCAGCACACCCGTGATCATGCCGGCGCGGGCAGCTTTGTAGATAATTTTCCGGACGATGAGAGATTGTGGCAGTCCGAGTGCGGATGAAGCTTCCCGCAGTTGGTTGGGAACGAGCAGCAGCATGTTTTCAGTCGTGCGGACGACGGTCGGAATGACAAGCACGGCCAAGGCCGCCGACCCGGCAATCGCAGAGAAGTGTCCCATGGGACGCACAAGCAGCTCGTAGATGAAAAGACCGGTGACGATCGACGGAGCGCTCAGGAGGATGTCGTTGATGAAACGGATGATCGACGAGACTTTGCTGTGGCGTCCGTATTCCGCCAGATATGTGCCGGCGAGAACGCCGATGGGCGTGCCGACTGCGACACCCATGACTGTCATCACCAAGCTTCCGGCGATGGCGTTCAGAAGGCCGCCGTCGCTTCCCGGCGGTGGCGTCATTTCGGTGAAGACCGTCGGTTTCAGACCTACGAGGCCCTTGTAAAGCAACGTTGCAAGAATGGCCGCGAGAATTGTCAGTCCGAGAGCGGATGCGCCCCAGCAGAGAGCGACCGTAATTGTGCTTCGCAGGCGGCGGCGGCGGTATTTCGCAAGATCCAAGGCCATAGCTTATGCTCCCGCCTTCTTCTCGATACGCATCAGCATGAGGCGCGCGAGAGCCAGAACGATAAACGTGATGAAGAAAAGGATGAGGCCGAGTGCGATAAGCGACGAGGTATAGACGTCGCCGACCGCTTCGGTGAATTCGTTGGCGATGGTTGCAGATATCGTGGTGCCAGGTGCCAAGATCGAGGCCGAAATCCGGTGCGCGTTGCCGATCACGAACGTGACCGCCATGGTCTCACCGAGGGCGCGGCCGAGGCCGAGCATCACGCCACCAATGATGCCGACGCGCGTGTAAGGAATAACCACGTTCTTTACGACCTCGCGCGTGGTCCATCCGAGCCCATAGGCAGCTTCTTTCAAGACCGGAGGAACCGTATCGAACACGTCGCGGCAGACCGCAGTGATGAACGGCAGCACCATCATCGCGAGAATCAACGAGGCCGTCAGAATGCCGATGCCGTAAGGAGGCCCCGCGAAAAGCTGATTGAGCACGGGAAACGGTTTGAAGAACGCAATCACTTCGGGCTGAACGTACTGCTGTAGCGCCGGTGCGAAGAAAAACAGGCCCCAGATGCCATAAATGATACTTGGAATGCCTGCGAGGAGTTCGATGGCGATGCCGATAGGGCGGCGAAGCGGCATCGGACAAAGCTCGGTCAGGAAGATTGCGATGCCAATGCTGATCGGCACGGCGACAAGCATTGCGATCGCGGATGTTACAATCGTGCCGTAGATCGGCGCCAGCGCGCCGAACTTCTCCGTTACAGGGTTCCAGGATTCTGTTGTGAAGAAGCCCAAACCAAACGTCTTAAACGCGAGTAAGGAACCCAAAAACAGAGCGACGAAGATCGCGCCGAGTGTGATCAAGACAAAGATTGCTGCCGCTCGCGTCAAAAGACTAAAGGCGCGGTCGCTGCGATTGAGCCCGCTCAACAACTTGGCGCGGGCCGTTCGATCGACTTGTGCGCGCGGACCGGTCGGAAAGGATGCGTCGATCGTCATTTGTCGGCCTTATCGATGAGGGCAGTGTAACTTATGCGGGGAAAAGTGCGGATGCGGGCCGCGTGCCCGCATCCATTATCGCGCGGAGGCGAGATTACATCGCCGGGTTGCCATCCGGGCCCTTAATGTCCTTCCACTTCTCCTCGACGAGCTTGACGACGTTGTCAGGCATGGGGACGTAGTCGAGGTCGGACGCCATGTTGTCGCCCTTCTCGTAAGCCCACGTGAAGAACTTCAATGCTTCTTTGGCGGCGGCGACATCCTTCACCTTCTTCGGCATCAGGATGAAGGTCGAAGCCGAGATTGGCCATGAAGCATCGCCGGGCTGATCGGTGATAATCAGATAGAAGCCCGGTGCCTTTTCCCAGTCCGCGTTGGCGGCAGCGGCTTGCACGGACGTGCCGTCGGCAACGACGATCTTACCGGCTTTGTTCATCATTTTTGTCTGCACCAGCTTGTTCTGCTTGGCGTAGGCGGTTTCAACGTAGCCGATCGAGTTCTTCGTTTGCTGCACGTTGTTGGCGACGCCTTCGTTACCCTTGGCGCCGAGGCCGACCGGCCACTCGACGGAGGTCGATGAGCCGACGTTTTTTTTCCAGTCCGCGCTCACCTTCGAGAGATAGTTGGTGAAGTTGAAGGTCGTGCCGGATCCGTCCGAGCGGTGTACGACGGCGATGTCGGCGTTCGGCAGCTTGGCGTCGGGGTTCAGCTTCTTGATGGCCGGGTCGGACCAGCTCTTGATCTCGCCGAGGTAGATCTTGGCGAGTGTGGGACCGTCGAGCACGATCTGGTTCGTGGCGATGCCGTCGATATTGACGACTGGCACGATGCCACCCATCACCATCGGCCATTGCATCAGGTCGCCGCCTTTGGCGAGTTCCTCGGTCGAGAGCGGCTTGTCGGAAGCGCCGAAGGTCACCGTGCGCGCGGTGATCTGCTTGATGCCGCCGCCTGAACCGATCGACTGATAGTTCAGTCCTGTGCCTGTGTCTTTTTTGTAAGCGTCAGCCCACTTTGCATAGATCGGATAGGGGAACGTAGCACCCGCGCCGGAAATGTCGGCAGCTTGGACGGGGGCGGACGTGGCGGATGTCGCCGCCAATGCCGCAATGAGCGCCAGAACAGATTGTTTCACTCGTTAATCTCCTCGATTACGGGGGCCTGAAGCCTTGCCCGCTGCTCGCCGAGTTCAGGCTCGGCGGGTATTCTCTAATCCACGTAGTTCACGATGGCGTGAAAGGTTAACGCACTGTTTTTTCACGCTTTATTCCCAGATTGCGTTCGGTGTTCATGCCTTGGTCCGGGAAATCGCGTTCGTCGCAGCCGGGCAATCCCCATCTTGTCCTTACGCAAGATGGACGCCGTGTGTGTGCGGTTCGCAGCGACACTGTCACGGCGCTGTCATCCAGCGTGAGGACGTTCTATGCGCTTGATGCTATAGATTTGTGACAGTCTAATGTATTGATTTTGTTTGTTATCTTGCCGTTGGCAACAGGACTCTAAAAGTCGTGCCCTGTCCGACGACAGATTCGACCGACAGTTCGCCTTCGTGTCTGCTGAGGACGTGCTTAACAATCGCCAGACCTAGTCCGGTGCCCCCAATGCGCCGGCTATGCTCGGCGCTGACCCTGTAAAATCGCTCGGTTAAGCGTGGCAAATGCTCAAGTGCGATACCGGGTCCGTCGTCGGCAACAGTGACTGCGGCGCGATTACCGGATTTGCCGTCGGACTCAGCAGGAATTTCGCTCAGGCTTATATTCACCGATCCTTTGTCGTGACCGTATTTGACGGCATTCTCTATGAGGTTGTGAAAAACCTGGAAGAGTTCATCGCGATCACCATTCGCTATAAGCGGCGATGATTCCGGAGCCACGGTGATGGTAATGCCGCGCTCAGCCGCCGCTGGGGCGATGGTGCGTACGACTTCTCGAATCAATTGGTCGAGTTGCACTTTTCCGATCGGTTTCAGGTTGGCCTTTTCCTCAACGCGACTCAGCAAAAGCAGGTCGTCGATGAGGCGCGTCATGCGTTCCGCCTGCTCGGCCATGATGTTCAGAAAGCGATTGCGCGCCGTCTCGTCGTCCCGCGCCGAACCTTGAAGCGTTTCGATGAAGCCCCGAACCGAGGCGAGAGGCGTGCGCAATTCATGGCTCGCGTTCGCGATGAAGTCCGTGCGCATCTCCAGCAGACGTTCTTGCTCCGATTCGTCATGAAGCGTGATAAGTACGGCCGTTACGACATTTTCTCCGACTGGGGTGACGGTTGCGGTAAAGCGTCGTCCGCGACCGCCGCGCAAGCGTAGTCTTGCCGACCGTCGTTCGCCTGTGTCGAAGACGCTTGAAACGGCCGCGATGAATTCAGGATCCCGATCGACGTGCTCAAGAGGGATGCCGATTTTGAGCCCTTCAAAGATCGAACGCGCGGGGCTGTTATAGTTCAATATTCCCGATGTACGGCTGAGAATGAGCGCAGGCTCGGGCATCGCCGTCATCAGGTCTTTCCAAGTCAGCAATTCGTTGGGAGCCGCGTGGCTGCTCATGTTTTGCTCAGCCGTCGTATCGACACCATCGCGTCTCCACGCCATTGCCGCCGCGGCGCCCGCCGTGACACCAGCGAAAAAGACTAGAGCGGCGCGCACGGTTCCACCGCCGTAAAGCCCGGCCGCAATCAACGCCAGCAAGGCGGCGATGCAGAGTGCTGCGAGGAGAGCCAGGCGATGGGTCGCAATTCGCTCACGTACCGATGAATGTGTTGTGACCGTCATCGGTTTTTTAGTCATCGATCACTGGTGGACTCTTAGCTCCGTCGCGTAGCGCGAGCCGCAGCTTTTTTGGGCCGAGCCTTGGATCCCCGGCTTGTGCTTCCAGCCTCATCGCTGAACTGAGCGACGCCTATTGGACTACGCTGGTTTGCGAGCTCCGCGAGCGTGTGTTGGTCCAAGACGGATATAAACGCGCTGAGCGCATCGTCGAACATTGCATTTATCGATGCCGGATCGGTATCCGGGGACTTATGGCCCTGCCCCCCGTCAACCTGCACGCGCGTGACTTCAATCGCCCGCACGACATCGCCGATTCTTATCGACGTGGCTGGCTTTGCAAGCCGGATGCCGCCGTTTGGCCCTCTTACGGCCGAGATGAACCCAGCATGCGACAGAATGTGAACAATCTTGAACACGTTCTGCTTGGTAACGCCAAGCCGGTCCGATACATCGGCGACTTTCACAAGTTGGTCTTTGGCCAATGTGCAATCGATGAGAATTCGGATTGCGTGGCCGGTTTGCTTCGTCAAGCGCATCTTGGATCATCCGGGGACCGCGCGGCCGCGGCTCAAAAAGTGCGACAGCTTGCTTGTTTCACAGTTTTCGCCGGCGTGGCAAGGGCCGCGCGACTGAACGTCCGGTTCAACATAGCCGACCGGGCGGACGGAGTTCACTTGACAGTGCCGTGGGGGCGCAATGTATACCATCGCCGTAAATAATAGCAGGCGATCCTCCCCGGCGAAACGCCGAAAATCGCCAAAGCCCAGATGTAAACGGAGAACCCCGATGTCAAAAAAGGCGATTGCATTTGCTTGCGCGGCTGGCTTGGCGCTCGCAGGAGCGACGGCGATACGCCCGGCGCTTGCCGATGCGCCGTCCGTCAAAGACATCATGAAAAACTATGGTGACCTTGCGGAAGCCATGTACTCCGACTCGCTTGCCAAAGCCAAAGATCTGGACAAGGCGATCGATGCATTCCTCGCGAACCCGAATGCGACGACGCAGAAGGCTGCGCAGGATGCGTGGAAGGCGGCGCGCGTTCCTTACATGCAAACGGAAGGGTTCCGCTTCGGCAATAAGATTGTCGATGATTGGGAAGGGAACGTCAATTCGTGGCCGCTCGATGAAGGCTTGATCGATTACGTCGACAAGGCGAGCTATGGCGACTCAAAGCCGGAGAACCCGCTCTACACGGCGAACATCATCGCCAACAAGAAGATCCGCCTTGGGCCGAAGGTTCTGGATGCGAGCAAGATCGACAAGAAGGTCATCTCTCAACTCAACAGTGCGCTCGATGTCGAAGCCAATGTCGGCACGGGGTATCACGCCATCGAGTTCTTGCTGTGGGGCCAAAATCTTCACGGCACGAATCCAGGTGCAGGTGAACGTCCGGCAAGCGACTACGATCTCAAAAATTGTACGCACGCAAACTGCGATCGCCGCCGCGATTATCTGAAGGCTGCAAGTTCGTTGCTCGTCGATGATCTCCAGGAGATGGTAGGAGATTGGAAACCGGACGGCGCGGCGCGGCAGGCTCTTGCCAAGCAAGACGACAATCAGCAGCTTTCAACGATCCTGACCGGCATCGGCTCGCTGTCCTACGGTGAGCTGGCCGGTGAGCGCATGAAGCTGGGCGTGCTGTTGCATGATCCGGAGGAAGCACACGACTGCTTCTCGAATAATACGCAGAACAGCCACTTCTATGATGAAGTGGGCATGATCGAGATCTGGAACGGCAAGTACGACGGCACGACCGCGACGTCGGGTGCGAGCATTGCCGATCTGGCGCGCGCCAAGGCTCCGGATGCCGCGAAGCGCGTCGACGAGGCGATGGCAAACGCCAAGGCAAAGATCAATCTGATTAAGGTCAAGGCCGACTCTGGCGAAATGGGCTATAATCAGATGCTGGCCGCCGGAAACGACGCGGGCAACAAGCTGATTCTCGATGCTGTCGATGCGCTGGTGGCGCAGGCACGTGCGGTCGAGGCCGTGGTCGCAGCGCTGGGTCTCAAGGTCAAGATCGAAGGCTCGGACAGCCTCGATCATCCGGATCAGGTCGCGACCAAGGGCAAGTGATCGAAGCGTTGCTCTCACACCGGCGCCAGTTTTAGTCGATGACGGGTGGTGGAAGAGCCGCATGGTGACACGTCGAGAACTTTTGGTAGGCGCCGCAGCATTCTCAGGGAGTGCCGCGGCGTCGTTTGCTTTCGGCGGACAGAAGGTTGCGGCGCGCGAAATCATTGCGACGCCCATTGCGCACGACACGAAGAATCTTTTTCTCGATTTGGCGGAGCGTCCGGCGGCGCTTCCGTGCTTCAACGGGCATACGTTACCGCTCTGGACGTTTCAGGAAGGTTCGCTTTACCCGATCGTTCGCGTGAAACTCGGTGAGCGTCTCGATACCGTTTTCAAGAACGATCTACCGCGCGCCGGAGAATACGCTTCCATACATTGGCATGGGTTGCGCATTCCGAATGATCAGGACGGCGTTCCGTTTATGACGCAACAACCGGTCGAGCCGGGCAGCCAAGGTTCCTACTCGTTTGTGCCGCCGGATACCGGCAGCTTTTTCTTTCACACGCATTGCAATACGTCGGAACATTTCGGGCGCGGGCTGATCGGCGCGATCATCATCGAAGGCGATGAAGTCGAGCCGCCGGATGCCGAATATGTTCTGATGATGAAGGACTGGCGCGTGTCCCCCGACGGGAAGTTCCTGCCGTTCACGACGGACGAGGGTGCGGCCAAGGCGGGAACTCCGGGTACCATCCGATCGGTCAACGGCGAGAGCAAGGCCGTTTTCAAGGTTCCGTCCTCGGCCAACGTCCGCATTCGTTTCTATAACGTCGATGCGACCCGGATTTCCGAGGTAGGTTTTGAGGATGCCGAGTCGGCGATTATTGCAATCGACGGCAACGGCCTCGAACCTCTGTTGTTGCCGTCGTGGCGTTTAGGCCCAGCGATGCGTGTCGATTTTCTTTTGCGTACCGCGCCCCCGGGCAAGACTATTCGTTTCGTCGACTACTTCGCGAAAGAGCCGGTGGTCCTTGCGGAATTCGTTTCGGAAGGGCCGCCGAAGCGAACGGATGCGTTCGTGGCAACCCCATTGAAGGTGATGCCATTTCCAAAAGTCGATGTGGCAAAGGCCCAGCACATCCCGTTTATCTTTTCGGCAACTGCGACGGGAGCCGCCATTGCCGAGTTCGACAAAAACGCGTCCGGTATCCATATCGGTTCGTTATGTTTGGCCAAGCGCACATTCTGGGCGATCAATAAGCAAGCCTGGCCGGGTATGACTCACAAAGACCTCGGTCCTCCGCTTGCTGTGCTGAAATCGGGGAGGAGCTACATTTTCGATTTGCAGAATACGACTCCGAATTCGCATCCGATCCATATCCACGGGCACACTTTGGAGATACTGAGCTCCAGTATGCCTCACGTTCCGCCGCATCGGGCGGATACCGTTTTGCTGCGTCCCAATGAACGCATTCAGGCCGGTGTCGTTGGGGGCGCGCCGGGAAAGTGGATGTTCCACTGCCACATCATCGATCATCAGGAAGCCGGTATGATGGGCTACATCGAGGTCGTATGACGGTCTCAGCCGGGCGCTGGCTGGGGGGTGTGCCGATTGCTCTCATATTTGCGTTCATTTCGCTTGGTGCGCTTCGGGCCGATCCGCTCGATGCCGCGATGGGAAAGGCGCTGTTCGATCGCAACTGGATTCCGGCTCCTGCCTCCACAGATGCTTCTGACGGGTTAGGGCCGCTGTTCGTATCGCGCTCTTGCGCTGGGTGTCACGGCCGCGGCGAGGGTTCGCATGTCGTCACGCGTGAAGACGGCGCGCAGGATTTGTCGGGTGCCGTCGTCCGCTTCGGTTATGCCGACGGCAAGACCGATCCGTTTTATGGGCTCGAACTCCAGACGAACGCCGTTCCAGGGCTGATGCCGGAAGGTACAGCGCATTTCCTGCCGAAACTTGATTTGAAGCTGAACGACCGGCCGTTGGCCGAAGGTGTCAAATCGGGTGTCCGGCAAGCGCCGTCGCTCTTTGGACGCGCCGCATTTGACGCTGTGCCAGACGAAGAAATTCTGAAGCGCGTCGATCCCGACGATAAAGACGGCGATGGCGTCAAAGGCCGCGCCAACCGGACTCCGGTGGGGATCGGCCGTTACGGCTGGAAAGCCGCGCAGGTGACGCTCGAAGATCAAGTTGCGCATGCGTTTGCGTTTGACATCGGGCTGTCGAGCCCAAAGCAAGCGCGACCGTATGGCGATTGCACGGCGCTCGAAACGGCGTGTCTTGCCGCACCGAACGGGGAAAGCGTGTTGTTCAAAGGCCGCGAGATTTCCGGAGATATTCTCAGGGTTGTTGCGAGTTATCTCGGGATTCTGCGGGCGCGGCCGGAAACGCCCGATCCGGATGCGGCGGCACTTTTTGTTTCAACGGGCTGCGCAACTTGCCACGTGCCGACGCTTGCGACGCGCGACGGCGGGTCTATTCCGGCATTTACCGATCTTCTGCTGCACGATATGGGACCTCAGCTGGATGATGGCGTCGGGGAACCGGGCGTCAAGTCGTCGGAATGGCGAACGGCGCCCCTGATCGAGGGGCACGTCCGCAACGTCGAGCGCCGGCTTCTTCACGACGGCTCAGCTGCGACCGTTGCGGAGGCCGTTCAGAAGCATGGCGGAGAGGGCGCGCGTAGTCGCGAGCGCTTCGATGCGCTGAAGCCCGAAGATAAGCAGCGGCTGGTCGATTACGTGAATGGGTTATGATTGTGAAGAAAACGGTAGCAGCACTCTTTTCCTTTCTTCTGTCGGCGACGGCTGCGATGGCGGATGACCCACCGGCTCCGCCGACGCATCTCGCTATGGCGCAGTCGGCCATTGAGACGTACATCATTCCGCATATCGACGCTCTGAAAGCGGCTGCGGCGCCGTTACCGGGGGCGGTCGAAAACGTCTGCAAGACCGGATCGCCGGACGCACAGAAGCAACTTGAGAAGACGTTTGCCAATGTGGTCATGGCCTATGCCGGGGTCGATTTCTTGCGCTTCGGTCCGATGCTCGAAAAGGGACGGCGCGAGCAACTTTCGTTCTGGCCTGACCCGCGTGGATTCGTTGCGCGGCAGTTGCGTCTCACGCTGCTGAACAAAGATGAAAAGATCACCGAGCCCGGAATGCTTGCGAAACAAAGCGCGGCGATCCAGGGATTGCCTGCGCTTGAGGTTCTTATTCAAGATAAGACCGTTCCGCTGGGGCCCAGCGAGCCTGCGCGTTTTCGTTGCCTGCTCGGGCAAGCGATCGCCAACAATATCGTGCGGTTGACGACGGAGGTTGCGGACGGCTGGGAAAAGCCCGGCGGATGGAAAGACAAGATGCTGCATCCGGGGCCCGACAACGATACGTACAAGTCTGCGAGCGAGTCTGCGGTCGAGGTGGTGAAGGCGTTGCTCGTTGGATTTTCGCTTACCGGCGATCTTCAATTAAAACCGCAGGTCGATCCGAAAATCAGACTAACGCCTCCTTACGAAAAGTCCGGTCTGCAAAAGCAGTTTTATGCGACGAGCGTTGCGTCGCTGCATGAACTCTACAACACGCTGCAACTCGAATCTTATTTGAAGCCGGATCTGAGCTGGATGAAGGGTTGGGCGCAGGGCACATGGCGCGCGATCGAGTCAATTGACGGTGCAGGCGGCCGGGCGTCACATGCGCAACGCGCGGATACGCCAACGACGCGCGAAGTGTTCGATAGAATGAATGGGCTACGCAACATCGTGGCGAACAGACTTTCCGTGGCCGCTGGTTTGACTGTGGGGTTCAATGAACTCGATGGCGATTGATCGCAGATCGTTGCTGCTTGGGACACTGGCTTTCGTCGGCACGGCGCCGATGAGGACGGCGTTTGGATCGGCTGCGGATAACGACGTTGCCTATGTCGCGACGGCGCGCCGGAGCGGCGGCGATTTTTGTGTTCTTTTGCTGCGCGCAAACGGGTCGATCGTCCGGGACATTCCGTTGTCAGGGCGGGGGCACGATATTGCCTATCATCGCGCTTCCGGGCGTGCCGCTGTCTTCGCCCGCCGACCGGGGGCATTCGGTGTCGCGTTCGACATCGGCAAGACGACAGCTCCGCATATTTTCACGCCAGGCGACGGACGTCATTATTACGGTCACGGTGAATTCTCGCGCGATGGCCGGCTTCTCTATGCGTCCGAGAACGACATCGCGGGTGAGCGCGGCGTGATTGGCATTTACGATGTTGCCCGTGATTACAAGAAAATCGGCGAGCATCCGAGCTACGGCATCGATCCGCACCAGATCATGCTTCTTGCGGATGGCAGGACAATTGCGATTGGAAATGGCGGCATCGACACGGTTCCGGATGCATGGCGCGCCAAGCTCAACCTCGACACGATGCAGCCATCGCTCGTTTTCGTCGATGCGGAAAGCGGGAAGCTGGTTGCCAAGCACGACATGAAAGGCGGCCTGAGGTCACTTTCAGTCCGTCACGTCACACAAGACAAAGCGGGACTTATTTGGTTCGGCGGCCAATGGGAGGGCAGTCCGAGCGAGACGCCGCAAATCGTCGGAAGCGCGGGATTGGACCGCGAACTGAAGTTAATCGATGCGCCGGGAAGCGGAAAAGACTTGCGAGGATATATCGGCGCGATGGCCGTCAGCAGGGACGGGCGCTACATCGCGGCGAGTGCACCGAAAGCGGGTCAAGTGCTCTACGTTGATTCGGAGAGCGGTGGCGTCGTCGGCAAAAGCGATCTTAAGGACGTGTGCGGTCTTTCATCGGAAGGCGATCACGATTTCGCGGCATCGTCGGGCTTCGGCGTGATCCGGTACGAAACGGCACATGCGAGCATCATCTCAGAGCATGCGTTGCAGGATATCGCCTTTGATAATCATCTGAGGCGGATCAGCTAGACCTTCGGCGTACGCGGGAAGACTGCGAGGTCATGGCACGTGTCGATGTCAGCAAAAGCGCCAGACTCTTCGTAGGGAACCGGTCGCCAAAGATCCTTCTGCTTTTCAATGAGCGCTTTGCCTCCTGTATCGCCAGATAGTTTGGAGAGGTCGCAAAAGCATGATTTCGGCCAGATGACGGGATGACCACGCTGACCGCCCGTTCCGACAGGAAACACGATCGATCGTCCGCGGCTTTCGTCGAAAGCGTCAAGCAATGTAGCGATCAAGCCGGTTGAGATGCCTGGCATGTCGGCGAGGGCAATCAATACGCCATCCGCTGCCGCGTCGATATTTTGTATTCCAAGGCGCAGAGATGAGGCCAGGCCGTCGCCGGGGTTGGGATTTTCGATGCTGCGCCATCGGCCCGCGCCCGCAGCGGCGATGACGTCTTTTGAGTTTGTCCCCGTCACCAGAATGATCTCGCTCAGGCGAGAATGATCCAGAACCGCTGCGACGTGGCGGATGAGCGTCACGCCGTTCAGTTTTGCGAGAAGCTTATGGCCGATCTCGAAGCGCGACGACTTTCCGGCGGCGAGAATGATCGCCGCAATATTCACTCTGCCGGTTCCTTGCGAAAGGCCGCGATGATCTGGGCGAGGATGGAGGTCGCGATCTCGCCCGGTGTTTCGGCGGCGATGTTCAAGCCGACTGGCGCATGAATGCGCTCGATGTCGGCGTCAGAGAATCCGGCCTCTTTGAGTCGCGCGACACGTTTGGCGTGCGTTTTCCGCGAGCCGAGAGAGCCGATGTAACGGCAGGGCGATTTAAGTGCGATGGTCAGGGCTTCGTCGTCGATTTGGTCGACGTGCGTCAACGTCACTATGGCCGAAAAGGGATCGGCGGCGAATTTGGCGAAACCGTCTTCCGGCCAGCCGGCGACGAGCTGGGATGGATCGAAGCGGGCCGGGCTTGCGAAGGCGCTTCTCGGGTCAAGGACCTTGACATCATATCCCGCGGCCGTCGCCATCGTTGCGAGGTGCTGGGCGATATGCGTGGCGCCGACGATGATAATCCGTGGCGGAGGGGTTAGCGCATAGAGAAACGTTTCACCGCTGGCATCAACGGCGCTCCGTCCCCGCCGCAAGGCTTCTTTTATTTCGGGATCGGTTGCGTTGCTTCCGGACACGATTTGTCTTTGGCCGTCCGAAAGACGTGTCTTGACGACAATCGCTTCGCGCTCCGTAGCGGCGGCATCCAGCCTATCGAGATAAGCAAGGTCTACCTTGGGATCGAGACGAACGACATGAACACGGATTTTTCCGCCGCAGGCCAGGCCGGAGCGCCAAGCGGTCTCGTCCGATATGCCGAAGCTCAGTGTTTCGGGCTTGCCGCTTTCAATGACGTCGAGCGCTGCCGCGATGACGTCGGCTTCGACGCAACCGCCGGACACCGAGCCTTGAAATTCTTCGACGTCGGCGATGGCCATTTGCCCGCCGGGACGGACGGGGGCCGAGCCCCAGGTATTGATCACCGTTGCTATGGCGACCGGGCGACCGGCCTTGAGCCAGGACCGGGCGGCGGCCCGCGGCTCGGTTACGATTGTTTCAGCACGCGATTCAGCGGTATGAGGTCGGATTTCGTTCACGGAAAGGGCCTTCATCGGCTGCTATTCTGTCGCGATTGCGCTTCCCATGCCGCAAGGCTAGAAGCGCGAAATGACGAAACCCTCTGTCAAAGCAACGGCGAAGGCAAGCGCGAAAGTGCGCCGCTTGGCGCATGGCACGGATGCTGCGGGCGTTCCGGCGCCGAAGGTCGGCTTCGTATCGCTCGGCTGTCCGAAGGCGTTGGTCGACAGTGAACGGATCATTACCAAGCTTCGATCAGAAGGCTACGAGATTGCGCGTGAATATGCAGGCGCGGATGTCGTCGTCGTCAATACGTGCGGTTTTCTCGATTCCGCAAAGCAGGAAAGCCTCGATGCGATCGGCGAGGCGATGAACGCCAATGGGCGGGTCATTGTCACCGGTTGCTTCGGCGTTGAGGAGTCGCGCATTCGAGATGCGCATCCGGGCGTTCTCGCAGTAACCGGACCGCATCAATACGAGCAAGTGGTTGGGGCGGTGCACGACGCCGCGCCGCCGCTGCACGATCCGTTTCTCGATCTGGTGCCACCGGAAGGGCTGCATCTGACGCCTCGCCACTATGCGTATCTGAAGATTTCCGAGGGCTGCAACAACAGATGCTCATTCTGCATCATTCCCTCGTTGCGCGGCGATCTCGCGAGCCGGCCATCGAACCATGTGATGAGCGAGGCGGAGCGGCTCGTCAACGCGGGTGTGAAGGAGCTTCTGGTCATCAGCCAGGATACGAGTGCCTACGGTCTCGATCTCAAATACGCCGAAAGCCCATGGAGAGGCGCACCGCTGAAGGCGCGGTTTCTGGATTTGTCACGCGCGCTGGGAGAACTCGGCGTGTGGGTTCGTATGCATTACGTCTATCCGTATCCGCATGTCGATGACGTGATTCCGCTGATGGCGGAGGGTAAAATTCTACCCTACCTCGATATTCCGTTTCAGCATGCGTCTCCGGCTGTTCTGAAGGCGATGCGGAGACCTGCTGCGCAGGAGAAAACGGCGGAGCGGATACGAAGGTGGCGCGAGGTTTGTCCGGATCTTGCCATTCGCTCGACGTTCATCGTGGGCTTCCCGGGCGAGACGGAAGACGATTTTCAGTTCTTACTCGACTGGTTGAAGGAAGCGGGAATCAATCGCGCCGGTTGTTTCAAGTACGAGCCAGTCGATGGCGCCAAAGCCAACGCGCTCGACAACGCCGTTCCCGACGAGGTGAAAGAAGAACGCTGGCACCGCTTCATGGCCGCGCAAAAGGAGGTCAGCAGCGCACAGCTCGAAGGTAAGGTCGGGTCTGTGATCGATGTTCTTGTCGATGAAGTTGACGAGGACGGCGCGATTGCCCGCTCCAAATGGGACGCGCCGGAGATCGATGGGAACGTCTTCCTGAACGGCGAGCGCGACGCCAAAGCGGGCGATATTATCCGCGTGAAAGTCATCGAGGCAGGCGAATACGACCTGTGGGCCGAGCGCATAACCCGGGCCGATTAATAAGTTCCATAGACATAATCTATCAAGTGCCCGGCGCTTAAGCCGCAGGGACGTAAAAAGCTTGCAGGTTGAGCTTTGTCCGTAAAGATGTATATTTCATACACCTTTACGCTTTGCCGAAGGACGTTGTCCATGCGCTGGATCATGAGTTTCTCATTGGCATGTCTTGGCTTTTTCATCGCAGCTTGTTGCGTCATGTGGGGGCTAGGCGTTTTCTCAGGCATTAGCGCTGAGGCCACAGCCGGGGCGCTGTTCGGTATTTTCTTCGCGACGGCGATCGGCGCGGCCCTCATGGCTCTCGCCGTCTATAGTGACCAGAGCGGGCACGACGAGATCATTTTCCGAAACAAATCCGAGCCCGGTTCGGAGAGCAGCGGCAAGGCGTGATCCTTCCCGCTTAGGAAAGCCTGCTCAGAGCGGAACGGCGCCCGATTCCTCGGGTTTCGCCTTGTGTTCGGGTTCGACGTGAATGACGACTTCCGACCCATCGATCGCTTTTTCGATGGCAAGCTCAAGACGATCGCAAATTACGTGCGCGGCATCGACCGACATCGAACCCGGGACGACCAGGTGAAATTCGATGAAGAGTGCGCGTCCAGCCTGCCGGGTTCTGATGTCGTGAGCTTCGAGCGCGCCGCCACCGTTTGCCTCTATGACTTCCCGGATGCGCTGCTCGATTTCGGGGCTGGCCGCCTGATCCAGCAGGCGTGACATCGATTGCACGGCGATCTGATAGCCCATCCATAAGATGTTGAGCGCGACCGCTGCCGCGATCAACGGATCGAGAATGTGCCAGCCGCTCAGCATCGCCAGGGCAACGCCGATAACGACCCCTGCCGACGTTATGACATCGGTGACGAGATGCTGTCCGTCAGCGACGAGGGCCGGAGATCGCCAAAGTTTCCCGCGCTGGATCAATAGCCACGCCCAAGCTGCGTTGAGTACCGATGCAAGGATGTTAAGGGCAATGCCCGTAGCGGAATGTTCGAGTCGCACGCCTTGAATCAAAGCCGTTCGGGCTTTGAGGAGAATGAGGACTGCTGCGACGGCGATCATTGCGCCTTCGAACATCGCGGCGAGGAATTCCGCTTTGTGATGGCCGAACGGATGGTCGGAGTCGGCAGGCTTTGCACTCAGACGTATTGCGGCAAATGCGGCGGCTGCCGTCATGACATTGACGATGCTTTCGAGAGCATCGGAGAAGAGAGCGACCGATCCCGAAAGTACATATGCCATGTACTTGATGGCCACGACCGCGAGAGCAACCGCGATATTTGCCGCTGCAATGCGGGCTAGTCTTGCCTCGTCCAAGATTTATCCTATCGCGGATTCTAGAGTGTACGTCTGCCGTATCGGCGGCTTAGGTGCCACATTCGGTCGATCGGCGCCACTCTCGCCTGAGCACGCGAATGTGTGCTCCATCAAGGGGCTTATCCACATTTGGCGGTCAAAACTGCCTCGCCGCCGGGGGCCGAATCTGATGCTGCAATTGGAGGCCGACGATTGGCGATTGCCTGCATGGCCGAATGATTCGGGGGAAGCCATGGCCAATTTTACGACGCATATTGCAGTGGGGACGATCGTATCCGGTGCGTTAGCGACATTGACGCTTGCGGCCGATGTCGTTGCTCCGCAAAATCTCGTTGCGGTGACAATGGCTGGCGTGCTCGGCTCCGTGCTACCCGACATTGATCTCAAGGACTCGCGGCCGAGCCGCGCGATGTTTGCGGGGCTTGCGATCTTCTTTTCTTTTGCCGTACTTTTCAACGCGGCGACGGAACTTTCCATAGCCGAGCTTTGGATATTGTGGCTCGGAACATTGCTCACGGTCCGTTACGGGCTTCACTCCATATTTCACCGCATCTCGGTGCATCGGGGCATCTGGCATTCGATTCTTGCCGCTGTCTTTTCTTCAGTCGCGACTGCAATCGTATTTCAACATCTGCTTGGAAAGCCGGCGGGCGTTGCCTGGCTTGCGGCGGTGTTTATGTTCGTTGGGTATCTGACGCACTTGACCCTCGACGAAATCTATTCCGTCGACGTCATGGACACGCGTCTGAAATCATCATTTGGCACGGCTTTGAAGCTTTTCGATCGACGCCATTTCTACGCGTCGGTGAGTATGGCGGTAGCGACGCTGGCGGCAATCGTCATTTCACCGTCTACGCGCACCTTTGTGGAAGGTCTGGAGTCGAAAAATCTTTGGAGCGGACTGGAGCGCCGACTCGTCCCGACAGATAAATGGTTCGGGCTCGTGGACGCGCCTTATTTTGCGAGCCGGTACCATAAGACTTCGCCCGCTGTCATGACGGGTTCGATCGGGTCGGGAGAAAAGGCACAAGATCGGGCGGTCTCAATCCCATCGGCGTCCGACGCCGTCAATCCGGTCAACGAAGGTCTTTCCGGCGCTCCCGAAGTTCCCTCAAATACGCCCGCGGCTGCTAATGCGACTCCCGGCAACGCAAGCCCCTAACGAAATTCGAAGTTAGCTCTTTTGCAAAAGTCTCGGCGGTTTCGGGTGTCAAATGCGCTCCCTTTTCGCTCGCGGCTATCGAAGCGATGCCATGGACTCCGGCAAAGAGCGCTCGCGCAGTCGTATCGAGTTCTTGAAGGGACGCGGTCGGGACCACGGGGCCTAAAGCTTTCCGCACCACCTCGGTCAGGCTGTTCAGATGCTCGTGAAACAGAGCGGGGACAGTGCTGGAGTTGGGAACGCTATGCGCGAAAAGCAGATTCCACATGCGCCGATTGGCCAGCGCGAAGTCAATGTACGCGTGGGTGAGGGCGTCGATGTTCTTTTCACCATCTGACGTCAGCGGTACCTGCTTCAGGTGATCGACCGTGCGGCCAAGCAATTGGACCTGAAGGGTCAGCAAGACGTCGTCGAGATTTTCGAAGATATTATACAGGGTTCCCGGCGAGTAGCCGATCATCCGGGCGATCTCACGAGCGGAGAGTCCCGCAATACCATTGCGTTCGACGATTGTGCGGGAAGCATCGAGAATGAGTTGACGAAGCTCTTCCGGCGAATGAACGGATCTCCGGCCCATTGTTTTCAGGTCCCGTACGCGTTTGACTGCACCCACCGCGAGCTTATCCAAGGAACGGCACAAGACAAGCGCAGTCGGAGCCCAAAAAAGTCGACCGCTACAAAGGCAGAGGTTCGCTCGCGCAAAAATATTTTATCATCGTTCGTCTTGGTGGGCCGTTCGTCCGTGCACAAACAAGGAACATCGGCGTGTGTTCCTCCGCGAACGGACAAAAAGTGAAAAGCGAATCTCGCGCGGTCGAAACGATCAAATTTTATCGGTTGCCGCGAGTCGGTTTCGTTCAACCGCTGCCAGGCGGGCATTTCAAGTTCTGAGTCGCCTGACCGTAAAATACCGATCCATAGCGGGGCGCGAATGTCATCGTATCGGACCAGGTCATATCGCCGATCAAACCCGGAATGATGTTTGTCAGAAGCGGCTTATAAGAATATTTGGCTTCTACCACGATGGCGGCGTCGCCTTTGCTGACCATGTTCTTGTCCGGCATCGACTTGTCGTCGCCGCAATTCGATATCGCCATATTATGATAGGACCATGCCCATTCGACTTTGGTCTTCGTCGCGTCGGAACTTGAGGCTCTGAGCTGCGTGATCGCGAGTTGGAGCGGTGCGGAGCTATACGGTTCCATTACGTGCTCTGCGGAAACCATCACACCTGTCAGCGCGTTTGAGGCGTCCGTAGGGCTGGAGCCGATCTGCTTCTCGCGTGCGACGAGGTCTCCGACCATAGCCGTTGCGCGCTGAAAGCGCTTATTGACCAGTAACGCGCGGGACACTTCGAACGTCCCGAAGGTCATCAGCATCAATAACGGGGCAAGGTAAGCGAACTCGACCGCGGCTACGCCGGAACGATCCGAGGCGAATTTTCGGAGCCGCGTCATTGCGATCAACTTTGAAATGGATGACATGGGGATGGGTCCGTTAGCCGATCGGCGGGTTAGCTTCCAGGGTAGGGTTCGCTGCGGAACGCGGTCGCAGTTTGCAGCATCATTGACCCGTCGGACATGTTGCCGAGCCTGAGGAATGGAAGCTTGGATGTGAAATCCCACTTGTAGCAGGCGGTCACGACGACCACGTCGCTTGCTGCGCCAGAATAAATAGCGATGAGATCGTTGCCCGGTGCCGGGTTTTTGACAATCGCGCCGTCCTCGACGCAGGGCTGCGGCTTGGCGCTGTTCAATCCTGCCCAGCCGTCAGAATACGAGTCGACGAAGATCTGCAGCTTTTTGCAGTCGATCCAATTGCCGGCGGCATTGCAAATATCCTGTTTGAACTGATCTACGGTCATTTTGTCGGTGACCGCTTCGCCGGTCCGGATCAGCCGGCTTGTCTGATCCATTCCTTTCTCGACGGAACTAACGGTGAAGAAATAAAAGGCGCAACCGACGAGGCCGAAGATGAACATCAGGAACGGCGTTGCTACGATGGCGAACTCGACGGCGGTCGATCCGGCTTCATCGATTTTCAAACGCTGTGTGAGGCGGCTCCGTCCCCAACCGGGACGAAGCGTTTTAAGGACGCTGTTGATACGCATAAACCAGCTCGCGACCGCTCTTTGGATAGAACGTCTCTCAATAGAGCCAAGCGGATTAAGGTGGCATTTATCGAAAGGTTTTTCGGTATTGATGGTTTCGTAATCGTGAAAGGTGCCCGGCGCGCCAAAAGCTTATTGCTGACTGTTATTGCTGTTGGAATCGGAAGATCCCTCAGAGAATTTTGTCTTTGCTGAATTGGCCGACTGGACGGCAGTGAAGAAATCCTTGTCATCGCCGATGGTCAGGGTCGGCTCGCAATTCGGTGTGCATGCATACGTAAAGCGCGTCGTTCCCTTGTGAAGGTTGACGATCTTGCGGTCATCGCGCTCGACCATGACGCGTTGGTCCTGGATCACATTATGAGCAGCGTCCAAGGCAATGACGTTGGTAATTCCGAACGTCTTGCCGGTGACGATGAGCAAATTGCCATCCTGAAGGGTTACGTCGGCGATAGAAGGGTTGCCGACGATGACCTCAGACGCCGCTCTTGGAAGACGCAGGAGCTGCGATTGGTCATAACGAACGATGAGGTCGGACGCCGCGGCGGGTGTCAAGGGAAGCGCTGCAAAAGCGAAGAGCAATGCCGCACATGGGAAGCCATGTCCTGCTGCCGCTGATCTTCTGCGCATATCGCGATCCCCGAATGTCCGATTGAGGCATTACCTCATGAATTGGTAAAGGAACTGCCAATAGCTGTCTTAGGATGCTCCTGGTATCTCTCCTTCGGCGAGCCGCCACGATTTTAGACCATTAGTCAGCTGGCGGATTAATTGAGCAGTCGCGCTCGTAATTAGCTTCCGGTTGGAGATAACCAAAGTTGTTCAGCCTTTGAGTCAAAGCGTACCCAACAGCCAATAAGTCCTCGACCCATTATCTTGTTTATAATACTTGAGAAAACCTTTAATTAACTGGATTATACTTTTGTTATTTTTGCACTCCGTAGTTCATTCTAAGTATTATTGAGAAATATCGATTGGTTGTTGCTTCGTTTTCCGAAGTGGATGATGCCGTAATATTTCGTTATCAAGCTGTTTCTGCGCAATAACATCATTTTACCTGGCTTTAATTTTTCCAATCTACTGTGCTGGCTCGTTCAGCGGTGAGGACATTCTCCCCCGAGGGACAAGGATCGGTAGAGTAAAAGAGTAGATTGGGAGACACCAATGACCATGTTTTCGCGTTTCATGAACGATGAGTCCGGCGCAACGGCCATCGAATACGGCCTCATCGCCGCTATCGTCGGCGTCGGCATCATCGTCGGCTTGGGCAAGCTCAAGACCGGCCTGAACGACACGTTCAGCACGATCAACAGCGATCTGGCAAATCCGGACGCCGCTCAGTAAGGCATTTGAGCAGAGTCAATACTTGCTTATTGCATGACGATAGGCGTGCTCGAAATGTTGCGAGCACGCCTTTTGTTTCGACAACTTATGAATCAACATTTCTTCGGGGGCCACCAGCATGTTCCGCTTCGGATTGTCGGCATTCGTCGCGGACGAATGTGGATCAACTGCAATCGAATATGCGTTGATCGCCGGGATAGTCAGTATTGCGATAGTCGGGGCTCTGGCTGGAATCAAGAACTCGTTAAACGGCAGCCTATCCTCGGTCGCTTCAAGTCTGCAGCCTGATCAATAAGCTGCTTACAAGTCTGAGCCGTTAGGCACGTTTTTACCGGCCCCGTGCATTTATGTGCTGATAGTAATCCTTTACTGTGGTTGCGAAGCGATGATGGCTCTGGCGTTCGTTTCTCTCATGATATTCCCGGTCGCGATGGCATTTGCTGCCGCCAACGACCTCTTCACGATGCGGATCCCAAACCAAATTTCGCTGGCGTTGATCGTTGGCTTTTTGCTTTCCGCTGTTCTCACACGCATGCCGTTGGAAACGTTTGGCATACATCTCGCCTGCGGTTTCGGTGTGCTGGCGCTTACATTCACGCTTTTCTCGTTGAACCTGCTCGGTGGCGGCGATGCGAAACTGATGGCTGTCGGGGCTCTCTGGATGGGGGCAGAGCAGATACTTCCGTTTATTGCCTTTGTGACGATTTATGGTGGCGTCTTGTGTTTTGCGATTCTCAGCTATCGCAGGATGGTTCCCGCCGATATGTTTCCGCTTCCCGAGTGGGCGCAAAGACTTCATAGGTCTGGCGGGCCCGTCCCCTATGGTATCGCGATAGCCGCCGGTGGGCTCATGGTCTTTCCTGCGACCGAGCTTTTCCGCGCCATAATGGTTTGACGACAGAGCCCTTTTCTCTGATTTCAGAAGGCGCGTTGGCGCCTAGGTCGTTTCTGCAACACCCCTGCGTCGCTGCATCGATCTGAACCGCCGGTTAACCTCGCATTGACGTTTGTCGGCCAGTATCGCCTCCAGGATTTCCGAACCTAAGCGGAAAGGACTTCGGGCGAATGAAGCGGGCACAAGTCGTTGGTTTCTCCGTAGCTCTGGCTGCGGCGGGGCTCGCGTACTACGTCGCGAGTTCGTTCATCACGCCGTCGCCGCCGATCACGGTCGAAAAGCAGGTCGATAGCGTCGAGGTCTTGGTTGCGGGTTCAAACCTGGCCGTCGGCCAAATCGTCAACCAAGGCAACTTCCGCTGGGTGTCGTGGCCGAAGAAGGCGATATCGCGCGATTACATCACCAAGAAAAATGGCGGTAGCGCGAAGATGCATGAGCTTTCGGGCTCGATTGCCCGCACGGCCGTTCTCGCAGGCGAGCCAATTACGGCTCAGAAATTGATCAAAGCGGGGCAAGGCGGCGTGCTGGCAGCGATCCTGCCCCAAGGCATGCGCGCGATCTCGACGAAAATCAGGGCGGAGACCGCCGCCGGCAGTCTGATCCTTCCCAACGATCATGTGGATGTGATTCTCATCCGGCATCTTCGCGATCGTAGCGGACAGGACGACACCGTCGCCGATACGCTCTTCCGAAATGTCCGTGTGCTGGCCATTGGCCAGCAGATCGAGACGAAAGAAGGAAAGAAAACGGCCGACACGGCGGCTTCGACGGCAACGTTGGAACTGACGCCGCGTCAAGCTGAGATGATGGCGCGCGCCAATTCGATGGGCGAGATCACGCTATCGCTGCGCAGTGTCGCGGATTTGAGTTCCGATCCCGAAGGCGCGGGCGGTCTTAATCTGAATAAGCCTCAAAGTAATTCGGTGCGTGTGGTGCGTTACGGCGCAAAGTCGCGTGTGTATGGCGTGAACTGAGTCAGTCCAGTCAGTGGTCGTCATCAAGCGGGAACCTCATGCACTTCAAATTCAAACTTCCATGGCGTGCCGCCATGCGTGCACTGCTGATCCTAATGCCCGTTATGCTCATGACGACTGCCGGAGCGTCGGCCGGTCCGCGCATGAATGGGCATTTTGCGCCGGGCGATGGCGATCCGGAGATGGCGAAGAATACGCAATCGATCGTGCGTATTCCCGAGACCCATGGGCATCCGATCCACAGGAGCATCAAGATTGGGCTCGGAAAGTCTGTCTTGATTGAATTCCCGGACGGCGTTCGCGATGTGATGGCGTCCAACCCGGCGGTTGTCGATGCCGTCGTGCTTAGCTCCAATCGTGTTTTTCTGCTCGGCAAAGCGCCGGGTCAGTCCAACGCGTTTTTCTTCTCGACCTCGGGCGAGCAACTTGCGCTGGTTGAAGTCAGCGTGGACCAGGAAGGCGATGGTCTTGAGTCTCTTCTTCATCGGGTCATTCCTGGTTCGGACATCAAGGTCGAGACCCTCAATCAGACGGTGATTCTGACCGGTCACGTCAAAAGCCCGGCCGATTCCGTTCGCGCCGGTCAAATTGCGGGGCAGTTCATGACGCAAATGATTGCGACGTGGGCGTCCAACGTCAATGTCAGCGGCACGGGTGCGACAGCGCAAAACGCCTCTGCGAAGGATCAGAATCAATCCGTCATCAACTTGCTGACCGTTGAAGCGGAAGAGCAGGTGATGCTCAAGGTGACGGTCGCGGAGGTGAAGCGCACGCTGTTGAAGCAGATGGGCGTCAACCTCGGCGGGATGCTGCAATCGGGGAGTTTCTCGACCACGCTGTTGACGGCCAATTCATTTCCGATCACGCCGGCGCAGGGCCTTGGCACGCTTCCGACCTTTGGTGTCGGTACCGCGGCGAGCGCGGCGTGCGCGATCGGTCAAGTGTGCGCCTTCAACTCGGGACCGGGAACAGGTTCATTCGGCAACAGCGGGTTGGTTTCTGGCTGGGGCAACAGCAGAAACAACATTCAGTCCGCTATCCGCGCACTTGAGCGCGATGGTTTGATCCGGACCCTCGCCGAGCCGAATCTCACGGCCATCTCGGGCGAGCCCGCCGAATTCCTGGCAGGCGGCGAAGTTCCCTATGTCACCGGCGTTGATACGCAGACGGGTGTCAGCTCGGTGGCCTTCAAAAAGTTCGGCGTGCAGTTGAGCTTTACACCCGTGGTCCTAACCGAAGGCCGCATCAGTCTGAAAATCGATACGAGTGTCAGCGACATCTCGGGATATGTTGCCAACAACCCGCTTTTTGACACGCGCCAGGCAAAAACGGTCGTCGAGCTTCCGTCAGGAGGTTCGCTCGCACTCGCCGGGCTTATATCGACGAAAACGCAGCAGAACATCGACGGATTGCCGGGTGCCAAGGACATTCCAATCCTCGGGACGCTGTTCCGCAGTCGCGACTTTCAGAACGATGAATCGGAGCTTGTCGTAATCGTCACTCCGTACCTCGTTCAGCCCGTTGCGCGTCAGCAACTTGCAACGCCTGCTGACGGTCTTTATCCCGCGACCGATCTCAAAGCGGATTTTCTTGGTCACCTCAATCGGATCTACGGCCGGAGCGAAACGCTGCCGTCCGGTGGTCTGAAGGGGGATTACGGCTTTATCGTCGAATAGTCAGGTTCCGGAGACGCATTATGCAGATCGAAAATACGATACTCCGCGAACCTCGGAAGACGCGGTTCGGATTTATCCAGATTCTTGCGCTCGCAATTCTTTCCGCCGGAATGGCTGGATGCGAGCACGACCGGGTTGGACCGCAGGTGGCGGGCTGGCAATTGATCGATCCTGAACAACGTCATCCCATTCTCGTTTCGCAACGGCCCGCTGTTCTCAATCTTCATGTCGCTTCCGGCTCAGATGGACTGACGCCATCGCAACGTGGCCGGTTGATGGACTTTATTGATCACAGCCGTGCGGGTGATTCCGGTAACAGCCGGTTCGTCATTTCCGCTCCCGCTGGTTCGGCGAACGAAGGCGCTGCGATGGGCGCGGCCGAGGATGCCCGGCGATTGATGCTGGCAAGCGGTTATTCGGAATCGTCGATTGCCACCGAGGCCTATCATGCAGGCAGCCGCAATGCGCCGCTGCGAATCTCATACATGCGCTACGTCGCCGAGCCACCCGATTGCGGACACGACTGGTCGGAGAATTTGGCGCGAGCCTATCAGAATACGCCGTATCCGGATTTCGGTTGTTCGAACCAGCACAATCTGGCTGTCATGGTTTCGAATCCTGCAGACCTCTTGGGACCGCGTACAATGACGGCGCGCGATGCCAATCGTCGCGACGACATGTACGGCAAGTACGTCAAGGGCAAGCCTCTCGGGGCCGACGCTGAAGCCACAACTCTCACAAAAATTATTAACTGATTTCTCGGAGACGTTATGTCCCAGCATGCTCACATTGCCACGGAATTTAATCCCGAGGTGCCGGAGCTGGCGCAGGACGGCGAACCCGACTCGCGGCCCAGCGAGCGGGCTCGTCCAATTCCGCGTATATCCATCCAAGCCTTTTGCGATAGCGTGTCGGTTGCCAATGCTGTGCAGCACGCTGCAGAGGATCGCCGGCTGTCGAAGGCGCATGTCAGCGTGCATATGGGGGGCATCGCTGCGGCCGTTGCGCACTATATCGATAGCCCAACGCCAAATCTCATTATCGTGGATAGTGGGCTTGGTAGCGGCGAACTCATTGTGGAGCTTGATCACCTCGCTGAGAGCTGTGATCCCGGAACGAAAGTCATCGTCATCGGGCGTCACAATGACGTCGTCCTTTATCGCGAGCTGTTGAAGCGCGGTGTCGGCGAATACCTCGTTGCTCCCATAGATCCGATGGGGTTGATGGAGAGTATTTCCGCGCTCTACAATAATCCCGATACCGATCCGGTCGGACACGTCTTTGCATTCGTCGGTGCAAAAGGCGGTGTCGGCTCTTCCACGATTTGTCATAACGTCGCTTGGACGATCTCGGAAATCTTGAAGACAGACGTCACGATTGCGGATCTCGATCTCGCATTCGGGACGACGGGACTCGATTTCAATCAAGACCCGGTTCAGGGCATTGCGGACGCGCTCGTGGCGCCCGAGCGGCTCGATGACCAGCTTCTCGATCGCTTGTTGACCAAGTGCTCGGAGCACTTATCGATTTTTGCGGCTCCCGTCGTGATCGACCGAGATTACGATATATCGCCGGAGGCTTGCGAACTTGTTCTGGACGTTGCGCGGCAGAATGTGCCTTTCGTCGTCGTCGATCTTCCGCACGGCTGGTCGGCTTGGTCCAAACGCGTGCTGCTGCAGGCCGACGAGGTTGTGATTACAGCCGCTCCCGATCTTGCCAATCTCAGAAATGCGAAGAACGTCATCGATCTTCTACGCACGTCGCGAAAAAATGACAGCAAGCCGCATCTGATCTTGAACATGGCGAACCTGCCGAAGCGACAGGAAATTTCCGTGAAGGAATTCGAGCAGGCGCTCGATGTCAAAGTTCTATCGGTGATCGATTATGACGCGGAAACCTTCAGCCAGGCAGCGAACAACGGCCAGATGGTCGCGGAACTGAACGCAAAAGCGAAGGCTGTCGAGAAGTTTCACGATGTCGCGCAGAAGATTACCGGCCGCAAAGAAGCGAAAACCGACAAAGGAAATACGACGTTTGCGGCGATTGCCCCTATTCTCGAAAAGCTGAAACTTAAGCGTTAGGACCTCGTCATGTTCGGTAGGCGGTCAAACGACCCAATGCCAATGAAAAGGCCGGCGCCGCAAGCGTCCGCACCTCAGCCTAAGGTTCAACCTCAGGCTCAACCGCCGGCTGCGCCTATGGCAACAGAGGTTCGGTCTCCGGTTCAGCAGCGGCAGTCCGCACCTGCTGCGCCGCCGCCGAGGCCCGAACCCGTGCTCGAAGTGCAGCGAAAGCACTCAGAAGAGTACTACGACGTCAAGACGACGGTCTTTAACGCGCTGATCGATACCATCGATCTAACGCAGCTTTCCAAGCTCGACAGCGTGGCGGCGCGCGAGGAAATTCGCGACATCGTCAGCGAGATCATCCAGATAAAAAATGTCGTGATGTCGATTGCGGAGCAGGAAGAGCTGCTCGAAGACATTTGCAACGACGTCCTGGGATACGGTCCGCTAGAGCCTCTGCTGGCACGCGATGATATTGCGGATATCATGGTCAACGGCGCCAACACGACTTTCATCGAGGTCGGCGGAAAGGTTCAAAAGACCGGCGTGCGCTTCGCCGACAATCAACAGTTGATGAACATTTGCCAACGTATCGTCAGCCAGGTTGGCCGCCGCGTGGACGAGGCGAGTCCGATTTGCGACGCGCGTCTTCCTGACGGCTCGCGCGTCAATGTGATCGCTCCACCGCTGGCGATCGACGGCCCCGCTTTGACTATCCGAAAGTTCAAGAAAGACAGGCTGAAACTCGAACAGCTTGTCAAATTCGGGTCGATAACGCCTGAAGCAAAAACCATTCTGGAAATCATCGGACGCGTCAGGTGCAACGTCGTTATCTCGGGCGGCACGGGGTCGGGAAAGACGACTTTGCTCAATTGCCTTACCGGGTCGATTGATAATGACGAACGCATTATCACATGCGAAGACTCTGCGGAGCTTCAGCTGCAGCAGCCGCACGTCGTCCGCCTAGAGACGCGTCCGCCGAATCTCGAAGGCGAAGGCGAGATCAGAATGCGCGATCTCATCAAGAACTGCCTGCGCATGCGGCCAGAGCGTATCATCGTCGGCGAGGTGCGTGGGCCTGAGGCTTTCGATCTTTTGCAGGCCATGAATACCGGCCATGACGGCTCGATGGGCACGCTTCATGCCAACAGTCCGCGCGAGGCATTGAGCCGTCTGGAGTCAATGATCATGCAGGGCGGATATGCCCTGCCCATCAAGACTATCCGGGAAATGATTTGCGGTTCTATCGACGTCATTGTTCAGGCGTCGCGATTGCGCGACGGGTCGCGCAAGATCACGCACATCACCGAGGTTCTCGGGATGGAAGAAGAGACGATCACGCTGCAAAATCTGATCGTTTACGAGATTACCGGCGAAGACGCACATGGCAAGCTTCTCGGTCGGCATCGTTCGACCGGAATTGCACGTCCTCGTTTTTGGGAACGCGCCGAATATTATGGTGAGACCGAACGTCTTGCTCGTGCGCTCGCCGCGGCTGAAGTCGCAGACGACAACGGCAACCCGCTGGGATAATTGCGATGGACGGTAACGCGCTTTCGACTTTGTTATTGCCATTGATGGTGTCGGCTGCCTTCGCGGGCGGGATCTATGCGCTCGTCTACCCGTACATTTCTACGGAACGGCAAAAGGAAAAGCGGCTTGAAAGCGTGGTTGGCGTGCGGGCCCGCAAAAGCGGCGGCGCATTAGCCGAGATTCAAAGCAGCCGCAAAAAGTCCGTCGCCGATACGTTGAAAGACATGGATGAGCGACAAAAAAAAGATAAGAAAATCACGATGCGGCTCCGCATGGAGCGCGCGGGATTGAAGCAGAGCCCGCGGGACTTTTACATTCTCAGCGCCACCCTGGGGATCATCCTCGCGGGCATTGCATACAGCATTTTCGACCTGCCGGTCGGAGCGGTCGTCGTCGCGGGATTTCTCGGGGCATTCGGCATTCCGAGATGGATCCTATCGAAAATCACAAGCCGGCGACAACAGAAGTTCTCATCGCAGCTTGCGAATGCGATTGATGTCATCGTGCGCGGCGTTAAGTCGGGTCTGCCGCTTAATGAGTGCATACAGGTTATTGCGCGGGAAAGCCCAGAACCGCTGGCTGGCGAGTTTCGCAGTGTCGTCGAGCAACAGAGGCTTGGGGTGCCGATTGGCGACGGACTTGAGCGTATGTGTGAGCGTATGCCGCTTGCAGAAGTGCGCTTTCTCTCGATCGTTATTAGCATACAGCAACAAGCAGGCGGAAACCTATCGGAAGCATTGGCAAATCTTTCCGGCGTACTTCGTGACCGGCAAAGCTTGGCGATGAAGGTAAAAGCTCTTTCTGCCGAAGCGAAAGCATCCGCGATGGTGCTCGCGTCGTTACCTCCGGGTGTTATGTTCATGGTCTATCTTTCATCGCCCGGATACATGATGCCGCTGTTCACCACGACCATGGGACGATTCATGGTCGGGATTGGTGCGGCGTGGATGATGATGGGCGTCCTGGTGATGAGAAAGATGATCAACTTCAAGTTTTAAGCCGGTCGTTTCGTTTTATCCCGATTAGCTGATGGTGCGCCGATGAGAGCCTTCATCGAGACAGTCATGAATCCGCAGTTCGTTGCGACGATACTTGCGACCGTCTGCGTGTTCGCGACTGTTCTGACTATCGCGTTGCCCATGCTTCAGCGGGATCAGATGAACCGGCGCATGAAGGAAATGGCGATCGAGCGCAACAAGATGCGTTCGCAGCGATTGGCGGAAATGGCTGTAAAGGACCGTCCGGCATCCAGCAGGCTACGCTCGACGCCTAAAGGTTTCATGCAGCGCATCGTCGACGAGCTGCGACTGCGCGAGAGATTTGACAACGAGGAGCTGCGCGAGAACTTGAAGCGCGCCGGTCTTCGCGGGCAAGCCAACATCGTCGCATTCATGTTCTTTCGCGTGACGGCGCCAGTCGTGGTTTTCTTTCTGACGCTGTTCTATGTGTTCGTGATTTACGATACGGGGTATCCGCCACTCGTAAATCTCGGCATTGCTCTCGGCGCGGGATTTCTGGGTTTCTATCTGCCCAACATGTTCATTACGAACCGCGTGCAAAAGCGGCAAATGTCGATCAAGCAGGCCTTTCCCGATGCGCTCGATATGCTGCTGATTTGCGTCCAATCGGGTATGTCGGTCGAAGCGGCGTTCGGCAAGGTCGGAAAAGAGATTGCCGATCAGTCGTTGGAGCTTGCCGAAGAAATGGCACTGACGACCGCAGAACTTTCGTATTTGCAAGACCGGCGGCAAGCTTATGATAATCTCGCGAAGAGGACGGGCCTTCCTGGCGTGAAGGGGGTTTCGACTGCGCTGGTACAGGCAGAACGTTATGGTACGCCTGTCGGTCAAGCGCTTCGGACGATGGCCAAGGAAAACCGAGAGATCCGGCAATCGGAAGCGGAACGGAAGGCTGCCGCTTTGCCCCCGAAACTGACTGTGCCGATGATCGTCTTCTTCCTGCCGGTGCTGTTTATTGTCATTCTTGGGCCTGCAGCCATCAGCTACATGCAGCTTAAGAAGTAGACGAATTGCGCGAACATGTGTTGCGTCGGCCCTGGTGCATTGGACCAGGGCCTTTTCTTTTCGCTTAAGGATTGTTGGTTCGATCGATCGCCGACGGCGTTAAGCGAATGCTTAGTGGGTCATGCCCCTGAGCGGGGCAGCCGTCGCGCTGACTGTCTGCCAGTTGCTCCGAGCGTCGTCTGTGGGCGTTACGCTTGTCGCGAATTGGCTGCTATTAGGAACCGCGGCCGGCGCCGACTGTGCGATAGATGTTTGCGCCATAAAGCTCTTGGCATCGGGCATTTCGCTTTTCGGATCGAGCTTCACCAATTGCTTAAGATAGCTGGCATTGGACGATGCGGTTGCCGAATCGAGCACGCTCGATGCAACGGAGCGGGATTCATCGTAGCGGCCTTGCAGTCCGAGCACGAGAGCCAGGTTCTCGCGCATCTTGGGCGTGGCGCCGGACGTTGCGAGTGCCTGGCGCAAAAGCTGTTCGGCTTTTTTAGGGTCGCCCATCATCGCATGCGCCATCGCAAGATTGTTCATGATCGTCGGGTTGTCGGGAGAAAGTGCCAACGCGCGTTGGTAAAACGGAATTGCGTCCGCGTATTTGCCCTGCTTCGCCATGACTGTCCCGCGAGCCGAAATCACGCGCCAGTCAGGACGGGTCGGATCGTCGGCTGCCGCAAGAAGCTGACCGGCAACATTAATTTGGTTGAGCTCAAGGGCGAGACGCCCGTATTCGCTGGTCAGTTGCTGGTCGTGACCGTGGATCATGCTCGCCTGTTGCAGGACGTACAGCGCTTTTTCTTTTTCGCCGAGGGCTTTCAAGTCTCTTGCGTAGTTGAGTGCGGGTTGGAGCGCCGTTGGCTGTTTGGCGTATTCTTTGCCCCAATATATCGTCGCCTTCTGTAATTCGGTCCGAGGGCCGGGCTCCGATGTATCGGTACTGTTCGTCGTTTCCGGTTTGAGCGCGATATCTTGCAGCAGGCTCGGCGATTGAGAGCATGCGCCAAGCAGCAGCGATGCCGTAAGACTGGCGATGACCCCGAGGCGCGTCGATGCGGCTGGTTGTGAGGATACGAGATGGCGGGGGCGCTGGTTGCGCTTCATTGCGGTCTCCGTAGGGCCAAGATTCGCGGCCCAAATCCGCCGAATCTGCATGACCGTCAGTTTCCGGAGCAGGCGTCAATAAACGCTTAAGGTTCGCTCAGGTCTGTGATAGCTGATGCAACTTTTTGTCCCCCGGGAGTGGCCGTCGCTTGCGGCATGCGGCGGACTCTGTTGGAAGAGTTATCGATTGTCGTAGCGAGAGGTCTTAATGGTCGAAACATCAGCTTGGTCCGTCAGAAACGTGTTCGCGGAGGGCCCTTCGGCGACCGGCGACATCCCTATCTACTTCGTGCGGACGGCCGATGCGGGCCAGCTTGCCGGTTTCGATGATCATCAAAAAGCGTGGCTGGCCGCCCAGAGATTTTCAGGATCGGCCAAACGTCATGTTCTCGTTCCGGGAGCGGGCGGCAAGGTCGATGCGGTCGTTTTGGGACTTGGCGATGGCCAGCAGGGCGAGCCGAGCGGGCCGTCGGAGTTGTTGGCTGGCCTGCTTTCCGGAAGCCTCCCGTCCGCAACGTATCGGTATGCATCCGAGCTATCGGATTCATACCTTGCAGAGGTTGCTTGGGCGCTCGGCAGTTATTCTTTTTCTCGTTACAAGCGCCGGGACAATGCATCCGAACGGGCAAGACTGCGTCTCGAAACGCCCGATGCCGCACGTGTGATCAATACAGCGGAAGCCGTGTGGTTCGCCCGCGATCTCATAAATACGCCCGCGTCTGACCTAGGTCCGGCCGAGATCGAAGCCGCCGCACGTCTTCTTGCAGAGCGACATGGTGCCGACATTTCGGTCGTTATGGGCGACGAGCTTCTGGCGCAGAATTATCCAATGATCCATGCTGTCGGCCGGGGAAGCCCGCGCCAACCACGTCTCATTGATCTTTCTTGGGAACCGACTGGCGCACCGAAGATTACGCTGGTCGGCAAAGGCATAACGTTCGACACGGGTGGTCTTGATATCAAGCCCGCGAACGCCATGCTTCTGATGAAGAAGGATATGGGTGGCGCGGCAACGGCTCTCGCGCTCGCGCATATGATCATGGGACAGGGACTGAAATGCCGGTTGCGGGTTCTTATTCCGACGGCGGAAAATTCGATCAGCGGCGACGCGTTCCGGCCAGGCGACGTCCTTGCGAGCCGTGCCGGTTTCAGCGTCGAAATCGGCAACACCGACGCCGAAGGTCGTCTCGTACTTGCCGATGCGCTGGCGCTTGCAGATAGCGAAGAGCCGGACAGCATTTTTGTTTTCGCCACGCTCACCGGCGCCGCACGAAGCGCACTCGGTCCCGATTTGCCGGCCTTTTTCACCGACGACGAAGCTCTGGCTCAGGGCTTGCCCACGCTCGCGGCGTCGATTGGCGATCCACTCTGGCGTCTTCCCCTTTGGGAGGGCTATCGCCGCCATTTGGACAGCGATATTGCGGACATCAATAACGTCTGGGAATCGCCGTTCGCGGGGGCGATAACTGCAGCGCTGTTTCTCAAGCGTTTCGTCAATAAAGCGCGTCGGTTTGCGCATTTCGATCTCTACGGCTGGCGTTCGGCGCCACGCCCCCTCGGCCCCAAAGGCGGCGAGCCGCAAACCGCGCGCGCGGTTATGGAATATTTGCGGCGGGAGCTCGCAGCGTGACGTCCGGTATTCCGAAACGCATTGGCTGTGATTTGGATCCGCGGCGTAATGCGTTCCGTCCCGACCTTGCCGCACTGGCGCTTGAGGGCCTCGTCGAGGCCGAACGCTACGTCGCGGGCGAACCCGCTTTTGTCGCGCGTGCCGCCGTGCCTCTGCGCAGAGCACCGGATCCATCGCGTGGGTTTGAAACGGAGGCGCTGTTCGGCGAAGGGGTGACGATTTTCGACGAAGCCGGCGGCTGGTCGTGGGTTCAGCTCTCCCGCGATGGCTATGTCGGCTATGTGCCGTCGGAGGTATTGCGTCGCGGTGTTTTGCAGCCGACGCATCGCGTGCAGACGCTCGGCACTTTTCTTTACGCGGCTCCCGATATCAAGTCATCGCCGCTGATGCATCTTTCAATGAACGCGCTTCTTCCGGTTCGTGGCGGAGACGAACATTTTCTCGAACTGGCGGCCGGCGGGTTCGTCTATGCGCGCCATGCGACGTCGGTCAACCGTTATGCCCGGGATTTCGTTGCGATCGCCGAACGGTTTCTCGGTATGCCGTACCTCTGGGGTGGCCGGACGCACATTGGTGTCGACTGCTCAGGTCTTGTGCAAACCGCGCTCGCTGCCGCTGGCATTGCGGCGCCGCGCGACACCGATATGCAGCTCGCGGAGCTTGGCGAGAGCGTTCCTGTGCGGGCCGATTTCGATGGTCTCGCGCGTGGCGACCTCGTGTTTTGGAAGGGGCACGTCGGCATTATGATTGACGGCGTGTTGATGGTGCATGCCAACGGTCATCATATGCTGGTGGCAATTGAGCCGTTGCCTGAGGCGGCGGAACGTATGAGGAAAGCGGCAGGTGACGTTATTGCGGTGAAACGTTTGCCGAAGCTCTCGGCTGCTTAGCGCTGGTAGGGCAAGTATCGCGAGGTCTCGCACACTTCTTCTTGCTCAAGCGTGTCCAGAGATCTCTCCAACACGATGCGATGTCCGATCCAGTCCCAGCCTTCGGCGATCTCGACGCGCATCGCAATTGCAATCAGTATGCCGGTCAGAGCATTTCGTGTCTCGATTTTTTCGACGCGGCCCGAGGCGATGGCGCGTGCAAGCTTCGGAAATAAGTCAAACTGATCAATCGGTGCGTTGTCGTAAGCCTCTGCATTCAAAGCCAGAGCGAAGGTCTGTTTAGAGTCGATCAGCAGTTCGAACGGGCAGGCTCGCTTGAGCCACGGATTGACGGTCATGTGCCAATACTGTTCGGACGCGGTAATTTCGATGTCGGCGCACTCTCGCATTGCGGCGGCCCAACTTTCTAGCTCGATCAGCGTTTCTTCAAGGCGAACCCGGAAGACGTCATCTGGAAGCATGGCACTCGTTCTCATTGGAGGGAATCGGTGCCGAACGATAGCCGATCCGCATACGTCTGAAATAGCCTGCGAGCGGATACAAAAAAGACCGCGACGTCGGGGCCGCGGTCCTTCGAGGTCGAAGATCCCTCTTGGGGGTATTGGGGGCTCAGTAGCAAACCCAGACGAACTCGTCGTAATAATTCGACCAGCGCCAGCAGGGGCCGATGCCGTACGCGTACCACCGCCCATGCCAGAATCGGCGCGCATGCGAGTGATGATACCGGTGGCCGCGATGTCCGTAATGGTGCCCGCCGCGATGATGACCGCCCCCATGGTGATGTCCGCCCCCGTGATGACCTCCGCCATGGTGGCCACCACCGTGATGATGACCACCGCCATGATGGCCGCCATGCGATCTCGCGTCGGCGGTCAGCGGAAAAAGAAGAGCAGCCCCCAAAGCGGCTACCAAGGTCAGGCTTCGCAACACGTGTTTCACTCCTGTTTTGGGTTCTATCGAGGAATTCTGGCGCAACGCCTAGCAGACACGACAAGACCACCCATTTAAAATCTCCGGTCTGCCTAATGCCGCTCTAACGGCTGTCGCTCATTTTGAAGTTTCGTGATTGGTGATGCTGCTCGGGGCCGAGGAGTAATCAGACGGGGTATTGTCGTGCGATAACGCGCCTATTCCATATAGTCGGTTTTGGCGGCCGGCAGAGCGTGGCTTCCGTAGGTCTTTTTCAGTGTAGCGTGCTGCCCACGGTTCTGTGTTTCAATCGGCGTTTATTATTATTGCTCTACAAGTTTACTCTGCCGTCCGTAGTTGACCGGGCATTTTCTTTTTAAAAGGACATGCTTTTGTTTGATATGCAATGTTGGCGATTTGGCTTATTGCGATATCTCTTTCGCCAATTATCGCCGCGCTAACTGAGGCGAGGCGGATATATCAGAAATTCAAAGCGGGAGATGGAATATTTGGGTACGCACGCTTGCCATGACCTTTTCCCTCATCGATCGGCTTTCGTCGATGGCGACGGGGTGAGGCTCAATTACCTCGATTGGGGCGGAGATGGCCCGCCATTGATCTTGATTCATGGAATCGCGAATAGCCCCCATATTTTCGACGATCTCGCACCTTTGCTTTGTCCTCACTTTCGTGTGTTGGCCTATGCACGGCGTGGACACGGCAAATCCGAGGCGCCTGCAGGTCCATATGATGCCGCGACGTTGGTGAGCGATCTTCGCTATGTTCTCGACGGCTTGCACATCGAGCGTGCCAATCTTCTCGGTTGGTCGATGGGCGGCAACGAGATTACGGCGTTTGCAGGACTTTATCCCGAGCGCGTCGACAAGCTCGTTTATCTGGAAGGTGGATACGACTGGTCCGATCCAGCGTTCTTTAAGCCTTTCACGGAAATGCTGGCGGTGAATAGTCCCAGTCCATCCACGCTCAACTCGTTTGAGGCATTGAAGACCTGGTATCATGCGGCATGGATCGGGCGCGATGTTGCGTGGACGCCTGCGCTTGATGCCTTTCTTCGGGATGCCGTTCGGATCGAGCCGAGCGGCAGTGTTGAACCCGTTCCGTCGATCGAAGTATTTGCGGCGCTCATAGAGACGCTTGGTACATGGCCACGCGATTACACCAAGGTCCGCGCGCCGGCATTGTTCATTTACGGGACTTCGTTCTTTCCGACGGACTGCAGCGAACCGGCGCTGGCTCAAAAGCTCAGAGATTTCGAGCAAAATATCGCGGCGCCATTTCGGCGCGTCAGTATTGATCGGATCAGCCGCGAATTGGGCGACGTGCGTGTGTCGCAGCTCGATGGGCGCTCACATATGTCTATTGGCGTGCTCGCACCTGAGAAGTTGGCGGCGACAATCGAGAGCTTTTTGCTGTCTTTGTCTTAAGGTCAGCGCGTTGGCGCGCGCGTTGCGGCGACGGGTCTCGGTTTCGTGCGTTGTCGCTGATGCCAAAACATCGGATCATGATAGGTGACGGCTCCGATCGTTGCGGCGGCCGCTGGAGCGAAACGTTCGAACATGAGTGACAGAGCCGATTATACGCCGCCAAAGATTTGGAAGTGGAAAGCGCCAAGCGGGGGACGATTCGCAAACATCAATCGTCCGACGGCAGGGCCGACCCACGAAAAGGAACTTCCCGTCGGGAAGCATCCGTTGCAGCTTTATTCGCTGGCGACTCCGAATGGCCAGAAAGCCACCATCATGCTTGAGGAGCTTTTGGAGCTCGGGCACAGGGGCGCCGAGTACGATGCATGGCTCATTCGGATCACCGAGGGCGATCAGTTCGGCAGCGGATTTGTTGCCATCAATCCGAATTCGAAAATCCCGGCTCTCGTCGATCGCAGCGGCGATAAGCCGAGACGGGTTTTCGAGTCGGGCGCTATCCTCCTTTACCTCGCGGAGAAATTTGGGGCTCTGCTCCCGACCGATCCGGACAGGCGCACGGAAGCATTAAATTGGCTGTTCTGGCAGATGGGCAGTGCGCCGTATCTCGGCGGCGGGTTTGGTCATTTCTATGTGTATGCGCCGATCAAGATCGAATACGCGATTGACCGCTTCACAATGGAAGCCAAGCGGCAGCTCGATGTGCTCGACCGCCATCTCGCGGAGCATGAGTACATGGCGGGAGACGACTACTCGATTGCCGATATCGCGATCTGGCCCTGGTACGGTGGCGTCATAAAGGGCGATGTGTACGACGCGGCCGAATTTCTACAGGGTCAGGAGTACAGGAATGTCGGTCGCTGGGCCGATGCGATCGCGAAGCGCCCAGCGGTCATGCGGGGTGTTATGGTCAACCGCACGAGCGGGGATCCGGCGAGCCAACTTCGCGAGCGTCACGATGCCAGCGATTTTCTCACTAAGACAAAGGGCAAAGTTAGTATCTAAGTCCGCAGTATTTGCTCTACGTAGAAAATGCGTTGCGCTTTATTATCTCTAGGCCAGCACTCATGATCATTGAGCGGCTTTTTTTATCTTTCGGAGCGCTTGAGCGTTCTCAAAGATAGCGCACTGGTGCGATTGAAGCAGGCTCATTTTGGTATTGCCGAAAGGGCTGCACTCGGCTTTCTTGTTTCGGTTCCGGCGAAATCGCCGGGAATTCTCAGGAAATAGGCATCAACGCCAAAAGCGGAAGTCCAGGAAAGAGACATGTCACTACGCATCAATGACATTGCGCCCGATTTTACGGCAGATACGACGGAGGGTGAGATTCGTTTTCACGAATGGGTGGGCGAGGGTTGGGCGGTGCTGTTTTCGCATCCAAAAGACTTCACGCCCATCTGTACGACCGAGCTCGGCGCTATGGCCGGTTTGAAAAACGAGTTCGATAAGCGCAATGCCAAGATTGTCGGCATTTCGGTCGATCCGGTGGAAAATCATATCAGGTGGAAGAGCGATATTCAGAAAGCCACCGGGCACGCCGTCAATTATCCGATGATCGGCGATAGCGAACTCAAGGTCGCGAAGCTTTATGACATGCTGCCGGCATCGGCTGGCGCGACGTCTGAGGGCCGCACGGCAGCCGACAATCAGACGGTTCGCTCGGTCTTCGTTATCGGACCGGATAAGAAGATCAAGCTCATCCTGACCTATCCGATGACGACGGGGCGTAACTTCCAGGAAATCCTGAGGGCCATCGATTCCATCCAGCTCACGATGAAGTTTCCGGTTTCGACGCCTGCCGATTGGAAACCAGGTGAAGATATCGTTATTGCGGGTTCGGTTTCGGATGAGGATGCGCGCCAGCGCTTTGGCGCATTCGAGACCGTTTTGCCCTATCTCCGCAAAGCGAAGCAGCCGTCCGAATGATATAAATTCAGGGGTTTCTGGCGACGTGCTTCAGATATGTGCTTGAAGCTGTCAGATGGAGTTGTGAAAATTGCCGCCGAAGCAATTGCGACGCCCGCGCGGGATCGGTGCTCATGATTTTCCGTCAACTCTTTGACAGCGTTTCAAGTACATACAGCTATCTGCTGGCCAGCCGACGGGGAGGCGAGGCGCTTATCATCGATCCCGTTCTCGATAAGGTCGATCGCTACATTCAGTTATTGAATGAACTTGATTTGCGACTGGTGAAAGCTGTCGACACGCATCTGCATGCCGATCACATTACCGGGCTTGGCGCATTGCGCGACCGCACGCAGTGCATCACGGTCATGGGAGAGCAAAGCAAGGCGGATGTCGTATCGATGCGCCTTGCTGACGGTGAGAAGCTCCAGATCGAAGGCGTCAACCTGGATGTGATTTACACGCCCGGCCATACGGACGATTCTTATTCGTTCGTAATGTCTGATCGCGTTTTTACCGGCGATACGCTGTTGATCCGCGGGACGGGCAGAACCGACTTTCAAAACGGCGATGCACGTGCGCAATACGAGTCGATTTTCAATCGCTTGCTCCGGCTGCCGGATTCTACGCTTGTCTTCCCGGCCCATGACTACAAGGGCGACACGGTCAGCACGATTGGCGAGGAGAAAGCGTTCAACCCGCGCTTACAAGTGACGTCCGTCGCAGAGTACGCCGAGTTGATGAATAACTTGCACCTTCCCGATCCGAAGATGATGGATGTCGCGGTGCCTGCGAACATGCATGTCGGATTTTCGCAGGAACAAATCGCGCTGAAAGGCTGGGCGTTGACACCGTCGGAAGCGATGATGTTGATCGGGCGCCCGGACGTGGCCTTCGTCGATTTGCGGGAGCAAGGAGAGAGAGCGCGCGAAGGCGAGATACCTGGATCGCTCCATACGCCCTATCCGGAGCTTGGCGAGAATGTATCTTGCGGCGGAATTCTCCACGAACTCGGCGCGACGAAGCAGATTATCTTTTATTGTGCATTCGGCGAGCGCTCGGCCATGGCCGTACAGGCGGCGCACGATTTGGGGATCGCGTCCGCGCTTCACATCCAGGGCGGGATCGCCGCCTGGAAGATGGCGAAAGGCCCACTGTTTACTAGGTAATGTTTGAGGAGATAGCCTTGCGACTTGCATTTACCCTTGCCCGGGCTGTTGGAAACACGCCGCTCATCAAGCTTCGAGCCGCTTCGGAAATGACGGGCTGCACGATCCTCGGCAAGGCCGAGTTCATGAATCCTGGCCAGTCGATCAAGGATCGGGCTGCGCTTTTCATTTTCAACGATGCTTGGGCTAAGGGGCAAATTCGTTCTGGCGGCGTGATCGTCGAGGGGACGGCCGGCAACACCGGAATCGGGCTGACGATGATTTGCAGCGTTATGGGGTGTCGTTCCGTTATCGTGATCCCGGATAATCAGTCTGCGGAGAAAAAGGATACCTTGCGGCTCATGGGTGCGCAGCTGGTCGAAGTGCCGGTCGTGCCGTATTCGAATCCCAACAACTACGTGAAATACTCTGAGCGGTTGGCCGCAGCTTTGGCTGAGACCGAGCCTGAGGGTGTGATTTGGGCAAATCAGTTCGACAACGTCGCCAACCGGCAGGCTCACGTCGAGACGACCGCCGTTGAAATTTGGGAGCAGACCCAAGGCCGGATCCATGGCTTCGTCTCGGCTGTCGGTACGGGAGGGACGCTTGCCGGCGTGGCCCAGGGGCTGCGGGAGAAAAACAGCGATATCAAGATCGCGTTGGCAGATCCGCCGGGCGCTGCGCTCTACAGCTACTACACGACGGGGGAGCTGAAAGCGGAAGGATCATCCATCACCGAGGGTATCGGTCAAAGCCGAATTACGAAGAACCTCGAAGGGTTCACGCCGGATTTCGCATATCGGATACCGGATGCGGAAGCCCTTGAGATTGCCTTCGATCTGGTGCGGGACGAAGGTCTCTGTCTCGGCACATCGAGCGGTGTGAATATTGCGGGGGCTATCCGCCTCGCCAAGGACCTCGGCCGGGGCAAGACGATCGTCACTATGCTGTGCGATTCAGGTACGCGGTACCAATCGAAAATGTTCAACCCGAAATTTCTGCGTGAGAAGGGTTTGCCCGTGCCGAAATGGCTAGAAAAAGCTCCTGCGGCTCTTCCTGTCGTTTTTCGTTGATTGCCTGTCGACGACTTTGGCTGGCATCAGGTGGATGGCAGCCTTGAGCGAATGCCGAGATGCGCATGACGTTTGTTGCGTGCGCGGTCTGCATTTCGCGGAAGCCTTGTGTCGAACTTAACGGCGTTAAGCGAGGTCCCGATTCTCGATCTTTTCGTGCTGCAAGTCCGGTAGCCGCTGCAAGCTTGCGAAATACTCCCGCCATAATTTTGGGGGACGATGAGACCGAGCGCTGTGGTTTTGCGGCCAAGCTTAGGGGCTAGCAATTTCAACTGACAGAAGCCATCTAGCCAAAGAGTGCGCAAATCGGTTTAAATGAGACTATGCTGAGTAGACATCTCAGGTCTGCGATAACTTTTATGCTCCTGACGGTGATGGCCGTCGCGGGATTGCCTGTTATCGTCTGTGTCAGCGAAGCGCACGGCACAGCCGTCGAATTGGGCGGCCTCTACACGGCCCACCACGACAGTTCGGAACCACATGGCGCCGTTTCTGATTCATCCGATGATGCTTTTGGTTCAGGGTGTACTGATTTTCGGCTCGACCGGGGAATTCTTGTCGAGCAGGTCCGTTTAAAGCAACCCACCGGACTTCCGATTTTGAACAATGACGGTCCCGCTTTCTCGGCGGCTCCCGCGTCATTGCTCCCTCCTTTCGTCTTTGCCGACGGCAGGGGAATTTTGCGGGTCAACAGACCCGTCATACGGTCCAGCCTTAGCGATCTCAGGACCATCGTTCTGCTGATTTAGAGCTTGGAAAGCTCGATCACGCTCAGCGTCGATCGTGAATCTTTCGCCTATTTCTTAGCAATCCGATGGAGAAGCGGAATGGAAGGCCACTCCGTGACGCCGCGCGTCGACGGCGTAGTTGCGTGCCGAAGTTTTCGACTGGCTGGAATAATTGCGACCGCTGTAGCGGTTGTGAATATGGTGCCTACGCTTGCGCAGGCACGAGGATCATATCCCAGCGAAAACGATCGTCATCGCGATCAACAGGCCCAACTTTGGGCTGAACGAGGTAAGAGCGCATTCGCTTCCGCTGACTATTCTTCCGCAATCGTAGCTTATTCGGAGCTGGCGCGTCTCAAGCCTCGCGATGCGCGTGTTTTTTTTAATCGTGGACTTGCGCGCAAAAAGGCCGGTGACGATAGCGGTGCGCTGAAGGACTTTGACGAGGCTCTGTCTCTCGATCCACAGTTGCCGGTGGCGTTGGTGAACCGCGCACGCTTGTACATGTCCCAGAATCGCACCGAGGAAGCTCGCAGCGATCTGAATGCGGCGGAAAAGCTACGTCCCTATGATCCGACTATCCCTTTCCTCAGGGGGAGGCTGTATGCGCAATCGGGGCAACTCAATCGCGCGGTTGCGGATTTCTCAAGGGTTCTGGAGCTTGATTCCAGCCGAGCAGGAGCCTTTGCAGCGCGAGGTCATCTCTATCTCAGATTGAACCAACCCGGATTCGCGAAGATGGATTTTGAGCGCGCGCTAAGGCTCGATCCCAATAACTCTGGCGCCCGAAGCGCCCTTGGAGCGCTCGACGAATGAACTCGAGACCTTATCACCAAGGAGACGCGCACGACGCTAGAATCCGTTTCACGCGATCTGGCCGCAACATCGCGCAGGCGATGCTTGTTGTCCTGGTTCTGACCGCCGCGGTGTCCGGATTTCTGCGCGATTGTTTTGGCCACAATGGCCATCGTGCAATCGAGTGGACGCACGTTGCAAAAACTAATCACTGGCAGCAGCGCATATGGACTTTCCAGGAAGCATCTGTTGTTGGCGAAGCGATTGGTACAAGCGGGCCGGATTGCGTCGATCGCTTGATTTTTTCGGAAACCGTTTGCCCGCCTTCGTCCGCAGCGACGCTTAAAGCACCTCGTCTTCGGTATGTATCTTTCGCAGACCCCGGATCTGAACCTTGCTGGTGTGCCCGTTTCCCCGAGCGGCATTTCCTATCGTATGTGTTTAAATCCGCGGCCGTTCCAGACCCTGCGCTGGCCGTCCTTCGAACGACTGTGATGCTGAATTAGCGCTCAACGGAGCTCCGTCGCCGCGCCAACAAGCGTCCAGGCGACGCGCACTTCTGTATTCGCCAATCAAACAACCTACGCAACGTCGCGTCCAACGCGTGACGAGGCTTGACCGCACGGTTTGCGCAAACACTGCGCACGTGAGGCGGAGCGTGGGCTGATATCAAGTGAGGAAAATCCAATGCGGAATATCGAAACAAATAGAGCAAGTCTGCGTCTCACCTTTGCCGCCACCGCGGGGTTGATACTTGTCTCGTCTGCGCCAGCAGGATTGGCGCAACAAGGTTTTGTGTTAGCCGACGCACGCGCCTATCGGCACTGTCATAATCTACCGAAGAAGACTTATTGCCACAAAAATGGCCAGCTCCCGATTGTCTCGCCTCCGTTCTCAGACCGATCGCGTCGGCACGACTTGCGCAAAGAAACTCCATGCCACGGAGATCCGGCGCGCTGCGCGAACACACACGATCATCAGCCGGGATAACTGGCGGTTTCCAAAGCTAACAGGCGTTGGCGAGGTGAGAGTGAGGCTGCTGAGACGGCCTCACCGTCGTCGCAGTGCCGCCAACAGGGCTAACAGTTTGGATGAACAGCATGAGACACGTTTATTTGCCAGTGGGTATTGGTGTCGGCATTCTTCTCGGTATCGCCTTGGCGGCGACAACCAATATGACTTCGATATTGCAAGACATCGGCGCGTATTTGCATGTCGCGGAATCCACTTCGCCGGCGCCTCAAGGTCACGGTCATGACTCCCACACTCATGTGGAGCATCACCAGGCCGGCGATGTGGAAGGAGCGGCCGAGACAAAGAACGGCAATGTCCATTCACATGAAAAGGACGGCGGCGAAGAAGAAGGCGTCGTTCCGATGGACGCCGAACAGATCGGCGCTGCCAATATTGAGATTAAACCCGCAGCGCCGGGCGCAATCAGAAATCGACTTCGCGTGCCCGGGACAATTATTCCCGATCGTAACCGTGTTGCTCGTGTTCCCTCAAAAGTCGTAGGGACTGTTGCCGAACTAAAGAAGCGACTGGGCGATCCGGTATCTCCTGGCGAAGTTATTGCCATCCTCGACAGCCGCGAGGTCGCCGATGCAAAAAGCGAGTACATCGCGGCGATCGTCAATTTCCGCCTGCAGGATACTCTTTACCAGCGCCACCGCCTCGAAGCCAACCTTACTTTGGCCGACCTGAGTTCCGGCGCCGGTCTCTCCAGCGACCCTGGAAATGCCTGTAATGCTTGGTTTTTGTGGCTTTTGATCAGGTCGGCGCTCCCTCCTGTCGGGTGCGCCATCCGAATTAGGTGCTTGTTATAGTTCCAGGCAGTCGCAACTTGCTGTGCGATTTTTTCTTTGGAGTTGAATACCACTGCTTTACCAAGCATCGCTGCACCGGCTATGTCGTAGACAAGCCCCACAAGATTAAGCCAGTTTCCTGCCATGCGTTTCGCCGTATCCTGTCGTACTTACGACTGTAGTGGTTTCACTAGTTGCGGCACGGATGCCTGAGGTGAGTTCTGCCGCTCGAAGGCCGCTCGATATTCTTCGATGAAATCATCATCAAACACCCAGTGTTCTTGAAGCCAATCTGGATGAATACCCAATTCCAAATTCTTCGCGATCGCACGCTCATACGCAGACTCACGCGTTGACCAAGTCGAATAAGTGCCAGTTATTAGGTCTGTATCTTCGTGCGCAAAAACGACTCTTATTCTTTTTCTTATGCTGGGGGTGCGCGCTTCTATCGGCTCTCCGCTTTCTTCCCAAATCATTTCACCCACAGCTTGACGTTTGGTGTCCCATTCATTGTAGCTGCCGACGTAGGCGAAAACGCCTTTCGCCGCTAGGTTACTAATCAAATCGTTCAACTTTCCTATCGCTCTAATCTTGTTCGCAGGAGACAGGGGTTTGCGGTTACTGTGAGCAGTGATTTCTAACTCCTGACAATAGTCGACGAGCTCTGCGACCTCTTCAGCAACCGCGCCGCTCGGGTTGATCTTGAAGTTGTAGTCAATCTTATCAGTCCACGAGGTCTGCAGTTCTTTCACGAGCTGATTGCCGCCAGCGTTGCTGATCGACTGCAGCCGAAACACCGCCGAACCATTTGAGACCTCATTCTTATTTGCACGCAGAGCGACGGGGTCTGCGCGTAGCACAACGGCGATCTGTCCGAGTACTTCTGGGAGAATGCGAACACCTTGTTCGGCCCGCTGGTATGTCCTGAGTTCGATGGTGGTCCCTTGGATCAATCCTTTTTGTGTTTTGCCCAGCTTCTTACGGAGCTGCTTGATCGCGTTGCCGTCGGGCAAAACGCCTTTGGTCTTCTTTTGCTCGGTCATGCGTGCCCTCCAGTTCGATAGCGAAACTATAGCGTATCGAACGCTGCAGTTGAACGACAGAAGGACGACAGATAGTTACCAATAATTGCAGTTGGGGCTTGAAAAGGCGCCAGGAGGAGACAGCGAGACGCTATTAAACCGCCGCTTCTCTCTGAAAGCTAACGCGCAATGGTAGCCCCGAACGTGAGGCGAAGCTGCGTGAGCTTTCATGCAGTTTTGTTTGAGAATTCGGATCGCGCGAACTCGTCATAGAAACATGGCTGCCGCGCATAGCGATAAGCGAAAGACAAACGCCCGCGAGTTTGGATCGATTGTCTGGCAAGCGCACCTTATCTTCTGCACCGAGCGCCATATAATCTGGCAGAAATCATTGCAGTATCCTTGCCCCTTTGCCTTTGATTATCGCACAGAGACGAGGAGCCATAGACAGCGGATCGTCTTGGCCTTCAAAGTTGCCGACTTCTTTGCCGTTCTCGTACCGGACCATTTCCCACTTTTGCGTATTTTTCCCTGGGGCAAATGTGAGCCGCAGCGACCAATGTGGGGAATCCAACAGCGTATCAGTGGGACTTGGGTGCTCTGTACCTCTGTATCTTGCAACAGTGATACCCGCACATTCTTTCCGTGCCGCAAGTTCGGTCATTAGTCCGACTTCAAACTCCATCACTTCGACCGAGCCCATCGAACAGCCACTCAACTTAGACATCATTTCTGGGCAATTTTTTATGCGATCGCAGCCGAGCTTTTTGATGAGATCTCTGTTCGTCTCGCTCCACATCTCTGGTTCTATACAGGCAAGGCTTTCATTCCACACGCTCGTCTCGTTGTCCAAGATGAGAGCTTCGTTTGCGTCTGCGAAGCCAGTGATTGCCAAAAGAACAACCAGGGGCGCAATCGTCCTGAAAATAAAATTCTCCATATCTGTGTGATCCTGCACTTGGCCGACTGCTTATTCTTGCGCACCTCACGGATAGGTTTGTTTCCGCGCAAATTAAAAATCTACTCGCTTGGTTCTTTCATCCACAAATTGAACTTGGAATGTTTGGTATCGTTGAAACCAGCGGCGGATAAGTTACAGATCGCAGGCTAGTATCGTCAGTCTCCGCAGCGTAGCTGTAAGCATTGAAGCCGCTGATGTAGGTTTCGACAAAATCTTCCGTCCTTGATGCGTCACTTCGCGCCGGACTTTCAGTATCCCATGGCCTTATCCACTCGGCACTCGATTCAGCAGGCGTTTGGATAGAGGGGCGCTAGGCACCGAACGGTTTGATACCTCTCCGAAGCGAGTTTTCGATTGGCATCAAGCTTATGTGGCGTCGTGGGACCTACTGCGTGCGACGCGTGAAACGTCCGACGTCGCTACACAGGACCTGCGTGCCTAGAACTTGTAATGCGTCTTCTCAGCGACGGCTTGACTACTCACTGAAAAGTCGGAATGAGTTAGGTACCGGAGATACCGTTGGTAGGTACCGGCTGCATACGGAAACGTCATTTTTGCTGGTAAATTTGGCAGAAAGCGGAGTTGGCGCACCCGACAGGATTCGAACCTGTGACCTTCGCCTTCGGAGGGCGACACTCTATCCAGCTGAGCTACGGGTGCGTAGAAGGCGAGACTGATAGCTCATTCGGCGCGCCCTAGCAAATGCCTCGGCGGCCTGAGGAAGGCAGCTCCCCGGGGGTGAGGCGCCGAGCCTCACCCGGAGTTCCTGGGCTCTGCGGTACCATTTTGGCGAACCATGCGCTCAGTAGCGGCAGGGGCGGGCGACAACGACGCATTTCGCAAGGAGGATTGCTCCCTTCTTGCAATCCCACTGCTTATCGCGCGCGGTCCAGAAGTTTGCATAGCGTGGACCATAGAGGTGCCGCACTGTTGCCTTCCAATGCTGACGGGCGGCAATGCGGGCCTTCTCGGATCCGGTGCCAAGAATTCCGGTCGCGGTGGCAACGCCTTCAACGGCGGCGCGGCATCGTGGCAAAGCATTGGCGTCAACCGATGTTAGTCCCGCAACCGCGGATAAGGCGACGAGAGCAGCTGCAAATTTTGCCGGCTTGTGCATAACAATTTTCCCTCCGAAAGCGTCGAACGGCGTAACCGCAATCGACAACGGACATTAGATAAACAGACCCCAGAGGCAGATCAGCCATGGGCATCGCGGGCTGTCAACGGAGCGGTTGGCTAGGGAGCGGAATGATTCGATAGTGTTGGATTTCGGCCGGTATTTTGAACGGTTCTGCGGCGAGGAAACATCCGGACGGTGTTCAAGACGGCTGGCCAGGACCGTCGATCGCCCTATAGTGCGGCGCCATGACGAATAGAGCAAAAATCCAGCCGAAAGCGCAATCCGAGCGCGCGCCCGTCTCCACGACGGGCATCGTTCCGGTCGCCAAGGGAAGCCACGTCTATCTGATAGACGGCTCGGGCTATATCTTCCGAGCATTTCATGCGCTACCGCCGTTGACGAGGCCTTCGGACGGCTTGCCGGTCGGTGCCGTCCATGGCTTTTGCCAAATGTTGTGGAAGCTCCTGCGCGAGACGAAGGCGTCCGAGGCACCGACGCATATCGGCGTTATCTTCGACGCCGGTCGGGATACGTTTCGTAACGATATTTATCCGAAGTACAAGGCGCAGCGCCCGCCGCCGCCGGAAGAGCTGCTGCCGCAGTTTCCGCTCATTCGCGATGCAGTTCGGGCGTTCAACGTCGCGTGCGTCGAGCTCGAGCGATATGAAGCGGATGACATCATCGCGACGTACGCTAAGCTCGCGGTGAACGCTGGCGGCGACGTGACGATCGTCTCCTCGGACAAGGATTTGATGCAGCTCGTCCGTCCCGGCGTCACGATGTTCGACGGCATGAAAGCGAAGCGTATCGGCCGCGACGAGGTGATTGAAAAATTCGGCGTGCCGCCGGAGAAGGTCATCGATGTACAAGCGCTGGCGGGCGACTCCATCGATAATGTTCCGGGTGTCCCCGGCATTGGCATCAAGACGGCAGCCGAATTGATCACGGCTTATGGTGATCTCGAAACGCTGTTGGCGCGCGCGGGTGAGATCAAGCAGCCCAAGCGCCGCGAAAAGCTCATCGAATTTGCCGAGCAGGCGCGGATATCGCGTAATCTCGTGCTGCTCAAGGATGATGTTGCGCTCAACGAGACGATCGAATCTCTCGGCGTTCGCGATCCGGAGGTCGATGCGCTCCTCGGTTTTTTACGCGCGATGGAATTCAATACGTTGACAAAGCGCATCGCGGAGGGGCTGGGCGCAGAAGCGCCGCCACCGCTTGCAGTTTCGGTCGGTGTTTCGGTCAGATCGACGGCGAAGGCAAGCGATCTCGAAGCTTTGGAGGAAGGCGCGCCCGAAGACGCTTCCCCCGCGGCCGCGGTCGCGTCAGGTTCTGCAATCGCGCGGGCGCAAGCTATCGACCGTACGAAATACGAAACGGTTACGACGCGGGCACGGCTTGAAGATTGGATTCGTCGGGCGCGCGAAGCAGGGCGCGTTGCGTTCGATACCGAAACGACAGATCTCAGCGCGGTCGAAGCGGAGCTTGTCGGACTATCGCTTGCGGTCGCGCCGGGAGAGGCTTGCTACGTTCCGCTTGGCCATACAGGCCCGAGCGGCGATCTGTTTGGGGGTGCGGACAATCGTCCACAGCAACTTGACGCCGGGGAGGCGCTAGAGCTGTTGCGGCCGCTCCTTCAAGATCCGGCGATCCTGAAGATCGGCCAGAATATCAAATACGACATGCTAGTGATGAAACGGCGCGGCATCGAGGTTGCGCCGTTCGACGATACGATGCTGCTGTCCTACGCACTTGATGGCGGGCGCGGCCAGCACGGAATGGATGCGCTCGCCGAACGTCACCTCGGTCACACTTGCATGACATTTGCGCAGGCCATGGGGCACGCGCCCGGGGCGAAGAAGTCGGATAAGACGTTTGCCGCAATGCCGCTCGACAAAGCGACGGAATATGCGGCGGAAGATGCCGACGTAACGATGCGGCTCTGGATGGCACTGAAGCCGCGGCTCGCGGCCGAGCGCATGACAACCGTCTACGAAACGCTCGAACGGCCTCTCGTGCCCGTGATTGTTGCGATGGAGCACGCGGGCATCAAGGTCGACAAGGATATACTTTCGCGCCTTTCGAGCGCATTTGCACAACGTACTGTGCGGCTCGAAGAAGAGATCAACGGCCTCGTCGGCCATAAATTCAATCTCGGATCGCCGAAGCAACTCGGTGAGCTTCTATTCGACAGGCTGAAATTGCCGGGCGGCAAGAAGACCAAGAGCGGCCAATGGGAAACCCGCGCCAACCTCCTGGACGAGCTTGCGGCGAATGAAGACATTCACGGAGATGCACGCCGCCTGATCAATACGATGCTCGAATGGCGGCAGATGACGAAGCTGAAGTCGACGTATACGGACGCGTTGCCTGTGTACGTCAATGCCGAGACCGGCCGCATTCACACGAGCTACGCGCTGGGCGCGACAACGACGGGTCGTCTCGCATCGTCAGATCCCAATCTGCAAAATATCCCCATACGGACAAAAGAAGGGCGGGAAATCCGAACGGCATTCATTGCGGGCAACGGCATGAAGTTGGTTTCCGCCGACTATTCGCAGATTGAACTGCGTGTGCTCGCGCATGTGGCCGATATTTCCCAACTCAAAAAAGCATTCGCGGAAGGTCTCGACATTCACGCAATGACGGCGTCGGAGATGTTTGGCGTGCCCGTGAAGGACATGCCAGGTGAAATTCGGCGGCGCGCCAAGGCGATCAACTTCGGAATTATCTATGGAATCTCGGCTTTTGGACTCGCGAACCAGCTTGGCATCAGCCGCGAGGAAGCCGGCGACTATATCAAGACGTACTTCCAGCGTTTTCCTGGCATTCGCGACTACATGGATGCGACCAAGAAACAGGCGCACGCGCATGGACACGTCGAGACGATCTTCGGACGGCGCATTCATTATCCTGAGATCAACACGAAGAATCCGTCGATGCGCGGGTTTCTTGAACGAGCAGCAATCAACGCGCCCATTCAGGGATCGGCTGCCGATATCATCCGCCGGGCGATGATCCGCATGCCGGAAGCGCTGGCTGAGGCAAAGCTGTCGTCGGCGCGTATGCTATTGCAGGTTCACGACGAGCTTGTGTTCGAGGTCGCGAATGACGAGGCGACGGCGCTAATCAAGACGGCCTGCAAGGTGATGGAGACTGCTGCAGAGCCAGCGGTGAGGCTTTCCGTGCCCATCCATGTCGATGCGAAGGCCGCCGACAACTGGGACGAGGCACATTAGTCCGGTCTCCGGGACTTGCCGTGAAGCGCTATTCCCCTGGCACAGATGTGGGATGTTTGCCGTTGGCGCTTTCGAGGGAAGATGACGTCTTGCGCCAATCGGGCGCGATATCCGGCGTATCGCTAAATGCGCGATAGGGGCGGGGAATGCGCGTTCCTTCACCGCCGGTGAGCCGCTTGTAATTGATTGAGCGGATGAACTCGCGAATGCGGGGCTGAATTTCCGTGCGCCAGCGTGTGCCGTTGAAAACGCCGTAATGGCCAACGCCGCTTTGGACGTAGTGCACTTTCTCGTCGCTCGGAATCGATGTGCAGAGATCGTGCGCGGCTTCCGTCTGACCAAGCCCGCAGATATCGTCGCGCTCGCCTTCAACCGTCATCAGCGCGGTATTGGTGATCTTCGAGCAATCCACGAGTTCATTGCGATGGATAAGTTTTTTGTTTGGTAGCAGATGATCCTGAAAGACGACTTGCACCGTCTGTAGGTAGAACTCCGCGGTCAGATCCATGACCGACAGATATTCTTCGTAGAATGTCTGGTGCTGTTTGACGCTATCGCAGTCGCCCTTCACGAGATTATTGAAGAGCTCGACGTGAGCATTCATATGCCGCTCAAGGTTCATTGTCATGAACCCCGTCAACTGCATGAAGCCGGGATAGACAGGCCGCATGAAACCCGGATGCGGAAACGGGACGGTCGAAATTACGTTCTGCTCGAACCAGGCGATCGATTTTTCCGCGGCGAGATCGTTGACCTTCGTCGGATTGCGCCGAGTATCAATCGGGCCGCCCATCAGAACGAGTGAGGCTGGTTGCGTGTCGTCGCCCCGCGCTGCCATCAATGCTGTTGCAACGAGAGCGGGGACAGCGGGCTGGCAAACCGCCATAACGTGCGTGTTCGTTCCGATGAAACGGATGAAATCGACAAGATAATCGACGAAATCATCGAAATCGAAGCGGCCGGCGGCGATGGGGACGTCGCGCGCATCGGCCCAATCGGTGACGTAAACGTCATGCTCAGGGAGCATGGCTTCGACTGTGCCACGCAAGAGCGTCGCGTAGTGGCCGGACATCGGCGCCACAATCAGCACCTTCGGGTCGTGCCGCTTTCCGATTTTAGCCTCGTCCCGCGCGAAATGGATGAGGTTACAAAAGGGCTTCGTCAGGACGACTTCCTCTTGAACCGGGACCTTCAATCCGGCGAGGGAAATGCTGTCGATGCCGAATTCGGGCTTACCGTAGCGTCGCGTAATATTTTCGAAGACTTCACACGCTGCGATCATATTTTTGCCCGCGGCCGTGTAAGCCATGGGGTTTAACGGCCAACCGAGCGTGTGACGCAGAGCTTGAACACCGAATCGGACAGGCGACATGAACGCGTGGGCCATTTCATAGGCGTAATAGTTCATATCTCTCCGAACCTTTTGTTTTTGCGCCGCTTTTCGGCTTCGGTCTCCAGATCGCAAAGCAGCATGTTGTTGCTGCATTGCATTAGTATAGAACGATTAAATTCTGCCACAATCCAGAAATCGTGTGCTTACCTAATGAGAAGGAGCACGCATGCACGAAAGGTACAGTTCCGTTCGAAACTCGTGTCTCCGCTGCGCTGCGTCATATGAACGATGATCTGCAACGCTTGAGTGCCGCATCCGGTTCGTTGTAGCCAAGCGTTTTTTGCAACCCTTCTCTGGCTTTCTCGAAAGCTCCATTGCAAATCCCGTACCGGATTCCCCGACATGACAACGCACGAAAACGCGTCGCCACCGCCCTCGGACCGTGGATTGCGACGGTTTGTCAACGTCGAGCCGCATGAGATCGGAGCGCTGATCGCTTCGTTCGCGATGTTTTTCGCGCTGCTGTCGGCGTACTACATCGTTCGACCGGTACGCGACGACATCGGGGTGACGCTCGGCAAGGATGCTTTGCATCAGCTCTTCACGGTGGTCTTTGCTGTGATGATCGTCCTAGTGCCATTGTTTGGCTTTGTTGCCGCGCGCTTTCCGCGACGGCTCGTCTTACCGGCGATCTACATTTTCTTTGCGCTCAACCTCGCCGGATTCTGGCTGGTCATGAAATCCGGAGACAGGAGCATGCCGGTCGCCGGAACGTTCTTCGTCTGGGCGAGCGTCTTCAATCTCTTCGTCGTGTCGTTGTTCTGGAGCCTGATGTCGGAGCTCTGGTCGCACGAAGAAGCAAAACGTCTTTATGGCTTCATCTCGGCGGGTGGAACGGCGGGAGCCTTGACAGGGCCATTGCTGACACAAGGCCTCGTCAGGCTTTTCGCTCCGATCGATCTTTTGCTGGTCTCAGCTCTACTGCTCGTTGTTGCAATGTCGGCGGGCCTCGTCGTCCGAAGGCTGCGCACCGGAGGCGGGGGACCGGAAACCGATGCGGCGGGCGGCGGCATTCTGGACGGTGCGCTGAAAGTTTTCACGACACCTCTGTTCGCGAAGATTGCGCTTTTCGTTTTTCTGGCGAACGTCGTCGGCACGTTCTTCTACCTTGAGCAAGCCCGTCTCGTTGCGGCGACAATCACGAACAGCGCCGAGCGGGTGGAATTTTTCTCCGGTCGTGATTTCGCCGTGAGCGTGGCGACGTTCCTGATCGAGGTTTTCGGGACGGCGCGGATTCTCCGTCGTTTCGGCGTAACAGCTGCGCTCTTGGCGCTGCCGGTCACGGCCGCAGCCGGCGTCTTTCTTTTAAGCTTCGACGCTGCGCTCTGGGTCGTCGCAGCCGTGATGGTTGCGGAACGCATCACGTCATTCTCGCTTGCAAATCCAGCGATCAAAGTCATCTACACGCTCGCCACGCCGAGCGAGAAGTACAAAGTGCAAAACTTCATCGACACCGTCGTATTCCGCGGCGGCGACGCGACGTCGGGATGGCTCTATTCCAGTCTCGGCGGCGGCCTCGGATTTGCGGCAAGCACAATGGGAGTCGTCGCCGCGCCGTTGGTTCTCGTCTGGATCTTTGTAGCCCGGCGTCTTGGTGCCGAGCATCAGCAGCGAGCTGCGGCGGCTGCGTAATATGATTTCAGGCTGTCGCGTTGGACTGCCCGGCTACGCACCGCGCTCAAAAAAGCTCTGGTCAGCGTCCGCCGCGACGGGGTGGGCCACCCGGACGCGAGCCCGGAGAGAAGTCACCGCTTTGGCCGGGACGGCTTTCTTTGTGACGGAAGTTGATACGGCCCTTCGTCAGATCGTAAGGCGTCATTTCGACGGTGACGCGGTCGCCTGCAAGAATTCTGATGCGGTTCTTCTTCATGCGCCCCGAGGTATACGCAATTACTTCGTGCCCATTGTCGAGCTTTACCCGGCAACGTGCGTCGGGGAGGACTTCGTCTACGACGCCCTCGAATTCGAGCATTTCTTCTTTCGCCATTCGATCTCCGAACGTTTGTTTTTCCGTGTGTGTTTTCGGACAAGTGTCCGATATGAAAAGCGGGGAGCAGACGAGCTGCTCCCCGCGCGAGTGGAGTGGTCTCGAAAACCTTAGAGCGGACGCAGGTTCACGGCAGCGATCTTGCCGTTACGTCCGCGCTCGGTTTCGAAAGCAATTTTCTGGCCTTCGCGGAGCGACTGAAGGCCGGCGCGCTCAACCGCAGAGATGTGCACGAAAACGTCGTTGCCACCTTCTTCCGGCTGAATAAAACCGTAACCCTTCTGACCATTAAACCACTTCACAGTCCCGTTCGACATCAATTGCCTCCAAAGCAAACACATGCGTCCTCCGGCGGAATAACCGGAGGCCATCAAATCGCGCGATGGAGACGTCTTAGGGCAGGCGGTAGCGCTGTCGAAGAGTAAGCCAAGGCGTGTTCGATGGCTGACTATATGCCTTGCTCCGGTGAGAAAGGCAAGATCGCCGCAGGTATCCGGGGGGCTGTCGAAACGGTCCAACCGCCTTGAAATGTCGGGTGTTTCGTGGCGTACGGACACATCGTTTATGCCGGATCGATGACATATGGGCGAGTGCGCCAACACTCGCCCATACTACCTTAGGTACGCCCGCTCGGACGGTTCAGGGCGACAAAGTGCGGGCCGATATCGACGTGGATATGGTCCATGTCGCTATAGGTCATGACGCCGCCGTTGTGATGGTTGGCAATCAGCCAGCGGACGACCTCACCCTTGTGGCCCGGAACGCGGAAGTCGATCGCCTGTCCGGAAGCATGGCGCGACGGGTAGTTCGTGCCTGCGATCTTGGCACCGGGACGGCAGGTCGAGACGATCTCGACGTTTTTGAACCGCGCGCGGATGCGGTTGAGAAGCGCACGTGCCTCCCAGGTCAGACACGTGACTGATGTGCTCGATACGCCGCCGCCGCCAGAGCGCCAGTGTGAGCGGCGATGGTACGTTCGCGCATCTACGACCGTCGGCAGCATGGCTGCAAATACAACAGTAAGTAACGCGATAGATCCCTTACTCATGGGAAGTCCCCGTAGTTTCGTTGATGTTGGAAGGTCCAAAACGGCGCCAGGCCGCTTCCCTTGGAAGCGGTAATCCGCGATCCGCATCGTCGCGCGATGGGCGTCTTTGGAGAATAAAGGGAAAGCCGCGAGCGCCAGCTTCCCGGATGCCGCGCGGTCTTAGCGAGTCTGTGGCCCCGTCTTGTGGCGACGTCGACAGACCTTTGTGCGGCGCACGCTGAAAAACCGATGGGATGGGCGAGAATATGGCGGCGGGCCTCTCGGCTAAGGTGGACCGTTGCCCGGCGCAAACAGGTCCCCCGCTCAAATCGGCAAATCGAACAGGGGGCGTGGAATATTTGGTCGCGGCAGGTTAGCAAGATTTCCTTGGCGACGGGGACAGCCGAAGAAGGGGAACGGATATGAATGCCTTGAAGAGCATTGTGGTCGGCTTCATCGCGGGGGTGATTGCAGCCGTAACAGCACAAGAGTTCATTAGCTGGTTGTTTGTGAATTACTGGACGGGATGGAACGCGGCGCCGTGGAGCATGGTGCCGATGCGCAGCCTTGTCCTTCCCGACGTCGAACTGCCGTGGCTGGTTGGAACGGCGATAACGGGCGGTCTCTGGGGGGCCCTCTTCGGACTGATCCTTGGATGGAAGCCCGTTGGGATGATGACCATTCGCGGTGCGATCCTCGGACTATTCGGTCCGGGCCTGATCAGCGCATTTACCGTGATGCCGTATCTCGAACATCAGCCGTCGCCGCTGCTCGAAGGCAATGTCGAAGTGATTGTGCCGATTCTCTGCATCTGTGCAGGCTTCGGCGCGGTTATGGCGTGGCTCTACGGTTTGTTCAGTTTCGGACGGCTGCCTTAATCAATAGAGACGGCATCGCGTCGTGTTCGCGCATGGCCAGGTGCTGGTGATGGCACCTGGCCTTTCCTATTTGTCCAGGAGCGTCGCGACAGTGTTGTGCCGCTGGGCAGAGGTAAGAAGGATATCGTTGCATGCGGATCGTAGCGTTAGCCGTCTTCGTTGTGTCGCTGCCGGCAATGGCTGGCTCTCCGGCGCATGCGCACAAGTACAAGCGGAAACACACGCATCGGCATTTGCCGCGCGTCGAGCGCGATTGCACGCCGATCAACGGCTTTTATGGCTATTACGGAAATCCCTGGTGCGACACCGGCTCATCGCGTCCGCCGGATATCGAATTCCGCGAGCGGCAGGATTTCTATCGCCGGTATTACCGGGCGGCGGATCGCTGAGCGGCAGCCGGTTGCGGGTCAGTTGTCATCCATTTTGAGGGCGTTGATGAAAGCTTCCTGCGGAATTTCGACTTTGCCGAATTCGCGCATCTTCTTCTTGCCGGCCTTCTGCTTGTCGAGCAGCTTGCGTTTGCGCGTGATGTCGCCGCCATAGCACTTGGCGAGGACGTCCTTTCTCAGCGCGCGGATCGTCTCGCGGGCGATGACCTTGGCTCCGATTGCGGCCTGGATCGGAATCTGGAAGAGATGCGGCGGGATCAGCTCTTTTAGCTTTTCGCACATCGAGCGGCCGCGACTTTCGGCGCGCGAACGATGCACGATGATCGAGAGCGCATCGACCGGTTCGCTGTTCACAAGAATCGAGAGCTTGACGAGATCGCCTTCCTCGTAGTCCTGGATGTGATAATCGAACGAGGCGTAGCCCCGCGAAACGCTTTTCAGGCGATCGTAGAAATCGAAAACGACCTCGTTGAGCGGCAACTCATAGATCACCATCGCGCGCGAGCCCGCATAGGTGAGCTGTTTCTGGCGTCCGCGGCGATCCTGGCAGAGTTTCAGCACAGCGCCGAGATAATCGTCGGGCACGAGGATCGTCGCTTCGATCCAGGGTTCCTCGATGTGGTCGATTTTTACGACATCGGGCATGTCGGCTGGATTGTGCATTTCGATCATCGAGCCGTCGTTCATGTGCAAGTGGTAGATGACGCTCGGCGCGGTGGTGATGAGATCGAGGTTGAATTCCCGTTCCAGGCGTTCGGTGATGATTTCGAGATGCAGGAGCCCAAGAAAGCCGCAGCGGAAACCGAAGCCGAGTGCTGCCGAGCTTTCAGTCTCGAATGAAAAGCTCGCGTCGTTGAGACGAAGCTTGCCCATGGCTTCGCGCAGGTCCTCGAAGTCGGCGGCATCGACGGGGAACAGCCCGCAAAAGACGACCGGTTGCGCCGGTTTGAAACCGGGAAGCATTTCGGCTGTTGGGTGCTTTTCGTCGGTTATCGTATCGCCCACGCGGGTATCGGCGACTTCCTTAATCGCAGCCGTGAAGAATCCGACCTCGCCCGGCCCGAGCTTTTCGAGCATTTCCTGTTTGGGACGGAAGATGCCGACGCGCTCAACTTGATAGCTCGCGTCGCTCGACATGAGCTTGACGCGCTGACCCTTCTTCAAGCTGCCGTCGATAATGCGCACGAGAACGATAACGCCGAGATAGGCATCGTACCAGCTATCGATAAGCATCGCCTTCAGCGGCTTCGTGCCGTCGCCTTTCGGCGGAGGTAACCGCTCGACGATGGCTTCGAGAACGGCCTCGACGTTCTGGCCTGTCTTGGCGGAGACACCGATGGCATTTGAAGCGTCGATGCCGATGACGTCCTCGATCTGCTGCTTGACGCGATCGACGTCGGCGGCCGGAAGATCGACCTTGTTCAGCACGGGGAGGATTTCGAGATCGTTGTCGAGTGCCTGGTAGACGTTGGCCAACGTTTGCGCTTCGACGCCTTGGCTCGCATCGACAACGAGGATCGCGCCTTCGCACGCTGCGAGGGAACGCGAGACTTCGTAAGCGAAGTCGACGTGTCCGGGTGTATCCATCAGGTTGAGCTGATAGACGTTTCCGTCCTTGGCGCGATAGTCGAGACGGACGGTCTGGGCTTTGATCGTGATTCCGCGCTCGCGCTCGATTTCCATCGAGTCGAGAATTTGCGCTTTCATTTCCCTATTCGATACGTTGCCACAGAGCTGGATCAACCTATCGGAAAGCGTCGACTTACCGTGGTCGATGTGGGCGATGATCGAAAAGTTTCGTATACGGGATATATCGGTCATGGGCGGGGCTCATAGCACCCGGAACCTGCAGGCAAAAGAGCCGTTAAGCTCTTGGGACCGCTTGATCGGCGGCTGCATCGCCGCACGCGGCCTTAAGAGAACTGGCCACTTCGGTGCTGGTGTGCGAAAAACCCAGGGACGCCCTTGAGACGTCCGCGACCCCGGAGAGACGACATGGCGAATTCCCCATTCGAGGCCAACCCCGCATTCAAGAAACTCGGCGAGGATGCACGCAAGGCGGTATTGCAAGCCTTCGATGCGATGTCGAATTGGCGATCCGACCTTGCCGATATGACCGAAAAGAACAGTGATGCTGTTTTCGACAAGATGTCGGAAGCCGCCAAAGCGCTTGGCTGGCCGACAGATTTTGTCGAGCTTAGCCGCAAGCAGATGCAAAACGCATCGAAACTTCAGCTTCAGGCGGTCGATCAGGTGATGGACGTCTGGGAGAAACAAGTGAAATCGCTCGGAACACCGGGGCAATTCCCGAATTTTCCAAACTTCCCAGGTTTCGGTGGCGCGCCCAATCAGCCGGGTGGTTTTGCCGTCGGCGGTCCCGGTCTCTTCCCGACGATGCCAGATTTTGGAGCCGGAGCGGCTAACCCTATCCAGTTTTGGATGCAGGCTGCCGAGATGTGGCAGAAGGGTTGGCAACAGGCGATGGCGACCTGGATGGATGCCCAGCAAAATGCAATGGGCAAGTCCGGATCGTCAGGCAGCAGCCGAGGCAACTCGCGCTAGCTGAAAATTTGCATTCATTCGCGAAGGTTTTGGCGCCCCTTCAACGAAGGGGCGCCTTTTCTTCGGAATTTTCCTAGGGAATCGGAAAAGCTCCTGATCGCTGCGGCAACGGAGCGCGTGCCGCGCACAGTGATTGTTTTCGCTCGATTTAAATATTAGAATAGTTCTAAAATATAACAGCACTCGCCGGATGCCTCCCATGAAGAAGTTCGCCGATCTCAACGAGCAGCAGATTTTGGCGCTCGCCATATCGCTGGAGGAGGAGCACGGCCGCATTTACGCGGACTATGCCGCCGGTTTGGGAGCCGACTATCCGGCGACGGCGAAAATCTTCACAGAGATGGCGCAAGAGGAAAACGAGCATCGGCGCTGGCTCATCGATCTTTTTCGGCAGAAATTCGGGGATCACATCCCGCTCATCCGCCGGCAGGACGTCTCTGGATTCGTTCGGCATGAGCCGATTTGGTTCGTGCGGCCTCTCGGTCTCGATCGTGTGCGCCAGCAAGCCGAAGCGATCGAGCTTGAAACGCGCAATTTCTATCGCTCGGCTCTCACGCGCGCCTCGGATGCGGAAGTCCGCAAGCTCATTGGCGATCTGATTGTCGCCGAGGACCGGCATTTAGGCATTGCGCAGCACATCTCAGAAGTTGAGCTAACGCCGGGAGCGCGGTCGGCCGAGGAGCAGGCGGCGCGCCGTGCGTTCGTGCTCCAGTATGTGCAACCCGGCCTCACGGGATTGATCGACGGGTCGGTTTCGACGCTTGCGCCGATCTTTGCGGCTGCATTCGCGACGCATAACACCTGGCAGACGTTTCTTGTCGGTCTGGCCGCGTCAGTCGGAGCCGGGATTTCGATGGCGTTCGCAGAAGCGCTCGCAGATGACGGGCAGATTTCGGGACGTGGCAATCCGTGGATTCGGGGTGCTGTCACGGGGCTCATGACCGCGCTCGGCGGACTTGGACACACGCTGCCCTATCTGATTTCGAATTTTTGGACTGCGACCAGCATTGCGATTGCCGTTGTGTTCGTGGAGCTTTGGATCATTGCCGGGATTCGCGCGCGATTCATGGAAACGAGATTTCTTCGCGCGGCGCTCGAAGTCGTCGTGGGCGGGCTTCTCGTATTCGTTGTGGGTATCTTAATTGGCAGCGCGTAGATGGGGCATAACAGGCTCGGGACGATCGATGCCCGTAGATAGCCTCACTGAGGCCATAGTGTCTTGACCCATTCCGTCTAACTGGCAGAGCGCCGGTTCTCTCAATCTCGCGAAGGCATTCCCATGCGTGCACGTCGCTTCCTTATTCCGATTGCAATCATCATGCTTGCGGCAACGTCCAGCGCCGGGATTGCAGATAACACACCTCCGCCGCCGGCCAACAAGCGCACATGTCAGAACAAAGTTCCGTTCCGTGTCTGGTTCGCGGATTTCAAGAAAGAAGCGATTGCCGACGGCATACATCCTGAAACAATCGATGAAGCCATCGGCGGAATGACGCCGGACATGAGCGTCATTGCTCGCGATCGCAGACAGAGCTTCTTCTCGCAGACGTTCACGCAGTTCTATTTCAAGCTTGCAACGAACAGTCGCGAGCGCATGGGCAAAACCTACCTTAAACGCTATCGATCGATCTTCGACCGTGCCGAAAAAGAATTTGGTGTCCCTGGTCCAGTCATCACAGGGTTTTGGGCCCTCGAAAGCGATTTCGGTGGCGGCATGGGCAAACTACCGATCTTGCGAGCCTTGGTGACGCTGGCCTGGGACTGCCGCCGGGGCGACATGTTCCGGGAAGAGCTGAAAGCGGCGATGAAGATCATCGAGCGCGGCGACCTTCGGCCGGACCAGATGATCGGCTCCTGGGCAGGCGAACTTGGTCAGACTCAATTCCTGCCGCGGCACTATTACAACTACGGCGTCGACTATGACGGCGATGGCCGCGTCGACCTCATCAATAGCAAAGCGGACGTCATCGGATCGACGGCGAAGTTCATTGCGTCGATGGGTTGGCGCCGCGGCGAGCCGTGGCTCGATCAGGTGCGCATTACGAAAGATCTGCCGTGGGAGAAGGCCGATCTCGCGATCGAATTGCCCCGGTCGCAGTGGATCGCGTGGGGGGTCGAGGGGGTCGGCATGAAGCTGCCATCCGATAACCTTCAGGCGTCGCTTTTGCTGCCGATGGGGCGCAAGGGCCCGGCGTTTCTCGCTTATCCGAATTTCCGCATCTACACGCATTGGAACCAATCTTTGACCTATGCCCTGACGGCAGCGCATCTTGCTGCGCGGATGGCAGGTGCGCCGAACCTCAGCCGTTCGAGCGGAGACGTGCCCTCGCTCGGATATGCGCAGACGAAAGAGCTGCAGTCGCTCCTGAAGCGCCGCGGTTTTGATGTCGGCGAAATAGACGGCAAGCTCGGAGCGGGGACGCGCAAGGCCGTCAAGGAGATGCAGATCAGGCTCGGCCTGCCTGCGGACAGCTATCCGACGGCGGACCTGTTGAAAGCGTTACGCAGCGAAGCCAGAGATTAACGAGGTTCGGAATCCCGTCGCATCAGCGACCGGGCACCAGACCAATGTCGTTCGGCTCCATGGTTCGGGAACGACGGCAGCCTGCTTAATGGAGCTTGACTTGCGGCTCGGTGCGCCGGGTCAGCAGACGAGAAAGCGTATCGAGTGCGACCTTGATCGGGCCGTACAGCGCCATTTCGTGCATCTTATACAGCGAGCGATACATGATCTTGGCGAACCACCCTTCGACGCGCAGCGACTTGCCGGAAACGAAGCCCATCAGACTCCCGACCGTCGAATACTTGCCGAGCGAGACAAGCGAGCCGAAGTCTCTGTACCTGAATGGCGCCAGTTTCGTTTCACCGTTGATGCGCCGCCGAATTTGCCGGACGAGGTGCGTTGATTCCTGGTGAGCGGCCTGGGCGCGCGGTGGAATCGGCGTAGTTTCGCCATCGGGGATCAAATATGCGGCGTCGCCGATAACGAAGATGTTGTCGTCTTTCGTGGTTTGCAGAGTCGGTTTGACCAGAAGCGTATTCGACCGGCTGACTTCCAAGCCGTCGAGCTTTGCCAGGACGTCCGGCCCCTTGACGCCTGCTGCCCAGACAACAAGTTCAGATGGGATGAACTCACCGTTGGCAAGTGTCACGCCTTCGGCGGTTACTCTCGTAACGGGACTTCCAACGCGAACATCGACGCCGATGTCTTTAAGGACGTTGGCGGTTGCCGCTGAAAGCCGCTCGGGAAGCGCCGGCAAAATACGCGGCGCCGCCTCGATCAGCGTGATCTTGATATCTTTTTCCGGATCGATCTTGTCGAGGCCGAAGGCGACAAGGCCGCGCGCCGCGTGATGCAACTCCGCAGATAATTCCGTGCCAGTTGCGCCGGCTCCGATAATGGCAACGTGCAACTGTCCTGGGCGGACCGGGCCCGGTTGGGCATAAGCGCGCACACAAGCGTTGAGGAGGCGGCGGTTGAAGCGTTCGGCCTGCTCCGGCGTGTCGAGCATAATGGCGTGCTCTTTGACGCCCGGCGTGCCGAAGTCGTTCGAAACGCTACCGATCGCAATGACGAGCGTGTCATAAGGAAACCAGCGGTCGGGCGTAATCTCGCGGCCGTCCTCGTCGTACGTCGCGCCGAGGTGCACGCGCTTGTTGGCGCGGTCCAGTCCGATCATTTCGCCATAGCGATAACGGAAGCCGTGCCAGTGTCCCTGGGCTTGATATGGCAGCTCGTGGCGGCCCGTATCCATGCTTCCTGCTGCAATCTCGTGCAGCAATGGCTTCCAGATATGTGTACGCGCGCGATCGACGAGCGTGATCTCGGCTTTGCCCGTCTTGCCAAGTTTGTTTCCAAGCTGTGTCGCAAGCTCAAGTCCCCCGGCTCCGCCGCCCACAATGACGATCTTGTGCAACTTTGTCGTCGTGTCGGAAACGGGTGCAGCGGTATCCATAGTCACCTCATGCGCGCGGATGTGATGGCCGTTCTACGAGCGAAGCTCGCCGCCGGTTACCTTCTTAACATCGGTGATTACTTTTTGGGTAATCGCTTCGATGGCCTGGTCGGTAAGCGTTTCGCCTGCCGGTTGGATGGTCACCTCGACCGCGATTGATTTCTTGCCTTCGGCCGCGAGATTGCTGCCTTCGAAGATGTCGAAGACGTTAACGGCACGGATTAGCACTTTGTCCGCGTTGGTTGCGGCCTTGATGATTTCGCCGGCCGCAACGTCTTTCGGCACCACGAAGGCCAGGTCACGTTTTACCGGCAACAGGTCCGACCCGGCTAGCGACGCCTTGGCGCGCGGCTTTTTCTTCTCGGGCGGCAAAGCGTCGATGAAAATTTCGAATGCTGCGACCGGGGATTCGGCATCAAGGACTTTGAGCGTCGCCGGATGAATTTCGCCGAAATATCCCAGCACGGTTTTCGGACCGAGCCGAAGGGTGCCTGAGCGGCCTGGATGGTACCAGGGTGGACAGTCGCGCGTAATCTGGGCCTTGGTGGCGTCGAAACCAAGAGCTGCCAGAGTAGCTATCGCGTCGGCCTTTACGTCGAAGATGCCGACGGCGGAGGCTGACCCGTTCCAATGGCGTCCGCTGCCCTCCAATCGGGCCGTGCCTGCACGAACACCCGCAGCGCTCAGATATTGGTCTTCCGGCTTTTCACCGCGATAGGCCTGCCCAAGCTCAAACAGGGCGACGTCAGCCGTGCCGCGATTACGATTGCGGGTTACGGCGGTCAGAAGGCCAGGCAGCAGACCCGGACGCATTGATGACATTTCCGTCGAGATCGGATTGGCGAGATCGAGCGCTTCGGCTCCGCCTCCGAAATGGGTCGCCTGATCTTTGGGAATGAAGCTCCAGGTTACGGCTTCGACGAAGCCGCGCGAGGCTAACAATCGTCGCGCACGGCGGGCGCGCTTCTGCTTTTCCGTGAGAACGGCTCGCGTTACGCCATGGAGACGCGGCAGAGGTGTTGCAGGGATGAGGTCGAGGCCGGCGATACGCACGACCTCTTCCACAAGGTCGGCAGGACCGTGCACGTCCGGCCGCCATGTTGGAACCGAAATCTTGGCGGCGGTCGGCTTACCTTCGACTGTGAAGCCAAGAGCTTGCAGGATTTTTGCAATCTCGGCATCGGGAAGCTTGATGCCGGTCAGCTTTTCGACACGTGCGAAATCGAAGGAGATGACGCGATTTTCAATCGGCTCCTTTCCGGCAACTTTGGCTTTCGAGGCTTCGCCGCCGCAAAGTTTTAAGACCATGTCCGTTGCGAGATCGAGGCCCGGGCGGACGGATGCCGGATCGACGCCGCGTTCGAAACGATAACGCGCATCGGTGACGAGGCCTGTCTTGCGGCCGGTCGCTGCAGTGCGCACCGGATCGAACCAGGCGCTTTCGATTAGAACAGCTTTTGTTTCGGGCGTGCAGCCGGTCGATTCGCCGCCCATGATGCCGCCAAGACCAAGCGGTCCGGTGTCGTCGGCGATGACGCACATCGTATCATCGACGGCGTAGTCCTTGCCGTCGAGCGCGAGGAATTTCTCGCCGTTCTTTCCGAGGCGTGCGCGGATCGCACCTTTGAGTTTATGTGCATCGTAGACGTGCAGGGGCCGTCCGCGGTCGAGCGAGATGTAGTTCGTCACGTCAACCAGCGCGTTGATCGGGCGCAGGCCGACTGCCTTCAGGCGCTGCTGTAGCCAATCGGGGGAAGGGCCGTTCGAGACGTTTCGTATGGTTCGCGCGGCGAAGACCGGACATGCATCGGCCGTCTCGGGTGTGAATTCGAGCTTAACCGGGATGCTACACTCGAAAACTTCCTTGATGGGAGCGAGTTTAGGTTCGGGTTTGAACGTGCCAATGCCCGCCGCGGCGAGGTCGCGCGCAATGCCGCGCACGCCGGTGCAGTCGGGCCGGTTCGGCGTTAGTTTCACTTCGATGACGGGATCATTCAGCCCGGCAGCATCGATGTAGCGTTCGCCGACCTTGCTTGCCCATTCGGGCGGAAGATCGAGAATACCGTCGCTTTCGTCCGACAATTCTAGTTCGGCGGCCGAGCACATCATGCCATTCGAAACGACGCCGCGGACGGGCTTCTTCTCCAGCGTAATTTTCGAGCCGGGGATATACGTTCCGAGCGGGGCGAAAACCGAGACCATTCCTGCGCGCGCGTTAGGAGCGCCGCAGACGACCTCCATCAGCGGCTTGCCCTTGGCGATCTCGACCTGGACGACCTCAAGCTTGTCTGCGTTCGGGTGCTTCTTGGCTTCGACGATGCGCGCGATAACGAAACCGCCGAGCCGTTTCGCCGGGTCTTCGATGGCTTCGACCTCAAGGCCGATTGCCGATAGTGTCGTCTCGATCTCGTCGAGCGACGCATTCGTATCGAGATGATCTTTCAGCCAGGAGAGCGTGAATTTCATTTAATAGGTCTCGCACGCAAGATTCCCCTCCCCAGCGGGGAGGGGGTAGGGGTGGGGAGAAGCTGACGGGGGGGTCATAGCGTTTTCACTCGTTTTTCGCCACTGCCCCCAGGACAGCCAGAATTTCAAGCAGAACACCGTCGAGATTCTCGCGAATAAGACCATTTCCAAAGCGCAGCACGCGATAACCGCGCCAACTCAAACGATCGTCACGTGCCGCATCGGCTTTCGCATTCTCCGTCAATTGATGTTGTGCTCCGTCAACCTCAATAATCAATTTCTGCGAGAGGCATGCGAAATCGACGATGAAGCCTTCGACCGGGTGTTGCCGTCGAAAATGATAGCCTTGCGAGCGGAGTTTTCGGAGTTCGCTCCAAAGCTTCTTTTCCGCCGAAGTGGGCGCCTTGCGGAGCTTGCGTGCTATCTCGCTGACCATTCGCTTGCATCCTCACTCCACCCCTTAGGGAAGGGGAATGGTTCGGATACTCTGGCGATCCTTGAGCCAAGAGTGCGTGAATTTCATTTGCTGGGTCTCAGAAGTCGTATGTTTCTTTCAGGATTTTATAGAGTTCAAAAGCAGCTTCTTTCCCAAGTTGAAGCGTTTGACTTTGTTTGCCGGGAATTTTCCGTTCTTCCGATCCGTAGGTATCGATCTGAACTATTGGAAGCCCGCCATTGGGTTCGAATACTTTGACCTGCGCAACGAGTTGCGTAGGTTGCAACTTTCCATCTCCGGATTTTCGCTCAATTGACTTGACCCAAGCCATATAGCGCCTCCTCAATTTCTCAAGATGAAAGTCCGCCGGCGAGGGTGGGGACGTCGAGGGTCGAGAAGCCGTAGTGGCTGAGCCAGGATAAGTCGCCGGAGAAGAAGGCGCGCAAATCGGGGATGCCGTATTTCAGCATCGTCAGGCGGTCGAGACCGACGCCGAAGGCGAAGCCCTGATATTTCTCGGGATCGAGGCCGCAATTTCTGAGCACATTCGGGTGAACCATGCCGCAGCCGAGAATTTCCAGCCATTGGCCCGGCTTGCCGATCGCCTCGGCGCCGATGTCGACTTCCATCGAAGGTTCCGTGAAAGGGAAGTGCGACGCGCGGAAACGCATCTTCACTTCGTCGACCTCGAAGAAGGCTTTGCAGAATTCCTGTAGCACCCATTTCAAATGCCCCATGTGGGTCGACTCGTCGATGACGAGACCTTCGACTTGATGGAACATCGGCGTGTGCGTCTGATCGCTGTCGCAGCGGTAGACGCGTCCGGGCGCAATGATGCGGATCGGCGGCTTCTGCGAACCCATCGTGCGGATCTGCACGGGGCTGGTGTGCGTGCGCAGAAGCAGGCGCGAGCCGTCATGCTTCGGTGCGAAGTAGAATGTGTCGTGATCCTGGCGCGCTGGGTGGTCGGCCGGGATGTTCAACTTGTCGAAGTTCATCTCGTCGGTTTCGATGTCCGGACCTTCGGCTACCGAGAAGCCCATGTCTGCGAAAATCTCGATGACTTCGTCGAGAACTTGACTGACAGGATGAATGCGGCCTTCCGCGACGGGACCAGGACGCACCGGAAGCGTGACGTCGGCGCGTTCTGTTTTCAGCCGCTCGCCGAGGGCTGCTGTTTCGAGTTCGCTCTTTCGCGTGTCGAGGGCCGCCGAAATTCTGGCTTTGAGCGTGTTGACCGTTTGGCCGAATGTTTTTCGCTCTTCGGGTGGTAGAGAACCGAGCTTGCTCATCAACTCGGAGATGCGACCCTTTTTGCCGATAGCGGAGACGCGGACGGCGTCCAGCCCGGCGAGATCGCCTGCGCCTGCGATTTCCGCCAGAAGCTCACGTTCCAGCTTTTCGAGATCATTGCTCATGAGGCGACTCCGGCAATTGGCTGAGCAGGATTGCGATGCCATCTGCCAGCGTCATCCCGCGTAGGCGGGAATCCGTCCAGATCCGCTTTAAACCTCGACTTGGATGGATCCCGGCCTTCGCCGGGATGACGGCAGCGTAGGCGGACGAAGACGGTTAAGCCGCCTTCTTTGCTTTGTCCTGGTCGGCTTTGGCGATGGGTGAAGAGGCGGCTTTCGCAGCCTTATCGACGAGCGCCTTGAAGCCTGCGGGATCGTTGATCGCGATATCCGAGAGGACCTTGCGATCGACCTCGATACCAAGGTTCGTCAGGCCATTGATAAATCGGCCGTAGGTCAGGCCGTGCTCGCGGACGGCAGCGTTGATGCGCTGGATCCAGAGCGCGCGGAAATTGCGCTTGCGGCGCTTGCGGTCGCGGTAAGCGTACTGCTGCGCCTTCTCGACCGCCTGCTTGGCGATGCGGATCGTGTTTTTGCGACGGCCATAATAGCCTTTCGCGGCCTTGATGACTTTCTTGTGCTTGGCGTGGGCGGTAACGCCACGTTTGACGCGGGCCATGGGAGGATGCTCCTCAGAATAAGTGCTTCAGGATTTATGCGTGGGATGAGTCTTTGTTGGCGCTTGCGACTCGCGTTCCGCGAGCCGGCCGCAAGCGCTGAAGCTCACCGGTTATAGGGCATGTATTTTTTGACGATCTTGGCGTCAGAGTCGTTCAGCACTCCTGTGCCGCGCGCCTTCTGAATGAACTTCGCCGTCCGCTTGATCATGCCGTGACGCTTGCCAGCCTGGGCGGCGACCACCTTGCCCGTGCCGGTCATCTTGAAGCGCTTTTTGGCGCCGCTTTTGGTCTTCATCTTAGGCATTTTGCTTTGTGTCCTTTAGTTCGCTCACGGGCCCGTCGCCAATCGCTTACGCGATCGGCTGGCCCTCCGCGGGGGCGCCGCTCAGCGGCGGGGCGCGGTCGCGCCCACGGACCTTGCGGTCCGAAGTGCTGCCTTCGGAGAGCAGCACTCTCGGTAGCTCAGAGGCTGCCGGTCCTGCGAAGGGTGCTTTTTGCGGTTTCCGCTTGTTTTTCAAAAGCATAAGAACCGCCACGGCATGCCTCGCCGGGCGGCTCTGGAGGGCTTTATAGGGAAAGCTTGGAAAATCTGCAATATCTTTGAAGGCACTGCGCTTTTCTGCAACTCACCCCGCCAATTTTTTCGCCAAACGACGAAAACTGCGGCCAATGCACCTGAACGAAGTACAAGGTTTCGGCGTTGGGGGTCGGTGCTACCTGGGCACCCATAGGGCGAGGGGAGGTGGGGCGTGAGACAAATCATCGATCAGATCGTGACTCTGCTGCAGCAGGGCATCACGGCGATTTTCAAATTCGTCGAACTCGTGTGGCAGTGGTCGTTCGGCCAGATGTTTTCGATCTTTCAATCGAATTGGCAGGCGCTGCCAGTCTGGAAGATTGCGATACTGGCGGTCGTAGTGATTGCGATCATATACGTGCTTTACCGAGGCTTCTTCCAGCTCTGGGCCGCAGCGGAGCAGATCTTCAAGGCCTTTGTCGATTTGCTGATGGTGCTGGTTTCAGTGCTGCCGTATGTGCTGCTTGCCGGTTTGATCGCGGCGGCAGGCAGCTATGTCATACAGCACGTCAATTTCTGAGCGCAGGTGCGGTTTCGAAGACCGCACACTCAAGCTGCCGAGGAATTCGCCGGATTCTCATTGAACACGATGTGACGGCGCACGAAGTAGAGCATGACGAAGCACAGCAGGACGGCGATCGTCTTGCCTTCGACGGCCGGCATTTTCATGACGTGGACCGTCAGCCAGACGACTGCGGCGGTCAGTACCAGACCGATGAAGCCGGTGCCGATGAATTCCATGAACAGCCGGTGTTCGCTTTTGTGCGACATATCCTGGACGAATACGTATTTTTTTGTCAGGCCGTAATTGACCACAACGGCAACAGCGTACGCGAAAGCGCTTTGTAGCGCTGGCATGCCGAAAAAGTGTGTGAGCGTCAGGAGAAGCGTATAATCGACCACCGTCGATATCGCGTTCGTGCCTGTGTAACGCAATAAATGTTCGATTTTTGAATGCATGCGATGTCCCTCGCTGATCTCACTCCCGAAAGGCGGGAAATTCAGACCACAGTCGCACGCCCCGATTCTGTGCCGTGCGATACATCTGCTTCGATATCGACGCGAACCCTAACCGCCGATGAACATTCGGGCCGTCATAAAGATCCCGAGAGCGTTCGCACCTGCGCCAAATCGCCCGGTCAATCATTGGGGCGGAATCGCTTCTTCTTTTTTGGGCTCGTCGGCGACAACGGGGTATGCGCCTTTTCGATCCATATCGCGTACGAAACTCAAAGTTTGCCGACATAGCAAATACGCCGACTATATTTTTCGCTCACGCTCGATGTCGCGACGGTCGAGCAGCATCGATGATTTGATGCGAGCGCATGCGAACGTGTCCAACAGCAAGCCGATCGCCGGGCGGTCGCTCTGGAGAGCCCATGCAAGATAGTACCGCTCGAAAACACCTTCTCAGGCAGAAGTGGACTAAGGCCGGTGCGGCATTAACCAGCAAATTACATTTGCCGGTAGTTGCGTCTCCTTCGCCCATGTTGACTGGCGTCAGCTCGTGCTCGATGCGAGAATTATGCTGCGGGGGGCGTCGCAACGCGTGAGGCGAACATGACGCTCGATCCGTTTGTTGCCATGGTATTATTCGTTTCCACCTTGCCCACACTTGCCATCAGCATGCGCTCTGCCAGCGGCTGGCGGGCGGGAGTCGTCTTTGCGGCTTACTACCCTGCGGTCGTCGTCCTCGTCGGAATTGCGATGATCGCTACATTTATGACCCTCGCTGCGCAGGGTATTATCGATCTGGATTGATCAATCCTAGAGGCTCTCATTCAGAGTTTATTCAGACTGCCATTGCGAGATTGGACGCGCACGCCCCATTCGCGTGTCGATTGAAAACACGGAGACGCTCATGCGTATTGCACCGCTTCTAGCAGCTTCCGTTGTCGCGATCGGATTGACCGCAGCTGGCAGTCCATCTCAAGCGGCACAACTTACTCTCTTGCCACAACTTCAGACGAACCAGTCTTTTGCGCAACCCGTTGGGTACGTTCGGCACTGTGTTCGCTGGCGCCGAATTTGCGCGAGTCGCTGGGGTTGGGGCGGCTGGCGTTTCCGCCGCTGTATGGTTCGGCATCGCTGCTAGCGTGACGTATTATTGAGCGGGTGGCAGCGCGCGCTGTCGCCCGTTTTTCAAATCTGTTTGTTCATGCGACGCAGTCGCGTTGCTAGAAGGCTCATGACGCGGAGCGCAAATTGTGGATCGTGACCGACGACGGCGAGAAAGGTCGGCCGATCTATAGCTACAACTTCAGTCGTTTCGGCCGCCATCGCGGCTGCGCTTCTCCGGCCGCGATCAATCATCGCCATTTCTCCGAAAATGCCACCGGCGCGAACGTTTTCAAGCACCGTGCCGTAGCTGATGAGGTCGACGCGGCCTGAGCGCACCATGTACATCACGTCGCCAGCGTCGTCTTCGAGAAAGATCTTTTCGCCTGCCTCGAAATGTCGATAAGGGGCGCCGATCTTGTCCAGCACCGAAAAATCGAACGTTTGGTCGTCATCCATGGCCGTCGCTCCTGGAGCCGCCGTGACACCAAACAAAGTTAGAGCCCTGCCCACGGAGGAGCAAGGCTCGCGATAAATCGTCGATAATCAGCGTGCAGCGTAAGGCGGGGCTCTGGTTTCGCCCCGCCGCGGAAGCTTTATTTGGGCGCAAGCACCATGACCATCTGGCGGCCTTCGAAGCGAGGCTCGCTTTCGACCTTGGCGATTGTTTCAGTGTCCGTTTTTACGCGTTGCAGAACGGCCATGCCAAGCTGGGAATGCGCCATCTCGCGGCCGCGGAAGCGGAGCGTGATCTTCACCTTATCGCCGTCGTCGAAGAAGCGTTTGATGGAGCGAAGCTTTACGTCGTAGTCGTGATCGTCGATGCCAGGTCGCATCTTGATCTCCTTCAACTCGACGATCTTCTGGTTTTTGCGCGCTTCGGCGGCTTTCTTCTGTTCCTGGAATTTGAATTTGCCGAAATCGAGAATTTTGCACACCGGTGGTTCGGCGTCCGGCGAGATCTCCACGAGATCCAGTCCGACATCCTCGGCGCGGGCAAGGGCATCAAGCTTGGCGATGATGCCAACATTTTGCCCGGTCTCGTCGATGAGGCGGACTTCCCGGGCCCGGATTTGATCGTTGATGCGGGGCCCTTGGTTTTCCCGGCTCTGGGGCTCGGGTCGCATAGGTCTACGGATGGGTGAACTCCTTCTGTGGTTCCGTTTGTGGCTGGACGAGTCATACGGCTCCCGCCGAGCCGGACATTGAAAAAAATCCGGTCGTTAAGTCAAGCGCCGTACGGCCGGAAAGCTGGCCAAAGGGTGAAATTCAAGGGCTTTGTAGGCTCCTGGCCTGTTCCCGGCGCTTCTTATGGCTGTCTTCCCTGCTTATCGCCAATGTTCGGCTATCCACGGGGTGGGGCGGACGTGCTTATAAAGCTTTTTCCACGTTGCGTTTACCGGCCAGATGCCGTCGCGCGCTTCGTGGGGGTCGGGCTTGCCGTGGAAGGCCACGACTTTTGTGCCCGCCGGTAGTCGCGGTGCCATGAAAAATCGCAATGGCCAGATTGGCATAAGCGAGTGTTTGAAGCTCAGACACCACTCGCGGGGAAAGAATATCTGGTCGTGAGTGACATCGGAAATGTATTGCTGCTCAATCCGATAGCGCGAAAGAATGGCGTCGGGGTGGGCATTGAAGTCATCATAAATATAAGACATTTTCCCAGCTGGAAAACGATACACCGAGGTATTGCCAATTCTTTGGTTGAGCTGGGTCCAGTTCTGGGCGACGCAATAACGTCCCGGCATATAGTCGAAAAATTCGTCGATCGACCCGGTGATGACAACGTCGAGATCGAAAAAAAGCACATCCCCTTCGAGATCATAAAGCGGGTATTGCCATAGGGACAGCTTGCGCCAGGGTGTGGATGCCTCACGTGCCGGGAGGTTGATCGGCGGGAGTGGGGCGATCTTGATCCAGGGGTCAGCGCCCTCGGCGTCGTCGGTGAAACAAATCAGGCGGGTCTCACGCGTCGTATTCCGACGCACCATCGATGCCAGACGATTGAGGTAATCGATCCCGTATTTTGTTCCCCACTTCGTGCATATCACCGTTTGCATTTGTTGGCTTTTTGAACCTGCATTTCTAGATTTTTCGGGCGATTACGACGCTGAACCTACTCTGCGCCGGTGATGCTCGTGGTGGGAGTGAGCTGTGTACGGTCGATAAACTTTTTTTCCAGACGGGTTTTAAGCAGACTATCGTAGACGGCAAGTGTCGCACGCTGCATTTCGAACGTGGAAAACGCGTTTGTCACATGCGCGCGGGCGCGTCGGCCAATTTCGGCGCGGGCAGCCGCGTCGAGCGACAGCGCCTCCGTAAGCGCGGCTTCGTATGCCGGTATGTCTCCCGGGGGCACAAGCCAGCCCGTTCGGGCGCTCGCCGGAACACGCGGCGGTGCGAGCACTGTCTCAGGCGGAGCGCCGATATTCGTTGAAATTACGGGGCATTCCATGGCCTGAGCTTCGGCCGCGGCACGACCGAAGGCTTCTGGCTCGATCGAGGCAACGAAGGCCGTATGGGCTGCCGCGAATGCGGCGGGCATGTCATCGACGTGTCCAACGAGGCGGACGATATCGGCGACGCCGGCGGCTGCAATTTCCTGCAGGAGCATGTTGCGATAGTCGTCGCGGCCTTGCGCGTCTCCGGCGAGAATGAATATGCAATCGCTGAACTTGTTGCGGATGCGTGCGGCTGACGTGACGACGCCGCTCTGGCCTTTCCATCTCGTGAGCCGTGCGGCGTGCAATACGACGCGGTGCTGTTCCTCAACGCCCCATTGCTTGCGCAAGTTTCGGATGCGCGCAGATGAAATCGTTCCAGGATCGAAAGTGTCGAGGGCTACACCACGGTAAATGACGCGGATGCGCTCCTCGGGCGTTCTGTAGCGCTCTTTGACAATGTCCGCCGTATATCGCGAATTGGCGATGACAATGTCGCCGCGTGCCATGACGCTGTTGTAGAGCTTTTTGGCGCGGCTCTTTTCGTTATAGATGCCATGGTAGGTGGTGACGAACGGCAACTTCGCGCGACGTGCCGCCGCAAGCGCGCTCCATGCCGGAGCACGGCTGCGTGCATGGATCAAGTCGACCGCTTCCTTGCGCGCGATTTTTTCAATCACTGAAGCATTCGCAGCAAGCTTCATCGGGTTTTTCGTTGCTGCCGGAAATGCTACAAGCTCGCCACCGACCGCCGTTACGCGGTCAGCCATGCGGCCGCCCGCGCTAAGCACGATCGCGCGACCGCCACTTCTCACTATGGCCGCGGCGATCTCGATGGTCGAAAGCTCGGCGCCGCCCGTGTCGAGTTCGGGAATGATCTGCAATATGGTCGGGCGCTCTCGGCCCATGCGCGGCTCCAAATTCAACGGACGAGGTTGTTTAAAGTGACAGGCGAGGAACCGCAAACACTCATGGTTGGAGAAGGCAGTGCGAAGCGCGCTATCGCCTATCGTACAATGACATCCGCGAAGCCCGGTGCAACGGGCATTTTTTGGCTGTCCGGTTTTATGTCAGACATGGGCTCGACTAAGGCGATGGCCGTTGCAGAATGGGCGACCGCACGTGGACTTGGTGCTACACGGTTCGATTATTCGGGACACGGAGTCTCGGGGGGCGCGTTTGCCGAGGGTACGATCGGGCGCTGGCTCGAAGAAGCGAACGCCGTTTTCACGCAAGTCACGAGCGGGCCGCAGGTCATCATCGGCTCAAGCATGGGCGGCCATATCGCGCTGTTACTTGTCCGAAAGCTATTACGAGACCAGGTGTCGGAAGCGCAGAGAATTAAAGGGCTCGTCCTTATTGCACCGGCATGGGACATGACCGAGGAACTCATGTGGAAGCGCTTCGGCGACGATGTTCGTCGAACGATTTTGGAACGCGGATGCTATGAACAACCATCCGCATACGGATCACCATATCCGATCACGCGCGGATTGATAGAGGATGGGCGTAAGCACCTTCTCGCCCGCGAGCCGTTCGATCCAGAAATGCCTGTAGTCATCCTTCAGGGACTGCTGGACCCCGATGTTCCAGCAGATCACACCCGTGAACTCACACGTTTTTTGACGGGGGATCGCGTGAAGCTCATCGAGATTCCGGATGGTGAGCATCGATTGTCACGGCCGCAGGATCTCGCGTTGTTGTTCGATGCGGTCGGAGCGCTCGTCTAGCTATTTGCCGTCCTCGACGTTATCGGAGCGTTGTTGGAGGCCATCTGCGACTGCGTCCTCAAGTGCGCTGGGGCCGATTGCCTGGGCTGTCGCTTCGGGAACGACCCACATACGGTAGTCGTAGGTCGCAAGACCGTTATCGCACGAGAGGGTGCCTTCGCGCTTTTGGCAGCTCGTGTCGGCGGCGACAGTGTAGGCACCCCCCGACACGCCCCGGCTTTCTCCAACTTCGATTACTTCGATGCGGGTTGCCGGATTGAATGCGATATCGCGAAATGCGCAGCCGGATTTGCCGCTGCAGGAATCTCCGGTCATGGTTTCCGTCGTCTTCAGGGCCAGCGCTTCGGAACGGGGCATTTGTTTTGCCGGATCCATGAGACCGTTGGAGATCCAGCATTCCTGATCGAAGCAAATGATTGGGTCCGGTTTGACGTGGGCCTGCCCCGGACCATCATTATCAAGGACGATCAATACGGTGGCGCGTGCCTGCGGTTGGGGTATCGGTTTGGGTTCTTTGATCTCGATAATCGCCATCTGCGGCGAACCGTCGATCGGCGGCTCCGGTAGAACAGCTGGTTCAGTCACGTTGGGTTCGGGCGGGATGGATGCCTTGGGTAGTGTCGTCGCGACCGGCTGAATGATGAGCGCGGGCGCTGGTTGCGCGACTGCCAATAGTGGTTTCTGCCGGTCTTTCTTTTGTCGTTCATCTTCCTCGGCGCGGGCTCGGCGGAGCATGTCGATCTCGTAGTCGTGCCCCGGCGGACTCACGGATTTTACGATGGTCTTCCGCTCAATTCGCTTTGCGACTGGCGGCGGTTGAGGGGGTTGATCGGCTTCGTAAAATTTCTGTGCGATTGCTTGGGCGGGATCGATCGGATCGGCCTGACAGGCGGATGAGACGGGTATCCCTATTAGCAAAGCCAGCAAGATTATTCTGAGCTGCATCGGATTGTATTCCGCGCAAAGGTTGGCATGGCCCACACCGCCTCCCGGAGGCAATTTATGAGCATAACGGTGCGGCATTCAGGCGGAATGGCGGAGAACGTGTGACGACTAAAGAAAAAACGCTGTCTAGGACTGGGCGATTGCCTTCAGGCCCTCGAAGTAGGTGGGATAGGCAAGCTTGATCCCGAGTTCGTTCTTCATGCGTGCGTTCGAAACTTTCTTGCTCTCGGCATAGAAGCTGCGCGCCATGGGCGACAGGCTGGCGTCGGTCGGGTCGGTCGCGGGCGGACACGGAACGCCGAGAATCTCGGCTCCGTATGCAATGACATCCTGCGGCGGGGCGGGAAGATCATCAGTAACGTTGAAGATGTTAACGCCTCCTCCGGTGTGCTGGAAAGCGGCTCCTGTCGCGGTCGCGATATCTTCTACATGCACACGATTGGTGACTTGTCCCGGCTTGAAGATACGGCGGGCCTTCCCCGCCCGGAGTTGATCGATGGCGCTGCGGCCCGGGCCGTAGATTCCGGGAAGGCGAAGTATGACGAGCGCTTTGCCGTTTGCGCGCGCGAGTTCGGTCCAGCCTTGCTCAGCTTTGAGCCTGCGCATTCCACGTTCTGTGACCGGCTGCGGAACCGTTTTCTCGTCGACCCACTCGCCTTTTGAATCTCCGTAGACGCTGACGGATGAGTAATAGCCAATCCACTCTATCGACGGGCTTAAGGCAATGTCTGCGCCATAAATATTGAGCGCCGGATCTCCATCGCCATCGGGCGGGATTGAAATAAGTACGTGAGTTGCGCTGCGAAGGGCCTCGGCTACTGTGCCGTCATGGGTGCCGCCATCAAAGACGAAGGCTTGGTAGCCGTCGCGCCGTATTGTCGAAGCATTGTCGTTCGTCGTGGCGGTGCCGGAGATCGTCCATCCTTGTTCTTTGAGCCGGCTCGACAGGACGCCTGCACAGTAACCGAGACCAAAGCAGAACAGATGTTTCATAAGGCATGTCCTTCGATCGGCAGAGCCCATTCGTGCGCGACTTTAGGATCGCATTCGCTCGGTTCGTATGCGGTTTTTAGCGCGTCGAACTCGTCGTCGGTCATGAGGCGTTTTGCCGACCATACGGCCATGGCGCGGACCAGAGGGGAGCCGTCAGATAGGAGCGTCTGAATAGTTGACAACAGCGAACGGTCGCCAGAGTTTCCTGCCGCTATGAGTGCGTTGCGCACGATACGGTTACGGCCGGTCCGCTTGATCGGAGTGCCGGCGAAGCGCTCGCGAAAGGCAGCATCGTCGAGCGCTAAAAGCTCAGCGAGCGGTGGATTATCGGTTGCCGACTTCGCGGCAAAGCGATGCTCGGTGGCTGCGGCAGCGAATTTATTCCAGGGGCAGATGGCGAGGCAGTCGTCGCAGCCGAAGACGCGGTTTCCCATCGCAACGCGAAATTCAGGTGCGATATGGCCTTTGTGCTCGATTGACAGGTAGGCGATGCAGCGGCGGGCGTCGAGTTGATACGGAACCGGGAACGCTTTCGTCGGGCAAATGTCGAGACAGCGGCTGCATGAGCCGCAATGATCGCTTTCGGCTCTATCCGGCTCCATTTCCGCGGTCGTCAGGATGGCGCCGAGGAATAGCCACGAGCCGTGCTCGCGCGACACGAGATTGGTATGTTTGCCTTGCCAGCCAATCCCGGCCGTGGCTGCAAGCGGCTTTTCCATCAGCGGCGCAGTATCGACGAAGACCTTGACGTCGGCACCGGATTTCGCCGCGAAGATGCGCGCCAGTGCTTTGATCTTTTTCTTGACGACGTCGTGATAGTCGCGGCCCTTTGCGTAGACAGAAATGACGCCGCGTTCCGCTTGCTCCAACGCCTCTAGCGGATTTGACGATGGTGCATAGGATTGACCCACCATGATGGCTGTTCGGGCTTCCGGCCAAAGGCGCCGCGGATCGCCGCGCCGATCGGCGTTCTCTTCCATCCACTCCATATCGCCGTGACGGCCGTTTTTCAGAAAATAGTCGAGCCTGGCGGCAAGCTCATGGGAAGATCCCAAACGCGCGATGCCGATAGCGTCGAGACCAAGCTTCCGCGCTTCCTTGCGAAGCATCTCATTGAGATCGACGTTTGTGGCGACGGCTTCAAACACCATACTTGGGGCAACGTTCAAAAATCGAGGTCCGAATAGGCGACGGATGGCGATGATCCGGGCACCCGATCCGCAAGGAGGGCGCGAAACGACGGCCGCGACTTGATCCTTTGATACCAGGTCTTGACTGCCGGATATTCATTCCAAGGCACTTCGCCCAAATAGTCTACCGTCGAGATATGGGCCGCTGCGGCAAAATCGGCAAAACTCAAATCGTCGCCCGCGAGCCAGTGGCGCGCGTCTGCGAGATACCCCGTATACGCAAGATGGTAGCGAAGATTGGCGCGTACCGCCCGTAGAATAGCGGGATCCGGCGCCTGACCGCCCGAGGGCTGCATGGTCTGGTAAACCTTTTCGTTCAACAGTTCCCGTGTCACCTCGCGGTCGAACTTGCCGTGATACCAGTCGACCAGCCGCCGCACCTCTGCACGGTCTTCGCGGTTGCCGGGAAAGAGCGGAAGCGGCCGTGCCGACATAACCGTGGTTTCGGGCACGGGTTCTTCTGCAATAAATTCAGATATCGAATAAGCGCCACAGAGCGTCAGTCCGTTGTCATATTCGAGGACGGGCATCTCGCCCGCGGGGTTTTTTGCGAGAAAACCCTTTCGCCACTCCCACGGATTTTCATCGAGCAGGGCGACCTCAATTCCATACTCGGCGAGCGCCAAGCGTATCGAGCGCGAGCGGGGGCAAAGACGGTATTGAGTCAGGCGCGGGGGCATTTGGCCTCGTCGGTGGCAAGGCAAGAACTATACATTCGGCATAGGCCGATTCGAAGGCGGCCGCGCCAAAAGCGCTTCTATGTCCTTCCCACGAATTCTGCTAACCCTCTCGCGCTCAATGGCCTGAGGGAGACTGTTCATGCACGCGTGGGAAGCCGTCTTTCTCGGCCTGATCGAGGGGTTGACCGAATATCTGCCGGTCTCATCGACGGCGCACCTTCTGCTCACGGAAAAGTTGCTCGGGGTCAGTTCGACCGGAAACACGTTCGAGGTTCTTATTCAGCTCGGCGCGATTCTGGCACTTTTGACCGTCTATGCGGGCCGGCTTTGGCATCTCGCGCGGGATTTTCCGAGAGACGCGCGAACGCGGCGTTTCGTATTTTCTGTTCTGCTCGCCTTCCTTCCGGCAGCGGTCATCGGGGTTGCAGCGCATAAGGTCATCAAGGACTATCTATTCGAGTCTCCATTCATCATTTGCGTAGCGCTCATTGTTGGCGGGATCGTGCTTCTGTTTGTTGACCGGCTGCCGCTAAGGCCGCGTTATCATGACGTCATGGACATTCCACCGCTTAGGGCGCTGGGAATAGGATTCTGCCAATGTTTGGCGATGATTCCCGGTGTCTCGCGTTCCGGGTCGTCGATTGTGGGCGCAATGTTTCTCGGTACCGATAAGCGCACAGGTGCTGAGTTTTCATTCTTCCTTGCAATGCCGACGATGGCGGGCGCGTTCGCCTACGATCTTTATAAGAACTGGTCGCTGCTCTCACCCGACGATGTGCACCTTATCATCCTGGGGTTCATCGCTGCGTTCATAACGGGCGTCATCGTGGTGCGTTATGCCCTCGATTTCATTTCACGACGCGGCCTGTCATTTTTCGGCTGGTGGCGATTGCTCGTCGGCGGGATCGGACTCGGGGCGCTCGCGGTTCTTCATTAATTCCCGCGAAACGCGGCTTAGCGGCGTTTCCCACTAAGCCGCGTGCGAAGCGAGGGGTTTTGTCAGAACCAACCGAAGCTCGTCCACGCTCTCGGCGCTGCGAAGACTCTCGATCGTTGCCGGATCACGCACGAGCCGCGAAATACGTGCGAGGGCTTTCAAATGGTCGCCGCCGGCATGTTCCGGCGCGAGGAGGAAAAATAGCAAATCGACCGGCTCGCCATCGTGGCTGTCGAACGGAACCGCCCGTTCAAGACGTGCGAAGAGGCACGTGATCGCGTTGACCGGCGGCAGCTTGACGTGCGGGATCGCAACGCCGCGGCCGAGTCCGGTCGAACTCAAGCGTTCGCGTTGTAAGAGAGCGGCATAGATTTCTTGCGCAGGTGCGCCGGTCGCCGATTCCGCCTTAGCGGCTAAAGCCTGAAGTGCGTGCTTTTTATCTTCTGCCTTCAGCCGCGGAATAATTCCGTCCGGGGCGAGCATGTCATCAATATCCATTCAAGCTCCATCGTGATCAATAGCGCAATCCCATACCGCACTGACGACGTGCCCCCATGGCCGTCAGTGCCGTCTTCCAGAGATGCGAATTTGTCCCTCAGTCCACGTGGTTCGAAACTGTAGCACTATTAGATTTCATTGCGGTTGAAAGCTCCGCATCTATCCATCCGATATGCCCATCATTACGCCGATAGACTACGTTCAGTCCCCCGTGGGCCGCATTCTTAAAAATCATGAAAGCAGCTTCTGACAGGTCGAGCTGCATCACCGCTTCGCTCACCGTCATATGGCCAATATTCCGCTGGCCCTCAGCGATAATAAGCGGATTCGCGCCGTCATGCTCGGATTGATCGTCATCTCCCAGGCTCACGACGTAATCGCGGGCTTCGGTGTCAGCCTTGCGGCGAGCGGCAGCCGAGGCCGACGAATGATGCTTGATTCGACTTTTGTAGCGCCGGACGCGCGTTTCCAAACGGTGGGCGGCCGAATCGACGCTGCTATAGGCGTCGCCGCCTTCTCCGTGGGCTTCGAGCAAAAGACCGCTTGTCAGGCGCACCGAGCACGATGTTTTGAACTGTCCGCGCTCACGTTCGAGCCGGACGTGTCCATCGGGCACGCGTTCGAGATATTTCTGTAACACAGTGTGTATCTTGTCGCTGGCGTAAGTTTGGAATGCGTCGCCTGCGTCGAGATTTTTACCGGTAATCTGGATGGTCATGGATGTGTCTGCTCTGCATTCACCGAGACTATGCGAATCGGCTCCCGGGCTTTTGCGTGGCCGTGGCGCCTTCTCAACTGAGCTACCTTCGCAAGCGGGTGTGACCGCCACAAGCCTAGATTTTAGGTAAGCGTTAGGCCCGAATGTTGCCAGGTGTCAAATCACGCTTCGAAAACAATTGTAACCGAAATATCTTTTATTATCAAAATCTTACGAATTCTTTCAGGGCATGCCTCCAAGTCTTTCTACAAGCCTCTTGTCCCGTCGCCTCTGAACAGATGAAGGAATACGCATGGCCTCGCGATATTTCGCGACTGTTCGCCGCGCGATGTCTATGCCTTCGCCTTTCAGCCGGTCAACGAGTTGGTCGTCGGAGAGTACGGCGTCGGCGTGTTCGGCATCGATCAGCTGTTTGATGCGATGGCGCACGGCCTCGGAGGAATGCGCTTCGCCGTCGGCGGCCGAAGCGATTGCGGAGGTGAAGAAGTATTTGAGTTCGTAGATGCCGCGCGGCGTGGCGATGTATTTGTTGGAGGTCACGCGCGAGACAGTCGACTCGTGCATCGAGATTGCGTCGGCTATGGCTTTGAGATTCAGCGGCCGCAGGTGCTGCACCCCGTACATGAAAAAGCTGTCCTGCTGGCGCACGATCTGTTCGGCGACCTTAAGAATCGTGCGGGCACGCTGATCGAGGCTTTTAACAAGCCAATTTGCCGTCTGAAGGCAATCGAACAGATAACCCTTGTCTTTCTCGTTGCTCGCCGATTTGGCTATGCGCGTGTAATAGGTCCGGTTGACGAGAACGCGCGGCAGGGTATCGCTGTTGAGTTCGACGTGCCAGCCGCCGTCGGATGCCGCGCGCACGATCACGTCCGGCACGACCGGCTGGAGTTGCACGGAGCCAAATTTCAGGCCGGGCTTCGGGTTGAGGCGCTTCATCTCGCGGATCATGTCGGCGAGTTCGTCCATGTCGACGCCGACGGCCTTTTTCAGAGCTGCGAGATTGCGATTTGCGAGAAGGTCGAGGTTCGCGAGAAGTTGCGCCATCAGCGGATCGTAGCGGTTCTGATCCTTGAGCTGCAGCGCGAGGCATTCGGCGAGGGATCGCGCGAAAATCCCAGGCGGGTCGAATGTTTGCAGCTTGCCGAGAACGCTTTCGACCAGTTCCAACGGAGCGCCGAGTTTTTCGGAGAGCGGTTCGAGGTTCGGCGGGATATATCCCGCCTCGTCGACGAGATCGATGAGGTATTGCCCGACTATCCGTTCGATTGGATCGGTTACGGTCAACGGCAATTGTGCGCCGAGGTGCTCACGCAGCGAAATCTGATTGGCGACGTAATCTTCAAGGTCGCTGTCGTCGTCGCCGCCATTATGCATGCGTTGCGTGACGTTTGCCCAGCCGAGTCCAGAAAGTGCCGGTCCGCCCATAGGTTCGCCCGTGCCGGGCTCCTGAAAGACGTTGCCGAAATCAGCATCGAGACCGCCGGTATGATCCTGCACCGGTTGCCTGAGATCGAGCCATCTGTCGTCATCAGAGGTCGGTTGGCTTTCGGTATGCTCGGCTAACGGATCATCGGACGGTTTTCCACTCTCGCCCTGTTCCTCCCGCTCAAGCAGCGGATTGCGCTCAAGCTCGGCGTCGACGAATTCCGTTAATTCGAGGTTAGAGAGCTGCAGGAGCCGGATGGCCTGTTGCAGCTGGGGTGTCATCACCAGCTGCTGGCCCTGTCTCAGCTCGAGTTTGGCCGAAAGCGCCATAACGCTAACCTGCTGCTCCGTAGGCTAATTCCTGCGGACAGCTATACTCAACGCGCGTTAACGAACATATCGCCAAGGTAGACCCGCCGCACATCTTCGTTCGATATGATTTCCGAAGGTTTGCCCTGTGTCAGAACCTGACCTTCGTAAATGATATAAGCGCGGTCGATGAGACTTAATGTTTCGCGAACATTATGATCCGTGATCAGGACGCCAATGCCGCGTTCCGTCAGATGCCGAACCAACTGTTGGATGTCTCCGACCGCAATAGGGTCGATACCGGCAAATGGTTCGTCCAGCAACATAAAGGATGGGCGCGAGGCAAGTGCCCGGGCGATTTCACACCGCCGCCGTTCGCCACCAGAGAGCGCAAGCGCTGGCGATTTTCTGAGCCGCGTGATCGAAAATTCCTCAAGCAGGCTGTCGAGCTGCTCGCGCCGAGCCTTCCGGTTGGGTTCGATCAACTCCAGGACCGCCATGATGTTCTGTTCGACGGTCAGGCCGCGGAAGATCGAAGCTTCTTGAGGAAGATATCCGACGCCGAGTCTCGCACGCTGGTACATCGGCAGTCTGGTAACGTTTTCGCCATCAATGGTGATGCGTCCGTCGTCGGCGGCGACGAGGCCCGTAATCATGTAGAAGACGGTTGTTTTGCCGGCGCCGTTGGGGCCTAGCAGGCCAACCGATTCTCCGCGTCCGACCGCAAGGCTGACGCCTTTGACGACCATCCGCTTGCGATAGGATTTCTTGACGTCGTAGGCGGTGAGCCAACCTTCCGCGCCGATGGCATGAGGGTCTTCGTCTGCAGGTGTGGTCTGGGGCGCGTGTCCGTTCATGCGCGCGTGACCATTCACGGTTCCTTGCGCGGACGGGGCGGCCTTCGATCTGAGGCGGATTGGAAGAGCTTTGAACACCTGTCGCCTCTCCACGCAACGTACGTCACAGATCCGGAATTGGTCTCAAGTCGCGCTCAAGGTCAAGGCGACGAACGGACCTGCCAACCGTCAATTCCGCTCTTTTCGGCCGCTTCTTTGGCCTTCTTTCCGAGTTGATTTGGATAAAAGACCGCCGTCGGGCGATCCGCCTTGATCATTTGTCCGTTGCTGCTGATGCCGCTTGCCGAGACCATCGACCCATCGCTCGACGTTGTCGCAGGTTCGGTCTTGATCGTGGCTTGGCCTGTCGTCATGTCGATCAACAGCTTGGTACCTCTGACGACATTCTTGCCTTGAGTCAGTACAACGGTACCGCCAAGTGTCGCCAGATTCGTTTTGACGTTCACCTCTGCCCAATCGCCCGTCGCCTTCTGGCCGTCGCTCGAAACGATGGAGACGTTTTTCTTCGCGTGAATATGGGTCAACGACGCACCGGTGTCCTTCGATTTGTCGTCAGGGCCGTCGAGACCGGCATGGCCAGTATAGTAGGCAGTCATCTCGGCCGAGCGGATCGTGAACTTCCCTTGCACGGTGACGACATCGCCGGTGAAAAGCGCTGTCTTGGCATTATCATCGACGTCTAGTCTGTCGGACGTCACGTCATACGGCGCGTTGGGATCAGTCTTGAAAGCCGGTCCGAAAGGAATTCCGTCAGCTGAGCCGGCTTGATCCTCATCGGACGGCTTCGTCGACTGCTTCGGTTTGACGAAATGCGCCGTGATCCTTCCGGCTGACGTATCGGTCGGCGCGGTCAGATGCATTTTACTCATTGCGCGATTGTAAACCAAACGGCGTCCTTTAAGAATGTTCTTCCCTTGCGTGACGACTACGGGGCCAGTGAGGATCATCGTCTGGTCGGCCTCGTGGTATTCGGCGTGATCTCCGACGGCTTTCTTGTCATCGCCTTGTGTCAAGATCACATCGCCGTCGAGCATGGCGACCTGGGTGGCGGAATCGAACGTTGCCGTGCGGCTCGTTGCTTTCTCGCCTGACGGCTGGGTCAGCGTGACCGAATCCCGCGCGAAAATCTGCTTTACCTTTGTGCCGTCGTCATTGGTCGCCGGTTGCGGAGCATTTTTCTTGCTGCCGCTCTGCGGCGCAACGGAGCCTTCGTAGGTGACGGTCATTTCGGGGGATTGCAACGTCGAGCCCGCCTGATTTGCGATCACATTGCCGGTGAAAAGCGCGACGTTCTTATTGTCGTCCACATCAAGGCGATTGGAGGTAACATCGACGGGCTCGCCCGGTTTTCCGAATGGGAGTCCGTCAGTTTTATCCTTCGGGCCCGAGGCCGTTTCCTTCGGCTTAATATGGGTCTTCACATCGTCGACGAAGGTGTACTGCTTCGTTTTCTGATGAATGGTCAACTGGTTCGATGTGATCCGCCCCGCACCCATCAAAATCGTAGATGGCTGATCCGACGTGATGAGCCCTTCCTTAGTTTTGACCGTTGCGTGCGTGAGCGTTGCGTTCAGTCCGCCGTCGCCTGTCACGTGGATCGAATCATAAAGCTCAAGGATGTTGGCCTTATTGTCGAATAGGCCGCGCGCCGCGACGAGGTGCGTTTTCTGTTTTTTGACATCGATCAAATCGCCGGTGATGCCATCGAGGTGCACCAGATTGAGCGACTTCAAATCCTGCTGCGCCGTTTCGGCCTTAACCCAATAATGTCCGCCATCGGACTGGAACCCCTCGTAGTGGGGATTTTTCATCTTTAGATTTTCAGCGATGATTTGCGGGATTTGCAGATTCGCTATGCTTGGGCCCATGCCAGCGTCATTCAGAACTGTCATGACGAAGACGACAAGGGTTGACAGCGCCAAGAGAGGGAGGGCGACCTTCAGAAGCCGGACGTTTCGGGAATGACGATGCGCCATACGGCGGCTCGCCGTGCGGTCGGCAGCGAATACAATGCCGCTGTTGGATGCACGTCCACGGCCGCCCGTAACGGTGCTGTCAGAAGTGGCAGCCATGGCGACCCATCAAAGCTTGTTCCCCCCAAAATATCGCCCCAATGTCGGCGGCAAATGGGGAGACTTTGGGACGTTTCCCGATCCGATCGGCAAAATCGCTTCTCAAGCGTGTCCAGCCTGCCGCGAAATGGTGCTAGTGGGCGAATATGTCATCGTCTTCGAAGCCGAGGAGATCGAGCCGGGCGCGCGTGGGGAGGAATTCGAACGCGGTTTGGGCGAGGTCCTGGCGGCCAACTCGGGCAAGCATTTCGTCAAGCTTTGCCTTAATTGCGTGGAGATGCAGGACGTCATTGGCAGCATAGGCTTTCTGGCTGTCCGAAAGCTCGGTGGCGCCCCAATCGCTGCTTTGTTGCTGTTTCGACAACTCGACGCCTAAAAGCTCGCCAGCAAGGTCTTTCAGGCCGTGCCGATCGGTGTAGGTGCGTGCGAGTTTCGATGCGATCTTGGTGCAATAGATCGGGCTCGTCCTGACGCCGAGGTAGTGATCGAGAACCGCGATATCAAAACGTGCAAAATGGAAAATCTTCAGGATTTTCGGGTCCGAAAGCAGGGCTTTCAGCCGTGGCGCGTCGTAATTCTTGCCGTCGAACTTGACGAGATGCGCGGTGCCGTCACCGCCGGAGAGCTGGACAACACAGAGGCGATCGCGATGTGGCTTCAGTCCGAGCGTTTCGGTGTCGATCGCGATGCCACTTGGAAAAGACAATCCCGCGGGCAGGTCGTTTGCGTGCAACTTGATTTTGGGTGTGGTCATGAGAGCGTTCCCCGTCGAGCAGCGGGCCTGATAGCAGGACAGGCCTGACGTGCTTGGGTTTAACGGTTCTGTCAAGCCGATGCTTTGCGGTGCTAACCTCTTAATCTTACGTGATGATTGGAGTGTGTGCTCTTGCGGAAGCATGCTCCAGCCACATGCAAGGCGAAGCTGAAACAGTCATCGCGACCCAATTTCAGGCCGGATGGCGATGAAAGTTCTTTTGATCGGACATGGTTATGTCGGCGCATACCTGCGTCCGATCTTGATTCGGGCTGGCCTCGATGTTTCCGTTTGCGATCAAAGCGTCGAGCGGCTGGCCGGTGTCGAGAACGCCATGCGATGCCGGTATCAAGAGTTGACCATCGCGGATCTCGCTGACTTTAGCGTCATTCTTTGGTTTGCAGGCCATTCGAGCGTGCCGATGTCGCTCCGCGATCCGGACGGCGCGCTCGCGAACAACTGCCTCGATCTTTTGCATTTCGCGCGGCGTAAGCCGCTCAATGCCCGCCTCATCTACGCGAGTACCGCAAGCGTGTATTCGGTTCTCTCGGATCAGGATACGGTGCCGCCAGCGCTGGATGAGTCCGAGACGCGTCTCGATCCGATGAATCCCTATGACTGCTCCAAGATTTCAATCGATGCGCTGGCGCGCTGTTTCGCTAATGCGATTACCGGGCTTCGGCTCGGCACGGTGTGCGGCTTGAGCCCGCAACTCCGGCCGGAGCTTGTGTTCAATGCCATGAACCTCGCCGCCATGCGCGACGGCTATGTCCAGGTGAGCAACCGGCATTCGCACCGAAACCTGCTGTTCCTCGAAGACCTTGCGCACTATGTGCTGAAGCTTGTCGAGCTAAACGCGGATTTGCCGCCGATTTTGAATACCGGATCGCTCAACATCAGCATCGGGGAACTCGCGGACGCAATCGGGGCGTTTCATGGCGTGCCGGTGATCGACAAGGGAAATTCCACGACATATTCGTTTCGGATGAACTGCGGAAAGATCCAAAGTTTATGCGGCGCACCTCCGCATGTTTCGATCCCGAAGCGCTGCGCGCGCTTTCGCGACGCGTATGGGCCTCTCCTTAGAGCCGCATCATGATGGCGGTTTGCGCTCCACAGACAACGTGCGTCGTGTGCGATGCCGAGGTTTTGCCGCTGCTCGATCTCGACGTCCAGCCACCTGCAAATCTGTTGCTGAAGGATGTGAGCGAGCCGCAGGACGCATTTCCTTTAGGTCTCAGCGTCTGTCCGTCATGTACGCACGGACAGCTGACGCATTTCGTCGATCCCGCGCGATTGTTCAAACATTACCTTTACGCCAGCGGCACGAGTGGCACGCTGAAAGCCTATTTCGATTGGTTTGCCGATGCACTTGCGGCGGGTGGTCGTCGCGGCGCGCGGGTGCTCGAAATCGCGTCGAACGATGGCAGCTTGCTGGCATCGCTCGAAGCACGCGGCTTTGATGCGATGGGCGTCGATCCCGCTGAAAATCTCAATCGCATAGCGACTGCGGCTGGTCGTAAGGTTCTCACCGGCTTCTTCCCGGACGTCCGTCCGGCCGAGCCCGTCGATTTTATCATTGCGATGAACGTTGCGGCGCATACGCCAAATCCGGCAGCATTCATGCGCGGCGTAAGAGACTGTTTGGCGGCCGGTGGTGTCGCGATCATCCAGACGAGCCAGGCGCTCATGATCGCCAATGGCGAATTCGATACGGTCTATCACGAGCACTACTCGTTCTTCACAGTTGCTTCGATGACAAGGCTCGCCGAAGCATGCGGACTGCGGGTCGATGAAACACGTCTCGTGTCGGTCCATGGTGTCAGCTCGATGTTTTTCATTCGGCGCGCCGAGGATGATGCCGCGCCCCTGCCGTTTGCCGGGGGAGAGCCGTTTGCGGTGGACTGGCCAGCGCCGACGCCGCCATTTCTGCAGAAGTCTCTATCGGGTGCGGCTGCGCTAGACGCTTACCGGTCTTTTGCCAGCGGAGCGAAGCAGGCCATGCAATCGGCCGCGTCTCTTGTGTCGGAGCATCAGGCTGCGGGGCGCCGCGTGGCGCTCGTAGGGGTCGCAGCCAAAGCGCTGACGTTCATTCGCGCCGCGGGTATCCACCCCGACATGTACATCGACGAGGCCGCGCTCAAGGTCGGACTGATGGTGCCGGGCACGCAACAACGCATCGAGCCGTTGCAAAAAGCGGCGGGCATGGCGGAAAACACGACGTTCCTGATTGGAGCGTGGAACTTTGCCGAAGAGCTGATGCGAAAGATCAAGGGGCTGAATACATCTTCAAGCCCAAAATTCGTCATGTATTTTCCGAAGCTGACCGAGATCGGATAAGGTCAAGATGGTTCAAAGGGTCGTCATCTCGCATTTCTTCAACGAGGCTTATCTGCTGCCGTGGTGGCTGAAGCATCATCGGGAGATTTTCGATCATGGCGTGCTGATCGATTATGCTTCGACGGACGAGTCGGTTGCGATCTGCAAGGAGCTGGTTCCGCATTGGGAGGTCGTGCCGTCGGAAAACGCTTCGTTCGCGGCGATCCTGTGCGACTTCGAAGTGATGAAGCATGAATCGCGTTTTCCCAATGCTTGGAAGCTCGCACTCAATACGACCGAGTTTTTTGTGGCTCCAGGTCTCGAAAAGATGGAGCGACTTCTCGTCCAGCACGATTTGACGGGCGTCCGGCTTCCGGGCGCGGTGATGGTCGACATAGATCCCAATACGCCGCCCGATCCGGCGAGATCGCTTGTCGAGCAGAAGTCCGCCGGTATTTGGGAAAACGAGATCGACTTCAAGGGGCTCGCGATTCCGGGCCTGACGTTTCCGACGCGCAGCCGCTTCTATCATCGCTATGCCATCGGCGCGTACACGCCTGGGCGGCACTCCTCGCAATTGCCGCGCCAGTGCAACGGCAGCCGCGACCTCGGCTCGATCCGCTGGTATGGGTTCAGCCCATGGTGCAACGCCTTCAAGGCGCGGAAGCTGCAAATTTCGGATCGGCGCGACACGTTCGATGTCAAGAACGGGTTCGGCGCCCAGCATCAGGCAGACGTTGCCGAGCTCGATCGCCGTTGGTCGAAGCTCACGTCACTCAGCAGCGTTCTGAAAGAAGCGGCTTGAGCCCTCTTTATGCGTGTTGCGGCAGAGTCGTGGCGGCGATCGCGTCGCGCAACATTTTTGCCTGATCGCGTTTCGAGAAAATCGCGAACGCCTTTTGCTCGATCGCTTGTCTGCGCGGTTCGTCTTGCAAGAGAGAGACGCAGGCTTGGACGACATCTTTGTATGGTACGGTCACCATCGCCCTTCGGATATCGTCGTCTATTTCTGTGTCGGGTCCACACTCGCTGACCACGGCTTTGCCATTTGCAAGGAGATATGACGTGCGCACGATCTCGTGGATGCTGTCTTCGTAGAAGTGCATGTTGAGGACGATCTTGGCGTCGGCGATTGCCGCGTCGCGCTCGTCTCCGTAAACGCTGAAAAGGTGCTTCACCTTCAGGCCCGCTTGGTGCAAGCCCTTCAAAATCGCCGAACGGCGATCGTTGAGGCTGCCGTAGAAGAGAACATCCGTCGTTTGTTCGGACGATATCCGGCGGGTCATTTCGGGCGTGTATCCGATGCCGAAGTGGCTGACGTTCGGATTGCGCATCAGGCTTTTGATCTGCTCGATGTTGCGCGGGCTGTAGTCCCATACGGCTAGCCTGCGCAGGAGGCCGTTATAAATTGGCCGGGCGGCGACGTTGAAGCCGCGTAGCTGCTCGAGGTTGACGATCACGGTGTTCGGCGGCAGGCGATCGGCGCTTTCTTGTGAGCCGATAAGATGCGCGCCGAATACGAGGTTGATTCCTTCGAGACCGACTTCGTTTTTTCGGACATGAACGTCGATGCCGAGCGTACGCAGGGCGCTTTCGAAGCTCGAAGCCAGGTCGCTGAAGGCGGCTGTGTGCGGGTTATCTGCGGGTTCGATGGTGATCAGGTTGACGCGCTTCCATGCTGGTGGGATGTCGGCGCTCTTTTGCTCTTCGACGCGTGCGAGGTCGGCGAGATTTGGAATACCCGGGTCCGCCGGCCGGATATCGGGAAGTGCGAAGCTCGATGCTTGTGCGGTAATGCGGAGTTTGCGCTCTAACTCCGGCGCGCTATCGGTGTGCAAAGCGAGAGCCGTGCTGAATGCCTGCGCGGCGTCGTCCGGCTGATTGAGCGCGACGAACATATCGCCGAGCAATTCCCAGTCGGCCGCCGAATTGTAGCCGAGCCCAACGGCCTTCGCTTTTGCCTTGCACGCGAATTCGATATTGTCCAACGCCAGCATCACTGTCGCCAACGCTTCGTGTGCGTCGGCGGAAAGGGGATCTTTCAGAATCGCGCGAGCAAGCAGGTCCGCCGCGGCGTTGAGTTGGCCCATTTTCGCGTTTTGCAAGCCGAGCTGCAAAAGATCATCCGAGGAGGCGTCGGCTATTGGTGGTGTCGCTCTTTCGGATTGACCGTTGCCGGAATGTTCCGCTCTGCCCGGAGGAACCTCTGCGGATCGTGCTTGGAGCGGCATCTTCTCCTCCGGCAATCAGGGTGCAACGGCGCCGGACCGGATAATGCCCTCAAGGCATGGGGGCGCGCGTAATGCCTCGCATTTATCCGTTCAACCGTGTGCGAGGCTGGCGCGTGGGCGCGCAACCGGTTCAGCGGGCGTTCCAAGCCGGTGGAGATGCGCTTACCGCTGCTCGGTCGTGATCGCCTGGGCGACGTCAGGAGAGCGGGATTTCGGCAAGTCTTCTGCCAAAGCGGCGCGCTTTTTGCGCGGACGGACAGCAGGGGTCGGAAGCTTAATCAGAACGGGCTCTCCGAGATACGGCTTGCGATCCGAGCGATGCGGTGGCGGCGTCAAATCGCGTTGTGCAAGACGTTCCTTTACCGGCTTCGACGCCGTGACGTTTTTGCGTGTCGGAGCGGACGGCTTATGGTGCTCTTCCAGTGTGGCGGTGCCCGACTCACCGTCGTCGCGTTGCCAGAAGATTCTTTTGCCGTCCCGCTGAATGGCCAGGCAGTGCTGCTCACCGCTAAACCAGCGGAACCAGCGGTAGCAAACGCGATCGTTTGAAAGCCAATAGCGGCCACGGTCTTTTCGAGAGCCTAGATAGGATGCGAGCTGGCCCGCGTCGCCGGACATCAAACCGTTATCATCGAAGCGGATCGGAACGACCATGCCCAAAGGCGTATCCAATTTCAGGACGGATCCCGGCAATGTCGTCTTGATTGCGGCGCCAGTCAGTTGGACCGGTTCGGCCATAGCTGCTGAGGCGTGGAGCAGAAAAGATGCGATTGCAACAGAATACAGCTTAGTACGCACGATTATGTCCCCGGATCCCTGCCGCTACTTTCAGGAGAAGTGTGGCACCATCAAGGTTAGCAATTGTTTATTAAGCGTTCCCTCGCGATCGTCGGCATTCCTGGTAGTCCGGACTGAATAGAAGTCGACGAGTGTGCTCTTTGCGACGATTGTGCGGCGAAGCGAAAAGGTGCTGGGCGAGACGATGCGACGATTTCCTGCTCAGCGGTTGGTATGCCTTACAGAAGAGACGGTCGAAACGCTTTATCTGCTCGGCGAACAGCACCGCATCGCGGGTGTTTCAGGCTATGCGGTTCGACCTCCCGAGGTTCGCCGAGAAAAGCCGCGCGTCTCTACGTTTACGTCGGCGGACGTGCCGAAGATCGTTGCCTTGGAGCCCGATCTCGTTTTTGCGTTCTCGGACATACAGGCATCGATCGCATCTGATCTTGCCCGCGCGGGTCTCGCTGTCCATGTCTTCAATCAGCGCGACCTCGCCGGTATCTTCGCGATGATCCGGACCGTCGGTGCGCTAACCGGTTGCCAAGAGAAAGCGGAAGATCTCGCACGTTCGTTCGAGACTCGGATCGATAAAATTCGCGATGAGACGCGCGCACGAAAATTTCGGCCACGCATCTACTTCGAAGAGTGGGACGACCCGCTCATTACGGGCCTGTGCTGGGTGTCAGAATTGATCGAGGCCGCTGGCGGTGACGATATCTTCCCCGAGAAGCGCCTCGAAGCCGCCGCCAAGGGCCGCATCGTTTCGTCCAACGATGTGGTGGCACGAGCGCCCGAGATTATTCTGGCGTCGTGGTGCGGTAAGAAGGTACGGCCCGAGAAGATCCGGGCGCGCGAGGGGTGGCAGGATATTCCGGCTGTTGCCGCCAATCGAATCTACGAGATTAAATCTCCGATCATTCTGCAGCCTGGGCCGGCGGCGCTGACAGACGGCCTCGATGCAATCCGTGCGGCGATCGGCTGAACCTCCATCGACGAGGCGCGCGCCAGGATGCATCCGGAGCGGCGACAGCAGGTTTTCCGGCCGGCTAACTCTGCGCCAAACGTTATTGCATGTGGTCATGCATCATCTTGGAATCGTCCATTTTCATGCCGCCATCTGAGGTGTCCGAGCTATTCATTGCGCCGATCGGCTCGACCTTGAAATCGACTGCCACCGAGCCGGCTTTCTGGAAGATTAAGGAGCCCTTGACGTCCGGTCCTTTGACGATCGGCTTCTTCAGTCCGAAAAACATCAGGTGATAGGAACTCGGGGCGAACTTTACGGTGGCGCCGGGCTTGATCTCGACGCCTTCCGGAAGATGACGCATCTTCATCGTATTCCCGTCCATTGTCATTTGGTGGATTTCGACGCGGTCTGCGCCCTGGAAGGTTCCCCCGGTAATGCGATCGGGTTCTGTTCCGTTATTCGTGATGGTCAGATAGCCAGCGCCGACGGTCGCGCCGCCCGGCGTCGCACGGGTCCACGGATGTGAGATCACCAGATCGTCTTTCTTGAAGTCCTGAGCGAACGTCGCCGGCGACATCACAAGCAGCGAAGCAATGGCGAGCATCGATAGTTTCATGTTTTCTCTCCACTAGGTAAATGGCTTGAGCGGTCGAAGGATCGGTGAGTAGCAGCACTTCGACGATCGCCGATCAATGGCGCGAATGTTCACACGGCGAACATCGGACGACGGACTCCTCTGCTGCTCTCGCTTCATGTCAACTTTCGGGAAGGCCCGCGTTTCGGAGACCTTCGGCGAACAGCGCGAGATGCTCCGGGCGGTGGATTGGAAGCCAATCCGTAAGATTGGAAATGCGAAGCGTGGGATCCAGCTGGCGGAGCTGATGCATTGCTTGCCGAGCTTCATCGGTTCGCCCGGATAACGCACGCGTCGCGGCGACGAGGGCAACGACCATCAGGAATGTCGGCAAATTCGTGTAGGCTTGTTCCGCCCAGACCGACGCTGCATCGATGCGCCCAGCAAAGAGATGCGCCATCGCGGTGCCGGCCTGCATGCGGTAAAGCTCGGGGTCGACGGGCGACAATCGCATCGCGTGTTTGAAATGCTCGATGGCGCTGTCGGGTTCACCGTGCCACGTTCTCAAAAAGCCGCTGAGGAACCAGGCTGATGCCAGATTCGGGTTCAAGAAGACGGCCCGGTCGAGAAGTGCTATTCCGCTATCTAAATCGCCGGTGAGGTGAGCCAGCGCGTGGCCGCCTCGCGTCAGCGCCACAGCATCGTCTCTGCCCAGTTCCACGGCACGGCGCGCCAATTGCGCGGCTTCGGTTGTCTCCTTCGCGATATCAGTGCTCCAGCCGTTCACTCTGCGCCAGAAATAGCACCATGCTGTCATTGCTTGTGCGGCGGCAAACTCCGGATCGAGCTCGGTGCTTCTGTGAAACAGCGGCAACGCTTCTTGGACCGACTCCTTTGTCCCGCGATGCATATGTGCGAGACCTCGGAGATAGCAGTCGTAGGCATTGAGGCTGGCGGTGGGCTTACTTTTTGCGCGTTCGATTTCCGCCAATTCCACCTGTGGCGCAATCGCTCCCGCCACGCTGGCTGCGATATGATCCTGGAGCTCGAAGATATCATCGAGCTTGCCTTCGAAACGCTCTGCCCAAAGGTGGGCGGCACCGCCTGCCTCTATAAGCTGCCCGGTTATGCGGATGCGGTCACCGGCCTTACGTACGCTGCCTTCCAGCAGATAGCCGACGCCGAGTTCTTCGCTCACCTGCTTTATGTCTACCGGGCGGTCCCGGTATCTAAAACTTGAATTACGAGCGATGACAAATAGCCAGCGGACCCGCGACAAGGCCGTGATGATTTCTTCGACCACGCCATCGGCGAAGTATGCTTGTTCCGGATCGCCGCTGAGGTTCTGAAAGGGCAGCACGGCGATGGATGGCTTGTTCGTGCCATTGACCGCGCGACTGGGACCGGCTGCGGGGTATCCGGAGATCGCATTCGCGGAGTCGTCGCGGACGTGCGCCTCTTTGACGGCGCCCACGAAGCGGAATCCCTTGCGAGGCACGGTGCGAACCAGATGTTGTTCGTTTCCGTTGTCACCAACGACTTTGCGGACAGCATTGATGTGACTTGTCAAAGTCGATTCCGAGACAACCCGTCCGCCCCAAACGGCATCGAAGATGTCGTCCTTGCTGACCACCCGATCACGGTTCTGGATAAGGTAGAGAAGCAGGTCGAAGACTTGGGGGCCAACAGTAACGGTCTCCGAGGCACGCGTAAGCTCGCGCCGTTCGCGGTCAAGGACGCAATCTGCGAAAAGAAATTGCACGTATCAGCGCTCCGTCTCGTCCAAGTCCAAGATTGCGGTTCGGCCGAGAGAACCTCGATAGCATACCTTTCTGGAATTAGGGGCCGGGAGCACCAATCGCAGCGGTTGGACGTAAATCCAAGGTAAATTCAAGCGTTTTTCAATATCCCGGCAAAGCCTTTCCAGCACGCGTAAGCCACTCTCCATTGCGGAGACGCCAGACAAGCCCGGCGTCATGTTTGGAGATAGTTGACATGAAAATCGTCGTTATCGGAGGCACGGGCCTTATCGGGTCGAAGCTGGTTGGGCTGCTGCGGGGCAAGGGCCATGAGGTCGTGGCAGCGTCGCCGAATTCTGGGGTCAACACGATCACGCGGGAGGGTTTGGCCGAGGCGTTGTCCGGAGCCGATATCGTCGTCGACGTAGCCAATTCGCCGTCGTTCGAAGACAAGGCCGTGTTGGAATTCTTCGAGACGTCCGGTCGCAACCTTCTTGCCGCCGAAGCCGCCGCGGGCGTCGGTCACCATGTGGCCTTATCGGTCGTCGGCGCCGATCGCCTGCCGGAAAGCGGATATCTTCGCGCCAAGGTCGCGCAGGAAACATTGATAAAGGCTTCGAAAATCCCTTTCACAATTCTGCGGTCGACGCAATTTTTCGAGTTTGTCGGTGCAATCGTCGAGTCCTCGGCGCGGGGCAATGAGATCCATGTGTCTCCGGCTTTGCTACAACCGGTTGGCTCCGACGATGTTGTGACGGCACTCGCCAAGCTTTCGTTGGGTAAGCCGGTCAACGGCATTGTCGAGGTGGGCGGGCCCGAAAAAATTCCGTTGGACGGAATTGCGCGGACATACCTCGCCGCCAAGCGAGATTCTCGCCGTGTCGTCGCCGATGTGCATGCCCGATATTTCGGTACCGAACTCAACGACAAGTCGCTTACGGCGAGCGACAATTCTCTCGTGGGATCCATTCGATTTGAGGATTGGCTCAACCAGTCGCCGGTCGCGGCATGATCGTGGCTTGCTCGTTCGGACAGCTGTGCATCCATGGGAGGTAATTGATTATGCTCAAGGCATTTTGTCTGGCCGTAGCTGTAGTGCTCGGCATCGCCGCGATAGCTAACGGCGTCTTCATGCTCGTTTCACCGGAAGGCTGGTATTTTGCCGTTCCAGGCGTGACGACGACCGGTCTTTTCAACCAGCATTTCGTGCGCGATATCGGATTGATCTTTTTGTTGCTTGGCTGCGCCTTCCTGATCGGCACGGTAAGATCGGACTTGCGGATTGTGTTCTGGGGCGTTCCTTCGATCTGGTTGGCCGGACATGCGCTTTTTCACTTCTGGGAGGTTGCCGTCGGCATCTGTTCTGCGTCGGTAATTCCGCGAGACTTTCCTGCAGTCACGTTGCCGGCGATCATTGGCATCGCGCTGACGTTTTGGGCAATCGCCCAGGCGCGAGGCGTGGTCGGCGAAACGCCGGCGGAGAGCGCTCTGTCGTGACACGAATGTGCAAACGATGCGATCGCTCTTTCGACGGCCACGGACATTGAAGTTGAGAAGCGGCTCGCCACCGTCAATGAGCTGCGTCTCTCACGAACATGAGCGAGGTGCTTCTCGCTCCTTAAGCTCGCGAGGAATCGGCGGAATCGCCGACCCGCGGGCTCCAGCGACGCAATGCGGCTCAACGGCGGCGGTAGCGCGGAAACCGACTTCTTCTGCGAAAAGGATTCGCCGATGTAAATGTTGTCGGCGTTTTCCGGGAGCTTGCGAGAACGTCACCAGCGGGAAGTCGACCTACCGGCTTCAGGGACTTGTCTCGCCGTCACATGGTGCCCAGAAGAGGACT
>NZ_DASZTY010000006.1:0-3214 GCF_035548195.1 Hyphomicrobium sp.
AAGAAGATCAACATCGACGACCTGATCACTCACCAGATGCCGCTCGAAAAGATCAACCACGCCTTCGACCTGATGCACGAGGGCAAGTCGATCCGGTCGGTGGTAGTTTATTAAGGCTTCGGCGTTTGGCCGGCGAAAGAGCACTTTTTCAACCTTGCAGGTCTAAACGATGTGCAGGCCATTGGGCGTGTTGCGAATGTCGGTTGAACTGAGCATGAAAGCCGCCCCGCGTTTCGGAGCCAGGCAGTAAGCGATCATGGCCGGTCCCGCCTCACCTCCGCAGCGTAGTTCGGGTCGGCACATGCTGCACGGCTCGTTCTGGATGATCCTGTTACGGTGGACGCTGCGGCTGATCGGTCTGGTCAGCACGATCATCCTGGCGCGCCTGCTGACGCCCGCAGACTTCGGCATCGTCTCGATGGCGATGATCGTGGTGGGGATATTGGAAGTCCTCAACCAGACCGGCCAGCAACTCGCCATCATCCGGCTGGAACATCCGACCCGCGACGACTACGACGCGGCGTGGACGATTTCGGCGCTCGTTGGTGTCATCATCGCTGTCGCCATTCTGATCGTGGCGCCGTTCACCCAGGCCTATTTCCACGAGCCGCGCGCCGTCATCGTCATGCAGTGCCTCGCCTTGCGGGCCTTCCTGAGCGGTTTGGAGAATGTGGGAGTCGTAGATTTTCGGCGCGACGTCCGCTTTGACCGGTTCTTCACCTACAACGCCTATCCAAAAATCTTTTCCTTCTTCGTGACGATAGGACTTGCCTGGTATCTGCGAAATTATTGGGCGCTTGTTGGCGGTATTCTGGCCAATCAGGCCAGCCGCATCGTGCTCAGCTATATAATGCACGCCTATCGGCCGAGAATCTCGTTCAAGAAGGTAGCCGGGCTCTGGTCGTTTTCGACATGGACGCTGCTGAGATCGATCGGCATCACCATCAATAGCCAGGTCGATCAGATCATTATCGGTGGCATATCCGGCGTAAGCGCCATGGGCCGCTATTCCGTGGCATCCGACATTGCCGCGACGCCGTCACGGGAGGTCAATGAACCTTTGGTGACGGTTTTGTATTCCGTCATGGCCAAATTTCAGTCCGACATGGGCGAACTGCGTTCCCTGTTTCTCAGGACGCTTGGATGGTCGACGATCATTTGCAGCTCGACGAGCGTTGGTGTCGCCCTTGTCGCTCCGGAATTGGTGCCGCTGGTGTTGGGACACAAATGGCTGGACGTCGAACCCCTGATGGGCTGGCTTGCCCTGTCGGCTGGGGCCCTCGGCTTTGGTAGCACGGCCTACATTCTGTTCGACCTAATTGGAAAGCCTCATCTCGGCGCCCGCATGCAGTGGGTGAGGTTGGTCATGCTGGCCATTCTCCTTGCGCCCGTTGGGTTGATCACGCGCGATCTCTATTGGATTGCGGTTGCCCGTTTCGTGGTGACGGTGGTGTTTCTGCCCACACTGTTTATCGCGGCCGGTCGCCACATCAACGTCAGCCTCGGTGACTATATAAATGTATTCTGGCGACCGCTCCTGGCAGCAGCAATCATGGCTCTGGCGGTCGAATATCTGCGAATGCTCTTGGCTGGCCCCGATTTCCTTCGGCTGATCGCTTCGGTATCGACCGGTGCACTCGTCTACACGGGCACGCTTTTGCTTCTATGGCGGTTGAGTGGCCGTCCAGCATCCCCCGAGCAGGATTTGCTGGGGATCGTAAGGGGCGTCGCGAACAAATTTTTGATCCGAGAACGGCGCGCCTGAGGAACCAGGAGCGATCTTCTTCGTTCCTCCGAATCGGACGCATGGAGTCTGGGCTCCTTCGATGGGCAGGCAAGGACTGCCCGAGCTTCCGGGAAGTCTCGTCGAGTATACCGAGATACTTGGCGATTATGACTATTTTACTCTGTTGACCCCATACGAATATTGCGGCAATAAGCGTGTTGCTGCCGTAGGTTGTACAATGAAGCTCAACCACGTCCAAGTTGGTCGGTCGCCACTGGATAATGCCAAGGTCCGGCTGTCCGGCAGTCTCTGCGTCCAACGCGGTCTGGACGACGTCGAAGTCTGGTTCGATGTCGATGAGGACCTCGCCGAGGGCTTGGCGACAAGTGGTGCGCCGTGGCTTATCGCATTGCTTCCTTATGCTATGGAGTACGGCGGCACGATTGAAATCGACCGGCCGACGGACTCTCTTCTGGTCGAGAATGCCCTGATGCTGGGGCGCGTCTACCGCAAATGGTATCCGAACCTAAAGCCATACGAGATCGTTGCTGACCGGCAGATCATCTCGACGAATGCCGACAAGTCGGTTTCTTTCTTCAGTGGCGGAATCGACGGCATGCATACGGCGTTGCGCCATTCCCCGCTGGCCGGTCCCGATCAGGTTGGCACCGTCGACGAGTTATTGATGATCTGGGGCTTCGATATCGATCTCGATACACCCCAGGAGTTTGTTGCGATGTACGGCAACTCCCAGGCATTCGCCGAGCATCTCGGTGTGCCCTTGCGATCTATGGCAACAAACATCCGCAGGCCGAATACCTATTGGAAACGATTGTGGGGTCCGCTGTGTCATTCCATGGGGCGTGCCGCATGCGCGCATGCGCTGGAAGGGCGATACAAATCCGCCGTATGGGGGTCGAATTTTCTGGCCGAAGATTCCGTGCCGGAAGGATCTCATCCCTGGACCGATCCCTATTGCTCATCGACAAATCTGCGAACGGCGGTCGATGGCAATGCGCATTCGCGTATGGATAAGGTTGCCTTCCTGGCGCGATATCCTTGGGCGCTTGAGAATGTCCATGTTTGTTATCGCGATCTTGTTTCGAGGAATTGCGGCGAATGCATCAAATGCGTCCGTAGCGCCATAGCAATCGATTTGGCGGGACTGGCGGGTTCCTGCCGTACCTTGCCCGTCCCCTTGCGTCCTGAAGTTATCCAAAACGCCTATTGCGGCGATAAGTTCGAGCGGATCTTTTTTCGGGAAATGCTCGAATACGCCCGAGCAACGGGCAGGAGCGATATCGAACGATCATTGTCGATTGCGCTTCGCCGATCCGGCTATCTGAGACCGCTAATGGATTTTGCCGAATGGGGTAAGCAAAAGACGGCGGTCTGGCGGCTGAGCAGAATGCTCACAAAGGCAATCGCTGGCTAACTGCACCAGTTAAGAGTTCAGCTTAACGGTCGACAAAATAACCATCTTTTCTC
>NZ_DASZTY010000007.1:0-249331 GCF_035548195.1 Hyphomicrobium sp.
CCAGTGATCGTGTGGATTCACGGTGGCGGCAACGTCGATGGCGAGTCGAACGACTACGACGGCAGCAAGCTTGCAACGGGCGGCCCCGACGGCGTTCCGACCGTCGTCGTTACCATCAACTATCGCCTCGGACTGTTCGGCTTCATCTCCAATCCGGCCCTCAATGCCGAGGGACATCTGTGGGGCAACTACGGTATCCTCGACGTCCAGGCGGTGCTTCGTTGGGTCCAGCGCAATATTGCGCAGTTCGGAGGTGATCCCACGAATGTGACTCTCGGCGGACAATCCGCGGGCGCGCGCGATACGACTGCTAATGTTCTGTCCCCGATAGCGGCCGGCCTTTTTCACCGCGCGATCCTGCAGAGCTATCCCGAGCTGAACTGGAACACTGCGGATCAGATCCTTGCCAAAGGCAAAGCTTTCGCAGCGGCGGCGGGCTGTCCTCAAGACGCGAGTGCGAAAGCCGCGAAATGCTTGCGAAGCCTGTCGGCAGCGCGGATCCTTCAGTTGCAAGGAACGCCGAACGCAAACAGTCCCCTTGCAAGTCAGGTGTTTCCCGACGGCACGATCATTCCTATGCAGCCGGGCGAGGCTTGGCAGAGCGGCAGGTTCAATCGCATGCCCATCATGACCGGAATCGTTCGCGATGAAGGGAACTTCGGCATCGCGATATCCGAATATTTCTCCGGACCTCCCCAAGCCGCGATGACGCCGGAGCAGTACGCTGCGGCAGTTACCGGCGCAAAAGCAGAGCAGTATCCGCTTTCAAACTATGGAAACAATCCGCAGATCGCATACGGCCACGTCACGACGGATCCGACTGCGTGTACTGCCTTGAAAGCGATTGATCTGATGTCCGGTTACGTGCCGACGTACGGCTACGAATTCGCTTATCAGAATGCCCCGTGGTACTTCCCGAAAATGCCGGGTTTCCAACCGCTCGCGGCCCATACCGTCGACATACAGTTCTTGTTTCCCGGTTATCACGGCGGCAATCTGGGCGTAAACTTGGACCAGGCGACTGGTCAGCCGCGTGACCTGAATGCCGCGGAAACGAAGCTGTCCGATAAGCTCGTGGCGGCTTGGACGCACTTCGCCAAGAACGGAAACCCGAATGGGTCGGGCAATTCTCCGTGGCCGAAATATAAGAAGAATGCGCCTAAACTATTTTCTCAGAATATCCCGCAATCGACGGCATATTCTGCAGCGCAGTATTCGGCCGATCATAAGTGTGATTTCTGGAATGCTCCGCCGACGCAATGATGAGCGGAATAAATGGATTGTTAAGAAGCCGGCTTCGCGCCGGCTTCTTTTTTTAAACTCTCCGAAGGAAGCTGATTAGCAAGCCGGCAATGATGACGATAACGGCGATCGAAATCAGCAAATGCGCGCCCGACATCGCCACACCGGCGACGCCACCAAACCCGAGCAACGCAGCGATAAGCGCAACCGCGATAAAGACGATAGCGTAGTAGATAAGATTGCCGCCCATGCGATGTTCCTCCATTAACACGTGTGGGAAGAACGCTCGTCGCCAAGGAGTTGTTCCGCCGCGATGAGATTCGCTGCACGGTCTGATTGCTATAACGAAGAAGCACGTGCAGAAGCCACCGTCGTTGGCTTGCAGCTTAGCCTGGCACACTCCAACTCAGCAGGTTTTGGTAATCCCTTCACAAACACACTTTTTGGAAAAACGCTGAAGCCGTTCCCCCGGCCTTCGCGCCCTCTCGAACATCCGCTGCTAGGGCCGAATGTCTATCGTTTCCGCACTCGTAAACGGATCACTTGAGGGTCGGCATCAACCGCTGCGCGTCGTCCAATATTTTCCGATGGTCGAAGGCCAGAACGAGATCCTTGTAATCTGTGAACCAATTTGCCTCCGCCGCGTCGTCCCCGGCAGTACAGGTTGTGGTAGTCGTACGCGCCGCAAATGCGACCGAACACGAATGCCCCCTCGGGTCGCGGCTAGGATCGGAGTAAACACCGATCAATGAAAGTGGTCCGAGGTTAATTGCCGTTTCTTCTCGAATCTCGCGGCGGCATGCATCCTCTACTGTTTCGCCGATTTCCACGAAGCCTCCAGGCAGCGCCAATTCATTGATGAACGGCTCATTCTTTCGGCGGATCAGAAGTATGCGGTTTGAAGGATCGAAAATGACGCAATCGACAGCAAGTAGCGGTGTCTTTGGAATAGGCATGCCGATTTAATCCTAAGCTAGGATTTTTGTCATGACGCTGGTCGCCGTTGAGATATAGTCGCAAACGATCAGACGGCGGAGGATAATGTGCCGATCAGTTCTGTTGCGGCCCTGCGTTTCCTTCAAGACATAATCTATGGTGGGGAACAAAATCTAAAATCTCTCGACCGCGAGAGTTTACTCGTCGTCCACCAGATATTGACGACACTGCGCGACGAAGTCGAGCAGGAGCTGTTACAGTCTGCTGCCATCGACGATAGCGGCATCGAAGCCTGATTTATAGAACCGTATGGCGAGGGATAGCAGGCGCCGGGTCCAGAGCGGACCCGTGCCTCTCGTGCCGTCGTCTGGTTCCGTCAGGACTTTTTCAGCTTCCGCACCAGTTCGCGCGCCGTTGCGAACGCATCGGTGAAGTCGAGCATGAGCGAAGCTTCCGACTTGGTCATCCGGCGCAGTAGTGCCGCCTGAGTCTTGTACTTGATATCGCCAATGGCGAGTGGCCCGACAGAGAGAATGCCGGTATTTGCGATAGGCTGCCCAAGGTCGAACAAACCAACGCCTTCGATGCCGGAGGGCGGAACGGCGTTGACGTCGGCGACGACTGCCGTTCGTTTGGATTTTGCAAGATGTTTAGTCTTTAAGACCTGGATGCCCGCGGCGGCCGCACAAAGAACGATGTCGGCATTCGCGACGATCTTCGTCTTATCGGAGTCGCGTCCACCCAGCACGGGTGTAAGCTTCACCCCGAAGCGTTGCTTGGCGGCACGGACGAGCGGCTGCAGTGGCGCCAGGCCCATATGCGAGACGACCTTGACGTCTGCGCCGTTGAGAGCAGCGATGACCGCCGACGCAAAGCCAACTACGCCTGTCGCCCCAAAGACGGCAACGCTGGCGCCATCGAGAGAATGGGAGGTCTTCTTCCGGTAGACGTGCTCGACGCAAGCAACCATCGCGGCCGCCGTCGTAAATGAGCCACCCGGATCTGCGAGAGCCGAGAGCTGGAAAGGAGGAACAAGGGCCGATTTGGCGACCGCCAGCATGTCGAGCGCTAGCAGTGCATCCTTGCCGCCAATGAACAAGCCGGTACGGCAGCCATACTCAGGCGGCCGCGAGAAAATCGCATCCTGAACGAGCGCTCGGGTGTCATCCAAACGGGCATTGGTATGCGGAATGACGACTTTGTATCCTGCATCGACGGCCATGTTCACGTCGAAAGGACTTGCGAATGCCTGAGTGGAGAGAAAGTGAAGGATCGGCGTCGCGCTGATGCGCTTCTTACGGGGCGCCGGTTTGCGCGGCTTTCTGAGCGGGAGTACGTCTACGTCTGAGTTCAGCTCTGCAATGCCGCGTTCAAACTGAGCAATGTCGTCCATTGGCATTGAAGCCTACTCCTGAGCTACGCATGTGAGGGCCAAAGCCCGCATTATTGATTACGAATCCCCGCCGCAAAACGGCCGCCATTCGAGAGCGAATGAATCGGGTAGAATAGCGAACGAGAAAGGAAGGTAATGCCGCGCCAGGCGGCCAAGCGAATTACAGCATCATGCCTCGGCGCAAATGCACCGCATCGCTTGTCGAGAGGCTTGCAGAATAATCCAAAATATTGCGTTAATAAGAATATCCGCCAGGTATTTCTTCCCGAGATTTAGAAAATAAATAAAAATTGGCGACGCGATTTAACTAATTCCGGACATATCTAAAGCACGTATTATCTTTTCTTGGGCGACTCCTGGCGAAGCCTCTTTCGTACGGTCTCCGGCGCTCTGGATGGAACTCCGGACGTCGGCGCCGGGCCGACTTGTTTTCTATTCCTAGAATGCGCCGGTCGCGGACTATGACCGCCACGGTCATAGTCCAGATGAGTATCTTTGGGTTTCTTGTTTCGCATAAGCTGGCTTAGCGCTGATGTTACGGCAAACTAGGCTGTCTGCGATATACGCGTGAGAGTAATATCGCGTTCCATAGTGGAGAAATCCGGTTTGCGCGGAACCCCTCGCAATACTACGAGGTTGTGGGGCAAGATTGGATTGGAAAGCAATGGGAGTCCCGAATGTCCATGCGCGAGGGTGATCCCCGGCCCGTAAATCCAGCGAGACGTGCGGCGTTGTCTCCGATGGCGGCTTTGATTGTCGCGGTATTGGCACTCGTGTTGTTTGGATACAACTTCGGAAATCAGCCGAGTAATTCCGAGAAATATGGGACAATTACAGAGACCGAGGCGCAGGACGGCGTCACACCGAGCCTTTCACCGGATGGAAGCGCAGATAACTCCCGGCCCGCCGACGCTCTTTACTCTAGCCCCTGAGCATTCGGATTTTAGTCCGTTTCCAAGCTCTTTTCGCCCCAGCCGCCCGCGCCCATCAATGGAACGAACGAAACCGGGCCGAGATCGACCTCGACGAATTCATTTTCGCTCGTGCGCGTTATCTTCAATAGAGCCTGCCGCCGCTCGGTTTTTCCCACCGGAATGATGAGGTGGCCGCTAACGGCCAGCTGTTCCTTTAACGCGGGAGGCACGCGGGGGCTGCTGGCCGCAACCAGAATCGCGTCGAAGGGCTGCGCCTCGGGCCAGCCTAGACTGCCATCGCCGCTACGGACATGGATATTGTTGTAACTGAGATCCGCGAGGCGCCGCCGTGCGGTGTCGGCCAACGCGGCATCCCGTTCAATTGCAAAGACTTCGGAGACGATCAGGCTGAGAACGGCTGCGGCATAGCCCGATCCGCTCCCGACCTCGAGCACGCGGTCACCTTTATCGATCTCCGCCGCTTCGATCATCATTGCAACAATATAGGGCTGAGAGATGGTCTGCTTCTCTCCGATCGGAAGCGGCGCATCGTCGTAAGCAAATGCTTTATAAGGAGGATCGACAAAAGCTTCCCGCGGTACGGAGCGCATGGCGTCGAGCACATGGGAATCTCGAATACCGCGGCCCGCGATCTGCGTATCGACCATACGATTACGAAGCCTGTCGCGCTCAAGCATAAACCTAGCCTTTGAGCGGCGGTAGGACGGTAACTTCTGGATGATTGCCGTGTGCCACCACCAGTAGCCAACCTACGCTGGCTTCGATTGTTCCGCCATCCGTTTCGGGGCGCTGCCGTCCAACGGGTAAGCCGTTCCGGATCGGCGGCGGATGACGACGCGCCGCGCTGGGTATGGCCCCCTTCTTACGTTATAGCAGGTCCGCAGGAAGCAGACCGAGGCATGGCTGGGGGACCTGAAACTGAAATACCGCGCTGAACTGGACGGATTGCGCGCTGTCGCCGTCGTATCGGTGCTGCTCTGCCACCTCGGAACGAAAGCGTTCCCCGGTGGCTATGTCGGCGTCGATGTGTTCTTCGTCCTGTCCGGTTTTCTGATCTCGCAAATTATTGCCGAAGATCTGCGCGGCGGTAATTTCAGTATCGTCAATTTCTACGAAAGGCGCGTTCGCAGGATTGTACCCGCGCTGGTGTTTGTGTGTGCCGTTTGCACGGCGGCAGCCATCGCGCTTTTATTTCCTGACGAGTTGAAGACTTACGCGGCAAGCCTTCTGGCGGCTGTATTTTCAGTCAGCAACGTTTGGTTCGCGCACCAGACATCCTATTTCGATCCGGCCGCAGCAACGCAGCCACTTCTCCATACCTGGAGCCTTGGTGTTGAGGAGCAGTTCTACATCTTCTATCCGCTCCTGCTCTCGGTAACTTTTCGCCATCGCCGCGGTTGGGTGCCGGCGTTGGTTTGGTTCTTGCTCGCGCTTTCGTTGGCATTGAGCATCGCACTATCGGCCCAGGACCCGAGATCATCCTATTTCTTGATCCATTGCCGCATGTGGGAGCTTTTAACGGGTGCGGTGCTCGCCCTCCGCCTCGTTCCTGAACCCGCCGCTACATGGCAGCGAGAGGCCGCTGCAGGGCTTGGATTGCTTGGTCTAGTCGTCGCGATCTTATCCTTCAGCAGCAAGACGGTCTTTCCCGGCTATGCTGCGCTTCTTCCGTGCGTCGCGACAGCTTTGATTATCTGGGGGGAAGGGACGACGCTTGTTGCCCGCCTTCTAAGCATCCGTCCAATTGTGTTTGTCGGTTTGATCTCCTACAGCCTTTATCTTTGGCATTGGCCGCTGATCGTCTTTGCAAAGCTTATCCTCGTGCAACCCTTCACGCTGACGCAAATGGTTGCCATCAGCGTCGCCGCCTTCGTTCTGTCGGTCCTGACATGGCGATTTATAGAAACGCCGTTTCGGCGCAGGACGGGCCAGCGAACCTCACCTGCAAAGGTGTTCGCAGCGGGCGGCGCCAGCGTTGGTGCGCTTGCCGCTTGCGCCATTACGGTCCTTCTTCTGCGAGGCATGCCCAACCGCTTCCCCACGGATATCCTGAGTATCGAAGCAGCCGCGCAAGACTGGAGCCCGAAGCGGGGCGCGTGCCACTTCGACGGTTCGCTCGCAGGCGATTTTGATAAATCGTGTGTCCTTGGTGCGCCCGTCGAACCATCGATCATTGTCTATGGCGATAGCCACGGCGCCGAGTTGAGCGTCGCTCTGGCGTCGCTCGCTGAAACGAGAAACGAAAGCGTGCGAGAGCTTACGGCCTCCGGCTGCCCGCCTGCACTCGGCTTCACCTATCCGGATCGACGGGAATGCCCGGCGTATAATGCAAAAGTTCTCGCTCGCCTTGTCTCCCTTCCGCCGAAGAAAATTATTCTCGTGGCGAATTCGGTTGGCTGGACGGATGAGTACGCGACGGAATTCAAAAGTGGTTTGCAAGCCGTGCTGCATGCCCTCGTGGATGCCGGACACAGCGTAATTTTGATGGGACCGGTACCACCCCATCCAAATCAATTGCCGGTCCCGGCGACCCTTGCAAGAAAAGCTCTCCTAGGTAAGGAGCCAGAAAAATATGCGTTCCGTCCGGATATGTCGAAGCTCAGGGATCTCGATGCCGATCTGGCAAAGATCGCGACGACCGAGAATGCGCGCTATGTCTCGCTGCTTGCGGCGCTCTGCAACGAAGACCGGTGTAAGGCCGACTTGAATGGCACCGTCCTATATTTCGACGATAACCACATGAGCGTCGCGGGCCAGAAGCTGATAGCCGCAAAACTTCTCGCGCCTATATTGTGGCCAACGCCGGTGGCAACAGCGGGCAAAGATAGTAGCGGTAAGGATATACGCTGAACCCGAGGCGCACTTGAAAGCACCGATACGGATTCAGTGATGCGATGAAACGACGATGGACGACAAAGTGTATTACGAAGGATCTGCAACAAGCGTCAAAATCGCGGCATTCTATAAGTTTGTCCAAATCGACGATCTGCATGCCCTTCGAGACGAACTCGGTGCGTTTTGCGCAAACCGAAGCCTGCGCGGCACGATCCTCCTCGCGCACGAAGGCATCAACGCCACCGTTTCGGGTACTACGGACGGCATCGATGCTCTTATCGACATGCTACGGTCCGATAGTCGCTTCGCGGATTTGCCGGTGAAATTCTCACACGCATCGACGCATCCTTTTCGCCGCCTGAAGGTGAAAGTCAAACCCGAGATCGTGACCTTCGGAGTTCCGGCTCTACGGCCTTCCGAGGCGACCGGACATCGTGTCGATCCGGCCAATTGGAATGCACTGATCTCTGATCCCGATGTCCTCGTGATCGATACGCGCAATGATTATGAAGTCGAAATAGGCACGTTCGAACGCGCCCAAAATCCGAAGACGCGCACGTTCGGCGAATTCCGCGATTATGTGGCCTCAGAGCTATCGGGCAATCCGGAAAAAAAGATCGCGATGTTCTGCACTGGCGGCATCCGCTGCGAAAAGGCCAGCGCATATCTTGTCTCGCAGGGCTTTACGAATGTTCACCAGCTTAACGGCGGCATACTGAATTATCTTGAGCGCGTATCTGCCGAGCAAAGCCTATGGCGCGGCGAATGTTTCGTCTTCGACGAGCGGGTTGCGCTAGAGCATGGTGTGACGCCCGGACGCCACGATCTTTGCGGCAAATGCGGCCGGCCTTGCCGACGCGACGACGCTCTTACGGAAAAGAATTTCTGCACGCGCTGCGCGGTCGCTCATGCAACTTCTTCGCACGCTGTGCGGACAGACGCACAGAAATAATCGCCGCTTAAACTGGCTCCAAAATTCCGCACGATTTTCGCAAATGCGAAATTATTCCCGCTCTGCTCGGAAGAGTTCTCTCATCGCTTTTGTGTCTGAAATTTAAGGGTTTCAACTCTTGAGATGACGTCGCTGTTGGAATAGTCCACCCCCTATCGATCGCAATCCAACTTCATCGGGGAGGTCTCCATGACGGTGCTCATCGAAGCCGTCGGACTTCACAAGCGGTTCGGCGACATTAATGCCGTCGATGGCATTTCCTTGAAGGTCGCCAAAGGCGAGGTGCTCGGTTTTCTCGGCCCGAACGGTGCCGGCAAATCAACCACGATGAAGATGCTTACCGGGTTTCTCGAACCGGATGCTGGACTAGCTTCAATCTGCGGAATTAACGTTTTTCAGGAACCGAAGGCGGCCAAATCAAAATTTGGCTACGTCCCTGAAGGAGCGCCATCCTACGGGGAAATGACGACCCGTGCATTTCTCTCTTTTATCGCTGAGATACGCGGGTTTCGCGGCGCCGATATCGCGTCACGCGTTGCGCGGGCCGTTGAGCGCGCCGGTCTTGAGCCGGTACTCGATCAGGTTATCGACACGCTGTCGAAGGGATACAAACGGCGCGTTGGTCTGGCGCAAGCGATCCTGCATGATCCGCCGGTGCTCGTCATGGACGAACCGACCGACGGTCTCGATCCCAATCAAAAGCATCACGTCCGCCAGCTCATCACCGATATGGCAGCCGACAAGGCGATCATCATCTCGACGCATATTTTGGAAGAAGTCGAAGCGGTGTGCTCGCGGGCGGTAGTTATCAACAAGGGCGCAATCGTTGCAGACGGCACTGCTGACGACCTCCTGCAACGTATGCACTACCACGGAGCGGTATCGCTGAAAGTCATTGCCGACCGCGCAGAGGCGGCCATTCGGGCCCTGACGGACGCCCCCGTCGTCGCCAGCGTCGAAACAGTAGGTAAGCCGAACGGCCATCTGCTTCTCCGAGCCATCCCCCGTCAGAAGACGATGACCGCCACGGAAATCGCCGCAGTCCTGCGGGCGCAAAACATTCCTGTCGATGAACTTTACGTCGAGCGCGGCCGCCTCGATGACGTTTTCCGCCAGATCACTATGTCCGAGGAGGGAAACAACAATGCGTGAGACCTGGGATAATGCCTGGATCATCGCGAAGCGTGAACTCCGCGCATATTTCGCCACGCCATTGGCTCTCGTCTTCCTAACGGTTTTCGTGGCGTTGACGGGCGCACTGACTTTTTATGTTGGCCGCTTCTTCGATCGAGGGCAAGCCGATCTCTTCCCGTTCTTCGCGTATCATCCGTGGCTCTATCTGCTTCTCGTGCCTGCGGTCGCCATGCGGCTGTGGGCAGAAGAAAGAAAGAGCGGAACGATCGAGCTGCTTATGACGCTCCCGATCACGCCCTTCGAAGCAATTCTTGGAAAATTTCTCGCCGCCTGGGCCTTTATCGGCCTTGCACTCGTTTTGACGTTCCCCATCTGGATCACCGTCAATATTCTTGGCAGTCCGGATAATGGCGTGATTTTGTCCAGCTATCTCGGAAGCTTCTTGATGGCGGGCGCCTTCCTCGCTATCGGATCATTCGTCTCCACACTGACGAAAAACCAAGTTATCGCCTTCATCATTGCCTCGCTCATTTGCTTCTTGTTTACGATGAGCGGTCTTGATCTTGTGCAGAACGCGCTGCGGGCATGGACCCCGGCCTTCTTCGCCAACGCCATTTCGTCGATGAGCTTCCTCTCGCACTTCCAGCAGATCGCGCGAGGCGTGGTTAGCTTGCCGACGCTCATCTTCTTCTTCTCGATGATCGTATTTTGGCTATTCGCGACCGTCATCGCGATCGACCAGAAGAAAGCGCAGTGAGGTCCGGTCATGAGCGAACGATTTGAACCATTGAAGCGCGCACTCGGGCCGTTAGTCACGTGGTGTGCCAAATTCAAGCGCTCGACGCTGGCTTGGGCGGGTCTGGCGCTCGCAGCCTTGGTGCTGCTTTCGGCCAATCTTGCCTCGTCCGTCGGCCTCAGGGGCTGGGATGCGGATCTTACGCAGGATAAACTGTTCACGATCTCCAAGGGCACGCGAGAGATCCTGAAATCCATCGACGAACCAATCACCGCTCAACTCTATTTCTCGCGCAATCTTGCGTCGGCTTCGCCAGACGTTGCGCGCTATTTCGACCGCGTCAGGGCCCTGTTTGAGCAGTACCGCGATATATCGGGCGGTAAGCTGCAACTCTCGATTATAGATCCGGAACCGTTTTCAGATGCAGAAGACAAGGCGGTAGCAGCCGGTCTTCGCGGATTGCGCCTCAATGCTGAGGGAGAGACAGGTTACTTCGGTTTGGTGGCGACAAACGCTACTGACAACCAGCAAACCATCCCGTACTTCGATCCGGATCGGGAATCCTTCCTCGAATACGACGTGACGAAGCTTGTTTATGCGCTCGCACATCCCAAGAAACGCACCATTGGCCTCATGACATCGTTGCCGCTTGACGGCGGCAAATCGCCAATGCGCCGGCAGCCGACGCCGCCATGGCTCATCATGAGCCAGATCCGCGAGTTCTTCGACGTCCGGACAATCGATCAGACCGTCAAATCGATCCCATCGGATATTGACGTCCTGATGGTGGCGCAACCGACGAAGCTTACGCCGGATGCTGCCTATGCCATAGACCAATACGTCCTGAAGGGTGGCAAGGTCCTCGCCTTCATCGATCCTGTCGCCGAGTCGGCGGAAATGCAGCTTCTCCAGGATCAGGGCAACGGACGCGAAGAGCTGACCAAGCTCTTGAAGGGATGGGGCGTCAACTTCGATCATAAGCAAGTGGCGGCCGACATCCGTCACGCCCGTCGGGTACAGTTTGGTGGAGGTAACGGCAATACGCCGACCGGCGAGCCGATGGTCACGGATTTCGTCGCCTGGCTTGGTCTCGATAAGTCCTCGATCAATCCGAACGATGTGCTTGCGGCAGGCATCGACGAAATCAATGTCGCCTCCGCAGGCGTCCTGAGCAAGGTCGACGGCTCATCGGTCGACTTCTCGCCAATCCTCCAAACCAGCAGCGACGCGCAGATCATTCCGCCGCAGAAAGTTGGATTTGGGGCTGATCCGATAGCGCTCCTTCGTAATTACGTCTCGGGAGGTCACAAGCTCGTTCTCGCCGCACGTCTTTCGGGAGAAACAAAAACGGCTTTCCCCGATGGACCGCCGAAACCCGCCGACGCCAAGAAAGCGGACGATAAAACCAAGTCCGCGGACAAGGATAAGAAGGGCACCACGGACAATAAATCTTCCGCAGACGCTTCAAAGCCCGCAGCCGCATCGGACAAGGCATCCGCATCGGATAAGACTGCCGCGGTCAAGGAGGTGAAGCCTGCACAGGTCAAATCCGGTAAGATCAACGTCATTGTCGTCGCCGACACCGATCTGCTTGCGGATCAGTTCTGGGTGAACCGGAATCTGATGGGGCAGAACGTCGTCATTCCGACGGCGAACAACGCCTCATTCGTTGTCGGCGCACTCGAAAATCTTTCGGGAAGCAATGCTCTGATCGCGCTCCGCGGCCGCGGCGTGAAGGAACGTCCGTTCACCCTCGTTGAAGATTTACGTCGCGACGCCGAGCAGAAATTCCGCACCAAAGAAGAAGCGCTCGAAGGCAAGCTCAAGACCGCGCAAGAGGAACTGCAGAAGATTCAGTCGTCGGGCGAGGGCGGCAATGGCGTCATCCTTACCGATAAAGAGCAGGAGGCGGTTGAAAAATTCCGGGGTCAAATGCTTGATACCCGCCGCGAGCTTCGCAAGGTTAAGCTCGCGCTCCGCCAGAACATCGACGATCTCGACGGGTGGTTGAAATTCGCGAATATCGGTCTGGTGCCGCTCATGCTGGGCGCAGCAGCGGTAGGACTTTCATGGCGTCGCTCGCGTCGACGTCGGAACAAAAACGATCGCTGAGGAGGGACACCCGATGAAGCCGCAGAATTTTGCGATTCTTCTCGTCGCCGCGGTTCTTTCGCTGGCCGTGGCTGTCACTGCTTATGTCACGACGCGACCTTGGACAGTTGGCAAGATCCAAGCTCAGACGATGCTGCCCGCATTGAAAGCCGATGAAAATAAAATCGCGGCAATTGAGATCAATCAGGGCGGAAAAATTGTCAAAGTTGCTGATAAGAACGGCAAGTGGGTAATAGCGAGTCAGGAAGACTACCCGGCCAGTACTGACTCGGTGAGAAAGCTTCTTCTTGAAGCATCCGACGCGCAACTCGTCGAACGCAAGACCGCAAAGAAAGATAAGCTCGGCCTTCTCGGCCTGAGCGATCCGAAGGTCAACGGAGCATCGTCGCGCCTGATCCGATTTCTCGATGACAAGGATCGACCGATCGCGGAGATCGTTGTCGGCAACAAGAAAGCTGATGCATTCGGGACCAACAAGAACGGCAGCTACGTGCGTAAACCGAACGAGGACCAAGCTTGGCTCGCCAACCGGGCGATCGACGCCACCGCGGAGCTTCATGATTGGGTGAAGACACGCGTCGTCGACATCCCGACCGACTCGATCAAGACCGCGACAATCGAGGTCGCCGGCCAGTCGGCTTATGACATCGAGCGCGATAGCGACGGCAAGAGCTTCAGGCTCACCCAGATGCCCGCAGGCAAGAAACTGAAATACGTAAACACCGTTGACGAGATTATCGAGTCAGCGAGCTACGTTGACTTCAAAAACGTTCGCAAGGCCAAAGCATCTGATACGCTGAAGGATGCCGGAAAAGCGACCTTCACGACAGACAAGGGACTTAAGGTCGAACTGGACCTAAAATCAGACGATAAACAGGCTTGGGTTACCGTCAAACCTTCGGGCGACGGCGACGCCAAGAAAGACGCCGATGCCATGTCCGCCCTCGTGAAGGGCTGGGAATTCGAGATTCCGGTCGCGAAAGTGTCCGGCCTGCTGAAGAAACAGGCCGACTTGCTTGAGGACGCAGGTTCCTGAATTGCGGCTCTTGCGGCGCGGGGCTCGGGGCCGCTTGCGACCTCGGGCCTCTCTGCTGGCGGATCAAAGGTGTTATATGAGGGCGGAGGGCGTGCGATGACGTCCGAAGCCTGATAACCCTTTGCCGATGACCTTTCGCAAAAAAGACACGCACGTACCAGCCCAGGCTGCGCCAGCGACACTCGAGCAGCTCGTTCGCTGGCGTCGCGACGTACGCCGTTTCAAGACCGATCCCGTACCGGATGACATAATCCAGCGGCTGCTCCGTCTTGCCGATCTCGCGCCTTCCGTCGGCAACAGCCAGCCCTGGCGCATCCTGAATGTGAAAGACGCCGGCATTCGTGCGGCAATTGCCAAGTCCTTCGAAGCCGAGCGCCGGAAGTCGGCTGAGGTCTATAAGGATGACAAGGCCAGCCTCTACAACAAATTGAAGCTTGCGGGCTTCGACACTGCGCCTGTGCACCTTGCGATATTCTGCGATCGCGATGCCGCCCAGGGGCACGGCCTGGGCCGTCAAACCATGCCCGAAACGCTCGATAGCTCGTGCGCGTGCATGGTCACGACTCTATGGCTCGCGGCACGCGAAGCCGGGCTTGGCCTCGGTTGGGTATCTATCGTCGATCCGTCGGCGGTTACCACAATGCTCGGTGTCCCGAAGAACTGGAAATTCATCGGCTATCTGCTTCTCGGCTGGCCCGAGGAAGAGCATCTCGATCCGGAGCTCGAACGTCACGGCTGGCAGGCGCGAACACCGTTCGAATCGCGATATTCGGAATTGGGATCGGCTGAACGGGGTCCATCGCAGCATCCACAGCACGTTGCTGCGAAGGGGGCCGTCGCGCTGGTCGGCGCAGGGCCTGGCGACCCTGACCTCCTGACGATCAAGGCATTGCGTGCCCTGCAGTCCGCCGACGCTGTGCTCTTTGACGATCTCGTCGCCAAGCCGATCCTTGATTTCATCCGGCCGGGCGCGAAGCTAATCGATGTCGGCAAGCGAGGCTATCGCAAATCATGCAAGCAGCCAGACATCAACACCGAAATGATCCGATTAGCGCGCGACGGACTGAAGGTCGTTCGCCTCAAGTCAGGTGATCCGCTCATCTTCGGCCGTGCCGGAGAAGAGATCGAGGCGTGCCAGCAAGCGGGCGTTCCCATCGACGTCATTCCCGGCGTGACCTCGGCGCAAGGCGCAGCGGCGAACCTCAAAGTTGCGCTGACGAACCGTGACCATGCGCGCCGTCTGCAATTTATTACTGCACACGACCGGCGCGGCCACCTCCCGGCCGATATCGATTGGGGTGCGGTGGCGGATACGGCCGCAACGACGGTCGTCTACATGCCGAAGCGGACGCTTGCTGAACTGACGGAAATCGCGATCGCGCATGGTCTCGATCCAAACACGCCTGCCATCGCGGTCGCAAACGCGACACGGCCGGACCAGCAAGTATTCATCTCGTCCGTCGGCGCGATAGCAGCTGCGCTAAGCGCGGCGAACCCCGATGGGCCCGTGCTCATCATGATTGGCGAAGCGTTGCGCTATGCCGACGCCGCCAATGCAACCGAGCAGGCGAGCGCGATGGCCGCAGCGCTCGGCGCGTTGCCGGCATCGACGTAATGACCGTGCCGTTGGAAGTCGCATCGCGATGATGTCCGTTGCGACGGCGCTATTCGTTCTGATTGCCGCGCTCTGCACGGAGGCGGCGTTTGGATATCCGCAAAGCCTCTATCGCACTGTAGGCCATCCCGTAATCTGGATCGGCGCGCTCATCGGCAAGCTCGATCAGACGCTCAACCGTGATGATCTGAGTGACTCGACACGAAAAACGTTTGGTGTGCTGGCGCTGGCGTTGATCATCACCGTTCCCGTCATCATCGCTTGGGTCATCGAGCGCGCACTTGAGCCATCATGGCTTGGAAAACTCGTCATAGCTTTGCTTGCCTCAACGCTGATCGCCAGCCGAAGCCTCTACGAGCACGTCCGCGACGTTGCCCGCGCCCTCGACGACAAAGGGCTCGAAGCTGCACGGCGTGCCGTTGGCCGCATTGTCGGGCGCAATCCGCAAACGCTCGACGAACATGGCGTCGCACGCGCCGCAATAGAAAGCCTGGCAGAAAATGCATCAGACGGCGTGACGGCGCCTGTGTTCTGGTTTGCTGTGCTCGGATTGCCAGGGCTTGCTGCTTACAAAGCCATCAACACGGCGGACAGCATGATTGGTCACCGCACGCTGCGCCACGAGCAATTCGGCTGGGCCGCGGCGCGCCTCGACGATGTCGTGAACTTGCCAGCCTCTCGGCTTACAGGTTTGCTTCTCACGATGGCAGCTTGTGTTGTGCCAAACGGTTCACCGGGTGAGGCGCTGCGCGCCATGCGCCGCGACGCCCGCCATCATCGTTCGCCAAATGCGGGCTGGCCGGAAAGCGCTATGGCCGGTGCGCTGGGGTTAAGGCTCAACGGCCCCAAAACGTATGGAACGGCGCGCGTCGAAGATGCCTATATGGGCGACGGCCGCCGCAACGTCACTGCGGCCGACATAACGCACGCGCTTCAGCTTTCAAGCGTAGCTTGGGCATTGATGCTCGCCGTTTTACTTGCCCTCGCGTTTATTTCGCTAATCTGAGCAAACAATCGACGTCGATATGCTGCGCAAGATGCCCGGCAAGACGATCCAAAATATCGTCGATTGAGCTTTCATAACTTTCGTCCGAGCTGCGGGAGCCAAGTTCCCACAAAAACGCGCGACGCGCTTCATCACATGCAAAAAGACCGTGCACATAGCAACCGCTGACGTGCCCGTCTGCCGAAACGGCGCCATCGTTTCGCCCATCGGAAAATTTCAAAAACGGTCTTGCGAGATCGGGCCCCGACGTGTGGCCGACGTGCATTTCGTAGCCATTGAAAGCCGCATTCGACCCGCAAAGGAAGCCTTCCACCTCGGCCAGTTTCTTGTCGTTGCTCAACTCCGTCTCGATATCAAGAAGCCCGAGACCGTCCACTGTCCGGATCGGCCCCTCGATCCCGTGCGGATCGGAAATGCGTCTTCCCAGCATTTGATAGCCGCCGCACAACCCGAGAACCCGCCGGCCATGGCGAACGTGCGCTTTGATATCGATATCCCAGCCTTCCGTGCGCAGAACGGCCAAGTCGTCGATCGTCGTCTTCGATCCGGGAAGCAGAATGAGGTCGGCATCGGCTGGAATAGGTCGCCCGCGTTCGATCAATTCCACAAAGACATTCGGCTCATTCCGCAGTGGATCGAGATCGTCGAAATTCGAAATGCGAGGCAGTAGGGGAACGGCGATGCGCAGATTACCCGACCTATCCGCTTTTTCAGATTTCAAGAGATCGCGCAGCCCGAGTGCATCTTCCGCCGGAAGCTTCCGCGCTTCATCGAAATAGGGGACAAGTCCGAGCGGCGACCAACCTGTCATTCGGGCAATGGCCGTCATGCCATCGGCAAACAACGAAGCATCGCCGCGCATTTTGTTGACAATAAATCCTTGAATCATTGCGGCGTCATCTGGTGCGAGCACATGCCTCGTGCCCACCAGACTCGCGATGACCCCGCCGCGATCGATATCGCCGATCAGGATCATTGGAACATTCGCAGCGCGCGCAAATCCAATGTTAGCAATATCATTCGCACGCAGATTGATCTCCGACGCACTTCCTGCGCCTTCGACCAGGATAAGATCGTGATCGCCCTTCAATCGCCCAAAGCTGTCAAGCACAGCAGGCAGAAGATCGCGCTTCTTTGTTTGAAAATCCCGGGCTCCCGCCATACCCGTCATCCGTCCCTGGACGATAATCTGCGCACCCGTCTCGCTCTGAGGCTTCAGGAGAACGGGATTCATATGTACGGTCGGCATTACCCGGGCGGCTCGTGCCTGCAGCGCTTGCGCACGCCCAATTTCGCCGCCATCCGCCGTCACCGCAGCGTTATTTGACATGTTCTGCGGTTTGAACGGCACAACCCGAATGCCGCGATTGGCGAACAGCCGACACAATCCCGCAACGATCAGCGACTTGCCGACGTCCGAGCCCGTTCCAGAAAACATCACCGCTCGCGCTGGCATAGGCCCTCTGAGGAATTCGACTCGATAAACCGCTAAAACTCGATGCCTTCTTGCGCTTTGATGCCCGCCGCGAAATGGTGTTTCACCGCGCCCATCTCGGTGACGCCGTCGGCAAGCGCAATCAGTTCCGGCTTGGCATTGCGCCCCGTGACGACGACGTGCAGGTCGTCGCGTCGGTTACGAAGCGCCTCGATCACCTCATTTAGCGGCAAGTAATCGTAGCGAAGAGCGATATTTAGCTCGTCCAGAACGAGAAGCCGGATCGTCGGATCGGCCATCAGCTCGCGAGCCTTGGCGAAAGCGCGAGTCGCAGCGGCAATGTCGCGCGCCTTATCTTGCGTCTCCCACGTAAAGCCTTCCCCCATCGTGTGCCACGAAACCTGATCGCCGAACCGCGCCAGAGCATCGCGCTCACCCGTATGCCAGGCGCCTTTGATGAACTGGACTACCCCGATCCGCCAACCGTGGCCGAGTGCACGCAATGCCAATCCGAATGCAGCGGTCGATTTGCCTTTGCCGGGACCGGTATGAACAAGCAGTACGCCCTTTTCGATTGTCTTGCCCGCGACCTCGGCATCCTGCACGGCTTTGCGTTTCGCCATTTTCGATTTATGGCGCTCCGCATCATCGGTGTGCGTATCGGAATTGTTATTCACGTTCAGCCTTTCAAATTCATCGGCAACCCGGCGGCGACGAAGACAACGCGATCGGCAACGGCCGCGATACGCTGATTGAGCCGTCCAGCCTCGTCGCGAAAGCGGCGCGCTAGCGCGTTATCGGGTACGATCCCGAGCCCGACCTCATTGGAAACCATGATACAGGGCGCGGCCCGTTTGGATAGCGCAGCAATCAGCGTTTCCGTTTCTTGAACGATGTCGCGATCTGCAAGGATGAGATTGGAAACCCACAGCGTCAGGCAATCGATGAGGCAAGGCGTCTCGACAGCCTTTCCGGCGAGAACACGAGCAAGGTCAAACGGCGCTTCATGTGCAACCCAGCCCGTCCCGCGCCGTCGCTGGTGAATATCGATCCGTTGGCGCATTTCGTCATCGAACGGCTCGGCTGTCGCGACATAAGCCCACGGCGGTGGCAGCGCGGTCAAAAGGCTTTCTGCATATACGCTTTTGCCGGACCGGGCACCGCCCAGGACGAGCGTCAGCGGCGGTATATTCGCGGCGGTCATGAGATACTTTCGGACGGTCGGAGTGCCGTGCTTGGCGATTGACGAAGCATAGGGCGTCACTTATCGATTGAGGCGACGGTCCCTCGCAAGAGGGTTTCAAGGGAATGCGGTTGAACTCCGCAGCTGCCCCCGCAACTGTAAGCGGCGAGCACATGGCAAATGAACCACTGGGACTCCCGGGAAGGTTGCCAGATGCCGCGACCCGCGAGCCAGGAAACCTGCCGTCGTGCAGCCAACGCGAAACCGGCGCCGGTGGGGCGCGGAAAGGTTAAGATTGAAAGACGTCGTCATCGTCGCGCCGACGGGTGCGCTCCCATAACGCATAGTTGATTTCATCCTGCGGCCTCCGCACACGGAGGACCACCCGCATTGAAGCAAATTGGAATTGGAGCCGCCCGAATGAACGCGCGTAAAGTCCCCGTCACCATCGTCACAGGCTTCCTCGGTGCCGGAAAAACAACTCTGGTCCGCCACGCGATTGAGAATGCCGAAGGCCGTCGCTTGGCGTTGATCGTCAACGAATTCGGCGATGTTGGAGTCGACGGGACGATCCTGCGGTCGTGTGGTATCGAGAATTGTCCCGACGAGAACATCGTCGAGCTGACGAACGGCTGCCTTTGCTGCACTGTTGCCGATGATTTCATCCCCACGCTCGAAGCGCTCTTGTCGCGAAATCCAGCGCCGGAGCACATTATCATCGAAACGTCCGGTCTGGCGCTGCCGAAACCGCTCGTCAAAGCTTTCGAATGGCCGGACATCCGCAATCGCGTTACAGTCGACGGTGTCGTGACTGTCGTGGACGGCCCCGCCGTCAAAGCCGGGCGCTTCGCCGACGATCCGGAGAAAGTCGCCGCGCAGCGCCAAGCTGATCCGTCGGTCGATCACGAAAACCCGCTCGAAGAAGTCTATGAGGACCAGCTTCTTTGTGCCGACCTCGTTGTACTGAACAAGAGCGATTTGCTTTCGGAAGACGAGATCAAATCGATTTCTGAAGAGATCAAGAGCAATGTTCCGCGCGCAATCAAAATTGTCGCGACGCGTGAAGGTCAGGTACCTGCGAGCGTGCTTCTCGGGCTTTCGGCCGCTGCCGAGGACGACCTCGCTTCGCGGCCGTCGCATCACGACAACGAACCCGAGCATGACCACGATGATTTCGAGACGTTTATCGTCGAAGTGCCGGAGGTCGCATCGCCGGACGATCTGGCTACGCGCGCCAAAAGCATCGCCAACGCACACGATGTTCTCCGCGTTAAAGGTTACGCGGCGATCGGTGGCAAGCCGATGCGGCTGTTACTGCAAGGTGTCGGCGAACGTGTGGACACGCGTTATGAACGCGCATGGCGGCCCGATGAAACACGAATCGGACGGCTCGTTGTCATTGGCCAAAAAGGTCTGGACCGCGATGCCATCGTTCGGACATTGACGGGCGCGTCCTGATGCACATCATCGTCCGCGAGAGCCGGGAGCTTGACGAGGCCGCAGCAGTGCAGGACCTCGGGCTCTCGCCTGCGGACATTCTTTTTCTCTCGTTCTCCGATTCTGATTTGGCCATGGCCGCTGCGGCGTTTCGCGATGTGCCAGAGCCCGAACGTCCGAGCCTGCGTGTCGTCAATCTCAACAGCCTGCGTCATCCGATGTCGGTCGATCTTTTTATCGACGATACCGTGAAAGGCTCGAAGGCCGTCATAGTTCGATTGCTTGGCGGGCTCGACTACTGGCGGTATGGCGGCGAGCAGCTAAGTCGCCGTTGCCGCGAACTTGGCATCACGCTGGCCATTGTCCCAGGCGACGGCCGTCCCGATATGCGGCTCGCTGCGATGTCCACCCTTCCGAGCGAAGACTTGGCGAGACTTGAAGGATTGCTCGACGCGGGAGGAGTCGAAAACACGAGGCTTGCACTAAGCGCTATATTGGCGCGCGCATCGGGCGATGGGACAGCGATACCGGAAGCGCGTGACGTTCCGGCATTTGGCGTCTATCGTGGGCACGGCGGAACGACATCCGAAGAGCTTGCCGTCATCGTTTTGTATCGTTCGCATCTGTTGGCTGGAGACGTGGCGCCGATCGATGCGCTCGTCGATGCGCTGGAGATACGCGGTTTGCCAACGACCGCGATCTACGTTCCAAGTCTCAAGGCCGGGGAGGCGGCCGAGTGGCTTCGCAGTGAACTGAAGCGCCTGTCACCGTCCGTCATCGTCAATGCCACGGCCTTCGCCGCCCGCAATAGCGATGATGGGTCGCCCCTCGATGCTTCCGATTGTCCGGTTCTGCAAGTCGCGCTCACCAATGCACCGGAAAAGCTCTGGAACATTTCGCAACGTGGTGTCAGCGCCTCCGATCTTGCGATGCACGTCGTCTTGCCGGAACTCGACGGACGCCTATTCGCGGGTGTGATCTCATTCAAGGAGCCCGATGACCTCGGCGATGATCTCGGACTGTCCCTTGTCCGGCACGCGCCATATCCACATGGGATAGCGCACGTCGCTGACCTTGCGTTGGCATGGAGCCGGTTGCGCTCCTTGCCGCGCGGTGAGCGCCGCGTCGGACTTCTACTCTCAACCTATCCGGGCCGGCCGGATCAAATAGCGCATGCCGTCGGACTAGACGGACTCGAAAGCGCTTTACGCATCGTCGATCGGCTGCAACGCGACGGCTATCGCGTGTCCGGTTTGTCGGAATCGGCACGCACACTCATAACCAGTTTGATCGAACCGACCCAGATTTATTGGCCACTGGAAGATTACCAAAACGCTTTTCGCCAATTGCCGCGAGCGTTTCAGGACACGGTGCACGCGGCCTGGGGCGGACCCGAAAACGATGCATTCCTGGCCGACGGGACATTCCAAATTCGCGTTGCGCAATTCGGAAAGGTCATCGTCGGATTACAGCCCGAGCGCGGCCAGATAGACGATCGCAAGGCACAGTATCACGATCCGTCAATGCCGCCCCGTCACAGCTACGTCGCGTTTTATCTATGGCTGCGTCATGTCGCGAAAATCGATGTGCTGATTCATCTTGGTGCTCACGGCACACTTGAATGGCTGCCAGGGAAAGCTGTTGCAGGTAGCGAAGCCTGTGCACCGCGTGCCGTGCTCGGCGCATTGCCTATGATCTATCCTTTTATTGTCAACGATCCAGGCGAAGCGGCGCAAGCAAAGCGCCGCATAGGCGCGATTACGCTCGGACACCGCCCGCCGCCGATGACGGAAGCTGGCCTTTCCGGTCCGCTCAGCGAAGTCGAGCGTCTGGTTGACGAATTCTCTTCCGCCGAAGGTCTTGACCCGCGCCGCCGAAAGACGCTGTCCGCCGAAATCGTCGATGCAGCGACAAGCGCCGGAATAGCCGAACGCTGCGGCCTGACGCCCGGCATGCCGGCCGCCGACGCGTTGATGCGCATCGATGCCTTCCTCTGCGACGTCAAAGAGTTGAGCATACGCGATGGTCTGCACGTGCTTGACGATACGGAGCTTGACGCGATCGCGCATGCGCTTGACGGAAAGTTCATCGAGCCGGGCCCGTCTGGCGCGCCGAGTCGTGGCCGCGCCGACGTTCTGCCTACCGGCCGTAATCTGTTCAGCGTCGATCCCCGCTCCATTCCCACGCCGACGGCATGGACCAATGCGCGCCGCGCGGCGCGGGCCATTCTCGACCGCTACCTTTCGGATCACGGCGACTGGCCGCGCGCTATCGTGCTCGATCTGTGGGGCAGCGCGTCGCTGCGGACAGGTGGCGAAGAACTCGCGACCGCTCTCGCACTCCTGGGTGTCAGGCCAGTTTGGGACAGGCAATCCTACCGTGTCACCGGTATCGAAACGGAATCGATCGCCGAATTGGGCCGCCCGCGCGTCGACGTCACGCTCCGAATCTCCGGATTATTCCGGGACATGTTCGCCGCGCAGTTGACGCTGTATGATAGCGCGGTGAACCTCGTCGCACGTTTGCAGGAAGACGCTGCCGACAATCCTCTTGCCGAAGCCGCAAAAAGCGAGACACATCTGGATCGCATTTTCGGTCCAGCCGACGGAAGCTTCGGATCGGGCGTAATGCAGCTGATCGACAGCGGCGAATGGAACACTCAAGCCGACCTCGGCGCATCCTACGTCGAAAATTCGTCTCATACCTACGCAACTGTTGGTTCGTCAAAAGCCGACCGGGAGGCATTCACCGAGCGGGTAAAAGATGCCGATGCCTTCGTCCACATCCAGGACCACCGCGAAATAGATCTTCTGACCGGCGGCGATTTCGCGGCCCATGAAGGCGGCTTCGCTGCTGCTGCGGCAGCCGCAGGAAACGAGAAAGTTGCGCTTTATCACGGTGATACGGGAGCGCCCGAGACGCCGCGCATCCGCACGCTGGCGGAAGAATGCGCGCGCGTCGTCCATGGTCGAGCAACCAATACGCGTTGGATAGAAGGCCAGATGCGTCATGGCTTTCGCGGGGCAGCGGAAATGGCGCAGAGCGTGGACGCTGCGTTTACGTTTGCAGCGACGGCCCGCACTGTCGATAGCGGCGGCTTTGATAGGCTTTATCAAGCCTATCTCGGAGATCCTGCCGTTGCGGCCTTTCTCGCACGAGAAAACCCCGCGGCGGTCGACGCGATGCGCCGCCGCTTCGAAGAGGCGATTGCGCGGGGGCTTTGGCATCCTCGCCGCAACGATGTTTCGGTACGCGCCGAGCCGGACATTCCATCGTCTGGAAAGGCGTCACCTCGCGAGGCCGCTGAATGAGCACGCGCCCGGCATTGCGAAGAGGATGGTGTCCCGGAGCATTGCGTCCGATGCAGTCGGGCGACGGTCTTCTGCTGCGCATTCGACCGCGCCTCGGGACGTTCGATATCGCCGCGCTGAAGACGATCGCGAGAGTTGCCTCGGAGTTTGGTTCGGGACAAATCGACTTGACCAACCGGGCGAACCTGCAATTGCGCGGCCTGACGGCTAAAAGCCATCAACAGGCTCTCAGCTTGTTGGATGAGGCTAGGCTGATCGATGACGATCCAGACGCCGAAGCCGTCCGCAACGTTGTCGTCGATCCGCTGAGCGGCATTGACCCCGTTCGCGCCGATGTGCGTTCTTTCGCCCATGAGCTAGAGAGCATTCTCTCCACCGCCAGGGGTTTCCGGCACCTGCCAGGCAAGTTTGGGTTTAGCTTTTCGGGCTCGGAAGACCCGCACATAGGCGGCCGATCGACGGACATTATGGTGTCGGTCACGTCGCCGGATCGCTTTGCAATACGTCTCGACGATAACATAAGTGTCGCCGCGGTGCTCTCTCCGGACAAGGTCACCGCAGCCATTACACATTTGGCTTCGGTGTTTCTCGAATTGCGAGCAAGCGACCCCGCGATCGGCCGAATGAGAGATGCCGTCGGACGACGCGGAAGCGCGATGATCTACGCCGCCGCAGGGCTGGGATCATCGATGCTGGCACCCGTTTCGCACCCGCGTTCGGACTCTCCCCCGGTCGGCATGATGGGACATTCGGATCGCGTGTATGCGGCTGGCGTCGGACTGCCATTCGGCCGCATAGATTCGGATCAATTGGAATCGTTGTGCGCGCTCGCCGCCGCACTGAAGCGCGATACGGTGCGCATGAGTCCGCAACGCACATTAGTCTTCCCGGTCGATGGCGAATCTCAAGCCACCGCCATTCTACGCGAGGCGGAACGCTTGAGTTTGATTGCGAAACCGAACGATCTCCGGCTTTTTTTCGATGTCTGTCCTGGCTCTCCGGCCTGCACGAACGCCACGACCGAGACCCGAAGTGATGCCCGTCGCATCGCAGAGGCCCTTGTCGGTCAGGCTCTTTCATCTGTGCACATTTCGGGCTGCGAGAAAGGATGCGCCCGGCATGGCGCTGCCGCCTTGACGCTCGTCGCCCGCCATGGCCGTTACGACTTGATCTGCAATGATGGCCCGGATGGACCCGTTACTCTAACGGGCATAAGTCCGGCGGAAATTGACGCCGCCGTCGCACGTTTTGTTATCGAGCAAACACTATGACGATCCAAGACTACATACGCGATGGCAGCGCGATTTATGCGCGCTCGTTTGAGATTATCCGCGCAGAGGCTGATCTGGCTGGTTTCTCGCCGGAGGAGGAGCGCGTAGCCGTCCGCATTATCCACGCTTGCGGCATGGTCGATATCGTGCGCGACTTGGTCATATCGCCGGCCTTCGCCGCCACCGCTGCTGCGGCGTTGAAAAACGGCGCGGCAATCCTCTGCGATTCGATGATGGTCGCCGACGGCGTGACACGTGCACGCTTGCCCGCGAGCAATCAGGTGATCTGCACGCTACGCGATGCGCGCGTACCTGAAATAGCGAGCGAAATCCGCAATACCCGGACGGCCGCCGCAATGGAGCTTTGGCGGCCGCATCTTGCTGGCAGCCTCGTGGTCGTTGGCAACGCCCCGACCGCACTTTTTCGATTGCTCGAAATGTTGGATGACGGTGCACCAAAGCCGGCGGCGGTCATCGGCATGCCCGTCGGGTTTGTCGGCGCGGCGGAATCGAAAGACGCCTTGGCCGCGGACGGACGTGTGCCGTTCGCGATCGTAAGAGGACGCAAAGGCGGTAGCGCAATGGCTGCTGCCGCCGTCAACGCGCTCGCAAGCGAGGTCGAATGACGGCCAACAAATCTGGTACGCTATACGGCGTCGGACTCGGCCCCGGTGACCCCGAATTGCTGACGCTCAAGGCAGCGCGTATTCTTCAAAACGCATCGGTCGTAGCACACTTTCGAAAAAAGGGTCGCCCCGGCCACGCGTGGACGATCGCCATGGCACACGTGAACGCCCGCGCGACAGAAGCCGCATTCGAATATCCGGTAACGACGGAAATCGACTTTCGCGATGATGCCTACGTCGATGCCATTCGCGCCTTTTATTGCGAGAGCGCAAAGACGATCATGCAGCACCTCGCCGACGGATCCGATGTGGCGCTCCTCTGCGAGGGCGACCCGTTTTTCTATGGATCGTTCCTCCACATGTACGATCGCATTCGCGAAACATATCCGATCCGCGTGATCCCAGGCATCACCGGCATGTCCGGATGCTGGACGGCCGCCGCCGCGCCGATCACCTACGGCGACGACGTATTGACGGTGCTGCCCGGCACCCTAGATCGCACGGCCCTCGCCACACATCTCAAGAATGCAGACGCCGCAGTGATCATGAAAGTCGGCCAGAACCTGAATAAGATTAGGCTTGCGCTCACCGACGCGGGCCGCGTGACTGATGCGATCTATGTAGAGCGCGGCACGATGCAAGGCGAACGTGTCGTCCCTCTCGCCAAACTTGACGATTGCGCCGTGCCGTACTTTTCGATCATTCTTCTGCCCGGCGGACGTGGACGGCGCATCGCATGAGCGGACAACTGACGATTGTCGGCTTGGGACCGGGGCCAGCAGGTTGGGTCACGCCCGCTGCGAACGCCGCCGTTGCCGCGGCCGATGTTATGCTGGGCTACGCGCCCTACCTTGCTCGGCTAACGCCGCGTGCGGGGCAAATTTTTGAAGCCTCCGACAATCGCGAAGAATTGCAGCGTGCTGTGCGCGCCCTGGAATTGGCAAGCCAAGGCAAGCGCGTCGTAATGGTTTCCGGCGGCGACCCCGGCGTCTTCGCGATGGCCGCTGCCGTTTTTGAAGCCGTCGAAAAAAATCCCGGCCTGGCAAATGATTTCGATATTCGCGTCGAGCCGGGCATAACCGCGATGCTCGCTGCTGCCGCTCGCATCGGCGCACCGCTCGGTCACGACTTCTGCGCTATATCGCTGTCAGATAATCTGAAGCCTTGGGAAGTGATCGAAAGGCGGCTGCGCCTCGCAGCGGAAGCAGACTTCGTGATCGCTCTCTACAATCCTGCGTCGAAGGCAAGGCCCAACCAGATACGCCACGCGTTTCGCATCTTGAACAGCGCACGAAAGCCAGAGACGACCGTGATCTTCGCGCGCGCTGTCGGCCGCGACGATGAAGAGATCGAAGTTACGACTCTCAAGGAAGCGCCCGACGCTCTCTGCGATATGCGGACGCTCGTCATCGTCGGATCCGACGCGACACGTAGCCTTCGCGGCAATAAGGGTCGCATCTGGGTTTATACACCCCGTTCCGCGCGGGGTAAGTGATGGCGCACAATCCAGGCCATAGCCTCTTCTGCAGACGGGACGACAAACCTTTCGCCGATCGCCGCGCGTTGAACCATATGGACGGGCAATTGCAACCGCCGCGCTGCCTCGATTTTTGCATATGCCGCACCGCCACCGGAGTTCTTCGCAAGAACGTAAGCAATCTCATGTGCGCGAAAGAGAGCGATATCGTCCTCTGCTACGAACGGGCCACGAGCCGAAATTATAACCGCGTGTGCAAGTTCGGGCGGTGGTTCGATCGGGTCCACAACGCGAATGATGTAGCGATGCTGGGGCTTCGCACCAAGGCGGGAAATCGACGATCGACCAAGCGCGGAGAAAACATTCGCCGGCCTGTCGGGGAGCGCGGCAATCGCATCTTCGACCGTGGCATGCTCTGTCCAGATATCGTCGGTGACTCTTCGCCAAGCGGGCCGTTCGACCGCGAGCAGCGGCACGTTCGCGCTAGAACACGCGGCAATGGCATTGTTGCTGATCTGCGCTGCGAATGGATGGGTCGCATCGATGACGACATCTACCGCGTCACGCACCAAATAGTCGGCGAGTCCATCGGCACCTCCGAAGCCGCCGGTCCGGACCGGAATCGGACTCGGAGCTGGGCTACGCGTCCGTCCCGCGAGCGAAAGCGTCGCGGCAACATCGCGGAATTCCGCCAGCCGTTGCGCGAGCAAAGTTGCCTCGGTCGTACCGCCAAGCAGAAGAAGTTTGAGCGGCCTGTGTTTAATCGCATCCATGATATGAGCCCCATGCCATGAGCGGCCGCTGGTTGTCTATCATCGGTATTGGCGAAGACGGCCGCGCAGGCCTCGGCACCGCGGCTAATGCTCTGATCGACGGTGCCGATCTCATCGTCGGAGGGCCGCGGCATCTCGATCTTGTCGGCGAAACGCGCGGCGAAAAGATGCAATGGCTGTCTCCGCTGGAAGCGACGAGCACGGAGATATTGACGCGGCGTGGAATGCCGGTGGCCGTATTGGCTTCGGGAAATCCGTTCTGGTTCGGTGTCGGCGTAACGCTCACGCGCGCAATCCCAATCGACGAAATGCTCGTTATCCCGGCCCCATCGAGTTTCGCATTGGCGGCAGCCCGACTCGGCTGGGCGCTTCAGGATACCGTAACGCTCGGCCTCAATATGCGCGGACTGACCCCGCTGCTGCGCCGTCACGTTCATCATGGCCGTAAAATTCTTGCGCTGGCCCTCAATGGAGACACGGCGAATGACGTTACGAAGCTTCTGACCGCAGCCGGTTACGGCCGGAGCAAGATCATCGTAATGGAAGCGTTGGGCGGTTCGAGAGAGCGCATCCGTTCGACAAACGCGAAAGCATTCAGTCTGGCGGATATTGCACCATTGAACATCATCGGTATCGATGTCCACGCCGGACCGGACGCGGTTCCCATTCCGTACGCGCCTGGACTTCCCGACAGTTATTTCGAGAACGACGGCCAACTCACCAAGCGCGAACTGCGCGCGCTGACATTATCGTCGTTGCAGCCGTGCCCCGGCCAATTGCTATGGGATATCGGCACCGGGAGCGGATCGATTGGGATCGAATGGCTACTGGCGCATCCATCGACTCGCGCCGTCGGCGTCGAGCGCGACGAAGCCCGGTTGGCACGCGCGAGGCGCAATGCGGTCGCTCTCGGGGTCCCGCATTTCGACATTCGTCTCGGCGCCGCACCAGCTGCGCTTGCCGATTTACCTGCGCCCGATGCAGTCTTCATCGGTTGCGGCACCTCTGGCGGCAAAGTCATTGAAGCCTGTTGGCAGGCATTGAAACCGGGCGGGCGCATCGTCATCAACAGCGTAACGCTCGAATCCGAATTAGCGTTGCTCGCAGCTTATCACGCACATGGCGGTACACTGACGCGATTGAGCGTGGAACGCGCAGAAAGCATCGGGCGACGGATGGTCTGGCGGCCGGCATTGCCGCTATTACAATGGGTGTGTTCCAAGCCTGGCGAGGTAGCATGATTGCTATCGGCATCGGAGCGAATAGCCGCGCCACGGCCGATGATATCGCCGCGGCGCTCATCGAGGTGTCTTGTGAAACTAATAGGGCCGATATCGTTTCGACTTTGCAGAACGCGGTCTCAGCCAGCCTGGTTGAACGGGCGGCCCGCCGCCAATCGCTAGCATACTGGGCATATCCGATCGAAGCGCTGCGCGAGCGGAATGCCGACTGCGTCACGCGTTCGCAACGAACGCTCGATCTTTTTGGAGTCGCTTCTGTCGCTGAAGCCTCCGCGCTCGTAGCCGCCGGCGTCGGCTCGCGACTTCTGACTCCGCGTCGGATTATTGACAAAGTTGCCGTCGCCGTGGCGGTCTCTGTAGACGTGAGAAACCTTCCACAATGACCGTACATTTCATAGGAGCAGGACCGGGCGCTGCGGATCTCATTACGGTACGCGGCCGGGATCTGATCGCGCGTTCGCCCGTCTGCCTTTATGCCGGTTCTCTTGTACCGCCAGCGCTGCTCTCTCACTGCCCGAAGGATGCCGAGATCGTCGACACGGCGCCTATGACTCTCGACGAAATCGTAGCTCGCATTGAGAAAGCGACGGCGGAAGGCAAGGATGTCGCCCGCCTGCACTCGGGCGATTTGTCGATCTGGAGTGCGCTTGGCGAACAGCTGCGCCGTTTGGATCAACTCGGAATCTCCTATACCGTTACGCCTGGCGTACCGTCATTCGCGGCAGCTTCCGCCGCCCTCGCACGCGAATTGACTTTGCCCGAGGTCGCGCAGTCCGTGGTTCTGACGCGGACGCCCGGCCGCGCGTCCTCCATGCCCGAAAACGAGACGCTCGAAGCGTTCGCCGCGACGCGAGCGACGCTCGCCGTTCATTTGTCGATCCACGCCATCGCCGAGGTCGTCCGGCGTTTGCTGCCCTATTATGGTGCGGAGTGCCCGGCGGCCGTCGTATACCGCGCCTCTTGGCCCGATGAGCAGATTATTCGCGGGACGCTTTCTACCATTGTCGCACTGTGCGCAGAAAAAGCGCTCGAACGCACGGCGCTGATCCTTGTCGGTGAAGCTCTTGGGCGCGACGATTTCCGTGAGAGTGCGCTTTACAGCGTCGATTATCGGCGCCGCTTTCGAGGCGGATGAAGAAGAGAATGGCCGAAGCTTCGCTATTGCCACCCGGACTTGTGATCGGCGCGCCGCGATCGGGCTCCGGAAAAACGACGGTGACTCTCGGCTTGTTGCGTGCGTTAAAGCGGCGTGACCACGTCGTGCAACCGTTCAAATGCGGCCCCGACTACATCGATCCGGCGTTTCACGCAGCCGCAGCCGGACGCGCCTCCTACAACATCGATAGTTGGACGATGCGCTGGCGCCTCGCCTCTGAGCTGCTGGTTCGTGCTTCGGAACGAACGGATATCGTCATAGCAGAAGGACTCATGGGTCTTTTCGATGGCGTTATGCAGCCCGGCTGTTGGGGGAACGGCGCAAGCGCCGATTTGGCCGCCGCCGTAGGGTGGCCGGTCGTTCTTGTTCTCGATGTTTCGGGCCAATCGCAGACGGCCGCGGCCGTTGCCCGTGGGTTTCAGAATTTCCGCAGCGGCGTGAACATAGCGGGCGTTATCCTCAACCGTGTCGGCAGTCCGCGCCATGTCCGCTTCGTGACGGAGGCGCTGAGCGACACGGGTTTGACCGTCGTTGGCGCGCTGCCGCGAGAGGCGAACCTCGTGCTGCCCGAGCGCCACTTGGGCCTCGTCCAAGCAGAGGAAACGTCGGAACTGGAAAGCCGCCTCGATACACTTGCCGATTTCGTCGAGACCCACATCGATATTGATCGCCTTGTTCAGCTTGCGGAGCCCGGATCGCTAAAGTTTGCGGCCGACGCAAATATTCGACCACCGGGGCAGCGAATCGCCCTCGCACGCGACGCCGCGTTCTCGTTCGTCTATCCGCATCTGTTAAGGGCGTGGCGTGCCGCGGGTGCCGAGATCATCCTATTTTCTCCGCTTGTTGACGAAGCGCCAGATCCCGCTGCTGATATCGCCTGGCTTCCCGGCGGCTATCCGGAACTCTATGCAGGCCGCCTCGCCGCCGCCCAGCAATTCAAATCTGCACTACGGAAATTCGCGGAATCGAAACCGGTTCACGGCGAATGCGGAGGCTATATGACTCTTGGCGCCGGCATCGTCGATGCGGACGGACACCGACACGAGATGCTAGGATTACTGGGATTGGAAACGTCGTACGCGTCGCGAAAACTCAATCTCGGCTATCGTAAAGCAGAGCTTCTCGAAACCTGTGCGCTGGGCCGTGCCGGCGATACGCTGACCGGCCACGAGTTCCACTACGCTCGTATAATTTCAACTCCGGATGCGCCACTTTTCAAACTGCAGGATTCCGATGGCAATGTCCTTTCTGAGGGCGGCAGCCGCCGCGGCCTCACAACGGGCTCATTCTTCCATCTCATCGATCGGGAACCGCAAGCCCGGAATTCAAGCTCAAGCTGCTGATAAGCATAGCCATTTCCGAGAGTGGTGGAGTTCCTATCGCTATGGAACTTTTTCTCGGTTTTGTGCATTTAAATTCAGAACGTCTGAATTAGGGTGTCCTGTGCCGGGAAATGGCAAGTGGACCAATTCACAAAGGGGTGTTCCAAAACATGGGCGCGGGAAGTGCCCCCAAACGGGGTGATATAGATACTATGCAGACGCCGTTGCCGATCGAGCTGCAAGGGCAGATCGGACAGCGCCTGCGCGAAGCTTACAATGAGCTCATTAGCGAGCCGGTTCCGGACCGTTTCGTACAACTTCTTCAGCAATTGAAGAAGCGCGAGGATCAAAGTCCGGGCGGCCAGCAGGGGGGCGATTCGTGAACCGACCTGCAGACGATCTGCAAAATCTTTTAATTGGTGCTGTTCCGAATTTGCGGGCCTTTGCCAATTCGCTGTGTGGCGATCCCACGCGGGCGGACGACCTTGTCCAAGATACGCTCGTTAAGGCGTGGACCAATCTTGACAGTTTCGAAAAGGGTTCGAACCTTAAAGCTTGGCTCTTCACCATTTTGCGCAACACCTATTTCTCTGAATTGCGCAAGCGCCGCCGCGAGGTCGAAGACGCCGATAATGCACTCGCCGAAAGGATGTCCATTCTGCCGGACCAGCAGGTCCACATGGATCTCATAGATTTCAAGAGAGCTTTCGGCACCCTGAGCGACGATCAGAAGGAAGTTCTGTTACTCGTCGGTGCGGAAGGGTTCTCCTATGAGGAGGCTGCAGAGATCACAGGCGCGGCGGTCGGTACGGTCAAAAGCCGGGTCAATCGAGCGAGAGTAGCGCTGAACAAAGCTCTCGGTTTGGAGTCCGGAGAAGACTTCAATTCGAATACAGAATTTATCGGTCTTGTTCGCATGGGGCAGACCGTCGTGCGCAATTAGGTGTTTGTTGCAACCTCTTTGATCGCTGCCCGATCTGCTCTCTAGGAATTAAGGAACTCGCGAGGTATCAAAATGTCGATCGCAGAATCTATCGCCCCGCATCTACCCTATCTCCGCCGCTACGCGCGCTCTCTAACCGGCAGCCAGCAGTCTGGTGACCATTACGTGGCTGCGGTTCTTGAAGCGCTCATTGCCGACTCAAGTGCTTTTGACAAATCGTTGTCTCCTCGCGCGGCGCTTTATCGAGCATTTACGAAGGTGTGGAATTCAATCGCGGTTAATCAAGTAAGTGACGAGCCGCGAACGTCGGAGAAATCGCTTCCCGAACGACGCCTGGAGTCGATTACGCCGCTTCCAAGACAAGCCTTTCTCCTTGTCTCCGTTGAAGGCTTCACGACCGCCGAAGCGGCTCAGATTCTTGACGTCACGCCCGCTCACGTCACTGAACTTCTACAGATGGCAGGCGCCGAAATTGCCGAGCAGCTTTCGGCTGACGTCCTGATTATCGAAGACGAACCTCTGATCGCAATGGATCTCGAAGCGCTCGTTGTCGATATTGGACATCGGGTGCAGGGGGTTGCCCGCACGCACAAGGAAGCGGTCGCGGAAGTCGAAAAGAAAGCGCCGTCGCTGGTTCTCGCCGACATTCATTTGGCCGACGGAAGCTCGGGTCTTGAAGCGGTGAACGAAATTCTTGAAACGATCAGCGTGCCGGTGATCTTCATCACGTCATTCCCGGAACGGCTGCTGACAGGCACCAAGCCCGAGCCGGTCTTTCTGATTACCAAGCCATTCGAGCCGGCGGTGGTCAAAGCAATGATCAGCCAATCGCTCTTCTTTGGATTGCGCTCGACTAAAGCAGGTCAGCGCGCCGCCTGATAGCTCGGCCCCACTAAAGATAAATGGGCGTAACGGGTTTGCCGTTGCGCCCATTTTGTGTCGGTGGGAATCGCGGACGAAAATAGGAGGCCGGAATGAGTATCCGACCTCCTGCTATTTCCATCTGAGTATCAAAGCTCAAAACTCATCACTAGACATGAATAACTTCATGCCTCATGCGCGCCGTAAGAAATTCGCTACCAGCGCCACGACAAAGAGCACGATGGCAACCCAGAAAAGTAGCCGCGCGCCTTCCATTGCGGTTCCCGCAACACCGCCAAATCCGAAGAACGCTGCCACGAGCGCAACGATCAGGAAAACGATGGCGTAGTGCAGAAGATTGCCCATTGCAAAATCTCCATTCAAGCGTGTCGTGTTGAACGTCTTGAAATCGCGGGCGGTTCCGTTTCAAGTCTACAATAGGTCACCAAATCCGCATCCAGATATCTGGATAACAGAAATCCAGATTTGAAAGACAGCCCGCACAGACGAGCCCGTGACGCTCGGGGGAAAGCGTGCACGGGCTCCTGAAACGCGCCGTACCCTGGGCCACGGGGGAGTGGGAGGGAATGCTGGGCACGGTCACGAGTTGGAAACGCGCCACCCCTCGAACCGGTTCCAGATCCTTGTTTAAGAATCGCCTGGGCCTTCATGCGCATCCCGACTGCGAAGCGGATATTGCAACAGTTTATCGGACCAGGCTCAGCATGGCTTCGGCGAAAGGTGTTTGGGCAGATAAGCGCCTTTAACCCTCTCGATATGACGGAACATCGTATAACTCGCTAGAAACCGTCACGGAGAGCTTAAGCCTCGCAAGCGGCCGCGCAAAGGCACGAGCATCGGACTCATTAATGACAAGAGCTAAGTGTACGCGCTTTATCTTCCTTTAGCTTAGCGAGACGTCCTCGTAGACAAGTGTCGTCGCCGCGATCGTGCCGCTCACAAAAACGAACTTGTTCCCGATCCAGTGGTGATGAAATATGAGGCAATCCTGCCGCGTCCGCATCGCCTGCGAACGTAGTGGAGTTCGATGGCATTGATCACATCAAGCATTCCACGAACGCTCGCCGCATGGGTGTTGATCGCAGTTCTTTCGGGATTGGCGGCGATTGCCGCATGGCGCTGGACGGTAACGGCCGCGCATGGCGTGACGCACACGCTACTCGTTCAGCAACAGCTTTCTGATTGGCTCAGCGCCGCTCAGGATCTTGAAACGGGCCAGCGCGGCTATCTCCTGACTCGTGATCCGAAATACCTTGAGCCTTACAATTCGGCCAAAGAGTCGATTGGAAACATTTATGCTCATCTCGCGAAGCTTGTCGCCGACAGACCGCAGCAATTGGCATCTGTCCAAGCCATAGATCAAACGCTCCGGCAGAGACTCGATATTATCGACAAGAGCATTGCTGAGTTGAAAGGCAAGGGCGATGCGGTTCGTGCGGGCGCCGGTAATGGCGTAGGTCAGCAGATTATGGATCGCTTCCGCAATCAGATTGCTGCCGCCAAAAAGCAGGAGCAATCACTCTTCAAGCATCGCCTGGAACAATTTCGCAGCCGAAGTTTCTGGCTTCTTGCCGCCATGCTTGCCACGCTGCTCGCCAGCGCCGGATTGGCGATGATTGCTCTGATCCGCGAAAGGCAGCGCGTTACGGCATTGGAGCTTACCGCTTTGACGCTGACGACAGCGAACAGGACGTTGGAGCAGCATGTCAGGGCTCGCACCGAAGAACTTGCAGTAGAGCGCGACAGAGCCGAAGCAGAACGTGAGCGTGCCGAAGCGTTGCTACGTGACGTAACACACCGCATCGGGAACACACTCGCGCTCGTGGTTGGCTTCATTAATCTGCACATTCGCCATACGACCGACCCTGCATCCGTAAAGACGTTAACTGGCGCGCGCGATCGTATCCATGCCATCGCCAGCGCCCAACGGCGCATCAATGTTGTGAATGATCTCGAACTGGTACGTATCGATACGCTTATGCAATCTGTGATGGCCGACGTCGTTGCCGCGATGGCCGAGGACCGCATCGAGCTTAGCGTGGAAATTCCGCCATTGCTGATACCTGCGCAAGCCGCAACCTCTCTTTGCGTTTTGGCACAGGAGTTCGCCGTCAATTCCTTAAAGCATGCATTCGATGGCACGGCCCGTGGGAAGATCTGTGTTCAACTTAACAAAACGGGCGATAATACCGCTGAACTCATTATCGAGGATAACGGAACTGGACTGCCGCAGTCAGCGCGCGACGAGGATCAGATAATCTCTGAAGAGGGGCTCGGAACGAAAATCGCGAGTCTGCTGACGCGCCAGTTTTCAGGGACCATAATATACGATGCCGTTGAGCCTGGAACCGCCCGGCCCGGTACCCGCGTCACCCTTCGCCTGGCGGATTTGGTTCTCACGCACGCACCGTCCGGCCCTCAAAAGGCGCCGGAAGGCTGATCGTGGCAAGATTGCCGAATTAAGAGACGTCCCAGCGTTCTGCGAAGACTGGAGAAAGGCGCAGCGCGTGCGGCTTTGGTTGCGTTGCGCGCCCGGAGATAAGACAAGCTTCGATGAAGCGGATGGCCGATTTAACGCTTTGCTCGGAAATCGGTTTCGTCAGGACGCCACACGCGGACGCCAAATCCTGCGGCAGATCGTTAGGATTGGATGTCGTAAAGATCACAGTCGCACGCCGGTCCTTTGCGAGTTGACGAGCAAGATCCGTCCCGGTCGTGCCATCGCGCAAATAAACATCGACGAGCGCAAGATCGCATACCGACTCGTCCGCTAGCCGCAGCGCACTCCCAAGTGTCGACGCGACGCCCACAACCTGATGCCCGAGTTCTTTGACGACGACTTCCAGTTCTTCAGCGAGAATTGGCTCGTCCTCGGTAATTAGAACTTTCATTGCAACCCTCGTGTGTCGCCTCGCTCCGGATGCTGAACGACGCTTCTCCGGCTCAACGCGCTGTCCAGCGCATGGTTCCGAGAGGGACCTGGCACATCATCTTATGGTTTGCGAATGCTTGTCGGAGTCGACGGGCGCCGATCTAGCCTGATTCCTGCGGGATGCTGCCGATATTGGAAACCGGTCCCCTGAGAGTCCACGTAAAGTCACCCGGGCCGTCGGATATTTGCGAGTGGAGCTTCAACCCTTGCGTCGAGAAACGCTCGACGACCGACATCCCGTAACCTTTTGGCCGTGCCGAATCATAGCCTGGACCGTCAGATTCGCGCCATGTGATAACGATGGTCCCGTCGCCTGGAAAGGTCCATGTAAGCTGCGCTTTACCCGTCGCGACCGAGAGCGCTCCATGCTCGACAGCATTGAGTGCCAGCTCAGTAAGAATCATGCCGAGCGTCTGCGCCGCTTCGGGAGTTACCAGGAGAGGGGGCCCCGAAATTTTGATCCGCTTCGCATCGGAACGGGCAACGGCTTCGATTTCCGAGAAGGCGAGAGTGTGAAAATCGACATGTTGCCAGTCTGCGGCGACAATCAGATCCTGCGAGGCGGCGAGCCCGGAAACACGTAGCGCGAATTCCTTGAGATGCGATTTTACGTCAATCGCCTCGCGCCCCGTCAGCCGTGCCATGGCAAGAACGAGCGCCAGCATATTTTTCGAGCGGTGCGAGACTTCGCGAAGGAGCGAATCCGTGTGCGATAAGCTTTGCTTCTGGCCGGTGATATCATGTGCAATACCGACGAAGCCCGTGACAGCTCCGTCGGGATCGAGCAGGGGCTGTGCGCGTAACGCGATCCATCGCAGCTCGCCGTCAAAACGCCTGAGGCGAATGTCTGCCGTCAATGGGCGGTTGTCAGCGAGACCAGTCCGTACCAAGTGAAGCAATCGGCGCCGCTCATGTGGAAAAATTCGCCGGAGAATAGACCGCGCAGTCAGTTCTGGAGCGCCGGAGGGCTGCTTAAAAAGTTCGCGGCAGGACGTTCGCCAATGGACTGAACTCTTCGTTCGATCCCATTCCCACGCGCATATCCCGCCGGCGTCAAGCGCCATGCGCAATCGCTCTTTCGCGACAGCATCCTTTTCCTTCGGATGCGAAGACGGATATGCCGGACTGAGTGAAATCAGGTGGTTTGTCTCCGGCTCGCTTCCAGACCGCGCTGCGGCCGCGGTCTTATTCGTTGATGGAAAACGTGGTGGCCTTTTGTTATGCGCTCGCCCTGCCGCACGAAGCCGAGAACCCTTAAGGGCTACGGTCGCAGCCGCCAGCAAAGATGTAACAAGCAGAAAGCATATCCAGTTTCGCCGGCCGTCGGAGGAAACCGTAACAAGTGAGTCTACGGCACCAATCCGAAATCCGAGCGGCGAGAGTTCGGACACGGCTTCGACGTAAGATGAAGAAGGTTGATTTCCTGACTCCACGTCGTCCCGCCCGTCGCTCCGGAGGTTAATGACTTTCCGGCCCTGGGAATCCACGAAAACGAGGTTGTCCGCGTCTTTGGAAATATGCTCAACGGCGTCTTGTAAGATGCTTCGCGGAACACGCATCTGGAACAGCGCAGCCTCGCTGTCCTGCGAGGAGGGAACCCAAATATCGACCGCATCCGCTACTGAAGCTGAACCGCTATGGACTGCTGAAACTTGCGTCGTTTGCGTTGCAAGCGCCGACTTCGCCGCGGCCGCGCCCCGCGTATTGAGCTTAACCGATGCTTCGGTATCGGCTGAGGTCACTTCGAGGGCGCTGTTCCTCGTGACGAAATGGACGCCACGTGTTGAACCGGAAAGCGCTAACGTGTCGCCCGTCGATGCCTGCTGCAGTGGCGCAGCCTCGCGAACGAGTTGATTTAATCGGTCATTAAGCAATGCGGCGGCACGAGCAGCTTCAGCACGTGCATTCGCTTCGACCGTCATACGGGCCCGCGCATCCTTCTCAGTTAGGATAAAGGCTCCCGCCGCGATCCATAACGCGAAGGTCCATAACAGAGGCGCATATGTGCGCGCCTCCTGCCGCCAAATAAAATTCGCGCTCGGTCGCCTCGAAGCGGCACCGCCCTCCTTCTGTTGTGCATGGTTCACGATTTGATACTTTATATTATCTCCAATAAATGCCAGATTCCTCCTATTCTCTAAAGTCTTGGCGGGGCTTTTTGTTCCAGTTCCTCAAGCTGCACCACGGCCGCAGGCGCAATTCGCCACGATTGTGACATAAGGACGGAACAGTCATGCCGGGGAGGGGAGACGTTCGGGCTTGATGAAAGCATCGCAAAGCCGCTTCGGATTGGTCTGGCTCACGCTGATCGCATTCAGCGTGCAGCTTGCCGTTGCGGTTTTGCATCATCATCACGACGTTGCTCGCGGCACCGGAATGGCAGCGCGAGCGATCACAGCGGGGCTTTGCGGTCCAGCCAGTAAGCGTCCATGCAACCCAGCTCCGCATCAGCAGGATCATGACGGTTGCGTCCTCTGCTGGGCGTCCGCTATCGCTGCGAACTCGCTTGAGCCACCGCCTCTCCCGCAACTTCCTCTTCCGCAGATCGTCGCCGGCGTGCGTCTCGACGTTTTGGAGACCTCGGAGCACCGGCCGCTCCACCGCGATCATTTTCAAGCCCGCGGCCCTCCAACATCTGACGCCGCTTAAGCACGAGCGCGCGAGATCCTAGCTGGCATTTCCAAAGGCGATTTCGAAAGCGCTCGCCGCTCCGCATCACGCGCCGCGCGTGCCGCGAACCGCACTGATGACTGCTATGGCCCGGAGCGCATCCGGAAAGCAGCAACCAAATCCGATTTTGGAGAAGATCATGTTGAAGACGATCGCAGGGCTCGCTACGGCAGCCGCTATCCTCGTTTCACCCGCTTATGCGGACAAGGCTGAACACAGGCAGCTCGGACCTCACGTTCATGGCCAGGGCACGCTCGACATAGCCATTGAAGGCAACAAAGTCGAAATGGAACTCGTCGCGCCCGGCATGGACATCGTGGGTTTCGAGCACATTCCATCCACGGATGCTCAGAAGGCCGCAGTCGAGAAGGCCAAGGCGAAACTGACCGACGTGCTTTCGGTATTCAAGTTGCCCGCAGCCGCGAAGTGCAAGGCGGATGCCGCCAACGTCGAAAGCCGTAAGGAAACCCACAAGCCGGGCGAAAAGGATCCCGACGAGGCAGAGGAAAGCTTGCCGGGGCATGAGCATTCCGAATTCCATGCGACCTATACGATCACGTGTGCAGCGCCGGAGAGTCTGACAGGTCTCGAAACCGTCTATTTCACGAATTTCGCCGGTGCTCAGCTCCTGAACGTCAACGTCACGACCTCAAAGGGGCAAACGCAAGCACAAATGACGCGCGCGAAGCCGACACTCGATTTGACAGGTGTGATGTAGCCTGATGACTGATCTTCTGACCGCAGAGGTCGGACGGCAAGGGGAGAGCGTACGCTCTCCCGATGCTGTCTCGTTCGCCAACGTGCAATACACGTGGCCCGGATCCGCTTTTACGCTTTCGATCGACAGTTTTGCGCTTGCGCGAGGCGAAAAACTTCTCCTGCTCGGACCGTCCGGTAGCGGCAAGAGCACATTCCTAAGCTTGCTCGCGGGAATTGTCGCTCCGAAGAAGGGTGAGATCGATGTGCTCGGCACCGATATGGCGCAGTTGAGCGGTGCCGCGCGCGATCGCTTTCGCGTCGAGCACTTCGGCATCATCTTTCAGATGTTCAATTTGCTTCCCTATGGGTCTCTGATCGACAACGTGCTTTTGCCGTTGCGCTTCTCGCCAACCAGGCGCTCTCGCGCGCTTATGGAGGGAAATCTCGACGCCGTCGCAGTGCATCTTCTGGAAGCGCTTGGGCTCGATCCGTCCGTAATCGCAACGTCACGAGCTTCGAACTTGAGCGTCGGCCAGCAGCAACGTGTCGCCGCCGCGCGCGCTCTGGTCGGCTCGCCGCAGATCATCGTTGCCGACGAGCCGACATCGGCATTGGATCGCAATACCGAGGGTGCGTTCTTGAACCTTCTATTCGCGCAAAGCACGGCCGCCGGTGCCAGCGTTATCATGGTGAGCCACGATGAAGGACTCGCGCCTCACTTCGACCGCGTTGTGCGGCTCGACGACATCGCAGTTTCGACGCGAGGTGCGCTCCAATGATGATCGTCCGTCTCGCGCTTCAATCGCTGGCCAACCGCTGGGTCACGGCGGTTTTGACAGTCCTCGCCATCGCCGTCAGTGTCATGCTGCTGCTCGGCGTCGAAAAAGTCCGCACGGGTGCCAAACAAAGCTTTGCCGATACCATATCCGGCACCGACTTGATTGTCGGCGCCCGTAGTGGAAGTCTCAATCTTCTTCTTTATTCTGTTTTCCGCATCGGCAACGCCACCAATAACGTGACGTGGAAGAGCTATCAGGACATTGCCAAGATGCCAGAAGTCTCGTGGATTGTGCCGCTTTCTCTAGGCGACAGCCACCACGGTTTCCGCGTTCTTGGAACAAATCACGACTACTTTACTCATTACAAATTCCGTCACGGGCAGAGCATGCGGTTCACCGCCGGAGGCCCGTTCAAGGATCTGTTCGACGCTGTGATCGGCTCCGACGTCGCCGAGGCGCTCCACTACAAAGTCGGCGATAAAATCATCATCGCCCACGGCGTCGGAAACATCTCGTTCATCGAGCATGCCGACAAACCGTTCCGCGTCGCGGGCATTCTCGCGAAGACCGGAACGCCGATCGATCGCACCGTGCACGTCAGCCTCGAAGCGATCGAAGCGATCCACATCGATTGGAAGAACGGTGCGCCAATTCCCGGACAAAGCATATCGCCGGAGCAAGTGCGCAAGATGGATTTGACGCCGACCGCGATTACCGCGGCGATGATCGGCCTCAAGTCAAAACTCGCGACATTCCGTGTACAGCGGGCGATCAACACCTACGAGGAAGAACCACTGTCAGCGATCATGCCTGGCGTCGCCTTGCAGGAGTTATGGGGACTGATCGGGACAGCAGAAAACGCATTGTCCGCCGTGTCGGCAATGGTCGTCGTTACAGCGCTTCTCGGAATGGTGACGATGATCCTGACGACGCTCAACGAGCGCCGGCGTGAGATGGCCATTCTGCGATCTGTCGGCGCCACGCCAGCGACGGTCCTGAGTCTGCTCGCCGCCGAAGGTGGTCTCCTGACACTGGCGGGTGTCGTCGTCGGAACTTTGGGTCTCTATGCCGGGCTTTATCTGGCGCGTCCCTACATCGACCACACGTATGGTTTGAGCCTCGCAATCGATCCGCCGCGTCCCGACGAATGGGTAAAGCTCGGCCTGATCGTCTTGGCGGGCTTTATCGCCGGATTGTTGCCGGCATTCAGAGCGTACAGGCTGTCGCTAGCCGACGGCATGATGGTCAGAACGTGAGAATGAGAGCCTTGAGAAAGGAAGCGACGATGACATCGAGGTTTAAGGGTGTACTCGGCGGCGTACTGCTCATGTCGACCCTCTTCGGGACAGCATCGGGACTCGCCGCCACCGACGCGCCCCGGCAACTCAAGTGGGCTGATCTCGTGCCGAAAACCATGCCCGCGAACACGCTCATGAAAGCGAAAACATTCTTCGGAGGCTCGGAACCGGTAAAGGACGGCGAACCGCCGCCACCGCCGCTTCCCGAGGGGAAGTTTATGTCGGTCAAGCGCCGTCAGCCGGGCAGCGATCATCCACCGGCCGTCGTTGCAGCGCTCGACGGCAAGCAAGTATCGATCGGTGGGTACGTTGTGCCGCTCGACTTCGACGCGACGACCGTAAAGGAGTTTCTTCTCGTGCCGTTTGTGGGCGCATGTATCCACGTGCCGCCGCCGCCAGCGAACCAGATCATCTATGTGAAGACGGACAAGGGCTTTGAGGTCGGCGGCCAATTCGATCCAGTGACTGTCACCGGGACAATCAAGACGACCGTTGCGTTCACCGGTCTTGCGGACGCCGGATATACGATCAACGCCGACAGTGTCACACCGCGCACCAAGTGATGCGTTTAGGGCTGCCGGTCGCGATAGCTGGCAGCCTCTAAAGCGCGCGCAGCCATGCGAGGCTGCCATAGGTCGATGTGCTCGGTTTGTATTCGCAGCCGACCCATCCGCGATATCCGATCTTGTCGAGGTGATCGAAAATAAAAGGAAAGTTGATTTCGCCTGTTCCCGGCTCATGCCGCCCAGGCGTATCGGCGATCTGGACGTGCGCAATATGCGAAAGATACTTATCGATCGTCGGCGCCAGATCGCCTTCCATGATCTGCATATGGTAGACGTCGTATTGCAAACGCAGGTTCGGCGCACCGACGCTTTCGAGAATGTCTGCTGCCTTCGCCGTGGAATTCAAAAAATAGTTCGGAACGTCGCGCGTATTGATGGCCTCGATCAGCAGCGTCATGCCCTCGTCGGCTAGCGCGCGAGCGGCGAACGTCAGATTCTCGACATAAGTTTTGCGCATCGCGCGATGATCGGCACCTGCCGGAGCTGTTCCAGCAAGACAATGAAGCTGCTTGCAATCCAGAACTTTCGCGTAGCGCACGGCTCGCGCGACGCTTTCGCGAAATTCGCTCACCAGGTTCGGGTAAATCGAGATGCCGCGCTCGCCAGCTTCCCAATTTCCCGCGTGTAAGTTGAAAAGAACCTGAGTCAATCCGTTGGCTTTCAGCCTCGCAGCAAGGTCGGAGGGTTCGTAATCATAGGGAAAAAGAAACTCGACACCCTCAAAGCCGGCGGCGGCTGCCGCCTCGAAGCGTTCCAGAAACGGGAGCTCGGTAAAGAGCATTGAAAGGTTGGCCGAAAACCTTGGCATAAGCACTTCCGCTGTGAAAGCAATTCAGACGCCAAGTCGTGCCACACGCGCGTCGCGAAGACGACGGAAATCGTCTCCAGCATGATAAGAAGAGCGCGTCATTGGAGATGCTGCGACCTGAAGAAATCCCTTGCCGTAGGCCGCCTGTGCCAGCGCATTGAATTCTTCCGGGGGAACGTAGCGATCGACGGCAGCATGCTTGCGGGTCGGTTGCAGATATTGGCCGATGGTCAGGAAATCGACATCGGCCGACCGGAGATCGTCCATCACTTGCAGAACTTGCTCGCGCGTCTCGCCAAGGCCCACCATGATCCCAGACTTTGTAAACATTCGCGGGTCGATTTCCTTGGCGCGCTGCAGGATCCGCAGCGAATGGAAGTAACGCGCTCCAGGCCGAATTTTCAGATAAAGGCCAGGGACCGTTTCCAGATTATGATTGAAAACGTCGGGTCTGGACGCAATTACGAGTTCGAGCGCTCCATCCTTGCGCAGAAAATCCGGAGTCAGGACTTCAATCGTCGTTTCAGGAGACTGAAACCGGATCGCGCCGATCGTATCAGCAAAGTGCCGCGCGCCGCCGTCGGCGAGATCGTCACGATCGACTGACGTGATGACGACATGCTCAAGTCCAAGGCGGGCGACAGCTTGCGCCACACGGCGCGGCTCATCGGCGTCGACAGCCGACGGCCGACCGGTCGCGACGTTGCAAAAGGCACAGGCGCGCGTGCAGACGTCGCCCAGGATCATCATCGTCGCATGTCGCTTCTGCCAGCACTCTCCGATGTTGGGGCAGGCAGCTTCTTCACAAACCGTATGCAGCCCGTGTTCGCGGACGATTGCCCGGGTCTGGAGGAAGCCGGGCGATCCGCCAGCGCGTACGCGAAGCCATGTGGGTTTCGGCAAAACGGCAGTGTCGGGCCGAGACGCCTTTTCGGGATGGCGCGGACGCGACCTGCGGTCGGTATTGTCGAGGAGAGTAACCAATGTCATTTCAACTCGGCTTCTGGTCAAACGAGCCCATCATATCCGAGATCCGGTCCTCGTCACGTTCGACGTAGGAAGCAATCGGAGCTGTGCAAGCTTGAGGGCGCCACGAAAAGCAAAATGGGCGGCTCAAAGCCGCCCATTTGATGGAATTTGCCGATCGGTTGAGCAGATTATTGGACCTGCTCAGACGAGTTCTGAGCCGCCAGTTCACCTTCGGCGGAGGCAGATGTTTTCGTAGCGGCAGGCATCATCGGATCTGCAAGAGCAGCTTCATCCGGCTTGACGGGATCCGGGATCGCATGTGACGGGCCGGATATCGATGCCGATTTCTTTTCGGCAACCGCTGGCTTTTTCTTTCTCACTGGCGTCGACGATGCCGACTTTTTCTTTTTCGTCGGTGCCTCCGCTGTCTTGCTGTCGGAGCGCGTCCGTTTGACGGGGGCAGGGGCAGCCGACTGCTTTGGTGCGTCATCGTCCCAGAAGAACAAGCTGCTTAGGCTCCCGTCCGTGGGAGCGCGGCTGGCGGTGCGGCTCGAAGAAGGGCTTTGCGAGTAGCCGACTTCGGCTTTCTTTTCATCGGCGCCGTAGCGCGGATAACTGGCACCGGATACCGCGCTACCGGTCGTGAAATGCTGCCAGGTAACGGTCACACGCGTTCCAACCGGAATGCGCGGATAAAGATCGAGAACGTCTTCGTTCGTCATACGGATGCAGCCATGCGAGACGGCATGGCCGATCGTCCACGGCGCATCGGTTCCGTGAATGCGGTATGCACTGGAGCCGAGATACATCGCACGAATGCCGAGCGGATTCATCGGGTGGCCGCCGGGGACCCAATGCGGCAAGCGCGGATTCTCGCGCAGCATGTCCGGGGTGGGCGTCCACGGAGGGTTGACGCGCTTGTTCGAAACGAATGTCACGCCCTGCCAGCGTGCATCCCCTTTCGGAACGGCAACAGGATAGGTAATCGCTTCGCCGGGCTTAGTGATGAAGTAGAGCCGGCGATCGGAGAATGAGACAATAATCTGGCCGGGCTTGTACTTCGGATCGAACGAAACCACGCTGCGCCCGCCGCCGTATTCTTCGCCGCCACCCCAGAGAAAATCGACAAGGTCTTCGGCTTTCGCCGAGGTCGCGGAGAGCAAGCCGCCGGCCAGGAGAAGGATGGCAAGGGCGAATCCGCTGAGACGGCTGGGCAGGGTCATCGGGGGATGCTCCAATCGCTGACAAAAGAGTAAATGCAGGGTAACGGGGGTTATCCTGATCGTGATTAGTGAAAAGGGGGTATAAATCAGTCCCGTTATCGTCGGCAGAGCAGGGAAGTCACAGTACGTTTACGATTGCACCCCTGCCGCTGACTTGCTTGGTGTTTTCGAAATTTTCGCGTGGCGTGTTGCCGCCGGATGACGCCGCCGCCACGGTTCGTTCTTTGTCTCGCAGTCTTGACGGAAAGCGGGGGAAGAATTAGAACAAATAGTGAACTTCATTCTTTGCATTCCTAAATGAAATCTTAATACCGGCGGTTCCCGTGAACCTCAGACTTTCAGTTGACGCAGCCCACCTGACTTCGACCCAAAAGAGATTGGCGGAGAACACTAGGTCTGCAGCTAAGCCCATCCATGGGACGTCAAAAGCCGCCGTCATTGCGAAGCTCCGTTCGCACATCCTGAGCTTGGAGCGTCATGCGCCGCGCCGGGGGCCTGCAGCCACCCCGGACACGCCGGGTGGAGGGGGGAGGCGGCAGCGCTGGGAACTTGGCTGTGACGCAGCCGATATCCTGCTGCCCCGAGGTTTGGAGCCAAATGCGGTCCACGAGATCAAAGGCGTCCCATCCGTAAAGGGCAAGGCTTCGGCGGCGGATTGGATGGCGGGCTTGGGGTTTGCAACGCGTCTCGCGGTGCGCCGAACAGAAGCGCTGTCAGCAAATGGTGAGGAGCAGCCGTGGGCACTCTGGTGTTGGCCGAAAGCACTCGCCGGAGAATTCGGCGCGCCATCGTTTGCGGGTTTCGCTCATCTTGGTCTCGACCCCCGGCGCCTTCTCATAGTCGAAACGGCACACGCTAGCGAAGCTTTGAATGCGATTGAAGAAAGCCTCAAAGGGGCGAGCCTCGCTGTCGTCATCGGCGTTCTCGATGAGATCGACTTGATGCCCGCGCGTCGCCTGAGCCTGGCGGCTGGCGAAATGGCAACGCCATGCCTTCTCGTCACGCACCCCGCAACCGAACCGGCCGGAGCAACAGCAACGCGCTGGCGGATCAAGCAGCTGCCGAGCGCCGCTCATCGCTTCGATCTTCGCGCGCCGGGAGCGAGCCGTTTCGAGGTCTCCTTGGAGCGTTGTCGTGCGCGTCCCGAGAGTGTTGCCCGCCCGCCTTTTGTTTTGGAGTGGTCCGATGAAGCGCGTCGTTTCGATTTGGCTTCCGTCGTGGCCGATCTTCCGGCTCAAACGCGCCGAGCCGCAAGCGGTGCCGACGCGCCAGCCCTTCGCTCTCATTGAGAATGCCGCACACGGACTGAAGCTCACGGCTGTCAACGCCGCCGCCGAACGATTGGGAATCGAGGTTGGCACGGCGCTCAGCGACGCGCGTGCAGCCCACCCCAACCTCGCGTCGCGCCTCGCCGAACCACGAAAAGATAAAATCGCTCTCCTGAAATTGGCGCGCTGGGCAGGCCGCTATGGTCCCCATCGCCATATCGACGGCGAAGATGGCCTCTGGATCGATATTACCGGTGTCGCGCATCTTTTTGGTGGCGAAGAAAGTTTGCTCGATGACGCCACACGGCACTTGGACTCATTCGGAGTTTCAGCCCGAATAGGACTCGCCGATACTCTTGGCGCCGCGCACGCGCTCGCCCGCTTTGACTGTCCCCCTAATGCGCGATGGGCGATGTCCCCGCCAAACCAGACGCGCGAGGCAATGGCTCCCTTGCCCGTCGAAGCTTTGCGGTTGGAAACCGCGCGCGTGCTGCTTCTGAAGCGGCTGGGCCTTCGCCGCATCGGCCAGCTTTACGACATTCCGCGCGACAGCTTGCAGCGTCGTTTTCGATCGTCAGAGATCGCGGCAGATGTTCTGCTGCGGCTCGATCAGGCGTTAGGGCTGGCGGACGAACTGCGTCGCCCCATGCAGCCGCCACCCGTCCTCTCGATCGCACGCACCTTCGCAGAGCCGCTGATCTCGTCGGAAGCACTGGAAGCTTTCGCAGGCGAACTCGCATCGGAGCTTGTAGAGAAGTTAGCCACTAAAGATCTCGGCGCCCGCTTCGTCCGCCTCACATTCTATCGCGCCGACGGAACGGCAGGATCGGCAACCGCCACGATGAGCGCGCCTTGCCGCAAGGCGAAGCACATGATGATGCTTCTGAAAGAGAAGCTTGCGAAGATCGACGCGGGTTTTGGCATCGACATGCTTCGCCTCGATGCTGTGCGCGTCGGAAAGCGGGACGCTATGCAAAACGGATTTGCCGATCCGGCAAGTGCACCATTTCGCAATCCCGCCGTACTCGTCGATCGTCTTATCAATCGCTTTGGCAGTGGCGCCATCACAGTCTTACAGCATCACGCCAGTCATATCCCCGAACGCGCCGAGCTCCGGATGCCAGCTATCGAAGCCTTGGCTGCGTCAAGCGCCGCATGCTCCGCCGACATGTCATCCTCTCCCGATCCGAAAAGCGCGATGCGCCCAGCTTTCCTGCTTGCCCGGCCAGAGCCGATTGAGGTGCTCGCGGAAGTGCCTGACGGTCCCCCCGCGCACTTCATCTGGCGCCGCGTCAAACGTCACGTCGCACGCGCCGAAGGGCCTGAACGCATCGAACCCGAGTGGTGGCGCACACTCTATCTTGACGACACTGAGAAACAGCCGCGCCCGCGCGATTATTATAAGATCGAAGATCATGCGGGAGCAGCCTATTGGGTGTTCCGGCACGGCCTTTACGAGGGAGAGATGGGCGGGCGCCCGACCTGGTTCATGCACGGGCTTTTTGCATAAGGGCCAGTATGCCGCCAGAAAATCATTTCCACTATGCCGAACTTCAAACGACGACGAACTTCTCGTTTCTGCGCGGAGCTTCTCATCCCGATGAGCTTGTCAAGAAAGCCAAGTCGCTTGGACTTTCCGCCATTGCGATAACGGATCGCAACACGCTTGCAGGCGTCGTGCGTGCTCACGTAGCGGCGAAACCTGATGATGACGAAAAGAAAGATGACTTTCGCCTCGTCATTGGTGCCCGCCTCGATCTCGAAGACGCACCGAGCTTACTTGTGTATCCGCGGGATCGCGCCGCCTACGGCCGTCTCTGCCGACTGCTATCGGTTGGCCAGCTTAAGGCGGATAAAGGCAAATGCATCCTGCGTCTCACCGACGTGGCCGAATATGCCGAAGGCCAGATCTTCATCGCTCTCCCGTCCGACGATTGGAGCTGGCGGGAATTTCAATTGGCAGACACTTTGGGGATCGCATCCAACGAAATCCAAAGCGCCAAAATTTTACACTTCGATCCTTCGCGCTCTCGTTCCAATGACGATGGTTTCAATCTATCTCGCGATACACCCAATTCTCCTACCCCCTTGCGGATGAGACACCGCGCGGCGCCGGAGGAGGGTGCAAACACAGTAATTTCCTCTCTCCGTTCTTCACGGGGAGAGGGTCAGTGTGAGGGGCGGCACCATCACGAACCGCTTGAGCAGTCGCTGCATCGAATAAGATCCGCACTCGGTAACGCACCGCTCTACCTCGCCGCATCTTACACATATCGCGGCGACGATCGCGCGCGCATCGCGGCACTCGCAGAGCTCGGCAAAAGATGCGGCACACCGATCGTCGCGACCAACGACGTGCTCTATCACCATCGCGACCGCCGCGGATTACAAGACGTTATCACCTGCATTCGCGAAAAAACGACGTTGCGCGAAGCTGGGCTGCGCCTCGAAGTCAATGCCGAAAGACACCTCAAAAGTCCGGAGGAAATGGCGCGGCTCTTCAAGGGTTTTGAATGCGCACTCACTCGCACGATCGATATCGTCGAAGCCTGCACCTTCTCGCTCGACGATCTCAAATACGAATATCCAGATGAGCCCGTGCCGCCAGGGTCGACGCCGCAGCAGTATCTGGAAAATCTCACTTGGGAAGGGGCCAAAAAAAAGTTTCCCGAGGGCGTGCCAGAAAAAATTACGAAGACCATAAAGAAAGAGTTGGCGCTCATCGAAGAACGAAAGTTTGCGCCTTATTTTCTCACGGTTCACGATATTGTCGCCTTCGCGCGCTCCAAAGACATTCTCTGTCAAGGCCGTGGCTCAGCGGCGAACTCGGTCGTTTGTTATTGTCTCGGAATCACGGCCGTCAATCCGACCGAGGTCAATCTTTTATTCGAGCGCTTCATATCTTCGGCGCGCGAGGAGCCACCCGACATCGACGTCGATTTCGAGCATGAGCGGCGCGAGGAAGTCATTCAGTGGATCTATAAGCGTTATGGGCGCCACCGCGCCGGACTCGCCGCAACGGTGATCTCCTATCGGTCGCGTTCAGCAGTCCGGGACGTCGGCAAGGTATTCGGATTATCGGAAGATACGATCTCCGCACTCGGCGGCATGGTATGGGGCACCTACGGTGGCGGCGTTCCGCCCAACAAACACATCCGCGAAGCCGGTCTCGATCCTGCCGACCGAACGATGAAGAAAGTTATGGAGCTTGCCGGCGAGCTGATGGGCTTTCCGCGCCATCTCTCGCAGCACGTCGGCGGCTTCGTGCTGACGCGCGGACCACTCGTAGAAGTCGTCCCCGTAGGCAACGCGGCGATGGAAAAACGCACGTTCATCGAATGGGACAAAGACGATATCTCGGCGCTCGGACTTCTAAAGGTAGACGTTCTCGCACTCGGCATGCTGACCTGCATTCGAAAAGCTTTCGATCTGATCGCAAAACATCACGGGAAACAGTTTACGCTCGCCAGCATCCCGCGCGACGATAAAGACACCTACGACATGCTCTGCCGCGCGGATTCGATCGGCGTCTTCCAGGTAGAAAGCCGGGCGCAGATGAACATGCTGCCTCGCTTGAAACCTCGCGATTTGTACGACCTCGTCATCGAAGTCGCGATAGTGCGTCCAGGTCCCATTCAGGGCGACATGGTGCACCCTTATCTGCGCCGCCGCGCGGGGATTGAGAAAGTGAGCTATCCCTCTCCAAAAAATGGAGACCCCGACGAACTCAAAAATATTCTTGGAAAAACACTTGGCGTTCCTCTGTTCCAAGAGCAGGCGATGCGGATCGCCATGGACGCAGCCAAGTTCAACGACAAGGAAGTCAGCGATCTGCGCAGAGCCATGGCAACGTTCCGCCGTGTCGGCACGATCGGCCAGCTCGAAGACAAGATGATCTCGAAGATGGTCGCGCGCGGATACGATCGCGAATTCGCGACGCGGTGTTTTTCACAAATTAAGGGCTTCGGCGAGTACGGCTTTCCCGAAAGCCACGCTGCGAGCTTCGCGCTCCTCGTCTACGTATCCGCCTGGATCAAATGCCATCATCCCGCAGCATTCGCATGCGCGCTTTTGAACTCCCAGCCGATGGGATTTTATGCGCCCGCCCAAATCGTGGGCAACGCCATCAAGAATGGCGTCGCAGTCCGCGACGCCGACGTCAACTTTTCAGATTGGGATTCAACGCTCGAAGCGACCGCCGACGGCAAGCCGGCCCTTCGTCTCGGTCTGCGCTTGATCGATGGGCTTAAGGAACAAGACATTCACGAGGTGCCGGAAGAGGAAACAAAGAAAAAGCGCCGCCGCAAGGGCAACACCACGCATCTCCTTCCATCAATGGAGGCTCAACCAGACAAAAGGTTTCGAGAGATGCCCGACGTTGCGGAGCGCGGCAATGTCCAGACGCTCGAAAAACTCGCGGCGGCCGATGCCTTCCGCTCCATCGGGCTCGACCGGCGGCAGGCGTTATGGGAAGTGAAAGCGCTCGTGAATGCACCGCCATTGCCATTGTTTGCCTGGAGCGAGGCGAGAGATACGGGGAGCGAAACCGAGGTGCGTCTGCCCGAAATGCGGCTCTCCGAGCATGTCATCAACGATTATCAGACACTGCGGCTTTCTCTCAAAGCTCATCCGATGTCGTTCCTGCGAGAGGATTTCCGCCAAGCACGCGTTCTCTCCTGCGAGGATTTAGGCTCAGTCAAAGACGGCGCCCGCGTCCAAGTCGCAGGCGTCGTACTAGTCAGGCAGAGGCCGGGAACGGGCAACGCCATTTTCATGACCATCGAGGACGAGACGGGCATCACCAACGCCGTGATCTGGCCGAAAACCTTCGAGCGCTTTCGCAAGGTCGTAATGACGTCGCGGCTAATCGAAATACACGGCCGGCTTCAGAAGCAGCCCAGCGACCAAGTCGACATCATCCATGTCATTTCTGCAAAGCTCATCGATCGCAGCGACTGGCTCTTGCGCTTATCAGAGTGGGCGGCAGATATGAAAGCGCCGCTTGCCAACGCCGACGAAGTTTTGCATCCCGACCCGGGATCTGCTCATCCGGGTCGCGACGAGCGAAGACCGCATCCGCGTTTTTCACGTCCCAAGCCGCGTCACCCGCGCAATGTGCGCATCATCCCAAAGTCGCGCGACTTTCATTAGCGCATAGGAAAAAGCGCCACCGCACGCATGTGCGATGACGCTGGACCGAGCCGCCGAGATGTGCGGACTATTACTTGCAAGCTCGTTGTGACGAGCGGCATTCCGTAAGAAAGCTCGCGGGCGAGCACGTTGTGTGGATCGGCCCTCTCGCCTTCAGCCCCTTGGCCTCGATAATATTGGCCAAACCATGCGTGGACATGATAACCGCCAAGTCGTGTGTCAGGCCGTCGCCGATCGCGCCGACGCGCATGCAGCTACCCGCCTCGGCCGTCGCCGAAATCGCGCAGAGGGCTGCAGCCGCAGCCAAACCAAGCTTCAGTGAACGCATTTGCCCCTCCAATGATGCAGGATCGATATCCCCGGGCGGAAACTAGTCGAGCACCCCACTTGCGGCAACAGACCGGGCGGACTCGAACCGCGCTAAGCCGCAAGCAGTTAGAAACCGTGCCGCAATTGCCACTAATAACGGCAACGTCCTTGCCTATTCTCACCAATCCGTAATTATACCGAGGTGAATCTCCCGGTCTTCGAGATAGTCCTACCTACGGCGCACAAGTGCAGCGATGATCAGAGCCGTCATACCGGCCAGCTGACATACCGCGCCCGCCGCATGCGAGTACTCCCAGTTCCTGCGAAGCACTTGCCAATTGGCGGGAATTTTCGTCCAGTTTTCGGTCGCGACATTGGCCGGATAAGTGAATGTCCAAAACAGCATCTGAGCAGCGATCAGGCAAATCAATGCCACGCAACCAAAAATTCTGACATCGCGATCCTGCTGGGCAAGAACGATTATCGCGACAATGGAAATGAGCTGAATCAGCAACACGAAGCCCAACATGCTCCAGCCGCGATAAATGCCTTGCACGATAAAATAATCGTCGCGGGTCAAGCCAATCTTGTTGGGAAGCTCGAAAAGGTGCGCGAGCGCTGCACCCAACGCGACGGCGGTGCTCAGCAAAGCAATGGCAAGCGCGAGGCTGTGAAAGGATGAGCGGGACACGGTCGTCAACGCGCAAAGATGCGCGCGGTTCCAGCGAAATCCGAGATGCGGCAGAGTTCGATTGTCAATGCTTGGTTGGAATGGAATTCGGAACGCCGTCCGCTCCCATATAAACGACGAAGAGACGCACGACGCCCGACCCGGTATTCTTACCATTGTGCGGAATGCGCATCGCCTCTACGACGGATTGGCCCTTTCTGTACGTGCGCTTGCCGTTCGGTCCGTAATCGACCGTCAGCTCGCCATCGAGGATAAACCCAACCAGCGGAACGCCGTGCGTATGCCATCCCGTCTCCGCACCTGGATCCATCGCGACGATCGCCGCCGTAATTTTCGCGGGAGCGCCAGTTGGGTAAACGATCGGTTCACCCATCACGGTCTTGCCGGTTGTAAGGAGTGGTGTGACGCGTGTCCGAGGCTCGAGCGCAATAGCCGCCGCTGCCCCCGCGGCGAACAACGCGACTGCTCCTACGGCGAGCCAAATTTGACGGCTTATTGAAATAAACATGTCGACCTCTCGAACCGTTGCTTTAACGACAGGCTGCGCGTTACTCTCGCGTCCTTGGCCGCTGCCACGATTATTCAAGACCCCTCTCTGGAGCTTCGATGATTTTTCGATTGCTAACGGCTTTCTGCATGGCTCTTGCCGCATCGGCGGCATCGGCACAAGAAAGCAGGCCGCCGCCTGAAGCAGCATCCGGAACGACGGTAAAGAAGCTCGTAATCTCGAACCGGCACATGATCGTCGCGGCCGAGCCCTTGGCTGCCGAGGCCGGGCGGGAGATGCTGCGCCAGGGCGGCTCGGCAGCGGACGCCGCCATTGCGACAGAGCTCGTACTTGGCCTTGTTGAACCGCAGTCGTCCGGCCTCGGCGGTGGTGCGTTTCTCGTCTATTGGGATGCCAAGACGCGCTCCCTCTCGACGTTTGATGGACGTGAAGCGGCGCCAGCCGCTGCCAAGCCGGACCGTTTCATGCGCGACGGTAAGCCGATGTCTTTCGAAACCGCCGTTCTGTCGGGCCTCAGCGTCGGCGTCCCCGGCCTCCTGCGGACCTTGGAAGCAGTTCACCGGAAATACGGCAAGCTCCCGTGGGCAACCCTGTTTCAACCGGCGATCAAGCTTGCCGAAAACGGCTTCCCTGTTTCGCAGAGACTGAACGTCCTTTTGACAAAGTCGCGAGCCGAAAACTTCTCGCCTGCTGCGCAAGCCTACTTTTTCGACGAGGCGGGCGAACCGCCAGGCAAAGGCGAGCTGCTCAAGAATTCCGCTTATGCTGCAACATTGAAATTAATCGCGGAAAAGGGCGCAGACGCATTCTACACAGGCCCCGTTGCCGAGGCCATCGTTAAGGCCGTCGGCGAAGCGTCGAGCATCCCAGGTGACATGACCACTGCGGACCTCGCAGGATACGCCGCAAAGGAGCGCGATCCTGTTTGCGTCGATTATCGCGCACGCCGCGTCTGTGGCATGGGTCCGCCTTCCTCGGGCGCGCTGACAGTGGGAGCGGCCTTGAAGCTGATTGCGCCATTTCCACAAGTGCAAGGCGCAGAAGCATTAATGAGTCCGCTGGCGCTGCACATCATCGCCGAAGCCGAAAAACTCGCATTTGCCGATCGTAATCGCTATATCGCCGATCCTGATCGTATCGCCGTACCCTCCGGTCTGACCGACGACGACTATTTGAACGAGCGGCGCAAGCTTATCAGCCTGAAAAAAAGTATCGAGAAACCCGAGGCGGGGATACCTCCCGGTCTGGCAAAAAAAACATTTGGCGACGACTTCACCCACGAAGTTCCCGGCACCACCCAGATCTCGATCATCGATGACGACGGCAATGCCTTGTCGATGACAGCGACGATCGAAAGCGCATTCGGTTCGCACCTATGGGCGGCGGGATTTTTGTTGAATAATGAGTTGACCGACTTTTCGTTCGTCCCGACCGATGCCAAGGGTCTAGCGGTCGCCAATGCAGTCGCCGGTGGCAAGCGCCCAAGAAGTTCGATGGCGCCGACGATCGTGCTCGACTCAGACGGCACCCCGGAAATCGTAACCGGCTCGCCCGGCGGTTCGCAGATCATACTTTACGTCGTTAAGACGCTCGTCGCCATGCTGGATTGGGATCTCGACGCTCAACAGGCGGCGTCACTGCCGAATTTCGGAAGTGAAGGCGGGCCGTTCCTCATCGAATATTCGCCATACTACGTCTGGCCCGCATTCGAGTTGACATCCCTCGGCCACGTGATCGCGAACACGACGATGACGTCCGGCATTCACACCATCCAGCGCAAAGGCGGGCATCTCGAAGGAGGCGCCGACCCGCGACGAGAAGGCGTCGTGCTCGGTGACTGACGCCCGCCGAGCCAAAATCGCGCGAGAATGGCCGTGAGCACACCGTCCATTGCCGTGATCGGTGCAGGCATCCTCGGATTGTGGCAGGCCTACACGCTCGCGCGTGCCGGATATCGCGTCCGTCTCGTCGAGCAGACCAGGGAACCTTTCGCGCTGACTTCGAGCCGTTGGGCGGCAGCAATGATTGCACCCGAATGCGAAGCGGAAAGCGCGCCAGCCGTCGTCCGTGACCTTGGTCGCGAAAGCTTTGAGCTTTGGAAAACCTATCCGGGGACGATATCCAATGGAACGCTCGTCGTTGCGCCTGCACGCGATACGGCCGACCTCTCTCGCTTCGCGCGAATGACCGAACGGCACGAGGCAATCACGGCGGAGCGCCTCGCAGAACTGGAACCCGCTCTCTCGGGACGCTTTACACGCGGGCTCTTTTTTTCGACAGAGGCCCACGTCTCCGCGCTCAAAGCGATGACTTGGCTGCTCGGCGAAGCCTGCGCGGCCGGAGCAAATGCGGAATTCGGCCGACCCTTCGAGCCGCGAGGCGAGGAAATCGTTATCGATTGCCGTGGAATGGGATCACGCCAGGACCTGCCGTTGCTCCGCGGTGTTCGTGGCGAACGCGTGCTCATTCAATCTCGCGACGTCGTATTATCCCGACCCGTCCGGCTGCTCCACCCGCGGCAACCGATCTATGTCGTCCCACAGGGCAGTGGCCGCTACGTCATAGGTGCGAGCGTCATCGAGCGCGAAGACGATGGTCCGATGACATTGAAATCCGCTCTCGATCTATTGGGATCTGCCTACGTTTTGCACCCCGGATTCGGCGAAGCCTCGATCATCGAGATGGGAGCAGGCGTCAGGCCCGCATTTCCCGACAACGTTCCCCACATCGTAGTCGAAGACGACGGGCGCACGATTCGCGTCAACGGCGCCTATAGACACGGATTTTTACTCGCGCCGGTGCTCGCACATGCCGTCAAGCGCTTCCTGTCAGACAGCCGGCGTGACGGTCCGCTTTTCAGCGACGCTCGCGGCTGATCCCGGCCTCTCGGCAATCGTCTGCTTCGCGAGTTCCAGGGCCGCGACGTAATCCGGTTTGCCCGAACCGAGAAGCGGGATCTTGCTGACGAGCAGAATGTCGGCGGGCACCATCAACTCCGTTGCGCCTTTTCGCTTTGCGAATTGCGAGAACGCCTCTCGCGTGCACTTGGAGTCGGTTGTCAAAAGCGCGAGACGTTCGCCTTTCCGCATATCGGGAAGGGCGACGACGACGGTGATCAGGTTCGGCCACAACTCCGCCGCCAGCGCCTCGACCGCCGATAGAGAAACCATTTCTCCCGCGATTTTGGCGAAGCGTTTGGCACGTCCTTTGATGGCGATAAAACCCTGCGGATCGATTTCAACGATGTCGCCGGTATCGTGCCAACCTTCGGCCGGCGGTTCGAGAACACCGGGATGTTCCGCACGGTAGTAGCCGAGCATGACGTTGGGTCCACGCACATAGAGCCGTCCCCCGCGTTCGATACCGGGGACCGGATCAAGCCGGGCTTCCATCAGCGGCGACAGCCGTCCTACCGTTCCGGCCTTATTCGCGAGTGGCGTATTGATCGCGAGCACCGGAGCGGTTTCGGTAACGCCGTATCCTTCGAGAATACGCACGCCGAAACGGTCCATATAGAGCTGCCGCGTACGATCCTTGATTGCTTCCGCGCCCGCAAGAACCAAGCGCACGCGCGCGAAATCATAGGGGTGCGCCATGCGCCCATAGCCCGACAGGAATGTATCCGTTCCGAAAAAGATCGTCGCATTGGAGCCGTAAACGAGTTCCGGAATGATGCGGTAATGCAGCGGCGTCGGATAAAGATAAACTGGCACGCCCGCGACCAGCGGCATCAGCAATCCCGCCGTCAGTCCGAACGAGTGGAAGACCGGCAAGGCATTGAAGACCTTATCGCTGCCGTTGCAGGCGACACGCGTCAGGCTCTGGGCGCAATTGGCGAGCAGATTACGATGCGAAAGAACGACGCCCTTCGGCAGTCCCTCTGATCCCGAAGTGAAAAGGATGGCCGCCGGAGCGTTGCAATCACGCGCGACTTGCGGCTTGCCGCCTTGCGCAAGTCCCCTCAGCTTATCGAAAAACGTCACCGTTGCGCGCACGTCCTCAAGATAAACGACGCGTGCGACTGCACTGATCGCCTGCACAAGCGATTCGAAATGTCCTTTTTCGACAAAAGCACGCGACGTCAGAACGACCGAAACATTGGCGGCTTTGCATGCTGAAACGACGTTTGCGGCGCCGGCTGAAAAATTCAACATGGCGGGCACGCGGCCCATCGTCTGCAAAGCAAAGAACGTCACGGCGACGCCTGCCGAATTGGGGAGAAGCACGCCGACGGCGTCCCCCTCTACAGGCAACATCGGCGCAAGCTTAGCGCCGAGGACTTGGGCGCCGGCGATCAGTTTTTTGTATGTGAGCTTGGTGCCGAGCGGATCTTCGATGGCGGGCTTGCCAGTGTCGCGCGTCCGCCGCGCCAGCACGAGTGCCTCGAAGAGCGTCTGATCGATGGGAGTCGTCAGCACCGCGGAATCCGTCATCACATCTTGCAGCGCGGCACCCGCTGCGAGCCTGCGCTGCTTGCCGCGAAGCGTTGGATCGATCTTCAATTTCACCGGCGGCAAGATCGTCACCGTCGTTTTTGGAAACCAAGCTTTCTTGGTTTGAGCTTTACTAAGATAGCCGAAATGCGAACGTTCGAGACCATCGATGCGAACGGGAACGACCGGCGCATCTGCTTTGTCGGCGATCATGGCCGTTCCGTCGTAGACCTTCATCAAACCACCGGTGACCGTCAGGCGGCCTTCCGGAAAGATCACAAGCGATGACCCGTCTTTGACCTCCTGAATAAGGTGACGCATGCCGAGCGGACGGCTCGGATCTATCGCATAGGATTTTGCGAGCTTCAGAAACGGCTTCACCCACCAAGTGTTCGCCATGCCCGTATCGACGGCGAAAATCGCATGAGACGGCAGCAGCGCATGCATCAATCCCGCATCGAGCAAGCTGACGTGATTGGGCGCGATGATCGCTTTTTCTCCAGGCTTCGGCAAATTTTCCAGCCCTTTGACTTCGAGATTGAAGAAGGTTCGGAATAGAAAGACGCCGACGTCTTTCACACCTTCGGCGCCCCAAGCGCGCAACACCAGCGCGACGACAATCAGGTTTGACAGTCCAAGCCCAGCGTAGAGCAAAGAGATCGGGATTTTCTCAAACTGTAGAGCTGCAATGGCCAAGCCCGCCATTGTCATGAACGCCGCCGACAGCACGTTGCATCCGGCAATCACGCGCGAGCGGCGCTCCACAGGCGACCATGCCTGCACGGCTGCAAACGATGGAACGATATAGAGCCCGCCCGCAAACGCGACGCCGGCAAGATCGATCAGCATATGAATGCCCGTAAACGAGCGAAGCGTCTCCGAGACGCCGATAGCCCGCGGCGCTGGCGTGAGCGTTGAAGCGAGCAGCGCCAAGTCGATGAGAAACAACCCCATAAGCAGCGCGCCGATGGGAACGAGCGCCAGGTTCGGCCGGTTTTTGCTGGCCCGAGCCGCCGCAATCGAACCGAGGGCGACGGCAATAGCGAACGTAAAAAGCGCCAGCGTGTAGACCGCAGGAGAGCCGTTCAGCGCTTGCGGGATAAGATTTTGCAGCAGCGCCAGAACGACTGCGCCGACGAGCCAGAACCAAGACGTAATAAGCGCCCCTTGCCAGATGCGCTTGTCGCTGCGGAGATCCTTCAAAAGCGTGCCTGTCGAAGTGACGATATTTTTATCGACGGCGAGATCCGGCACGGTGGACGGCGCAGGCGGTATGAGGCGCGCACACAGCCAGCCAAAAATGGAGATCACGACGATCGCGCCAGCGACGAGCCAGATCTCGCGCTCGCCTCCCGACGCGAGATTGCCGCCGATTGTTCCGAGCAGAATGGCGGTGAACGTCGCGCCCTCGATGAGCGCGTTACCGGCCGGCAGCTCTTTAACTTCGAGATGCGTCGGCAGCAGCCCGTATTTCACGGGCCCGAAAAAAGCACTAAGCGTGCCGAACAGGATTAGGGCGACAAATAGAACGGGGACAGATGGGATCAGAAAACCCGCCGCCGCCAGAACAGCTATGGGTATCTCCATCAGCCGCACCCGCGCTGCGACTTTCGCCTTGTCGTACTTATCGGCGTATTGTCCCGCGAGCGCTGAAAACAGAAAGAACGGCAAAATGAGCGCCGCTCCAGCGAGCGTGCCAATGGCCGGGCCATTTTCCATCGCCAGCCGGTAGACCACCAGCATTGCAAGCGCATTCTTGAGCAGGTTGTCATTGAGCGCCGCAAGAAGCTGGCTCCAGAACAGCGGCGCGAAACGCCGGGAAGACATCAATTGCGAAAACATCCAAACCATCCTCGGTGGGCATGCGGGAAACGCAACTTGGCCAATGCGGCAGATTGGCGGTACTTTGACCTATCGGCGAGGTTTGCAGTAAAAATTCGCGAAATGCTCTAGTAAATGCCGTGCAAAAGCCTACTTCCAGCGGGTCCCCAGAGCACATAACCGATGCTGAATGCGATGGAGAAAATCGAGCTGATCGTCAATGGCCGGAAATCGGCAACCGCTGCCCGAACGCTTGCCGAGCTTGTTGACGAGCACGAATTGTCGGGCGTCAAGGTCGCGACCGCGTTGAATGGTAATTTCGTTCCGGAGGCGAGGCGTGCTACCACCGGCCTCGAAACGGGCGACCGCGTCGAGATCGTCTCCGCGCGCCAGGGCGGATGAACAGAGTATCCGGATAGATGAACCCCCGCGATCAAAGTTTGCATACGGATCGAATGTTGTCGTTGTACGGCGAGACCGTGTCGTCAAGGCTCCTGCTGGGAACGGCAGGGTACCCGTCTCCGGCGATCCTGACCGGTGCCGTCAAAGCATCCGGCACTTCGATCGTGACCGTCTCGCTGCGCCGGGAAGCGGCGGGCGGCAAGGTCGGCGAGCGCTTTCTCGACATCATCAAAAACCTTAGCGTGCGCGTGCTGCCCAACACCGCCGGTTGTCGCACGGCACGAGAAGCAATAGCGACGGCTCAGATGGCGCGCGAGCTGTTCGGCACCAACTGGATCAAGCTCGAAGTCATCGCCAACGATGATACGTTGCAACCTGATGTGTTCGGATTGGTTGAAGCAGCCGAAGCGCTTGCGTCCGATGGTTTCAAAGTCTTTCCCTATACGACTGAAGACCTGTCCGTTGCGGAGCGTCTGCAGCGCGTCGGTTGCGATGTCATCATGCCTTGGGCGGCACCGATCGGCACCGGGCGCGGCTTGGCAAACGTCGCTGCATTGACCAGCCTTCGCGCATATTTTCCCGATGTGAAGCTCATCATCGATGCAGGCATCGGGGCGCCGTCGCACGCCGCATTCGCAATGGAACTCGGCTATGACGCCGTGCTCCTCAATACGGCCGTTGCCAAAGCTGCCGATCCGGTTCGAATGGCCGAAGCGTTCGCTGCTGCGATCAAGGCGGGCCGTCTCGGCTTTGAGGCAGGCCTCATGCCTTCCCGAGACATGGCTGTCCCCTCGACGCCCGTCGCAGGCACGCCGTTCTTCGATCTCGAATGAGCCGGAACTTGGATCGCAGATCAGTGAAGCTTGCACGCTTTTATCCCATCGTTCCGGATATCGGCTGGCTCGAACGCATCGTGCCGCTTGGCGTGAAGTTCGTACAATTGCGGATCAAGGATGCGGCGCGGGCCGATATCGCCGAGCAGACGCGCCGTGCGCTAGCGGTCACCAAGGCGCACGGTTCTCAATTGATCCTGAACGATTATTGGGACGTAGCGCTCGAAACGGGAGCTGATTTCGTTCACCTTGGGCAGGACGATCTGCGCGCCGCCGACCTTTCCGCGCTCAGAAATTCGGGCATTCGCTTCGGCATTTCAACACACGACGAAGCCGAACTCGCAACCGCGCTCGCCGCAAAACCCGACTACGTGGCGCTCGGTCCGATTTACGAAACCAAGTTGAAAGTGATGCCCTGGGCCCCCCAAGGGCTTGATAGGCTTCGAAAATGGCGCAAAGCGATCGGCGCCCTCCCCCTTGTCGCTATCGGCGGTTTAACCCCTGAACGCGCGCCCGCCGTCGCCGCGGCCGGAGCCGATAGTCTCGCCGTCATAACGGACTTTGTGACAGCCGAAGACCCCGAAGCGCGCATACGCACATGGCTCCGAAAAGTTGAAACGAAATGAATACGAATTGGCGGCCATCATGGGGTTCGTATTTGACAGGAACGGGTGTTCCAGCCGATTAATTTCCGCCCTAATGTCCTTGAACAAAGGCGCTTTGAGCGTATGCCGTACAGGTTCAAGACCGACGAGCCGATTGAACGCGGCTTTCGCCGCATCGCGCGCGAGCAACTTGACGCCGCACTTGAAGAGCTCGCGGCACCAGAGGTTCAGCCAAAAGGAGTTCATGAATGCCGCAAAGCTCTCAAGCGCCTGCGCGCTCTTGTGCGGTTGGTGGCGCCCGCTTTCGGCAAAGATAAAGCTCGTCGGCGAATAAAAGCACTTGGCGAAATCGCGCGCTTGCTCTCGGGTCGCCGCGACCAGAGCGTCATGATGGAAACGGCGGCGAAACTCGCATCTGAAGCAGCTCCGGATGGAGCCTTGACCTTGGAGCCATTGAAAGTTCATTTCGCGAAAGTCCTCGGCAACTCCCCACCTGTATTAGACCCCGAATGTGCTTCGCAGGTACGCTTGCTCCTTCTGCGCGAAGTCGAGAAATTTTCTCGGGCTAGTATCAAGAAACGCGGGTTTTCGGCTTTGGTAGACGGGCTCGAGAAAAGCTATCGCCATGCGCGCAAGGCGTTGAAGATCGCCTATGGCGAACCATCGGACGAAACGTTTCATACGCTACGCAAATCGGTACAGTGGCATTGGCGCCAGATGAGTCTGCTCGGGCGCGCCTGGCCCGACGAGTTTGCCGTTCGGGTCGCGGCGGCGCGCGAGCTGTCGCAGATTCTCGGCGACGACCACGATCTCGCAATGCTAATCAAGGCAGCCGCAGAAGCCGACGACATTTCCTACGAGGATAAAGAGGCCATCATCAGTATCTGTCTTCGCAAGCAGCAGACGTTGCGCGCGGCCGCCGAGCATCGCGCCGCGCGGCTATTCGCGGAAACTCCGAAAGCATTTACGAACCGCCTGGCGGTATACTGGAAATTCAGCCGCATCATCCCGATGTCCGAAGTTGCGCAACTTTCTCCGCAAGGCGAGATAAAGGGAGCTGCATCGGCGGGTGGCGATGGCGCCCATATACGGGAAGCCCAATCTCCGTCGATAAAGCCGAGACTCGCGGCGAAGACCGCGACCGCAACGCCGTCGCAACAGCGCGCCTAATCAACTACACTGCCCGATGCCCGTTTCAGAACCGGATAAGTAATGAACGAAGTGCCGAAATCGACGGAATTTTCCAATAAGGACCTCTCCCTGCCGAAGGATCATCAGCCGGTCGCGGTCGGCCGCATCGGGGTGCTCTTGCTCAACCTTGGCACGCCGGATGGCACGGGCTATTGGCCGATGCGGCGCTATCTCAAGGAATTTCTTTCCGACGAGCGGGTCATCGAGGAACCACGCTGGAAGTGGTGGCCGATTTTGAATCTGATCATCCTGACCGTGCGGCCGGGACGCAAGGGCAAGGATTACGAAACAATCTGGAACAAGGAAAAGAACGAAAGCCCGATCAAGACGATTACACGCAGCCAAGCTGAGCAATTGGCGGAACGGCTGAAGGATCACAAGAACATCGTTGTCGATTGGGCGATGCGCTATGCCAATCCGACGACCGAGAGCCGAATCCTCGCGCTGAAAGAACAGGGCTGCGACCGGATCTTGCTTCTCCCGCTCTATCCTCAATACGCGGCGGCAACGACCGCAACGGCCTGCGATCATGCATTCCGAGCGCTCATGAAAATGCGCTGGCAGCCGGCCGTCCGCACGGCGCCGTCATACCACGACGATCCCGCTTATATCGACGCGCTCGCGCGTTCGATCCAGAAAAGCCTCGCAAAACTCGATTTCGAACCCGAGAAAATTATCGCGACATTCCACGGCATGCCGCAGAAATATCTCGCCAAGGGCGATCCCTATCACTGCCAGTGTCAGAAAACCTCGCGGCTCTTGCGCGAGAAGCTCGCGGTCGCGCCTGAGCGCTGGTTGACCACATTCCAATCGCGTTTCGGCAACGATCCCTGGCTGCAGCCCTATACGGACAAGACGGTCGAAAGCTTGGCCAAATCCGGAACAAAAAGCATCGCGCTCGTCGCACCCGGATTTTCCGCCGATTGCCTTGAGACGCTGGAAGAATTGGACCGAGAAAATCGGCACATCTTCGAATCGAACGGCGGAGAGAAATTCGCTTATCTATCGGCGCTCAACGACAGCCCCGAGGGCATCGACGTCATCGAGGCAATTGCCCGGCGCGAGTTGATGGGCTGGATTTAGCCGGCTTCCTTGGCGCGCCGTTAAGCGACGCCAAGGCGCAACAGATCATGCACGTGAATCAGTCCGACCGGCTTTTGCTTCTCGACGACGAACAACGCCGTAATCGAGGACGCGTTGATCAATTCCAACGCGGCGGATGTCAGCATCGACGGTGAGATTGTCTTCGGCTTCGCCGTCATGATCTCGTCGACCCTGGCTTCGAGTAGGTTTGCGCCCATGTGCCGGCGCAAGTCGCCGTCCGTGATGACTCCGATCAAACGGCCACGACCGTCCGTGACGCCGACGCAGCCGAAGCTCTTTTCCGTCATTGTAACGAGCGCATGCGCCATGCTCTCGCCGCTCTTGATCAGCGGCAGCCGCTCGCCGCGATGCATGATGTCGGAAACGTATTTGAGATTGGCCCCGAGCGAGCCGCCAGGATGAAAGATCTTGAAATCGTGCGCCGTGAAGCCACGCGCTTCGAGCAAAGCAATCGCAAGACTGTCGCCCATCGCAAGCTGCATCGTTGTCGATGTTGTCGGCGCAAGGCCGTGCGGACAGGCTTCCTTTGCGCGCGGTAGCAGCAACACGACGTCCGCTTGCTCGCCGAGAGCGGACTGCGCCTGCGACGTAATCGCGATCAGGGGCACGGCAAAGCGGCGCGAATAGGTGATGATCGGCTTTAGTTCGACCGTCTCGCCCGACCAGGACAACGCCAGAATGACGTCTGCGCGGGTCACCATTCCGAGATCGCCATGCGAGGCTTCGCTGGGATGGACGAAGAAAGCCGGCGTGCCCGTTGAGGCGAAAGTAGCCGCAATCTTTTGGCCGACGTGACCGCTTTTGCCGATACCAGTCACGATGACACGACCTTTGACGGCGACAAGGCGCCGTATCGCTTCAGCGAAGGGCTCGGCCAACGAGCCATCGAGTTCTTGAGCAAGTTGCGCCAAGCCTTCGGATTCCAGACTGAGTGTCCGTACGGCTGACGAGACATAAGCCTCGATATCCGATTTGACGCCTGCATCCGATGATTTTTGCGGCTGTTGGAATGGAACGACCTTAGGCATCGATGAAAATTGCCTCCCCCGAGGTCAGGCCTGGCCGGTAAGCGGCAGCAGGATCGTGCATTTTATTAGCAATTCTTTGGTCTGGCCGCCATCTCTCAGGCAGTAATCCTCTTTAAAGGCACATTAACCAGGCCTTTCTAAGGTGAGGACCTCAAGTCGTATGCGTTCACGTGAACAGTCTTTCATGAGGACGCTCGCAAATGAGCGACCGGCGTCATGCCTGGTTTATTCGTAGCTTGGTCGCATTTGTGGTTGTGGGCCTCCCCGCACGCGTCCCTTATGCGCATGCGCAAAGCGCCAATGCCCAACAGATCACCAGCATAGACGAAACCTTCCCATCTGGCGCCCCTCAGCCGGGCTATGCAGCCGCAAATCCCCAGGATATTGAGGACTATAACGCCGCTCCTGGCGTTGTCTCGCCGAACGACGGCCCGATAGCGGAGCCCGAGGCGCAGGACCCCTCGGCTGCACCGGCACGCCCGAGGCAACGAGATAGCATCGACGATGGCGATTCGGACGATCCGCGGGAGTCTTCCGATACTGACCGCAATTTTGAGTCCGCCGAGCCGTTGTCTCCGGAGGACGTTGGGGATGCGCCACGGATAGATACGCCCCGCGCCGCCAACGTGGCTCTCTTCGCAAATCCGCCCGCACCTCCGGATCCGTTGCTCTACCAGATCGAGGACCTCGATCCGATCACCGATAACCGGAAAACCGCACGCCTTTTTCGGCAGGAGCCGTACGATCCGGTCGGTATCAAGATCGGCAGCTTCGTTCTTTTCCCCGAGGTCGATTTCGGCACGTCCTACTACTCGAACGTTTTCCATGCGCCGTCGGCAAAGTCCGACGTTGCGCTCGATGTTGCCCCGTCGGCCCGCCTTGTCTCGAACTGGTCGCGTCATGCGCTGGAATTCAATGTGACGGGTGTCTGGAGTTTCTACAATCAGTATCAGACGGAAGACGATCGCGATTATCAGGTTGAAGCCCGCGGTCGGCTCGACATCACCAGCCGAGCGAATATCCAGGCGCTGATCTCGCGTCAGCAGTCGTTCGAAGATCGCTCGGCGCTCGATGCCAGCTCCGTCGGCACTCGCGCCAAGATCGTCGAGGATCAGGCGGAGGCTGCCTACAATCAGCGGTTCAATCGGCTGTCGCTGCAATTTCGCGGCAGTATAAATGACTACACATATGGCTCGACCGAAGATAACGGCATCGTATCGAGCAACCGCGATCGCGACTATACGCAGTACGAAGAAGCGTCCCGCGTCATGTGGGAACTGAAGCCGTCGCTGTCGCCATTCGTGGAGGTCGCATTCAATCATCGCGACTATTCCGAAGCGGCTCAGTCCGATGGAATCAACCGGACGTCAAACGGCCAGCGCTATCGGGTCGGCGTCTCTTTCGGAAACGACGGCGAAATCCTGCGCGGCGAAGTCAGCCTCGGCTACGGCATCCAAACACCGGAAGATTCGCGCCTCCATCCCGTCGATGGACTTCTCCTCGATGCCAACGCGACGTGGCGCATTACGCCGATCACGTCGATTTTGTTCACCGCCGCCACAGATGTCTCCGAAACGACCACGGCCGACGTCGGCGGCGCATTCTATCACTACGCGGGCGTCGAGGTTCGCCACGAGTTACGAAGCTATCTCGTTGCCTCCGCAGGCTTGATTTATTCGAGCCAGAACTCACAAGACGGCGTTATAAACGACAACGAGTTTCGCGAGACGCTCGGGCTTGAATATTACGCCGATCGCAATACGGTCCTTTTCGGCCGTTATGCGCACGTGAACTTCGACGGCGTTGGCGTTCCCAACGATTACGTCGGCGACGAAGTCCGCGTCGGTGTGAAGTTCAGACGTTGAGCAATCGCTGAACTTCGCGCTTGAACTCGGCGGCTAGATCTTCCCGTTCCAGCGCAAGCGCCACGTTCGCCGTCAGAAAGCCGAGCTTCGACCCGCAATCGTAGATCGTGCCGTCGAATCGCACGGCGTGGAATGGCTGACGTGCATCGCCCATTAGGCGGATCATGGAATCCGTAAGCTGGATTTCCCCACCCGCGCCGCGCTCTTGCTTTTCGAGAAGTGCAAATATCTCCGGCTGCAAGATATAGCGCCCCGTGATGTGGAGATTGGAGGGAGCCGTTCCGGGCTTCGGCTTTTCGACCATGCCTGTAATAGGTGCAACCTTGGCCTTCGCGTCTTTTACGCCGACGATGCCGTATTGATGCGTCTGGTCGTCAGGCACAGGCGCCACCGCGATGAGATTGCCGCCGCTGGTGTTATAAGCCGTGATCATATCGGCAAGACATGGCGATCGGCCGTGATGCAGCATATCGGGAAGCAGCAAAGCGAACGGCTCATTGCCGACGATCTCACGCGCGCACCACACGGCGTGTCCGAGACCGAGCGGAGCCTGCTGCCGCGTAAAGCTCGTCTGCCCGGCAGCGGGAAGATCGCGGAGGAGCGCCTCCAGCTCTTTTTTCTTCCCGCGCGCCTCCAGCGTCGCTTCAAGCTCGAACTGGTTATCGAAGTGATCCTCGATGACGCCCTTGTTGCGGCCCGTAACGAAGATAAAATGCTCGATGCCCGCCGCCCGGGCCTCATCGACGACGTGCTGCAGGACCGGGCGGTCGACGATCGTCAACATCTCCTTCGGCACGGCCTTGGTCGCTGGCAGGAACCGTGTCCCAAGACCGGCAACTGGAAACACAGCTTTTCGAATGGGCCTGATCGGCGTGTGCATTGCATGCTCCGAAGGAAAATAAATCTGCTGGCAAGACCCGTTTGCTAAGTATCGGGCCGCGCACCCGCGTTAACGCGCAGCATTGCGGAAAACGGGGCAGCCGCGACTGTTAGCGCTGATTTGTCGCCGCGGGTAGACGGCAAGACTATTCACTTCGAATATGTCTATAAAACTTGAGGGTGAGTTTACCTATGACTGTCTTGGTTACTGGCGGTGCCGGCTATATCGGCAGCCATATGGTGTTAGAGCTTCTGGACGCCGGGGAGAAGGTTGTCGTCATCGACAACCTTTCGACGGGGTATCGCTGGGCAGTTGCCCCTGGTGCAACCTTGGTTGTTGCCGATATCGCCGACACCGATCTTGTCAAAGAAACGATCCGCGCACATGACGTGACTGCGATCATTCATTTCGCAGGTTCAATCGTCGTTCCCGAATCGGTTGCCGACCCCCTTGGCTATTATCTGAACAACACCGTGAAATCCCGCGGCCTCATCGCCGCCGCCGTCGAAACGGGCGTCAAGAATTTCATCTTTTCTTCGACTGCCGCCGTCTACGGAAATCCAAAGGAAAACCCGGTTACCGAGACGGCGCAGCTGACGCCGATGTCACCCTACGGCTCGTCCAAGCTGATGACCGAGATCATGCTGGCCGATACGTCGCGCGCGCATGATTTCCGCTATGTCGCCCTGCGTTATTTCAACGTCGCCGGCGCAGATCCAAAGGGTCGCTCCGGCCAATCGACCCCGAAAGCAACGCACTTGATCAAGGTCGCATGCGAGACGGCCGTCGGCAAACGCACGCAGATGGAAGTTTTCGGCACCGACTATCCGACCCCCGACGGTACTTGCATCCGCGATTACATCCAGGTGAGCGATCTCGCAGCCGCCCATCTGGCCGCGCTCAAATATTTGCAAAACGGCGGGGCATCCGACGTGTTTAATTGCGGCTATTCGAAGGGCTATTCAGTCCATGAAGTCATCGCAGCCGTGAAGCGTGCCTCGGGCAATGACTTCAAGGTCGTGCTGTCACCGCGTCGTCCCGGAGATCCCGCAGCCATCGTCGCGGCGTCGGCCAAGATACGTAAAACACTGGGCTGGCAGCCGAAACATGACGACCTCGACCAGATCGTGGCCCAGGCGCGCGACTGGGAACAGCGCGTCGACCAATTGAAAGCGAAGGCGGCGGCTGGGTGAGGCCGCAAAATCGCCCCGAAATCCGAGCATCGGGGACAGCATCCGCGTGCCATAGCCAACAAGGACAAGGGCGAGATGCTTTTGACGAGAATGATCGACGGCCTCGCAAACGCTGTTTGTCTTGCTTTTGCGGTCATCGCTGCAACCGCGATGATCGAGAGCAAGCCTGCGAACGCTCGCCCATCTCCCGATTTTCATAGATTCGTCGAAAGCCTCTGGCCCGACGCCAAGGCAGCTGGTGTCAGCCGCAACACGTTTGACGCAGCCTTTGCCGGATTGACGCCCGATCTGTCGATCCCCGATCTCGACCTTCCTGGCCGTCCAAAGGTGGATAACGCCGGTCAGGCGGAATTCACGAAAACCGCAGCCGACTATCTGTCGAAGCCTTATCTGGAAAAACTCGGCGTCCAAGGGCGCCGGTTCATGAAGGAACACGAAGCGGCCTTAAAACGGATCGAAAAACTGACCGGCGTCGATCGCTATATATTGGTGGCCATCTGGGGCCGAGAAACGGCGTATGGCTCTTACCACCCGCCGAAGGACGCGATCCGCATGCTGGCAACGCTCGCATATACCGGCAAGCGCAAGGAGAGGTTTCGTGTCGAGCTGATTGCGGCGTTGAAGATGCTCCAAATGGGTATCCCGCGTTCGGATATGAAGTCGTCATGGGCAGGCGCCATGGGCCTCACGCAAGCGATGCCGACAGAATATCTCAAATACGCAACCGACGGCGACGGTGACGGCAAGATCGACATCTGGCGCTCGGTCGCAGACGCGTTGGCCTTCACCGCGCGCCAGCTGCAAGGCAAGGGTTGGGCACGCGGCGAACGCTGGGGCTTCGAGGTTATCGTGCCGCCGCCATCGGATTGCTCGCTCGAAGGACCGCCCGATGCACGCCCGATCGCCGATTGGGTGCGCATGGGGTTTAGGCGTGCGAACGGCAAGCCATTTACCCGGAACGAGCTGAAGCAGAGCGCTTATCTGATGATGCCGGGCGGTGCTTACGGACCCGCATTCCTGGCGGCGCAAAATTTCCAGGTGATCCGCCTCTACAACACATCTGATCTCTATGCGTTGTTTATCGGTAATCTATCTGACCGCATCCGCGGAGGCGGGGATTTCGTAACGCCCTGGAAATCGTTTGCGCAGCCGCGAACCGTCACCGTCCATAATTTACAGGCGCGGCTGAAGGAACTCGGCTATCCGATGGACAAGATCGACGGCAAAATCGGCTCGAATACCCGTAAGCAAATCGGCCTTTATGAAAGGGCCAGCGGCCTCACGGTGGATTGCTGGCCGTCGGAAGTCGTATTGCGCCACGCCCAGTCGCAGGCCACGCGTTGAGAGGGTGGGGTTTGAGCCATTGGTGCCGGATGCCGGGCGCTGTATGGTGCTGCCGTGAATCACCGTCGCCGACGACATCGGGCTGCGCGAAGGAAGCGTGATGAATTTCTTGCTCCAGGGAATGCGGCTTTGCGTAATCGCTTTGGCGCTTCTTTCTTCTGGAAGGCTGACATCCACTGCGCGTGCCGTTGATCTCGAACAGGGCGCGACGTTTCTGACCCCTTTTCCCGATAACGATGTCTATCAGGTGACGGTCTTCGGCGACGGTTTCGCGGATGGGCTTCTCGGTGGCCTGCTGCGCGCGTTCGGGTCAGACGTCCGCTTGGATATCCAGAAGCAGATAACGCCCATCGCGAACATCGCGGCACCCGACTTCGAAGGCAAAACCGTCGCTCTCGAACAAAAAATAGCAGCCCAACCGATCAACATCGCCATCGTCATGATCGGCGAGGAGGACAGGTATCCGTTCCGGAACGCGGACGGCAAGCGCATCGCAGTCGGCACCGATCCGTGGATCGCCGAATATACGCGCCGGATCGACAGGCTGATGCGCGCCTTCAAGCGAAAGAACGCGAGCGTTTATTGGGTCGGCTTGCCAAACTTCGCGCGCAACGACGCAAACGAGCTGGCGCAGCGTATGAATGACGTGATCCGCGAACGCGCATATCTCAATGGCTATAAGTACATCGACTCATATCAGGGATTTACCAATGAGAACGGGGGGTATTCCGCCTACGGCCCCGACCTCGAAGGCGCGATCCGCCTCCTCCGCTTGCGGAATGGTATCAGTTTCACTGAAGCAGGTAATCGCAAGCTCGCGCACTTCGTCGAGAAGGAATTGCGGGCGGACCTCAATCAGGCAAAAGCCAATCGCAACATCCCTTTGCTTGGTGCCGAGGCCGAGCAAGAAAAGATCAACCCCGGAAATACGGTCAAGACGCCGGCACCATCTTCCCCGGCGGCAGCGAGCGGCCGTAACGATTCCGACACTCCCATAGTTCGAGCGACCGGCTTTACCGGTACCCCCTCTCGAAATAACAGTTCATCTGGCGATCAAAAGGCCGATAACGGCAAGGTCACGCTGAAGCTGATCGATCGCAGCGACCGAGAAGAATCGCAGACAATAGAAATTTTGCGCCCCGCGATCCCGGCATCCGTGGTGGCCCTGATGGCCCGGCGCGAAGGCTCCGGGCCGCGCGGGGATCTCATCGTCGACCAGATCGGGGGAGGTGTGACGTTAATGAGCTCGATTACGCCTCCAGGAAACCGCGATCGAGGTCGACTCTCGCCGACGCAAGCACCGTACTTCCGCCTGTTGGTGAAGGGCGAGCGCTTACAGCCGAAGCCCGGCCGTGCCGACGATTTCTCCTGGCCGCCAAAGTCGGAGTCGACCAGTCAGACAACTCCCGTCGAGCCGCAGCCTCGCGGCTAGATTGCAGCCTATTGAGATTGCGTCTGATGACATGCGCGGCTTCGCGCATGTGCGTCCTGACGCACCCTCGCTAGACTGACCTCATGAAATTCGCCGTCTTCGCAGCCGTGCTTCTTGCCGCTTTGCTTCATGCATCCTGGAATGCATTGGTCAAGCGCTCTCAGGATAAGCTGCTGACGACAATTCTGGTCGCGGGATCGGCCGCCCTCGTCGCCGTCTGCGCGCTGCCGTTCTTGCCTCAGCCAGATCCAGAAAGCTGGCCATATATTGCGACATCTGCATTGATCCACGTCGGCTATTTCGTGCTGGTCGCGCTCGCGTATCGTCTCGGCGACATGGGCCAAACCTATCCGCTGATGCGAGGAACGGCGCCGTTCCTCGTTGCACTTGTCGGCGGCTTCCTCTTGCACGAACCGTTATCGTCCGTTTCGTGGATTGGCATCAGCCTGATCTCGTTCGGCGTCCTGAGCATGGTCACAGTCAAGCAGGAAGGCGACGGCAAAGGGATAGCGCTTGCGCTCTTCAATGCCGTTGTCATCGCGAGCTATACGCTGATCGATGGATTCGGAGTAAGGCTTTCCGATGCACCGGTGGCCTATACCTTCTGGATGCTCCTTTTCACGGGTATACCGCTCGTTTGCTGGGCCTGTGTCGCGCGCCGCGATGCCATCTTGGCTTATGCGCAATCGCATTGGCGGATCGGATTGCTCGGCGGATCCGGAACCCTCGTCGCCTACACCATCGTGCTCTGGGCGATGACGATGGCGCCGGTCGCCGTCGTCGCAGCCTTACGCGAAACATCGATCCTATTTGGTACAGCGATTTCGGCAATCGTTCTCAAGGAACGAGTCGGCGTCAGCCGTTTGTTGGCAGCATGCATTATCGCGCTCGGCGCAATCGTGCTTCGACTAACGTAACCTTCCGGAGGCGCTTCAGCGTGGCAGCACCGTAGAGCCCATCAGGAATTTGTCGATGGCATGTGCAGCCTGGCGGCCCTCGCGGATCGCCCAGACGACGAGCGACTGACCACGGCGGATGTCGCCCGCACAGAACAGCTTCGGCGACGACGCAAGCTTGTAATCTTTGTCGGTCGCATCAAGCCCTTTGAAGCGGCCCCGCGGAACAACAGGAAGCTGTAGCTCTTTAATGATGTCAGTCTCGACCGGCCCCGAAAAGCCCATCGCGAACAGCACGAGATCGGCGTCAAGCGTACCTTCCGTGCCTTTGATTGGCTGGAGATTGCTGTTCACACGTGTGTAATGCAGCTTCCTGACCTTGCCGTTCTCGCCGCTAAATCCCGTTGTCGAGATCGAATACTCGGTTTTTGCACCCTCGGCCTGGGATGAAGAGATGCGCAGCTTCAGCGGCCAATGCGGCCACGATAGCGCTTTGTTTTCTTTCTGCGGCGGCATCGACATGATTTCGAGCTGAGTAACGCTCTTGGCCCCTTGCCGGAACGATGTGCCGATGCAGTCGGAGCCCGTGTCACCGCCACCGATCACGATGACATGCTTATCCTTAGCGGTGATTTCCTTTGTCTTCGGCTTCTGCAGCTCCCCGGCGTTGCGGCGGTTCTGCTGCGGCAGGAAATCCATAGCATAGTGGATGCCGTCAAGCTCGCGGCCGGGCGACTTAGCGAAGAAATCGAACGGCTGCTCCGATCCGATCGCAATCAGAACAGCATCGTGTTTGCTCTCAAGATATTTTGCGGACAGGTCCTGCCCGACTTGAATACCGCAATGGAATGTCACGCCTTCGGCTTCCATCTGCTTCACGCGGCGCGCAATGATCGCCTTCTCCATCTTGAAGTCGGGAATGCCGTAGACGAGCAGACCACCCGGACGCGCGTTCTTCTCGTAAACGTGAACGTCGTGTCCGGCGCGCGCCAATTGTTGTGCCGCGGCAAGGCCTGCGGGACCTGAACCTACGATCGCGACCTTCTTGCCGGTTTTCGTTTCGGGCGGCAGCGGCTGGATCCAACCTTCTTCGAATCCCCGATCGGCAATCGCGCACTCGATCGTCTTGATTGTCACCGGCTTGTCGTCGATGTTGAGCGTGCACGCGGCCTCGCACGGCGCCGGACAGATGCGGCCCGTGACTTCGGGGAAATTATTCGTCGAATGCAGGTTGAGCGCGGCGTCCTTCCAGTCGCCGCGATACACCAGATCATTCCAATCCGGGATCTGATTATTGACCGGGCAGCCATTGTGGCAATACGGGATGCCACAGTCCATGCACCGCGCAGCCTGTTTCTTCACCGCGGGTTCAGTCAGCGGCTCGACGAACTCTTTCCAGTGCTTCAAACGCTCTTCGACCGGCCGGTACCTGCGGTCGGCGCGTTCGATCTCAAGAAACCCCGTCGGCTTACCCATTCTCTTTCGTCTTTCTTTTCGTCTTATTCGCCGTCCGCAATCGTTTATTGCTTCGCAGCAGCTTCAGCGTCCGCCTCACGGTTTGTCTCGCGAGCTTTTGCGAGTTCGGTAAGCGCGCGGCGATATTCGATCGGCATGACTTTCTTGAACTTCGGCAGGTACGTTGCGAAGTCTTTCAGAATGCTCTGCGCCCGCCGCGAGTTCGTATAGTGCGCGTGACGTGAGATTAGCGCATGAAGCCGTTCGGCATCCTGCTCGCGCATATCCGTCATCACGCTGCGCACGGCGATTGCAACATCGCCGCCCTGCTGCACGAGCTTCTGCAGTGAACCGGGATCTGCGGTCAGCGCTTCGAGCTGCACCATGTCCTTGTTGAGATGGTTTTCGAAATCGCCCTTCTCGTCGAGCACGTAGGCGATGCCGCCCGACATGCCCGCCGCGAAGTTACGGCCCGTCGGCCCCAGCACGACAACCACGCCGCCGGTCATGTATTCGCAGCCGTGATCTCCCGTGCCTTCGACAACAGCATAGGCGCCGGAGTTTCTGACGGCGAAGCGTTCGCCCGCAATGCCGCGGAAGTAACACTCCCCGGTAATTGCGCCGTAAAGCACGGTATTACCGACGATGATGGATTCTTCCGGCGTGATGCCTGACGCGGGGGCCGGTCGCACGATCAGTTTGCCGCCCGAAAGACCCTTGCCGACGTAGTCGTTGCCTTCGCCGATGAGGTCGAGCGTGACGCCATGTGCCGTCCACGCACCGAATGCCTGTCCGGCCGTGCCTTTGAACGACAGCCAGATCGTGTCTTCCGGCAAACCGGCGTGTCCGAAGCGCTTGGCGACCTCTCCCGACAGCATCGCGCCCGCTGAGCGGTTAACGTTGCAAATCGGAAACTCGGCTTTCACGGCCTTACGTTGTTCCAGTGCCGGTTTAGCGGCTTCTATCAGTTTCACGTCGAGCACTTTCTCAAGACCGTGGTCCTGTCGCTCGCTGTGATAGATCGCGACACCCTTCGGCGCGATCGGCTTATGAAACAGCTTTGTGAAGTCGAGCCCGCGCGCCTTCCAGTGTTCGATTGCGCGATCCTTATCGAGCTGATCGCTCTGGCCGATCATCTCGTTGAAAGTTCGGAACCCAAGCTGCGCCATGATCTCGCGAACTTCCTCGGCGACGAAGAAGAAGTAATTGATGACGTGCTCGGGCTTACCCGTAAATTTCGCGCGCAAAATCGGATCCTGCGTCGCGACTCCGACAGGGCAGGTGTTGAGATGGCACTTGCGCATCATGATGCAGCCCGCCGCGATGAGAGGTGCCGTCGCAAAACCAAACTCGTCTGCGCCGAGTAGCGCCCCTATGACGACGTCGCGGCCCGTCCGCACGCCGCCATCGACCTGAACCGCGATGCGGCCACGGAGGAGGTTCGCAACCAGCGTCTGATGCGTCTCGGCCAGGCCGATCTCCCAGGGGCTGCCTGCATGCTTGATCGACGTCAGTGGCGACGCGCCGGTGCCGCCTTCGAAGCCCGAAATCGTTACGTGATCTGCGCGCGCCTTCGCGACGCCGGCAGCCACCGTTCCGACGCCGACTTCCGAGACGAGCTTCACTGAAACATCGGACTTCGGATTGACGTTCTTCAGGTCGTAGATGAGCTGCGCCAAATCTTCGATTGAATAGATGTCGTGGTGCGGCGGCGGCGAGATCAGTGCCACGCCCGGCGTCGAATGGCGAACCTTGGCGATGACCGCATCGACCTTGTGCCCCGGCAACTGGCCGCCCTCGCCCGGCTTCGCGCCTTGCGCCATCTTGATCTGGATCATGTCGGCGTTGACGAGATACTCCGTCGTGACGCCAAAACGGCCCGATGCGACCTGCTTGATCGCCGAGCGCATCGAGTCGCCGTTCTCCATTGGCTTGAAGCGATCGGCTTCCTCGCCGCCTTCGCCGGTGTTGGAACGGCCGCCGATGCGGTTCATCGCGATTGCGAGCGTCGTGTGCGCTTCGCGGCTGATCGAGCCGAAGCTCATCGCCCCGGTCGAGAAACGCTTGACGATGTTGGCAGCTGGTTCGACCTCTTCAAGCGGCACGGGCTTGCGGCCCATACTCTCTGCCGAGCGAATGCGGAACATGCCGCGCAGCGTCATCAGCTGCTCGGACTGATCGTTGATCGATTTCGAGAAATCGCGGAATTTCTGCGGTACACGACCGTTCATCGCGTCCGCGTTGTCGGTGGCGCGGACAGCGTGCTGAAGGTCCGCGACCGTTCCCGGACGCCACATATGCGCTTCGCCCCGGACGCGATAGGCGTATTCGCCGCCGACATCGAGCGCATTAGCAAGCACCGGGACGTCGCCGAAGGCCGCCTTGTGGCGCTCCACAGTTTCACGCGCAATCTCGCGCAAGCCGACGCCCTCGATTTGGGTGTGCGTGCCGGTGAAATACCGATCGACGAAGGTCGAACGCAGCCCAACCGCGTCAAAGATCTGCGCCCCGCAATAGGACTGATAGGTCGAGATGCCCATCTTCGCCATGACCTTCAGCATGGCCTTGCCGATCGCCTTGATGAAGCGCTTCTTGACGAGATCCGGTGTCGTGCCTTCCGGCAGATCCGGGATCATTGCATAAAGCGTTTCGAATGCGAGATAGGGATTGATTGCCTCGGCACCGTAGCCCGCAAGCGTGCAGAACTGATGAATCTCGTGCGCTTCGCCTGTCTCGATCACGAGACCGACCGACGTGCGGAGCCCCTGCTTGATCAGATGATGATGAACGGCCGAGGTGGCGAGCAGCGCCGGAATAGCGATGCGGTCCGGGCCGGCGCGGCGGTCGGACAGAATGATGATATTGAATTCTTTCGCGCGGACATATTCCTCCGCCTCGGCGCAAACGCCGTCGAGCGCCGGACCCATGCCCGCTTCGCCCTTCTCGGCGGGGTAAGTGATGTCTATCGTGATCGACGAGAAGTCATTGTCTTTGACGGCGCCGATACCGCGAATGCGTTCGAGATCCTCGTTCGTCAGGATCGGCTGATCGACTTCGAGACGCTTCTGCTTCGAGGTGCCCTCGAGTTCGAGGATGTTCGGGCGCGGCCCAATGAACGAGACGAGACTCATCACCAGTTCTTCGCGGATCGAGTCGATCGGCGGGTTGGTCACCTGCGCGAAGTTCTGTTTGAAATAGGTGTGCAGCAGCTTCGACTTCGACGACAGCGCCGAAATCGGCGTATCGGTCCCCATCGAGCCGATGGCTTCCTCGCCCTTCTCCGCCATCGGGGCCATCAGGAACTTGAGACTTTCCTGCGTATAGCCGAACGCCTGCTGCAGATCCAAAAGCGCGACATTAGACTTCGCCGCCGTCGCGGTTTTCGAGGGCAGCGGCAGATCCGAAACTTTGATCTGCGTCCGCTTTAGCCACGTTTCATACGGATGGCTTCCTGCGATCTCGGCCTTCAGTTCTTCATCGGATATGATGCAGCCCTTTTCGAGGTCGATCAGCAACATCTTGCCCGGCTGTAGACGCCACTTTTTGACGATGTTCGATTCCTCGACCGGGAGCACGCCGGATTCCGACGACATAATGACCGTATCGTCCTTCGTGACGAGGTAGCGCGCCGGACGCAAACCATTGCGGTCGAGCGTGGCGCCGATCTGGCGGCCGTCGGTAAAGGCCATCGCGGCGGGGCCGTCCCACGGCTCCATTAGGCAAGCGTGATATTCGTAGAATGCGCGGCGCTTCGTATCCATCGTCGGATTGCGCGCCCACGCCTCCGGTATGAGCATCATCGCGGCGTGTGCGAGGCTGTACCCGCCCATCGTCAGAAATTCGAGCGCATTATCGAAGCACGCGGTGTCGGATTGGCCTTCGTAAGAAATCGGCCAGAGCTTCGAGATGTCGGCCCCGAACAACGGCGACGAGACGGACGCTTGTCGCGCTGCCATCCAGTTGACGTTGCCGCGCAGCGTGTTGATCTCGCCATTATGCGCGACCATCCGGTACGGGTGCGCCAGCTTCCATGAAGGAAACGTGTTTGTCGAAAAGCGCTGATGCACGAGCGCGAGCGCGGACATGAGGCGCGGATCGGAAAGATCCTTGTAGTAGGCTTTCACCTGATACGAGAGGAACATACCCTTGTAGACGAGCGTCCGTGTCGAGAGCGACACGGTGTAGGTGCCGATATCGCGTCCCTTGTAGGCGTCATGGATGGCGTTCGAGACGACCTTGCGCACGATATAAAGATGACGCTCGAATTCGTCTTGGCTGGAGATGGACGCCGGACGTCCGATGAATACCTGCCGGTGAACGGGCTCGCTCTCGCGCACCATGTCGGAAAGGCAGTTATTATCGACCGGCACCGAACGCCAGCCCAGCAGCACCAAGCCTTCGTCCTTGACGCATCGTGCCCAGACGCGCTCGCAATGCGCGCGAAGCCGTTCGTCTTGCGGCATGAAGACATGACCGACCGCATAGTGCCCGGGCTCCGGCAGCTCAAATCCAAGCGCCTTTGTTTCAGCCGCGAGAAAGTCGTGCGGAATTTGGATCATGATGCCGGCGCCGTCGCCGGAAAGCGGGTCCGCGCCCACAGCGCCGCGATGTTCGAGGTTCTCAAGAATTTTGAGCGCCCCTTCGACAATGCCGTGGGATTTTTTGCCTTTGAGATTCGCAATGAAACCGACGCCGCACGCGTCGCGCTCGAGCGCCGGATCGAAAAGGCCCTGCGCTGCGGGACGGCTCGCGGTGCCGACTTCATCTTCCAGCGGGGGTAGGTAGCCTTCGCTCATCTCTTGCCTCGTGCGGCCGATCTCAGCCTAATCTTACAGAACGTTCGGATTTTCAGTTGCGCCGTAACGGCCTTGCGGGGTTTCGTTTGCGCTGCTCTCGTCTTACGAGATTAAGCGTTTTCCCGGCGTAAAGAGCGTGTGGGCATTTCGCGCCACCGCTCCGTCTTTGCGGGCGGCCTTGCGTTTCGGGAGCGTCCCAAGCCGCGCGTATGCCACCTGTTTAACCGTCACGTTATTCTCTCCCACGCCACCGCAGTTTGCGGCCCACCTGAAACCACCGCTCGGTGGCCTCCAAGATGGCCTAACATAAGCGCGCCATAAAGGACAGCAATATTGACCTATCTAGCAAATTCTACAGATTTGCAACTGTGGCACAAGCGCTAACACGCGATGGCTGGAAAAGACGTTTTCGAAAATATTGAGCGGCGGGTGGAGCAATAAAGTTACGCTCGCCGGTCTGAAGCGCCAAAATAAAAGCAACCGCGCCGAAGCGCGGTTGCCCATCAAGTCCAGCATTTGATTCTGGATACTTACGCGGCCTGCGCCTCAAGCTGCTTTGGCGTACCCGACCCGATCGCGATTGTTCTCGGCTTCTTGCTTTCCGGAACGTTGCGGACGAGGTCGACATGAAGCAAGCCATTCTCAAAGTTGGCGCCCGTGACGTCAACGTGATCGGCGAGCTGGAACCGGCGCTCGAACGCGCGGGCCGCGATCCCTCGGTGCAGATACGTCTTTTCTTCGGCTTCCGGAGCCTTTTCACCGGCAACCGTCAAGGTCTGTTCCTTGACCTCGATCTTGAGTTCGTCCTGCGAGAAGCCCGCCACGGCGAGCGATATCCGGTACGCATTCTCCCCAGTGCGCTCGATGTTGTAAGGCGGATAGGTCGACTCGCTATCAAAGCCCGCCGATTGGTCCAGCATCTGGAACAGCCGATCGAAACCGATTGCAGAACGATAGAAGGGAGCAAATTCGCTGTGTCGCATGAACATATCCTCCATAAGAAGCGACATGGAACCAGCCCGCGGTGGGCTCGGCTCTTCGTGACGCGGCCCCGCTTTGCGGCAACCGCAATCAATAGGTAGGAAGCAAAAAATCGCCCTTCAAGAGGGGTCGAGAGGGCGACCGAACAAGATTTGGCGCGCCAGAATCGCCCCAGAGACGTTAATGTGCCGGGTGGCCGGAAGCGGGAGGAGAAAAGCGCACCGATGAAACTCGTATCGCTCTCGATCAACCCCGTTCCGAGTGGTGCGAAAGTCTCGGCATTCGACGGCTACGATGGGCTCAAGCTGCGATCGGCTCTTTGGGAGCCCACGATCGGGCCGGCGCGCGGCACGGTATGTATCGTGCAGGGTCGCGGCGAGTTCATCGAGAAATACTTTGAGGTCATCGCCGATCTCCGGCGACGCGGGTTTGCCGTCGCAATCTTCGATCTGAGAGGGCAGGGCGGCTCGGAGCGAACGTTGTCTAACCCGCGCAAGGGTCACGTTATCGCATTCACCGAATACGACCGGGATCTCGCAATCTTTATCGAGGAGATCGTAAAGCCTGCACTTCCGCAGCCTTTGATTGGCATGGGCCATTCGCTTGGCGGCAACATCCTGCTGCGCAATGCGCAGGACGAAGCAAGCCCCTTCGCCCGGATGGTGCTGCTCTCCCCGATGATAGCCATCCACGAGAACATGCTGGGTGTCAGCCCGCCGATCGCGCGCGCTTATGCAACGATTGCAGGACTTCTAGGGATGTCCGGGACCTACGTCCATGGTGGCGGGGACGAGCCGGACGACTTCAAGAAATTCGAAACAAACCGCCTGACGAGCGACTTCATGCGCTGGTCGCGCAACAAAGCCATCATCGACGCGGCTCCGGAATTGGCATCGGGATCGCCGACAGTGGGCTGGCTTCGTGCCGCGCTTCGCAGCACCAGAATGCTGCTGCGCCCCGATTATGCAAAGTACGTCTGCGTCCCTATGATTATCTTCGCAGCCGGAGCCGATAAGGTCGTTTCGACACAAGCCATCGAGGATTTTGCGGTCGATCTGAAATTTGGGTCGCACATTCTTATGCCGGGATCGCGGCACGAGATTTTGCAAGAAACCGACACCATCCGTCAGCGGTTCTGGGCCGCATTCGATGCCTACATGGGAATTTCCGTCGCGTCGGCCGAGAAAGGCTAGGCGCGATTGATGAGTTCGAGCGCCGCATCGTGCAGGCGCGGATCGCCGCTGGCGAGAACATTACCCCCATTCGAAGCGTCACCACCCGTCCACGTCGTCACGCGGCCACCGGCACGTTCAATAATGGGGATCAAGGCGACGATATCATAAGACTTCAACGCGGGTTCGAGCACCATGTCGACGAATCCCGCCGCCAGCAGGCAATAATTGTAGCAATCGCCGCCATAGCGCGTCAGCCGCGTGAGATCTTTGAGGCGTGAAAGAGATTGCGCCTGTTCAGGAGTTTCGAAGAGATCAGGATGGGTCGACGTCAGCACTGCATCTTCAAGGCGTGGACACGCTCGCGTCTTGATCCGTGTCGGACGTCCGCCGCCCGTACTGAGATAGGAAGCGCGATCGCCCGACCAGAACCGTTCGCCTGTGAAGGGCTGATCCATCAAGCCGAAAATCGGTTTGCCGTCCTTCAGCACCCCGATCAATGTTCCCCACAAGGGCGAGCCGACAATGAAGGATCGCGTTCCGTCGATCGGATCGATGATCCATTGATAGGGGCTTGTGCCAGCCGTCGTTCCGAATTCCTCGCCGACGACGCCGTCCTTTGGCAGACGTGCGGCAAGCGCTTGCACAATCGCCTTTTCGGCACCGCGGTCGGCCTTCGTGACCGGATCGAATGCGCCGCCATGCGCCTTGTTTTCCACAGGCGTAACTTTGCGGAAATGCTTGAGAATGACTGGGCCGGACAAATCGGCCAGTTCGTGGGCCACGCGGACAATGGCTTGGAATTCCGCTGCGGGCGAAGACCCCGGCACGCGTTCACCCTAATTTTCAACTGGTTGCAAAACCTTCGGGCAGCCGAGGGCGCTTCGAAGACACGCTTCTTGATATAGATATCTTTTAGTAACGCAACTTGTGGCGCGCTAGATACATCTATTTGGGAATGCGCTATGGATATACTCGTGGAGATTGCGGACGCAGCCAAAGCAGCGCATCGTCGAAGGGCGATGGTGATGACACGCTTCGTTGCAATCGCTGCCCAATTCGGGCGTTTCCTCCCTAGACTTGGGCCGTTCGGCTTACGAACGGCCTTTCTTTATGCGGCGCCGTTAGCTCAGATTTCTGCCGAGAGCGGTTTACGCTCAAGCCGAGCCATGCAAGATCCGCATTTTAAGCCGCTCAGCTATGCACTATTCGCATTTGCTCGTGATGCACTGCATCGTTAGTTTTTGCAGTGCGATATGTGAGCCTTCGCTCGCGCTTCGCAGCCCTCCTTGGGCGTTTCCTCCCTAGACTTGGGCCGTTCGGGATCGAACGGCCCTTTTTCTTGCGTGCAATATCAAATGAAGATTGCACGACGCATGCATGCTCGCCTCTTAACCAGCGATCACTCTGCGGCCGCGCGATAGTCGAGAAGCCCCGGCACTTCTGAGAAAAGACTGCGGAGGATGTCCGTCAGTGATTCTACGAGGGGCGTATAGCCGGAATTTGGTTCGAACGTCAGTTCATTGATATAGAGTCCGCGATTGATCTCGAATTGTAACGCGTGGACTCCGTGCGCCGGACGGCCATGATGTTCGGTGATGTAACCGCCCGCATAGGGGCGGTTCAGCTGAACTTTAAAACCGCGTTTTTGAAATTCATCGCGGACAAGCAGCGTTAGGCGGGGATCGGACGATGCGCCAAAGCGATCTCCAATGACGATATCCGGCCTTTGTGCCCCGCCCGGAGCCATCGCAGCCGACGGCATCGAATGGCAATCGATGAGAACCGCGTAGCCGAACAGATCGCTCGTTGCCGCGATTAGCCGCGAGAGTTCGGAGTGAAATGGAAAATAAAGCTGCTCGATTCGTGCCAAGACGCTGTCGAGGCTCAATCGGCCAGCATAAATCTCTTCGCCGTCGGCGACGATTCTGGCGACCGTCCCAAGTCCGCCGGCCACACGAATGGACTGTGTATTGGCGTGTGCGGGAAGTGAATCGCCAACGAGCTCCGGATCAAGTTCGTAGGGCTCACGATTGAGATCGAGGTAAGCGCGGGGAAAGCGGGCACTAATAAGGGGCGCCCCCAAGTCTGCAACGGGGCGGAACAAGCGATCGACGAAACAATCCTCCGAGCGGCGGAGGGTTTTGGGGTCGAGCCGCGACATTGCTAGGAATTCGGGCGGATAGAGGCGGCCGGAATGAGGAGACGAGAAAACAAACGGCGCCGACTGCACGCGCGGCAATAGAACGTCGAACGACGGAAAAAAAGCGGATGGAACCCTATGAAAACGGTCGTCGGACATTCGTGAGAGGTGCCTTTACGTTGCTTCCGCGACAAATCACCGGATCAAGCGCGCCAGTTTGCCAACGCGCCGCGTTGAAGTCTATGCGTGACTTGCGCTCTCCCGTATCATGCATAACGCCAGTCAGCGTGCGAAGTTCGCAAGACGCGTCTTGAGTGCAACTCTCCACAATTTCATGCTCCGTTTACCAAACTCGGGCCAAGTTTGCGCCAGACGAAATAGCTACTATCGGCTACGCTCAAGTTCCGCATCATTCAGAGTTGCCATGCCTGTAAAGCCTTCAAGCCTGCCGTTGCGCCGGATCCTGCTCGCCGAGGACGACGATTCCATGCGCGGTTTCCTCGTCAAAGCGCTGGAAAAGGCCAATTATGACGTCGTCGCCTTTGAGAATGGCGAGGACGCATACGAGCGCCTGAAGCGCGAGCCCTTCACGCTGCTTCTGACCGACATCGTGATGCCGAAAATGGACGGCATCGAGCTTGCGCGCCGCGCCAGTGAGATCGATCCCGACCTTAAAATCATGTTCATCACCGGTTTCGCTGCCGTCGTTCTCAACAGCGAAAATCAGCCCCCGAAAGAAGCGCGGGTGCTGTCGAAACCCTTCCACCTCAAAGACCTAGTGCGCGAGGTGGATCGCCTGCTCGCCGCGTGAAATGTGCGGCATGTCCGGCTCTTGCCCAGAAACCCTACGTTCAGGGCTTGACCTAGAGGGACCAATCCCCCTAGAAGCTCGCTTCTTCGGGCACTTAGCTCAGCGGTAGAGCACTACCTTGACATGGTAGGGGTCAGAGGTTCGATCCCTCTAGTGCCCACCATCTTAAACCGGTGTCGTTATGAAAGTTAGAAACTCATTGAAATCCCTCCGCTCGCGGCACCGCGATAATCGCGTTGTTCGCCGTAAGGGCCGCGTCTATGTCATTAACAAGACGCAGCGCAGGTTCAAGGCGCGCCAAGGCTGATGCCGTTTGCGGCCGCTTTGGACGTTACTGCGATTTCACGAGAGTTATTTTGACCGCTACCCCGCCGCTCGATTAGGGTCGGCGCATGAGATTTTGCACGCGCATTATCGTGGCCGTTCTTGCCCTTGCCGCAGGCACCCTGCCGGCGCTGGCCGATGACGAGCTTCTGAAAACCCAGCCGTTTCCCGAGCAGCCTGCCCCGGCGCCGGCTCCCACGCCGAAACGCGCTCCGTCGCCGCCTCCAGCGCCACCGCCGAATACGGTTCAGCACGGTGAGCCTGGCATGATGGGCCTGCCGTGGCCCAAAACGCCGGAAGAAGCGACGAAAACCCTGAACAACCTCTACGCCTTTCTGGCAACGACGGACGACCATCGCCAAGCGGGCGAAATCGGTGCCGCAATCGAACGGCTGTGGCGGCTCTCCGGCGGCGATACCGTCAACCTTCTAATCGACCGTGCCGAGCTTTTCTCATCGAAGAACGAGAATGATAAGGCGCTGCCCTTGCTCGATGCCGCCGTCGATCTCGCGCCCGACTACGCCGAGGCCTGGAGCCATCGCGGCTATGTCGAATACCGGCTGAATAATTATCCTGCGGCGCTGGGAGATCTGCGCCGGGCACTCGCGCTTGATCCCAATCACTTCCGCGCCCTCGACGGCATGGCCAAGATTCTGACGCTGATGGGCGAGAAGAAAGCTGCGCTCGAAATCTACGATCAGCTCCTGAAAGTTCACCCCAACATCGAAGGCGCCAAGACGGCGCGCGACAAACTCAAGAAGGAAGTCGAAGGCCAGGGGATTTAGCCTGCCTCCCGCTTTGCTTCGGCATCCGAATGCGCCCACCCGAATGCGCGCCGGAGTTCTTTCGTCCCGTTGCGCTCGTACCAGCGGCCGTGAGCAAGAATGATCCGCTCCGGACCCCATGAGATCATTGTCTCGACCGCCGCCCGAAGCTCCGGCTTTCGGTGACGAAAAGTCAGCCGCATGTCGCGCGGCATGCTGCCATTAGGATCGAGGCAGCCACCGAGCCAAGAGAGTAACCGCATTCCCAGCGACAGCTTTTTCGGCTCGAAGTTCTCGATAAGGTCGGTCAGCACCAACGTACGGCTCGGCCGATGGAAGAAGACGACTTCAGTCATATAGCTGCTGGTCACCGGCAGAGTCGCAATGGCGTCGTCCCACGGATAACCCCGGTCGCGATCGAGGTTCGAATGGGTGAAGTCGATGCGCGTCCCAGCCTGATCGACAACGCGTGGCGCCAGGTACGCTTCGGCCTCGGGAAACGCTGCTTTCCAATCGGGAATCCACCAGTAGTGAAGCCTGTTTGGCGAGACAATCCAGCGCGGCAAGCCCAGCTTGGCGACTTGCGCCATAAGCTCGGGGGTGAGCTTCGTCGGCGAATGCACAAAGAGATCCTGCGAGCCGACGCGGATAATCGTCATTCGCGTCGGAAACGGCATCTTGAGCCCCGGAGGTCCGAACCGGATCGCCGGACCGTCGACCAGCCACACCTCGTCAGCGGCGCTCTTCAAAGTATCGAGCGGCGGATAGGTCGTTAGGCCCAGATCGTTGCTCACGGCGGCCTCCGTGCGCCGCCCCGGAAATCGATCCAAGGACGGCCTCAGTCTCTAATCCCCAAAACATCAATCTCTAAAGCTAAACTTCTTCGGCGATCGGCGCGCCGGATTCATCGACGAACGCAATACGGATCATGTTCGTCGCGCCAGGACTGCCAAGCGGAATACCTGCTGTGATCAGCACACCCTCGCGCGCTTTCACCAATCCTTCCTCGAATGCAATCCGGCATGCTTTGCGAACCATATGCGAAAGATTTTCCGGGTCGCCGGTCAGGATCGTCTGCACGCCCCAGACGAGCGAGAGACGCCGCGCGGTCGATTCAATCGGCGTCAAGCCAATCACAGGAATGCCGGGACGCTCACGGGTAACGCGCAGCACCGTCGATCCCGTCGCGGTATAGCAGACGATAGCGCCAAGTTGGACGGTGTCAGCAATCGCGGAAGCCGCGGCGGCGATGGCGTCGGCGCCCGTCGGCTGCGGCTCCGTTTGAGTGGCGTAGAGCATCGCCTCGTAAATTGGATCGTGCTCGACCTCGATTGCGATCTTGTCCATCGTCTGGATGGCTTCGACCGGGTACTGCCCGACGGCGCTTTCCGCCGACAGCATGATCGCGTCGGCGCCATCGAACACTGCGTTGGCGACGTCGGAGACCTCCGCGCGCGTCGGCATCGGCGACGAAATCATGCTCTCAAGCATCTGCGTCGCGATGATCACCGGCTTGCCGGCCGCCCGCGCCATGCGCGTCATCTTCTTCTGAATGCCCGGTACTTTTTCGACTGGCATCTCGACGCCGAGATCGCCGCGCGCAACCATGATAGCATCGGAGGCCGCAATGACATTTTCAAGATCGGCAACAGCCGACGGTTTTTCGATCTTCGATAAAATCGCGGCGCGGGTACCGATGAGATTGCGAACCTCGTAAATGTCTTCGGCGCGCTGCACGAATGACAGCGCAACCCAATCGACTCCGAGTTTCAACGCGTGCGCAAGATCCGCCTTGTCTTTTTCCGTCAGAGGACTGATCGGCAGCAGAGTATCGGGCATCGAAATGCCCTTTCGGCTCGCCAGCATGCCCCCGGTCGTGACCTCGGCATGAATTTGTACCTTCGACGTTTCGACGACGCGCATCCGGAGCTTGCCGTCGTCGAGCACCAGCATGTGGCCGGGTTTGATCGCCTCGAAGATTTGCGGATGCGGGAGATAGACACGCTCGCTTGTGCCAAGCGTCTCGTCGCGATCGAATTTGAAGATTGAGCCGGTTTTGACCTGAACGCGTCCCGTTTCGAAATTGCCGATGCGAAACTTCGGCCCTTGCAAATCCGCGAGGATGCCGATCGGATGGCGATGGCGCGCGGCGCACGCACGCACGGTGTTATAGAGAGCCTTCGAGCCATCGTGCGTCGAGTGGCTCATGTTGATGCGGAAAACATCGACGCCCGCGATGAAAAGGCGCTCCACCATCTCCGGAGCGGCTGACGCGGGGCCAAGCGTTGCTACGATCTTGACCCGCCGGTTACGTCTCATTTTTCCGCTTTTCCTTGCCCCGGATCAGTGAGGCGGATCGTCCATTCCTTCGCCTCTCCGGTGTCGACTTCAAAAAATCCCGTGCGCTTATATCCGCGTTTTTCACAATCCTGAACCCCCCGGATCGCAAAGGACTTGTCGGCAGTGCACATGTTGCTTTTGCCGCCCCATTCGCCGCCGCGATCGTAATCGATCGCATGCACGTAGACGAAGCGGCTCGGCAGCGCACCTTTCAAAAGCGTTTCGCATGTCTGCGAAGCGATATTCCACCATCCTTCCGTCGCCCATCCGGACTTGTCCTGATAGCCGATTGCCACGCCGACCCGGCTTGAAGTCGCGTTGCAAAGCTTAAGGTCGGCGTGCGCAGCGGTCGTCCAAAGTAGCAAACTTACGAACAACGCCCCTGGATGCGCACCCGCGCGCAAATTGAAATGTGACGGCACGGCTGCCCTCCGTCTGCATGTGGCACCCCCGAGGCAACGCCGCTTGGCGAGCCGATACCACCCCCGGTCTACGGGTCGACGAGAATGACCCGGAAATCGTTGACGTTGGTCTGCGTTGGACCACACAGGATGAGATCGCCAATGGGGCGAAAGAAGCCCGTTGAGTCGTTGTTCTCCAGCATCCTGGCAGCATTGAGGTTGTGCGCCTCGGCCCGCTTCAATGTGTCTGAGAACACCATTGCGCCAGCAGGATCGCCCGCGTTGCCGCCGCCACCGTCGATGCCGTCGGTATCACCTGCGAGACCCGCGATTCCGGGCGTGCCGTTGAGCGCGATCGCAAGACCGAGCGCATATTCCTGGTTTGGGCCGCCGGAGCCGTTCCCGCGCACGGTGACGGTCAACTCCCCGCCCGACATGATCGCGACCTTTTCGCCTTTCCGTTTGGCCTCAAGCGCCATCTCCGCGTGTTTGCGGGCGACATCCCGCGCTTCGCCTTCAAGATCGTCGCCGAGAAAAACGACGCGGTAGCCGAGTTCACTGGCGATCCGGCCCCCAGCATCGATCGACGCCTTCGGAGCGGCAACAATCTCGTACTGCGAATTGGCGAGTTTCGGATCGCCCGCCTTCACCGTTTCGTTTTGCGGATCAGCCAAGGCCTGCGCGATCTCGGACGACGGCGTAATCTTCCATTTTTCGAGCACCGCGCGCGCGTCCGCAAGCGTCGAACGGTCGGCGACGGTTGGACCCGAGCCGATTTCATCCGGATTGTCGCCCGGCACGTCCGATATCGAGAGTGTCAGCAGCCGCGCCGGATAAACGGCGGCTGCGAGCTTGCCGCCTTTAATCTGTGAGATGTGCTTGCGTACGCAATTCATTTCTGAGATCGGCGCACCCGATCTCAGAAGCTGTTTGGTCAACGCCTGCTTGGCTTCGAAACTGACACCCGAAACCGGTGCCGCCCAGATCGCCGACGCGCCGCCCGACAACAGACAAAGAACGAGATCGTTCGGGCCAGCGCTTTTCGCCAGCGCAATGGCTTTCCGCGCACCTTCGACGGAATTGGCATCAGGGACCGGATGTCCGGCCTCCAGGATCTTGATGATCTTCGTCGGCAACCCGAACCCGTGACGGGTAGAAATCAGGCCAGAAATTCTGTCCGCTTGGCCGGTTGCGATGTAGTGCTCCTCAGCCGCGACAGCCATTGCAGCGGAGCCTTTGCCTGCGCCGATGACGATGATATGGCCGCCTTCCGGCACGCGCGGCAGGTGCGGCGGCAGGCAGGTCGAGGGATGGGCGGTGCTATAAGCCGCTTCAAACAGCGCGCTCAAAGTTTTGCGAACGCTGCCGTTCGTCCCGTCTGCCATGTCGCGTCCTCGGCCGGTCTCGGTTATTGGGGGTTTGGTTTGCGCAATCGCCTTCCGCGCGTCAAGGCATGAGAGGCCGCAGGGCTTAAAGCGGACGTCCCGCCCTGGCGGCGGCATTTCCAGACGCTTATTTAAAGGAAATGGCGGCGCATTTGCCCGGACAGGTTTCTGCATGGAGGCCGGAATGAAAACATTCGATGCCCAGACAACTCTCGAACTGGAAGCGGCGGCTTTCCGGCGTCTCGTGGAACATTTGCGTGGACGGACCGACGTGCAGAATATCGACTTGATGAACCTCGCCGGATTTTGCCGGAACTGTTTGTCCAATTGGGTTGCCGAAGCGGCAGCCGCGAAAGGGCTGGAGTTGTCCAAGGACGAGTCCCGCGAGATCGTCTACGGAATGCCGTATCGCGAGTGGCAAGCTAAATATCAGAAGGACGCGACGGCCGATCAGCAGGCGCAATTCGAGAAATCGAAGCCGCAAGCACACTAACCGGCGAACCGGCGGTTCCCATATCGTGACGCTCCAATTGTCATCCCGGGCAAGCTCACGTGCGAGACGCGGGACAATCGCTTTCCCGTTCCGTCCTGGTTCCGCCCTTCGCCGGACATTTACGGACCGGCCAGGATACAATGGAAGTGTGCAACATGCGCGCTTTCATATCGTCATCAGCATCGTGATTCGGTGTGCGACGTTTGTAACGTCAAGCGTTTGATCGAACTTACCGTTGGGGATTAGGCCTTTCCTCGCCTTGCTGGCGATGCAACGCGCCGATAGCTTCGGCCGCAGACTGATATCAGCAAGGAGCTTTCATGAGTACGCTTCAGGCCTCGGCGCAAAACCAATTGCGGCAGTTCGTCGAGCAGATCGAACGCCTCGAAGAGGAAAAGAAGCAGCTCGCAAGCGACATCCGTGACAAGTACACGGAAGCCAAGGCCGTCGGTTTCGACGTCAAGGCGCTTCGCCAGATCGTGCGCCTGCGCAAGAAATCGAACCAGGAGCGCCAGGAAGAGGAAAGTATCCTGGAAGTCTATATGCACGCGCTCGGCATGCTGGATGAGCCGCCCTCGGAACACGTCGTCGATGCGATGATTGCGGCTGAATAAGCGCGCCGAGCACAACCGAAAAACTCTGACCGTACATGTGTGAGGACCGCTTTGGCATCCCCGGAGCGGTCCTAATTCTGTCGGTCTAAACGAAGCAGCGCCGCTCATTCCCATTCGGCGCTAGGAACAAGCGGCGCTGAACGGCAGTCTTGCGACTGCCTTCTGATGGGCTGCACTCGGAAAAGTGATGGCCTTCCGCGCAGCCGATGGTTGGCAACGTAATGGAGGAATGCGATAAGCACAAATCGTCATTTCTTGCCTTAGACATTAGACACGCTGATGGCCCACGTCACTCTCAAGCAATTGCGCTACTTCGATGCGTTGGCACGAGAGCAGCATTTCGGCCGGGCGGCGGATGCCTGCGCTGTGACGCAGCCGGCGTTATCGATGCAAATTCAGGATCTCGAAGCTTCGTTGGGCATCGCGCTCGTCGAGCGCACCCGGAGCGGCATCAAGTTGACGCCAAAGGGCGAGGAAATCGCCACGCGTGCACAGCGTCTGCTAAACGACGTGCGCAACCTCGTCGATTACGCGCAGCACGCCGGAGGCATTCTCTCGGGCACTTTGCGTCTCGGCGTTATTCCATCGATTGCCCCGTATTTGTTGCCGCCGCTCCTGCCGCTGCTGAAGGAAAAATATCCAGATCTCGAGCTTCACGTTCGAGAAACCCAGACGCAGCTGCTGACTGACGAACTGGTCGGAGGTAAGCTAGACGTCTTGCTGCTGGCGTTGCCGATTAAAAATTCCGACATTGAGACGCTCTCGATCTTCGACGATCGCTTTTTGCTCGCTGTTCCGAAAGGGAAAAAGCTTTCAGGCCGGGTTCGCGCCACGCGCGACATGGTCGAAGGCGACCGGCTGCTGCTTCTGGAGGAAGGCCATTGCCTCCGGGATCAGGCGCTCACCTACTGCAGCCTGCAACAGGTCGATGCCGTCAATACGTTCGGAGCTTCCAGCCTTTCGACGATTGTCGAGATGGTGTCCGCGGGGTTCGGCATCACCCTGTTGCCCGAGATCTGCCTGGGGGTCGAGGCCCGAAGCCGGGAGATTAAGGTGATCCGCTTTGTCGATCCCGAACCCTCGCGCGCGATCGGCTTGGCTTGGCGGCGTTCGAGCCCCCGCCGCGACGATTTTCTCGCCCTTTCGAAGCTCATTGCGGCGGCGGGACAAGCCTCTCAGAAGCGAGGCGTTACGGCAACGCAGGCATAAGCCTAGCCGAGCTAAATCCGGTCGTTGTGAAAGCTCAGCGGGCGCTGGTTTGTACCGCACGGCTAGCGATTCCAGTCGCCGGTGCGGTTGGCGCGTTGAGTTCGTTCAACGCTTCGATGTGCACGGCTTTGCCCTGGAACTGCTCCGCCCACATTTCTTCGGCGATCTGCCTGCCGGGACGGAATTTCATTGGTGGAATGGCTCCGTCGTCGTCAAGAGCATCGAGCGTTGCCGCCACGTCCGGCTTCCGCAGATCGACTAGAGGAGCGTCGCGCAAAGCTGCATTGTCAGTCATGATTGGCGCCAAAGGGAACGGCCGATAGGCGAGTTCTTCCGGATGGTCCTCGTCGAATGCGGGGGCTTCTGCCCAGCCATTGCCAAGCGCATCCGGGCTCATATCCGAAACGCTGGCGGCCACTGCGGGATCGAGGCTCGCGACGCGCGCTGTTGGCTGCGAGCGCGGTCGACGGGTTTCCGCTAGCGCAGCTGCAGCGAGGGCTCTTTGCGGCCGGACCGCGGGCTTCGGGCCAGATAGGAGTTCAGGAATTGGTGTCGATGCGGCGGTTTCTGCCAGCGCGTCGAGTTTGCTGCGGTCAAAGCTGGATAGACCTGGCGCAAGTCGAGAACCCCGATCAACGAGCCGTGGGGCCGAGATCAGATGAGGAGCCGCAGCGTCGTCGTCGGGCGTGTAGGAGGCAAGGCGGGCAGCTGCGAAAGGTTTAGGATCGCTCACCGGAGTTCTATTCGGCTCCGTCGTCAGATTGATGTTACGACGCGTCGAGCCTCCGAGCGAAGCGACCACGGACAAATGTTTTGTCGGTCCGATCCGTGCCGAAGCAACCATAGTGCGCGACGAGCCGGGGACCACTCGATTGCGGAAGAATTCAGCGACCTGCGTTGCAAGTTCGTGAAACTTGCTTTGTGCGACTTTCACGTCGGCGGGCGTGATCGGCCGTCCGTCAGCCGGAATATATTTCGAATGGCCGTTGGGAAAAAGCAAGGCCAGCTCCATGCGCGGCATGCGCGGCCACATTCTGACGCGCCCGCTGTCAACGTGCACGAACGGGATGCCCGAGGTCGGATAGTATCCAACGCCTCCGCGTTCCCGAATGAGCGCCGAATAGCGCATTTTCTTCAGCGGAACGTCGGGGAACGTGATGTCGATGGCTTTACCGAGGATGTGCTGGCTGAACTTGGCCTGACCGCCACGAGTATGGCGGAGCATTTCGTTCGTCGTGGCCGTGCGATAGCCGCAGATGATGTTGATAGGTTCTTTCGAACCGAGTTCTTCGTGCATTTCCCAGGCAAGATCGATCGTCTTGGGATCGATTGCCTTGACTTTGTTCTTGCGCCAGTCGCGCATAATATAGTTGATCTTGGCCATCGCCTCGGGAATGTACTTGCCATTCCGCTTGTAGACGATCGTCAGTCGTTCGTGCGTATGAATATGATAGAGCGAGATCGTGCGCTCGTTCGGCTGGCTGGCCGCCGTGATGTTGTCGGCATGCAGGCACACCGCCGCGGCAAGTGCAGCAAAACCCGACAAGACGCCTGAGCGGCGAAGCGACACCTAATTCCCCCGTCCCTACGCAAGTATTCCCCGAGCCCGACTGGGGCCGACAATGCCCGGTCTGAACTGGTTAACCCCCAAACCCTTAAGAGGCAGTAACTATGCGATGTGGGCAACTAACGACGGGGAAGGGGCGATAAAAGGGCGCGAGTGCTCAAGTTTAAAAAAAAGCCGGCCGAAGGCGTCGGCCGGCTGGGTTTGGTCATAGGGTTATGGCGCTCAGAAGCCGCCGCCCAAAACCTGCTGGAAGAAGTGATTGAGGCCGCCGTCGTAGTGCTTGTGACGGCGCCCGCGACCACGATAATCATCATCGTCGTCGTCGCCAAACCAATTGTCGTCGCGACGTCGGCTGTCGGCATATTCGTCGAACCCGATATCGTCGGGCGTAATCTTCGGCTCCTTGGTTTTCACGATCTGGTTCCACTTGCCCTGCAGCGCAAGCGTGATGCGTTTCTCATGGCCGTAGATATCGTTGAAGCTTTCGATTTCTCCATCGTTATCGACGCGGGCTGTGAAGTACGTGATGTGAACGGGAATCGGATGATCGAGCGAAACCTCGTTCTCCTCTGGCCCCTTCGTCACGAGACTATCCACCTTGCTCTTATCCCAGCCCTTGTCCTCATTCATGATAAGCTCAGCGAGGTGGACCGGATTGCGTACACGCATGCAACCGTGGCTAAAGGCGCGAACGCTATTCTTGAACAGGCTCTTGCTCGGCGTATCGTGCAAATAAACAGCATGCTTGTTCGGAAAGAGGAATTTGACGACGCCGAGCGCATTTCCCCCGCCCGGCGGCTGATAGACATTGAAATACCGGATGTCGGTCCGGTACCAATTAATGTCCCAAGCATTCACGCGCCGTCCGTTACGCTCCATCACAAGCCCTTGGCGCCGTAGAGGATTGCCGCCTGCGCGGAGGCCTGGAAGCAATTCTTTGATCTTGATCGAATCCGGAACGTTCCATCGCGGCTGGAAAACCACGGTGCGCATCAGATCCGAGAAAATGGGCGTCTGCCTGTTGACGCTTCCGGCAACGATACGCTCGTCGAAAAGAACCTCTCCATCTTTGACAAGACGAACGCTGAAATCCGGAATGTTGACCGTGACATAAATTTTCCCGAGGTCTTCCGGCATCCACCGCCATTCTTCCATGTTGGCGAGCAGCTTCCATTCGCTAATGCCGTCGCCACGGTTCAGCGAGCGCCGCAATGCCATCGTGATCGTCGGCGTGATCGGGCGAATATTTTTTTGTTCCTTATAGGCCTTAACCGCGCGTGCAAGTTCGTCATCGTAGTAGGTGGCATCTGCTGGCTTGCCGTCAGCCTGTACCGATGGCGCAGAAACCTTGAGCGCCTTTCTGACGAGCGCGATCTGCGGATTGCTCTTGCCCGGCATCAGATTTGGGCCAGGCGGAATATTGATCGCTTCGCCATCTTTACCCGCACGCAGTGCCAGCAACTTCTGACGAAGCAGTTCGAACTGCTTGTTCTGGGGCTGAAGGGACCTGAGATACGCGCCCTTATCGATCGCCGTCGCCAGAGCATTGATGGCGATGCGTGGCTCGATAAAAGTCGGCTTCCGGTCGATGTAGCCTGAAAGCTGATCGGTTGGATTTGGAATTCGCCCACCGTGCGCATCTCGCGCATATGCCAACGCGTCCACAGAAAGCTGCGTCTCGGCATCTGTGAGATCGTCGAGGCTATAATCGCCCGAGGCTGACCGTTTCAGGGTCGGAATTTTATAGTCTGAGGATCGCAAGCCCCAATTGTCGGCGTCCTTCAAGGCATCGATGAGGTTTTTAGCGTCCGCCGTATAGCCGTTCTTGTCGACCCAAAGCGTTGCGCCCATGCGCGAGCCGTAGAAGTTTTTCAACGCTTCGCGGTCGGCGGCGTCGGTCGATGCAAATTTTTTCTTGTGTGCATCGAGATAGCGCCCGATCTGCAGATAAACGAGATCGTCGACGGCGACGACTTTCGGAGGTGTGGCCGCGCTGTCTGCCGGAGCAGCTTCCGAGGCCGATGTTGACGGTGGGGGCGATGTTTCCGCCGGTATGGCCGTGTCTGCCCCCGTTTCCGGGCGCATGGCCGTCTGCCCGGGATCGATACCTGACGAGGAGTTTTCCGAGTTGGCCGCGTATGAATGAGAAATAGAACTGCAGGTCAGCATCAAGCCAACCGCCAAAACGCGAGTCGCCCGCATTACGAATTATACCTTCCGCTCGCCCGCCAAAGCTGGCGTATCTCAACACTAGATGCCGATTTGGCTTTTGGCCAGACCATGCAAACCATATCTGTATTGCACGAAGCTATGGCGAAAGTGTTGCTGCCTGTGACACCAACGCCGTGAGCATCCAATTGGTTCAGGGTGCTTTTGTCGAAAATGCAAAAGCCCCGGATGCAGCCGAGGCTTTTGCGCCGAGGGCGAAAGGGGCTCGCTCTCGCTTTTCAGGCCGGCGAATAACGCCAACCCAAAGGGAAGTCTGGTGGTGGGACGGATGCTCTCCAGTTGCGCACGGCCGCCCCACCGCACCCAATGCGCACAATCCTCTCCGCGCTGCAACGCGGATGGGACCTCAGTTCGGCCGCGGTTCGAGGCCGTATTCCTGCATCTTACGGTAAAGCGTCGAGCGGCCAATGTTCAACCGTTTTGCGACTTCCGTCATATGTCCGCGATAGCGGCCGAGCGCCAGGCGGATCATATCGGCTTCGATCGCTTCGAGCGAACGAATTTCCCCGTCCTCGGCAACGGCCTGAATGCCAAGCGTGCTGCCCGATGGAGATGGCTTCATCTCGACAGTATGCGGCACTGTCTTCTCGGCGCCGATAAGCGCGGGTCCGGTGTAGGCCGGCTGTTTCTGTACGACCGTTGGCGCAGCCGGAATTTCCGTTTCGAAACCATCGACGTGTGCGGCAATCTGCGGGAATTCCGCGACGGTGAGTTCCGGACCGTCAGCAAGAACAACCGCCCGAAAGATCGTATTTTCCAGCTGACGCACATTGCCCGGCCACGAGTAGGCTTGCAGGAGCGCCATCGCCCGTTCGGAAATCGCAGCGACCCGCTTGCCTTCCTCAGCGGCGAAACGAGCTGCGAAATGACGCGCTAACTCGGGAACGTCATCGATGCGCTCGCGGAGCGGCGCCACGAAAATCGGGAAGACGTTCAGACGATAATAGAGATCCTCACGGAACTTGCCGTCCTTGACCTGCTGGATCATATCGCGGTTCGTAGCAGAGATCAGGCGGAAGTTGACTTTCACGGGCTTCTTCGAGCCGATGGGATCAATTTCGCCCTCCTGAAGCGCACGAAGCAGCTTCACCTGGGCATCAAGCGGCAATTCTCCGACTTCATCGAGAAAGAGCGTCCCGCCATCAGCTTCCTGGAATTTTCCGATCCGCTTGTCGACGGCGCCCGTGAAAGCTCCTTTCTCATGACCGAAAAGAATGCTTTCGACGAGGTTCTCCGGAATGGCGCCGCAGTTGACGGTGATGAACGGCCGCCCCGCACGATCGCTTTCGCCCTGAATAGCGCGGGCGATCAGTTCTTTGCCAACACCGCTTTCGCCTTCGATCAGTACCGGAATGTTTGAAGCGGCTGCACGCTTTCCGAGCGCGATGACGCGAGCCATGGCTTCGCCGCGCATTACGAGGTCGTTGAACGTCAGCGTCCCCTCGACCTTCTTTTTGATGCGATTGATCTCGCCCGCGAGAGCTTCGATCTTCAAAGCGCTTTTCATCGAAACTTCGAGCCGCTCCGGCGACGCCGGCTTGACGACGAAATCGACGGCGCCGCGACGCATTGCGTTGATGGCCGTTTCGATGGAGCCGTGCGCCGTCTGCACGATGATCGGCGGCATGTTCTGAGCGTGACCCACGCGTTCAAGGACGGCCATACCGTCAACGCCCGGCATCACGAGGTCGAGAAGGACAAGAGCAATCTGCTCGCGGTCGCTGGCTTCGAGGATTTGGAGCGCTTGCTCGCCCGAACCGCACGTCTTGGTTTCGAAGCCGAAACGCTTGATCGTCTCTTCGAGAATACGCCGTTGGGCAGGATCGTCATCGACGATCAGAACACGCTTGGACATGGGCACGCAACTTTACATTTACTGATACAGACTGCCGTCCGGAACGCATGGAGGCTGGAAGTGACCCAGCTTCTGACATTTGGTGACCGGCAGATTACGCAACAGGCCCGAGAGTGCCCCAGATGAGTAAATGGAAAGTTTCTGCGTGGCACATTTTTTAGATACCTGGAAAAGCGCAATACACCCTCGGGTTCGTGCGGTCACGCCTGCCGGTTGTTATGACGGAACAGTTTTAGATCGGCGGGGGGTGCCATTCTGCCCATCTTGCGGACATCCCCGCCCGTCCCAAATTTGCTGCACGCTTGATTTGTGATAACGCTCGCGGCGTTTTTCACCGCCGGTACTGGAAAGGGATCTGATGCGCCGCGACTCGTCTTTAAAATCAAATACATCGGCCGAAGCCGGGACCGGTCACGAGGCGAAAGTAGCGTCGTTGGGCGCCATGCCCGAATGGGATCTGAGCGATCTCTATGCGTCGCCCGACGCTCCCGAGGTTCAACGCGATCTCAAGATCGCCGCGGAAGAAGCACAGCGCATAAAATCCGAATATCAAGGTCGACTTGCCGTGCTAGCCAAAGATGGCAGGCTGATCGACGCGATCAAGGATTACGAGAAATTATCGGATTTGGTTGGGAAGCTCGGCTCCTATTCCGGCCTCTACTATGTCCTCGATCAAACGGACCCCGCGCGTGCCAAGTTCAATGGTGACGTCTCCGAAGCGCTGACCAAGATATACACAGATCTCATTTTCTTTGAACTCGAACTCAACCAGATCGACGACGCGACGATGGACGCTGCCGTAAAGGGCGCAGAACTCAAGCGCTACAAGCCCTGGCTGGACGATCTGCGTAAGGAAAAGCCGCACCAGCTTGACGAAAAACTTGAGCGCCTGTTCGCCGAAAAGTCGCAGACCAGCCGCGGTGCGTGGAACCGGCTCTTCGACGAGACGATGTCGGCTCTGAAGTTCGATGTCGAAGGCGAGAAGGAACCTTTGACGCTTGAACCGACGCTGAACTTCTTGTCCGATTCCGACGAGAAAAAGCGCAAAGCTGCATCCGAAGCCTTGAGTAAAGTCTTCAAGGCGAATTTGCCGTTGTTCACGCTCATCACGAACACGCTGGCAAAGGACAAGGAAATTTCGGATCGCTGGCGCAACTTCAAAGACGTCGCTGACAGCCGGCACCTCGCGAACCGCGTCGAAGCACCCGTCGTCGATGCCCTCGTGTCGAGTGTGCGCGAAGCTTATCCGCGACTGTCTCATCGCTACTACGCGATCAAAGCCAAATGGCTCGGAAAAGAGAAGTTGGCGTCATGGGACCGCAACGCCCCGCTTCCCGATAAGCCGGAACGGACCATCAGCTGGGCGGACGCGCAAAAGATCGTGCTCGATGCCTACGGCGCCTTCGCTCCCGAGATGGCGACGATCGCCAAGCAGTTCTTCGACAAGAGGTGGATCGATGCGCCCGTGAAACCCGGAAAGGCGCCAGGCGCGTTTTCCGCTTCAACGGTACCGTCGGTGCACCCCTATGTGATGATGAATTATCTCGGCAAGCCGCGCGATGTGATGACGCTCGCCCATGAGCTTGGCCACGGCGTGCATCAATGGCTTGCGCGCGCACAAGGACCGCTGCTTGCGCCGACGCCGCTGACGCTTGCCGAGACCGCTTCTGTTTTCGGCGAGATGCTGACCTTCAGAGCCATCCTCGCCGAGACGAAGGACAAGCGCGAGAAGAAGGCGATGATCGCCGCGAAGGTGGAGGACATGCTCAACACCGTCGTGCGCCAGATCGCGTTTTATACCTTCGAGCGCAAAGTCCACGAGGAGCGCCGCAAGGGCGAGCTGACTGCCGACCGTCTCAACGCGATCTGGCTCGATGTCCAGGCCGAGAGCTTAGGACCGGCGATCGAGCTGAAGCCGGGATACGAGGTCTTCTGGACTTATATCCCCCATTTCATCCATTCGCCGTTCTACGTTTATGCCTATGCCTTCGGCGATTGCCTCGTAAATTCGCTCTACGGCCTCTATGCCGAGGCACATCCTGGCTTCGTCGCAAAGTATTTTGACCTATTGAAAGCAGGAGGATCGAAGCACCATTCTGATCTTCTCGCTCCGTTCGGTCTCGATGCACGGGATCCCGAGTTTTGGAAAAAAGGGTTGCGTGTCATCGAAGGCATGATCGACGAGCTGGAAACGATGTCGTGAGTGCAGATTAGGCACGCTCGCCAAAAAACGATGGAAAGACGCTCCCGAATCTGGTCGCGGCGGTATTGTCAACCCGTCGCAGGAGGCCGGATGTCGATTTTGCCGCTTCCAATCGTTGGTATGTGGGAGTAGACACCCGCCACTTTTGCTGCGTTGCAGCTTGTCGACAGCTTGAGGTGCCTGAATGGCACAGCCGCAGGCCTCCTTCCAAGCCGCCGAATTCGGCGCCGGGGAGGGGCAGGACAGCAAGAATTTCTGGGCTTTGGCGCTAGGCTCGGTCGGTGTCGTCTTCGGCGATATCGGAACGAGCCCGCTTTACGCCTTCAAGGAAGCGATCACTGCTGCCTCACACGGCGGCACGGTCGCTGAGGCCACTCTCGGTGTCCTATCGCTGATTTTTTGGAGCATGACCTTCGTCGTGACGATGAAGTACGTCCTGCTCCTGCTGCGCGCCGACAACAACGGCGAAGGCGGCATGTTCGCGCTGATGGCTCTCGGCCAGTCGGTCGCCCGGCGAAGCGCGCCGCTCCTCGGCGCCCTCGGCATCGCCGGAGCATCGTTTTTTTACGGTGACGCCGTCATCACGCCGGCGATCTCTGTGCTGTCTGCCGTCGAAGGTCTGACCCTCATCACGCCCGAGCTGGAGCCCGCGGTCATTCCGATCGGATTGCTCGTCCTAACGGGCTTATTTTGGATGCAATCGCGCGGGACCGACAGTGTCGCGCGTTTCTTTGGTCCTGTGATGGTCGTTTGGTTCGCGGTGCTGGGGCTTGGTGGCCTGGCGCACATCGCCGACAACCTCCACGTCCTGCTGGCTCTCAATCCGCTTTACGCAATACTGTTTATTTACGAGCACGGCGTGCTTGGCTTGACCGTGATGGGACTTGTGTTTCTGGCATGTACCGGCGCCGAGGCGCTCTACGCCGACCTCGGCCATTTCGGGCGCCGTCCGATCGCGGTGTCATGGCTTTACTTCGTGATGCCTTGCCTGGTGCTGAACTATTTCGGCCAGGGCGCACTCGTGATGAACGATGCAAACGCCGTCGAAAATCCGTTTTATCGCTTGTATCCCGATTTTGCGCTGATCCCGATGCTCATTCTGTCGACCTTCGCAACCGTCATTGCGAGTCAGGCCGTGATCACCGGAGCGTTCTCACTGACACGGCAGGCCATCCAGCTTGGTCTCGTTCCGCGCTTCGAAATCCGGCATACCTCGGAAAGCATGGCCGGCCAGATTTACATGCCCCGCGTCAACTGGCTGCTGTTCTTGATGGTCCTAATCGTCATTTTCGTGTTCAGGACGTCGTCGAATCTCGCGGCGGCGTACGGCATTTCTGTTACCGCGGCGATGGTCATCGACACGATGATGGCTTTCTTCGTGATTTGGAAGTGCTGGAAATGGCCCCTGTGGCGAGTGATTCTCGTTGTCATTCCGCTTCTGCTGATCGAGCAGGCATTCTTCTCGGCGAACGTTCTGAAGCTTCTCGAAGGCGGTTGGGTGCCGCTGGTCATTGCCAGCATGCTCGCGATCATCATGTTTACATGGGTGCGAGGAACACGCCTGCTGGCGAGGCTGACCAAACGCAACGAGGCCGACCTCGACTGGCTCGTCCGCAAGCTTGAAGCCAAACCTCCGCACCGCGTTTCGGGAACCGCCGTATTTTTAACCGGCGACCCTTATGCCGCACCGACGTCTATGATGCACAACCTGAAGCACAACCGGGTGACGCACGAGCGGAATATTCTCCTGTCCATCAGGACCGAAGATACGCCGCGAGTCGCGCGGCACGAGCGCATTTCAATCGAAAAGGTCTCCGATCACTTCATCCGGATCATTGCGCGCTATGGTTTCATGGAAACGCCCAGCGTGCCGAAAATCCTCGAACACGCGCGCCGGAAAGACTGCAATATCGATATTGGAGCGACCTCGTTTTTCCTGTCCCGGCGCTCGTTGCGGATGACACCAAAATCCGAGCTTCCGCGCTGGCAGGAGCGCCTGTTCATCGCGCTTGCGGCCAGCGCCGAGGATGCAACGACGTATTTCCAGATTCCAACCGATCGTGTCGTCGAGGTCGGAACCCAAGTGGCGATTTGAGCCGCCATTCTCCGGTATCGCGTTGAGGACCTGCTGGTCGGAACGTCGCACCGACTAAAAGTCAAGAGCTGCGACGACTTGAAGCTTAGCTCCTCTTGGGATACCAACCCTGGGCCAGAATTTTCATAATCCACATCTGGGGAGACGAAACGTGAGTGTCGACACTTCGAAGGGCCATCCGGCCATGGACTACGCCGAGCATGAAAGAACGTACGCGGCGTTTCTGCGCTTCACGAAGATTGGCATCGTTTTTGTCGTCCTTCTTCTTGCCGGCATGAAGTTTTTCTTGGTCTAGAGCCTGGCGCACCCAGGCCATCCGAGTGAATTCGTGCAGGGCAGGCTCTCCGTAGGGTCTGCCCTTTTTGATCCCGGCTATGGGGCCGGGAACATCGCTTCAATTGGGCTGAGACATGGTCACGATAGCTGTCACCAGTGAATCGGCGGACGAGCCGCGCGTCGCGGTTTCGCCTGATACGGTGAAGAAACTCATCGGACTTGGCGCCAATGTGCGTATCGAGTCGGGTGCCGGCGCCAGATCGCGGTTTTCCGATGACGCCTATCGTGCCGCGGGTGCCGAAATCGTAACCCGGCCGGAAGCGCTCTACGGCGCCGACATTCTCCTGTCCGTGCGCCGCCCAGCCATGGAAGAGGTCGCGGCCTTGAAGCCCGGCGCCATCGTTGCCGGCATGATCGACCCGTACGGGGATCGAGGCGCACTGGCGGCGCTTGCCGGAACCGGTGCAACGGTCTTTTCGATGGAGTTCATGCCCCGTACGACACGCGCTCAATCGATGGACGTGCTGTCAAGCCAGGCAAACCTCGCCGGATACAAGGCGGTGGTCGATGGAGCGGCAATGTTCGGGCAGGCTTTGCCGATGATGATGACGCCCGCCGGCACCGTGCCTGCCGCGAAGGCCTTCATCATGGGCGTCGGAGTCGCCGGATTGCAGGCGATTGCAACCGCGCGCCGTCTCGGTGCTCAGGTAACGGCGACCGACGTTCGCCCTGCAACCAAAGAGCAGGTGCAATCCCTGGGTGCCAAGTTCATCGCCGTCGAGGACGACGAGTTCAAACAGGCGCAGACGGCTGCAGGCTACGCGAAGCCGATGAGCGCCGAATATCAGGCGAAGCAAGCCGAACTCATCGCGCAACACGTCAAATCACAGGATCTGGTCATCACGACCGCCCTGATACCCGGGCGCCCCGCGCCAAAGCTCATCACCCGAGCGATGATCGAGAGCATGAAGCCAGGCGCTGTGATCGTCGATCTTGCTGCCGAGCGCGGCGGCAATACCGAGCTGACGGAGCCCGGCAAGACCGTCGAAACGCCGAACGGCGTCAAGATTTTCGCGCCACTCAACCTCGCGGGCACCATCGCGGTCAACGCGTCGAGCCTTTACGCCCGCAATCTGCTGGCGTTCCTCGAAACGATGATCGACAAAAAGGAAAAGACGCTGGCCATCAATTGGGACGATGAGTTGATCAAAGGCACACTCGTCGCCAAGGGCGGTCAGCTCGTGCATCCGAACCTAACGACGAACACGGTGACTTAAGCCCCTGCCCCTGCGGTAGGGGATTAGGGGTGGGGTAGAGCTCAAACCGCCCTGCAAACTAGGTGACGCCAAATGAGAATGCCCATGTCGAATGGAATTGTAAGCCAGTCCGGTCACCCCAAAACCAGGCCCGCACCGTCGAGGGAAGGGGAGCTCGGGCTAATGGGTCGCGTTTTCCTTCTGGCGTTGACAGCGGCACTGCTTTTGCCGACGTCCGCGTTCGCTGCGACGGAAGGTGGCGGCCACGTCAGCCCATCGGTTTACGAGTTCATGGTCTTCGTCATTGCAGTGTTCGTCGGCTACTACGTCGTCTGGTCCGTGACCCCGGCGCTCCACACCCCGCTGATGAGCGTCACGAACGCGATCTCGTCCGTTATCGTGGTCGGCGCTTTGCTCGCCGTTGGCGTCTCGCTCACGGCGTCCGATAGCGCCGTCGCCAAAGTTTTCGGTTTCCTCGCATTGACGATGGCTTCGGTAAATATCTTCGGCGGCTTCCTCGTCACCAACAGAATGCTCTCGATGTACAAAAAGAAGGATGCGCCGGTGAAGAAAGACGGCTGATGCCGCCTCTCGCACGCCGATGAATTTGAAAAGCAGCAAGAAGAACTAGGCCGGGAACGATCCAATGTCCGCAAATGTCGCCGCACTGTTCTACCTCGCCGCGGGCGTGCTTTTCATCTTGGCTCTAAGAGGCCTGTCGAGCCCGGCATCGTCCCGCCGGGGCAACCTCTTCGGCATGATCGGTATGACGATCGCAATCCTGACGACGCTCGGCCTCGCGGCGCCGACGGCGACATCCTGGATATTGATCCTGCTCGGCCTCGGCATCGGCGGCTTTATCGGCGCCAAGACGGCGCGCGAAATTCCGATGACGATGATGCCGGAGCTTGTCGCGGCGTTTCACTCGCTCGTTGGTCTGGCCGCCGTTTTCGTCGCGGCAAGCGCACTCTATGCGCCCTCTGCCTTCGGCATTCTCGTCGATCCCGCGGCGCCCGCGCTGGGCATCAAGGGCGGAAGCCTTTTTGAAATGGCGCTCGGCGTTGCCATCGGCGCCATCACCTTCACGGGCTCGGTCATCGCGTTCGCCAAACTTTCCGGCCGCATGTCCGGCAAGCCGATCCTGCTGCCGATGCGCCATGTCGTGAACGGCGCTTTAGGCCTACTGCTGATCTTCGTCATTTACAGCTTCATTCAGTCGGGCGGCTCCGCGTGGCTCTTCTGGCTAATCGTCGCCCTTTCTCTCTTGATCGGTATTCTGATCATCATCCCGATCGGCGGCGCCGACATGCCCGTCGTCGTCTCGATGCTGAACTCGTATTCGGGTTGGGCCGCCGCCGGTATCGGCTTTACGCTCGGCAACGTCGCGCTCATCATTACTGGCGCGCTGGTCGGCTCATCGGGCGCGATCCTGTCCTATATCATGTGCAAGGGCATGAACCGGCAGTTCTTGTCGGTTATCGCAGGCGGCTTCGGCGGCGAGACGGCGGCCGCCTCTGGCGGTGGCGAACAGAAGCCCGTTAAGCTCGGATCGGCCGAGGATGCCGCCTATGTGCTCGGAAACGCCTCGAAGGTCATCATCGTCCCGGGATATGGCATGGCCGTCGCCCAGGCGCAGCATGCCCTTCGCGAAATGGCCGACGCCCTGAAGAAGAAGGGTGTCGAGGTCAAGTACGCCATCCACCCGGTGGCAGGCCGCATGCCCGGTCACATGAACGTCCTGCTGGCCGAAGCAAACGTCCCCTACGACGAAGTCTTCGAGCTTGAGGACATCAACAGCGAATTTTCGCAGGCCGACGCCGTCTACGTCATCGGCGCCAACGACGTGGTTAATCCGGCCGCCGAGGAAGACAAAACTTCCCCGATTTACGGGATGCCGGTTCTTCAGGTCTGGAAAGCCGGAACGGTGTTCTTCAACAAGCGCTCGCTAGCCTCGGGCTACGCGGGCATCGATAATCCGGTCTTTTATCGCGATAATACCGTCATGGTGCTCGGCGATGCCAAGAAAATGACCGAAGAGATTGTTAAAGCCCTCGCGCATTAGTTCGCGTCGCGCCCGTCGGGGCTCATCGGCAACACTTGAGCCGCCATCGCCGCGCCGCCAGCGCGACAGCGAACTTGGTCTGATATAAGCGCATCATACCGTGCTCGAGGTTCCGCGTGTTGGCTCCTGTCGTGTCTTCGTCTTTTGAAAACGATCTCGAACGCATCGAGATTCTGGCCGCCACGCCAGTGACCAGTGCCGCCCTTCTCGAACGCAACTTGAACTACATCTACGAGCAGGCGGCGGAGGCCCGGTTCGCCGATTACGATGTTGCGAGCATCGCCAAGGCAGCGCCCTCGCTGATGTATCGCCTCTTCGATCTCCGCGTTGGCCTGCGCGAAAAGCTGGCGCACTACGAGATGCTTGGCCTCATGACCCAAGAGGCGGTGCAGGGCTTCAGAAACGTCTTTCGCGTGCTCCGCTACGTCTCCGACATGCTCGGCGAAATTGCGAGCGGTCATCCCAATCCGGGCGACAGCGGCTACCTGCTGCGCGGGTTTACCGGCAACGAAAACAATACACTGATCAATTACGCCTTCTATCATGGGCCGACCCCCGTCTCATTCCAGTCGGGCGACGTGGTGTTGGTGCGGGGGCGCGCCCACAACAGCGCCGCAATCGCGCGCATCGGCGATGTCGACAGTCAGTTCAGCCACATCGGCATCGTGTATATTGACGACGTCGGCGACCATTGGATGGTCGAAAGTCTGATCGAGGACGGCGCGATCATCAATCCGCTCGCAAAGGCGCTCGACCACAACATCGTGCGCGCGGTGCTTTACCGGAACCGCGATCCGGAACTCGCAGCGCGTGCTGCGAAAATGATTTATGATTACGTCGCCTCTTCGCGCGTCCGCGGCGGCAAACGCATTCTATATGATTTTTCAATGCGCGCCGACGATACGCGTAACCTTTTCTGTTCGAAGCTTGTTCGTCTCGCCTTTAATCAGGCAAGCGCCGGGCAATTTATTATGCCGACCTATCCGACCAGCATCGTTCGAAAGAATCGCGATTTCCTCGATCGCGTCGGAGTCGCAACAGAGATGACCTTCGCGCCCGCCGACATCGATATGGAATCGAGCTTCGATCTTGTCGCCGAATGGCAGGACTATCGTGAAACGGCGAACGTCCGCCTCCAGGACTTCACGATGGACAAGCTGTTCGAGTGGATGGACCGCTATAACTATCGTTTCGAAGAAACCTCGGCGATCAAGCTCGTGTCGCTTTTGGGCCGCTTCTCATCCTATCTATCGGACAGCGCCAAGCAGACACTCTCGTCGGTCTTCCCGCGCGTACCCTCCAACATGCCGAGGAAGACCGTCGCTGTCGTCGCGATGTTGCATAAGACGGCTGAACCGATTTACCACGAGCTTCAACGTCTCAACGAGCAGATTGTAATGGAGACGGGAGTGCCGATGCACGGTCTCGACATCTTCGCTGCTCTCGAAGCGATCCGCGAGCGCGACGGCGACCGCATCGGATATTTGGTGCGTCGCGGCGCCTGATAGGATGCTAAGTCGTTGACCATCGACGACGTCGTCCCTCACGGCCCGAGGCGCCCTTTGCTCAAATCCATCGTCATTGCCGCTGTCGTTCTCTACGTTGCCGTCGCGACGTATATGTATTTCGCACAGCGCCGCTTCATCTATTTTCCTGAACCGGCGCGCACGCCTCCTGCGGCCGTCGGGCTGCCCGACGTCGCCGAACGCATCATCGCCACTCCGGACGGCGAGAAAGTCATCGCCTGGTACGGAAAAGCCAAACCGGGCCAGCCAACGCTGCTTTACTTTCACGGCAACGGCGGCGCGTTGGAATTCAGAAGCGAGAGTATCCGGCATTATCTTGATAGGGGTAGAGGCATCTTCATGATGTCCTATCGCGGCTATAGCGGTTCGACGGGTTCGCCGTCGGAAGCAGCCAACGTCGCTGATGCAAAGCTTGCTTACGATGAACTGCGCAAAGAAGGCGTTTCCCCGGCCGACATCATTCTCTATGGCGAGTCGCTCGGCACTGGGGTCGCAATAGAGGTCGCAACCCAAAAGAACGTGGCAGGCTTGATCCTGGATAGCCCCTACACCTCGATCGCAGAACTGGCGTCTGCACTCTATCCGTGGCTGCCGGTCAACCTGCTGCTCAAGGATCGATACGATTCGATCGGGCGCATCGGCGACGTACATGTGCCTGTCTTGATCGTGCATGGCGAAGCCGACGATGTGATTCCCGTGGAGATGGCACGCCGCCTGTTCGTCGCCGCCAACGAGCCGAAAGAAATCGTAACGATCCCGCGCGCCGGCCACGCCATCCACGATCCGCAAACATTCGAGATCTTCGACCGCTGGATCGATAAGCTGCGGACGATGCCGAAAGGTGAGTAAGGCCAAACAAAAAGGCTCGCGAAATCGCGAGCCTTAAACAGCCAGCCTAAACGCGGCGTCCGGGTTCAGCCGGCGCTGCCGCCATTGCCACCGCGAAAACCGCCACCGGCACCCGAGCCGCCGCCAGCACCCGGAGCGCTACGACCGCCGCCAGCGCCGCCTCGGCCAGCAGGGCCGCCACGTGCAGCCGCGGGCTTACTTGGCAACAGGCCTTCGCGCTGCAGCTTCTTGCGGGCCAGCTTGCGGGCACGGCGCACGGCTTCAGCCTTCTCGCGCGCTCTCTTTTCAGATGGTTTCTCGAAATGACCGCGAAGCTTCATTTCGCGGAAAACGCCCTCGCGCTGCAGTTTTTTCTTGAGCGCCTTCAGAGCCTGATCGACATTGTTGTCACGAACGAGAACCTGCAAGCCGTTGTATCCTCTATAGAATTTTGTCTGTTGGATGCACAAAAACACCGGCTCCGGTGACATCGCCGCCGGAGCCCGCGCTGATTTCTTGCGCCCTTCTACCAAACACGGTGAAGATTGGCAATCGACTCGCGGTTTGCCGGACAGGCAGGATCGGGCGGCGGATCGCCTCCACCGGGCGAATTTTGTTGACAAGGAAACTATCAGCTGTCTTTGGTTTTCTAGTAAACAAAAAGGCCTGAAGCATGTCTTCGTCTCTCTCCGCGTCCGAACTGTCGAGCCACCTTGGCTTTTGGCTGCGAACGGTTTCGAACCATGTCTCGCATACGTTTGCAGCCAAGCTCGCTCGCAAGGACGTCACCGTCGCCGAGTGGGTCGTGATGCGATCACTCTATGGAGCTGAACCGACACTCCCGAGCCGTCTCGCTCGCCTCCTCGGAATGACGCGCGGGGCTATCAGTAAGCTGGCGGATCGCTTGATCGCCAAATCATTGGTCGTTCGCAGCGCCAGCGTGGAAGACGGTCGGGCACAGACTCTCACTCTGACAGCGAAGGCCAAGAAGCTCGTGCCCGAACTCGCGGCGATCGCGGATCAGAATGACCTCGAATTTTTCAGCTGTCTCTCGCAGGCCGAGCGCGAAAATCTCGAATGCCTGCTGAAGCGCATCGCAGAGCGCAACCACGTCACCGCGATTCCAGTAGATTGAACGATGAGCCTCGGAGCTACGGAGAATTCTCGTGGATAGCCACAAACAATCGATCGCCCGGTCCTGCCTCGAAGCCGCGGAAAGCAACACGATGACTTTTCCGTGCATCGTCGAAACGCTGATGAGCGAGGGCTTTGAAGGCTACATTGTGGACCTGCGCCGCGGCATGGTCAGCTATTACATGCCGGATGGCGATGGCATCGACTTGCCGACGCGCAAGATAGACACGCGCGTTGCTGCCTCGTTCGATCGGGAGAGGGTAAAAGCCGCGATTAAGCAAGCTCAGCAACTGGCGCCGGGATACACTTACACCGGTTTTTGCAAAACGGTCGCGGCCGCTGGTTGTGCGGGGTATATCGTCTCCTTTTCCGGCCGCCGCGCATTGTACTTCGGGCGAACAGCCGAAACGCACGTCGAGTATTTTCCGAACTAGGCGCGAACGAGATAGTAGCCCGGACGCTTACGACGGCATCTCCATGAGGAGCCGGTTGATGTGCCCCATCTTCCGGCCCGGACGAACATCCTTCTTCCCGTAGTGATGAAAAAATACGCCGGGCTCCGCGGCCAAGCTCTGCCACGCAAGGATGTCGTCGCCGATGAGGTTGATCATTTCCGCACCCGCTGCCTTGAGTTCGGTCGAGCCTAACGGCCAGCCGGCAACGGCCCTGATGTGCTGTTCGAATTGCGAGGTCATGGCGCCGTCGATCGTCCAATGCCCCGAGTTGTGCACGCGCGGCGCCATCTCATTGATGAACAGCCGGTCGCGATCGTCTTGATTGACCACAAAGAATTCGATCGCGAACACGCCGACATAATCAAGGCGCTCAGCAATCTTGTGCGCCGTCGCGATGGCTTCGTCAGCGACGTCCGGGGCCAATCGCGCCGGAGCGAGCGACCGGTGCAGAATATGATCGCGATGCTCGTTCTCGGTGACATCGAAGGCCGCAAACGTTCCGTCTGCGCTGCGCGCCGCGACGACGGAAACCTCAGCGCGGAAATCAACGAATGACTCGATGATCGACGGCGCGTTGCGCATCGCAGCCCAAGCCTCGCGCGCGTCTTCGCGAGTGAGGATTTTGGCTTGGCCTTTGCCATCGTACCCGAACCGCCGCGTCTTGAGGACCGAAGGAATGGAAAACCCGCTATCGAGTGTCTTTTCCAAAGCTGCGAAGCTATCGATCGCAGCGAATTCGGCCGTCATCGCGCCAAGCTCGCGCGCCAGCGTCTTTTCGTTCAGCCGGTCCTGCGCGCATGCCAGCGCCTTTGCTCCAGGCCGAACCGGGACATGCCGACCAAGAAACTCGACCGTCGCAACGGGGATGTTTTCGAATTCATAGGTCGCGACGTCTATCGCGTCGGCAAAAGCCGCAAGCTGCGTTTCGTCTTCGTACGTTGCGATCGTATGTGCCGCTGCGACCTCGAATGCAGGGCTATCGCTTTCCGGCGCGTAGATATGCGATCTAAATCCTAGCCGGGCGGCGGCCATCGCCAGCATTCGGCCGAGCTGTCCGCCGCCAAGGATTCCGATGGTCGAGCCGGGGGGAAGTGCGGTCATCGTGTTCGTGTCATCCTTGGACAGGCGTCTCGGCAACTTCGGACGTGTGCCGTCGGCGCCAATCATCGAGCCGTGCCCCGAGCGCATCATCCGACAGCGCGAGAATCTCAGCCGCGAGTAATCCGGCATTCTTTGCACCCGCGTCGCCGATCGCGAGCGTTCCGACTGGCACCCCGGCAGGCATCTGCACGATCGAATAAAGACTGTCCTGACCTTTGAGCGCTTTGCTTTCCACCGGCACGCCCAGCACGGGCAGCGTCGTCATTGAAGCAGTCATACCCGGCAGATGCGCGGCGCCGCCGGCGCCCGCGATAATCACTTTTAACCCGCTCGCCTTCGCGCCCTTTGCAAAAGCATAAAGCCGTTCCGGCGTTCTGTGCGCGGACACGATTTTCGTTTCGAAAGCGATGCCGAGTTCGGCCAGTATATCGGCCGCGTGTTTCATCGTCGGCCAGTCCGATTGGCTGCCCATGATAATGCCGACGAGCGGCTTGGCTTTGCTCATAGGTCGCGGCTCATGAGGGTGAGATCCTGATCTGCGCCAGTAACGATTTTCGCTACATTACGCATCTGGAGTAACGAAAATTGCACCGGAGGGAAACCGCGTCGGTACAGGAGTCAGGCCGTATTTACAAGGTTTTTTCGGTTTCGGCGGGCCTGGAAAGGTTAGCGAGTCGAAGAACAGTTTCGAGCGTATCGGCTTCGGCCGGGGGCTTGTCCCAGCGGATTCGATGAATGCGCGGGAATCGCATGGCGACGCCAGATTTGTGACGGGCCGAAGACTGAACGGAATCGAAGGCCACCTCGAATACTATGGCGGGCTCCACGGAGCGAACGGGTCCAAACGTTTCGACCGTATTGTTCCGGACCCATTTGTCGAGCTGCAGAAGTTCTTCATCGGTAAAGCCGGAATAGGCTTTGCCGACGGGAACGAGTTCGCGCTCGCCATTCTCGCCGTCGCGCCAGACCCCGAACGTGTAGTCCGAGTAATACGACGACCGCTTGCCCGAGCCACGCTGAGCATACATCAGAACGCAATCGAGCGTCAGTGCCGCGCGCTTCCACTTGAACCATTCGCCCTTGATCCGCCCGGCCTGGTAGGCGCTGTCGCGCCGCTTCAGCATCAAGCCTTCGATGCCTTCCGCCCGCGCCGATGACCAGAGCGCATTCAATTCCTCGAAAGATTGGAATGGCACCAATGGGGAAACATCGGTCAACCGCGGATGCTGGCGCGCATGCCAGGTTTCGAGCCGCGCGCGGCGCTCGCTGAAAGGCAGCGTGCGAAGGTCTTCCTGTGCATCGAACAAAAGATCATAGAGGCGAACATGAGGCGGATAAGCAGCCATTATTTTTGGCGTAACCGCTTTCCGGTTCAGCCGCTGCTGCAGGTCGTTAAACGGCGCGATCTCTTCATTGCGCATGACAAGCAATTCACCGTCGACGACGCAATCATGTCCCTGGAATGCGCTGCGGATTTCCGGAAATGTGCCGGAGATGTCGTCGCCCTGGCGCGAGAACATGCGTACGTCTCCGCCGCGCGCCGCGACCTGCACCCGAATGCCATCCCATTTCCATTCCGCGACGAAATCTTCCGGCGCGAGTTTCGGCCAGTCATCCTCTTCGATCGGATGCGCCAGCATGACCGGGCGGAACACCGGTTTCGAACCCGGATCGGGACGCTCCGCCCTGCCGTCGAGCCACGCGAAAAGATCGAGATAAGGCGGTTCGAGAGCATGCCAGATTTCCTCGATTTCTCCCACATCGCGGCCATAGCTCTGAGCCAACGCCGTTCGCGCGAGCCGCGCCGAAACGCCGACGCGCGGCGCGCCGCCGAGAAGTTTCAACAGCGCCCATCGGCCGGACGCATCAAGCTGATCGAGCAGCCAGCCCAAGCGCTCCGTGCGTCCGGCGGTTGTCCCAATCGACATCTCGCTGATAACGTTTCCAAGCGAAAGATACGCAGGCTCGGCTTCCCCGCTGTTATGCCCGATAACGCTCTCTTTGAGTTCGCCTTCCGAAAACGATGAGGCGCCGAATTTTCGGCCGTGATGGTGTGTCCCACTATCCGGCACACGCTCCGCGTTCCGTTGCGGGAACGCGAGCGCACTTCCCCCTTGCACCGAGAGTGTCCCATCCCCTTGTGCCGACAGTGTCCCGCTCAATTCCCCTCCCCCTTGCGGGGAGGGGTTAGGGGTGGGGGTGAGATCAAGAGAGAGTTGCTGCGGTTTTTCCTTGCCGGAATTTTCGTTTCGCTCCGTCTGAACCGTGGGAAGATTGGCAGGCTCCGCGACCGGAGCAAACTCCACCGGATAATCTGGCCACAACAGCGAAACCGTCTCCGCCGTATCCCCAACGTAATCACGTGAGAGTCGATAAAGCACTGGATCGATAAAGCGTGTCGTGAGATCGCTCAGCATGCGCCTTAATGGTAACCGAATAGGCACGCCGTCCGTCAACGCCGCAAGCGCCCATCCGCGATCCGGATCAGGCGCCGTGCGAAAATAGCGCCCGAGCAGGGCAACCTTACGGTTGCGGCTTTGCGTATAGACGAGACAATCGAGAAGACGGGCAAAGGCACGCATCACTATTCGCCTTCCTCGTCGCGGCCGACCAGCGTGAGCGCCCGCGCTTTCCGGCCGAGCGTTCCGAGATAATGCACCAGCGCATCTTCGCGTCCGTGTGTCACCCAGATTTCTTCCGCCCCGACCTCCAGGATGGTTGCAATCAGCTCTGGCCAATCGACATGGTCCGAAACCACCAGCGGCAACTCGACCCCATGCTGCCGGGCTCGCCCCCGCACGCGCATCCACCCACTCGCAAACGCATTGACCGGATCGCCGAAGCGGCGCGACCAGCGGTCTCCGAGCGCAGACGGCGGACACATCACGATGCCGCCACGAAGCAATTTCGAATCTTCCGTTGTTGCCGGGCGGATATCGCCAAGATCGATTCCCAGCCGCTGATAAAGCTCGGTCAGCGCAATGACGGCGCCATGCAGGTAGATAGGCGTATCATAGCCGGCGTCGCGGATGACGCGGATCATGCGCTGGCACTTGCCGAGATTATACGCACCGATCAGATGCGTGCGATCCGGCTCCGCCGCCATCGAGCCGAGAAGCTTTTCGACCTCGTGTTCCGCTTTCTCATGACGGAACACCGGCAACGCAAACGTCGCTTCGGTGATGAAGACATCACACGTAACGGGCTCGAAGGGTTCGCATGTCGGATCCCGCGCGCGTTTGTAATCACCGGAAACGACAGCCCGCTTGCCTGCCCACTCGATCACGACTTGCGCCGAGCCGAGGATGTGACCAGCCGGCATGAGGCGCACACTGACGCCGTTGATCGAGATTGGTGCGCCAAGAGCCTGCGGCTCGAATGCTCCGGCACAAGACTCGCCGTACCGCACTTTCATGATTTCGATCGTTTCACGCGTGGCAAGCACGGCCCCGTGTCCCGCGCGCGCATGGTCGCTGTGGCCGTGCGTAATGACCGCGCGGTCCACGGATCGGTGCGGGTCGACGTAGAAATCGCCCGGCTCGCAATAAAGCCCGGCATCGCTCGGGTAGAGCCAGCTGTCGACGGGAGGAGAAATGGAACTCATGCAATACCAACGCGCGAAGGCCGGAAAGCGCCTCGCAAGCCGAAAGCCATCAACGCCGTTCAGGCAATGATATCGGGAAGCAGCTTATCTTCGATCTGCGTAATACGGTCTTTGAGGGCCAGCTTTTTTTTCTTCAGCCGCTTAACAAGAAGTTGGTCAGCCATGGAATTATCTTCAAGGGCGACGATCTCACAGTCGAGCTTCCTGTGCTCGGCCCGCAAGTTCACCAACTCTTCCCTGAGCTCGCGTTCGTCGCGTCGCTCCATCACGAATGCCCTACCCCCGCCCTGCCGCAAGCAGCGTTTTGGGCGATTGCCTTTGATCTGGCAACAGGCAAAAGCGAGATGCCGCAGAACGAAGCCAATCGCATGAAATTATTTCATGATTTTCCACTGCGCATGGCCTGCAATTGCGGCGCAATGTAGTTCAAATTTTTTGGGGTTGTCTCAGGACGCGTTGGACAACATCTAAAACGTGTGGCACGATTCCTACGTCTGCAATCTCTTTTGGAGGCAAATGATGGCGATTACGGCTCATCTTGCAGAACTCGCGGAAAAGCACCGCGCCCTTGAAGAACGGATCGATCAAGCGGTCGCACGTCCAAGTTCGGACGACATAGAGATCCGGCGATTGAAGCAAGAGAAGTTGAAACTAAAAGACGAGATAGAACGCCTAAGGCGAGAGACACGCCACTAGTTCAACAGAAAAAGAGCAATAATCCCAGATTCGAAGCCCTGCCCGCGGAGCCGCCACGCGCCCGCCGAGCGGGGCTTTTGTATTTCCGATTCGCAAACGCACGGCGTTTTCTAATTTTAAGCCTTGGCGAAGCATGAGCGGCGCCCCATTTCCCGTAGTGAGCACGCGCAGCATTCACCCTGCGTTAAGCAGCAAAATTAGAGTGTCGGCATCGCGTGCAGGCAACGGAGAGAAGCGTGGCTCAAGCAAATGTAGGCAAACTGTCGGCTGCTCAGCATGAGGCGCCGAGTCTTGACATTGTCCGCGTTTTTGATGCGCCGAAGATGCTGGTCTATCAGATGTGGTCGACACCGGACCATCTTCGAAAATGGTCGGCCCCGAAGGACTACGCAATTCCGGCCGCGCGCACCGATTTCCGCGAAGGCGGCAGTTGGTATGCGCGCATGCACACGGCGGATGGACATGACTACCGCGTGCAAGGAACGTATCGCGAGATCATCGAAGGCCGCCGCATCGTGCTGACACACGCCTGGCTCGATCGGGACGGCAGGCCTGAAACCGAAACGCTGATAACGGTCACATTCGAACAGCAAGGCACGAAAACAAAAATGAGCTTCCTCCAGGAAGGCTTCGACTCTGTCGAAGCGCGCGACGGAATGGCGGTCGGCTGGAATGAATGTTTCGATCTGCTCGGCGCGCATCTGGCACACTTTGCCGGACCGCCCGCATAAGAATGCGCGCGGTCGCATCGCAAAAAATATTTAATATGCCGCCCGCCGATTAGGTCCCCGGAACGTGCCCGTGGATGACATCGCGCGCATAACGACTCCCGTTACTTCTGCCGCCGTGCGAACGAGACCCCGTAGGCGGCCGACCGCATGGGAAAAATTTTGTCGTTCTCCGGCCCTTCGATGCCATCGACGACGTTCGTCGGATCGAAAATGCCGGCATCGCAAGTCTTGTCATCCTCAAGACCTGTGATCGAAATGGTGCCGAGGTTTACGGACTTGCGTTTGTCCTCGGGCCAGAAGGCCGTCGGATCATCGAGCGGATCTCCGGGCTCGCCGAGAATGGCTGTCAGCGTGAATTTGGCCGGACCCTTCGCCAAACGCTCTTTAAGCTCCGGGCGGTAGAAGTCCGGGTCTTTTGCTTTTGCTTCCTCGTCCGAGAGCCCGACTTCGCCGCCGACCGGCAAAGCTTTGTACTTGAAGATCTGCTTTTTCCCTTCTGCGTTTGTGAACGTGAATGCGTGGATGCCCCAATAGTTGACCGTTGCAAAGCTGGCAGGAACGGGGCGGGCGTTCAACCAGGCGGCTTGTCGTGTCGTATTCGGATTGTCTTTGAAGAACGCGGCTATTTTATTCTTATCTTTACTCGCGACGGCGGTCAGCAGTGCAAGAAACTGGTCAGGATCGCGCGCGTTAAAGACCGGTGCGGAAACCATCACCAGATCCGTCGTATCGCCCTTGCCGAGATCGAAATGCAAGGCCATGCCGCGCACGTTATCCTTTTGCGTGTTAGGCGCATCAGGAGCGCCGCCGCCCATCGAAAAGCGGCCGATTACGCCCACCGGCGTTTTCGAATTGAAGTGCGGAGCCTTCGTCAGGCTCGTTGCCTCGGCGGAAGGTGTGAAACTACCTTTAACGCAGAAACCGTGCGTATGCGCCGCGCGTAGACCATCATGCTTGCCGAACACAGCATTCAGGGCGTTGATGAGGCTTTCCGCGTCCGCCTCTGCATGGGCAGATGTCATGGGCGGGATCGATAAAGCAGCAAGCAAAATCGCGGCAGGGACGAGCCGATTAAAGACCATGGAGGTGATCCTTCAGATAACCGTATGAATGGTGGAGGCGCCGATCCACTTGTCATAGCGCCTCCCCGTCATAGTGTTCAATTGTTACAATTGAACACAGCGAGCAGAAACCTGCGATCAACGCTAGATCGCATGCTCAATTAGCGGGCACCTGCTTGTCGATATTCCCTTACGCGGCGTCTCGCCGCCATTCGGGAAATGGATCGGGAAGCTTTTTCCATGCCCGTGGATCGAGTACGCCGCTCGATGGCAGCTCCAGCAAACAGGCATCGAGTTCGGCAACGATACGCGTTTTTTCCATGTCGGCGCTGCCGATGAAGACAATTTCCTGCCGCCGGTCGCCCCATGTCTTGTGCCAGCTTTGGTTGATGCGATCGACAAGGCGATCATCGTCCGGCCAATTTTTTTTCGGCACGGCCGCCCACCAATATCCGATCGCCTCGTGGCGGACGAGAGGACCGGCTTGGCTCAGTTCACCGACCCATTGCGGCCGCGTAGCCAGCCAGAAAAAACCTTTTGCGCGCACGACGCCCGGCCAGGTCTTGTTGAAAAAGGCGTGCAGCTTTTCAGGCTCGAAAGGCCCCCGCGCGTGATAGACGAAGCTCGATATGCCGTATTCTTCCGTTTCCGGCGAGTGGTCCTTAAAGCCGTTCAACTCTTTGTACCAGGTCGGATGCCGATGCGCGGCATCGAAATCGAAAAGTCCTGTATCGAGAATGTCTCGCGGCGAAACATGCGCGTGGCTGGTTTCGATGATCCGGGCATCCGCATTGAGGGCGCGAACGATCGCGCGCGCTGCAGCCACATCATTCGGAGAAGCAATATCGACTTTATTGAGAACGACGACATCGGCAAATTCAATTTGCTCGACGAGGAGTCCGACAAGAGGCCGCTCGTCGCCATCGCCCGCCGCCTCGCCGCGATCCTTCAAAAAATCCTGCGATGAATAATCCTTGAGCAGATTTGCGGCGTCGACCACAGTCACCATCGTATCGAGCCGCGCAACATCGGACAGGCTTTTACCATCCTGGTCGCGGAATTCGAAAGTCGCGGCAACCGGAAGCGGTTCGGCAATGCCGGTCGATTCAATCAGCAGATAGTCGAAGCGGCGCTCCGTCGCGAGCCGGCGGACTTCCTTCAGCAGATCGTCGCGAAGCGTGCAGCAGATGCAACCGTTCGACATCTCAACGAGGGTTTCATCCATACGCGAAAGATTTGCCCCGCCTTTGGCGACAAGATCGGCATCGATATTGACCTCGCTCATGTCGTTGACGATGACGGCGACCTTCAAGCCCGCCCGATTATTCAGGACGTGGTTGAGCAGCGTCGTTTTTCCGGCGCCGAGGAATCCCGATAGAACAGTAACGGGAAGTCGTTCGTCCTTCGCCGCGGTGGTCTGCAAGTGTGCCGTGAGGTCCGCATCCATTCGCTTTATCTCCGAAAAAGTGATCTATTATCGGATGTTATAACATCCGTCAAGTCTCCGGCGGTGCAGCCGGCATCGCGATAGGGCAAAATAAGAGGCCTACAGATGAAAGATGCCCCGCTATTTGCGGCGCAATATTCGCGCCGCACAAAATTAAGCGGAGCAACATCTAACTGTCTGAGGTGATCAATTCTTTCGTTCTAAGTCACCGAAATTCTTGTCAGCTGGCGACTCGCATCATACGTTTACTGAACAACAGGTTGCTCACGGTGAATCTGATGACAACGGAAACCTGTAGCCGTCCAATTTCGAAAGCTGAGGTCGATCGCTTTCTCTTTGGCAAGCACATAACAGGCTGCCCGGTATGCGGGCGCTTTCGCTCCCAATGCGACGTCGATGTCCACACGTTGACCTGTCAGCGTGCCGATCCATCCTCGACGGCGCCCGTCAATGTTCTGATGATTATCTGCCAGAATTGCGGGGCGATTCAGTTCCACGACCGGAACGTGATCGCGCATTGGCTCGAATGCCAGAAAAAGGTGTTCGTCAAGTAGCGTCGCGCACGGACTAAAGGGAAAACGCCACGCAATCGCCTGCGCCAGAAGCGATGTGCTTTACATTTTCTCCTTAATGCCGGACCTGATGAGCCACCAGTTTACGGGATAGCTCGTGACGAATCCGGCGATCATCGCAAGCTGCATTGCAAACCAGAATTCCGGCATGTCGGCTTCGCTCACGCGCCCGAAGTGCGCCTTGAAGATGGTCTGCGCCACAAACATCGCGCCGTACATGCCGATCTGCCAGCAGATGAGCGATAGCGTGTCGGCTTTGAGCGCCTCGTATATGCCCTCGCGGACGCCGAGCCCGCGCATCGGCACGATTGCGAAATACTGAAAGACGATGCCTAGGCCAAAAGCAAAAATAAAGTCGAGCACCCACACCGCATACATCTTCTCGCTGAAGATCGTCTGATATCCGAATATGATCGCGATCGCGGGAACGAAGAAGGCAAGCCCTTCGGCGATGATGTCACCGATCATGCATCCTGCCCCGCAATGTAAGGCGCCCTTTCCGACAATGACAGGAAACGGCGTTTCGATCTTGCCGGGCATGTCCTCTCCCTCCTCGTCGGCATGTTTCGCAGCCGCCAGCGTCGCGAGGCGGCCGTAGCGGAAATAAGCCCAGAGAATTACAACGCCGCCGAACAAAGCCGTAACAGGCCATACGATATTCATGATCGCCATACGCTGAGGATGCGGGAACACGTCTGCCGCGATCGCTAACGCGCAACCCGCAGCAACGGCTAAAGACAGGAGAGAGACGATGTGAAGCCAAGATGGGAACATAAGCGGGAAAAGCAGGCTGAAACGAAGGGCGTACCCTCTAAAGCCCCTGGAAACCTTCTACGTTCCCCACAAAGTTCCAGGTGCGGGCTAAGGGCTTACTGCTTCGCTTCGCCTACGCGTCTTTCGCCATTTCCCGCAGCTTGTATTTCTGGATTTTGCCGGTCGATGTCTTCGGCACCTCTGCGAAGACGACGTGACGCGGAACCTTGTAGCGTGCGAGCCCTTGTCGGCACCATTCAAGAATTTCATCCGCGGTCGCCGACGTGCCCGCGCGAAGCTCGATGAACGCACACGGCGTCTCTCCCCATTTCTCGTCCGGCTTCGCAACGACAGCGCAAAACGCCACGCTCGGATGCTTATAGAGAACTTCTTCGACCTCGATCGACGAAATGTTTTCGCCGCCCGAAATGATGATGTCCTTCGACCGATCCTTGAGTTGGATGTATCCATCGGGATGCAACACGCCGAGATCGCCGGAATGGAACCAGCCTCCTGCAAAGGCGTCTTCGGTGGCTTTCGGGTTTTTCAGATAGCCCTTCATCACGATATTGCCGCGGAACATAACTTCGCCGAGCGTCTCGCCGTCAGCGGGAACCTGCGTCATCGTCTCGGGCTCCATCACGGTCAGCCCTTCTAATGCGACGTAGCGGATGCCTTGGCGAATGCGCTTCGCGCTCCGCTCCGGGGCCGGAAGAGCGTTCCACGCTGGGTCCCACTCGTTGATCGTTGCCGGACCATACGTTTCCGTCAGTCCGTAAAGATGCGTCAGCTCGAACCCAGCGTCCGTCATGGCCGCGATTACGGCGGCAGGCGGCGGTGCAGCGGCATGATTGAACGCGACGACGTGCGAAATCGGACGTTTTTCATCTGGGCCGGCGTTCAGGAGCGTCGCCATCACGATTGGCGCGCCGGAAAGATGCGTAACCTTGTGCTCGGCGATGGCGTCATACATCGCTTTGGCGCGGACCCAGCGAAGACAGACGTGTGTCCCCTGTGCGAGCGTCACCGACCACGGGAAACACCACCCGTTGCAGTGAAACATCGGCAGCGTCCAGAGATAAACCGGAAACCGCGTCATGCCAGTCGATATGGTGTTCGCATAGCACATCAGCGCCGCGCCGCGGTGATGATAGACGACGCCCTTCGGATTGCCAGTCGTCCCCGACGTATAATTGAGGGAGATCGCTTCCCACTCGTCTTCCGGCCATCGCCAATCGAAATCGGGATCGCCCGCCATGACGAACGTCTCGTAGTCTTCCGCCGATAGGGACTCTCCCGTTTGCGGAAATTCGCGGTCATCATGATCGACGACGATAGGCTTCACCTTCGCGAGGTCCAGTGCCGCCTTCATGGTCACGGAAAACTCGCGGTCGGTGATCAAAAATTTCGTGCTGGCATGATCGAGCTGAAACGCGATGATCGCCGCATCGAGCCGCGTATTGATCGTGTGCAGGACGGCACCCGTCATGGCGACGCCGAAATGCGCCTCAAGCATCGCTGGCGTGTTCGGCAGCATGACCGACACGGTATCACCCGGCCCGATGCCGCGTGCCGACAGTGCGCTCGCAAGCCGCCTGCAGCGAGCGTAAAATTCCGAATATGAAATTCGCGCGTTGCCGTGAATGATTGCCGTATGCTCAGGCGCGGCCACCGCCGTCCGCGCCAGGAAGGATAAAGGCGTTAGCGGCTGATAGTTCGCGGGGTTCTTCTCTAGGTTTTGTTCAAAAGCATTCGACACGGTAGCTGCCCCGATCTCCGTTCCCCGGCGTGCGGATTCAAATCGGGATGACGCTACCGAATGCCTTTCATCGCAGCAACGCCGGATTCTCGTCCGCACGTCCGATTGGCTGGTGAGGACCAGCCGCAGTTGCCGGAAAACATAGCTTCCTCGGGCCACCGGCGGCTTCGCCGCAAGATCTCGGAATTATCATGCTACAAAAGTCTATATTGATGTAAAAAACATCATAATTTAGGTTTGAGGGTGCACCACTTCCTGCGAAGTCAAAAATGATAACAGCCGCTCAGATGCGGGCCGCCAGGGCTCTGTTAGGGATCGATCAGCAAACGCTCGCCACCCGCGCTGGCGTTTCGCTGCCAACGATCCAACGCATGGAGGCAAGTGCCGGCAACGTGCGTGGTGTCGTCGATACGCTGATGAAGGTGGTCGGCGCTTTCGATGCGGCTGGCATCGAACTCATCGGCGAGAATACGCCGAGCCAGGGACAGGGTCGCGGCGTTCGCTTCAAGGAATGCGTGCCCGCACAAACGTCGATGTCGCCGCCGGCGCAGTCGCGCAAAAAGCGAGGCGGCGCGAATACCCCGGATTGACAAATCAAGATAAGCGGCGAGGCGTCAACATCGACGATCCGCCGCTTTTCGGAAGAAGGTTCATGGATACGTCTGTGACGGTACGCCCGAAGCGCTCTGCCCCAACCCTTGCAGAGCTTTTTACCCCTAAGCTCGTAACCGTATTGCGCGAGGGCTATACGCTTGCCGATTTTCGCGCCGATTTTATTTCCGGCCTCACCGTCGCAATCGTGGCCCTCCCGCTATCGATGGCGATCGCGATAGGTTCCGGACTTTCCCCGGAGAAGGGCTTATTTACCGCCGTGGTCGGCGGTTTTCTGATCTCGGCGCTGGGCGGCAGCCGTTACCAAATCGGGGGGCCCGCGGGCGCCTTTATCGTTCTGATCGCGTCGATCGTCGAACGTAAGGGCTACGATGGATTGGTTCTCGCAACGGCGATGGCCGGACTCATCATGATCGCGGCCGGCTTCCTGCGGCTCGGAACCTATATCAAATATATTCCATATCCGGTGACGGTCGGATTTACCGCAGGCATCGCCGTCATCATTTTTGCCAGTCAGGTGAAAGATCTTCTGGGGCTCGACATCCTCCACGAGCCGGCCGCTCTGATCGCCAAAACCGAAGTCATCCTCGCGAATCTTCCATCGATCAGACCGGCAACGGTGTTTATTTCTCTGCTGTCGATCGGCCTGATCGTCGGCGTTCGGCGGATCAAGCCAAAATGGCCCGGGATGCTGATTGCCGTAACCGCAGCGGCAATACTGACCGGGCTTTTGCATCTCGACGTAGCAACGATCGGCTCAAGGTTTGGTGAGGTGCCGCGCATGCTGCCCGCGCCGCATCTCCCCGAGTTATCGCTGGCGAAATTGCGCGACGCCTTTCCGGATGCAATCTCGATCGCGCTCCTGGGCGCCATCGAAAGTCTGCTATCGGCGGTCGTCGCGGACGGAATGTCGGGCCGTAAGCATCGATCGAATTGCGAGCTTGTGGCCCAAGGCGTGGGAAACTTCACCGCAGTTCTATTTGGCGGCATGTGCGTAACCGGCACGATCGCCCGCACGGCAACGAACATTCGCTCGGGAGCACGGGGGCCTATCTCCGGCATCCTTCACGCAGCATTTGTGTTGTTGTTCATGCTCGTTGCTGCGCCGCTTGCGGCCTATATCCCGCTGGCCAGTCTTGGTGGTGTCCTCACGGTTGTGGCCTGGAACATGGCTGAGAAGAATGAGTTCGCGAGCCTTCTGCGCGGGTCCTGGGGCGATGCCGCAGTGCTTCTCGCAACTTTTCTCCTGACGATATTCGTCGATTTGACGACGGCCATAGCCGTGGGCGTTACACTCGGTGCTTTCCTGTTTCTGCATCGGATGGCGGAGGCCGTCGCGATTGAAACGGGACGTCCGCTGATCGCCGACGATACCGCGGACGGTCTCGATAGTACGCTAGTGAATGCCGCTCTTCCGCCACCTGACAACGACGTGATGATTTACCGGATCTCGGGCGCATTTTTCTTCGGCGCGACGGCGTCGGTCAGCACCGTGCTTGACCGCATCGGGGTTTATCCGAAGACGTTCATCCTGGATTTTGCCGACGTTCCTCTGGTGGATAGTACCGCTGCGCGCACCCTTGAAGGGTTCGCGCATAAACTCGACCGGGCGGGCACGGCCGTCTATTTCACGTCGGCAAGAAAGAGTATCCGCCGGACGCTAATAAACGCAGGTCTGAAAGCACCGTTGGTGCGCTACGCTGCGAACATTGAGGATGCACTCGCTGCGGCGCGCCAGGTGAGGGTAGAAGGATAACCCAACGCGCTATTCAGGCTGCGCGGGATCCTCGTTTTCGGTCGTAGCCAGCTTGTCGCCCTCGTCTTCCTGCTCTTCTTCTTTCGCCTTCATACCCTTGAGCTTGGCGAAAACTCGCGCCTGTTCTTGTTCAGGCGTCTCCTCGGGCGTCTCATCGGCCTTCGGAGCCAGAATCTGCGCTGTGGCAGTCGAAGGTGCCGTTGTCTCGGAGGCGGGCAGAAGCGTGCCTGCCTTCTCCTGATCGAGACCGGCCTCCTTGCGTTCGCGCTCGGCGCGCTTCGCGGCCTTCTTGACCTCAGCGTCCAGATCGATTTGTGAGCAGAGGCCCAGCGTCACCGGGTCTTGCGGCGTCAGCTGCGCCGAATTCCAATGCGTTCGGTCGCGAATTTGGGCGATGGTCGGCTTTGTGGTGCCGACGAGACGCATGATCTGACTGTCCCTCAGCTCGGGATGGTTGCGCAAAAGCCAAAGCACGGCGTTCGGCCGATCGTGACGCCGCGAAACGGGCGTATAGCGAGGCCCCTTGCGAGTCTGGGGCATCGGCGGCAACTGAACCTTGCTCTCGGCGAGCTGTAGCTTGTGCGAGGAATCCTTTTCGGCGCGCGCGATCTCTTCGCGCGTCAGCTGCCCGTTTGTAACAGGGTCCATGCCTTTGATGCCCTGTGCAACTTCACCGTCGGCGATTCCTTTGACCTCAAGCGGATGCAAACCGCAAAATTCCGCGATCTGATCGAAGGCCAGAGCCGTATTTTCCACCAGCCAGACGGCAGTGGCTTTCGGCATCAGGGGGCGGCGGTCGCTCATGGGTGTCCTCTTTCGGTCTTTCACGCGCCTGCGCAAAAGCCACTACAAAAGTAAAATTAAGGGAATAAAGCCTTTATAGCGCTTTCGCCGCAGGGGACGCAAGGCCGACGTCCGTAGGCGGGACTGCGACAAGGCCGCAGCCGGAATGGCCGTGCTGCGGTTGCGGCCAACGATTATGGCGGGTTAGTGTCATGGAAACAGGCTCGACGCCGCTTGAGCTTGAAACACCATGAGGATGATTGGATGCTCGCGACAGCCGGTCGAACCAAATATTTTGAAGACTTAGAGGTCGGCCAGGAAGCCTCGATGTCGCGTATCGTTAGCGAGGCGGATATTGTCGCCTATGCTGCGCTGTCAGGTGATTACAACCCGTTGCACCTTGATTCCGAGTACGCCGCCAAAACGATCTTCAAGGAGCGCATCGCGCACGGCATTCTTTCGGCTGGTTATATCTCGGCCCTGTTCGGGATGAAGCTGCCGGGACCCGGCGCAATCTATGTGTCTCAGTCGCTATTCTTCAAAGGGCCGGTCAAGATTGACGACCGCGTCGAATCTCTGGTCCGACTCGTCGAACTCATTCCCGACAAGAAGCGCGCCCGCTTCGACTGCGTGTGCACAGTCGCGGGCAAGCCGGTGCTGACCGGAGAAGCAATCCTGATGGTTCCCTCCCGTCCGAAATAACAGCAAGATAGCGCGGACGGTTCTCCAAACGATGAATACGGATCGAACGGACGCGCTGCATGCACGTCATCCATGGCCATAAGCATGTTTTGCCCGAACACCGCGGCTCGGCCGTCGCGATCGGTAACTTTGATGGCGTGCATCGCGGACACCGTGCATTAATCGCGGAAGCCAGAGCCCATGCACGTGCCAAGCGCGTTCCCTCGGCTGTCATGGTTTTCGAGCCGCATCCTCGTGAGTTCTTCCAGCCCCACGAGCGGCAATTTCGCCTGACGCCGCTGGAGCGAAAGCTCGTTCTCTTCGAAAAACTCGGCGTCGGGCTTGTTTTCGTCGAACCGTTCAACGCCGAGCTTGCCGCGTTAACCGGGGAAGCTTTCATCGAGCGGGTTTTGGTCGCCGGTTTGGGCGTCACGCACGTTGTCATCGGCTACGACTTTTATTTCGGTCACAAACGCGGCGGCAATCCGGAGCTGATGGTTAGGGCAGGCGAAGAGCTTGGATTTGGCGTCACGGTCATGCCGCCCGTCGCCGAGGACGGCGAAGCTTTCTCATCGTCCAGCATTCGGCTGCATCTCGCGCAAGGCGACGTCAAAGGAGCAGCTCACATGCTCGGCGATCCGTGGCGGGTCGCGGGTAGGGTGGTCGGGGGCGCCCGGCGCGGGACCGGCATGGGTTTCCCGACGGCAAATCTGGCCATGCCGAAAGGAACGACCCTCGGCCACGGCATTTATGCCGTCCGAGTTGACATTGACGGCCGTATATTCGACGGCGCTGCGTATTTGGGTACGCGCCCCACCTTCGACGATGGCATGCCGATCCTTGAGGTGTTCCTGTTCGATTTCTCGGGTGATATTTACGGCCGCGAAATCGAGGTCGAGTTCATTGACTTCATTCGCGGCGATCGCCGTTTTCGGTCCGTCGACGAACTCGTCGCGCAGATGGACAGCGACATCGCCAAAGCCCGCGAGATTCTTGCGAAACGATAGCGTTCCCTCTTTCCGCGAGGACGGGGAGGGGGAACAGCGCGCCGCTCTTTGCTAATACGGGCCGCCTTGCTAGAACGCCCGCTGATTTTCGAGAAAGAAAGCCTGATGTCGAAAGACGTAAAGTCCCGCAAACCAAGCGCCGGTGCGGAAACCCAAGCTCCCGCGGAGGGCCGCGACTGGAGCAAAACGCTATTCCTGCCGCAAACCGAATTTCCGATGCGGGCGGGCTTGCCCGAGCTTGAACCGAAGCTCCTGAAACGCTGGAACGAGATCGGCCTCTACAAAAAGCTGCGCGCAGAATCCAAAGGCCGCGTGAAATTCACGCTGCATGACGGTCCGCCCTACGCCAACGGCAACATTCACATCGGCCACGCGCTAAACAAGATCCTGAAGGACCTCGTCGTCAAATCGCAGCAAATGCTTGGCCACGATTCCGATTATGTACCGGGATGGGATTGTCACGGCCTGCCGATCGAATGGAAAATCGAGGAGCAATATCGCGCCAAGGGCAAGGAGAAACCGAACTTCCTCGATCCCGTCGCAATAAATGCATTCCGCGACGAATGTCGAAAATTCGCGGCGCGCTGGGTCGACATTCAGCGCGACGAGTTTCAGCGCCTCGGTGTCATCGGCGATTGGGGTCATCCTTATTTGACGATGGACTTCCGCGCCGAAAGCATCATCGCGCGCGAGCTGATGAAGTTCGCCGCGACTGGCCAGCTCTATCGCGGGTCAAAGCCGGTCATGTGGTCCGTCGTTGAAAAGACCGCACTCGCCGAAGCCGAGGTCGAATACCAAGACCACCAGTCCGACATGATCTGGGTGAAGTTTCCGGTGAAGCCGCTGCCGGTGAATGAGGAACCCGCCGAAGAAGATATTCCGCCGGAGCTGCATCCGGAGCTGACACCTGAAAATCTGCTCGGCGCGTCGGTTGTCATCTGGACGACAACGCCGTGGACCATCCCCGGCAATCGCGCGATCAGTTTTTCATCGAAGATCGCGTATGGCCTCTACGAGGTCACGGCCGCGCCCGAAGGCAATTGGGCCAAAAACGGCGATCGATACATCCTGGCCGATAAACTCGCCGCCGATGTGATGAAAGCCGCAAAAGTCGAAGCTTATGAAAAGCGCTGGAGTGTGAACGCATTTGAGCTTCGCCATCTCGTTTGCGAGCACCCGCTGCACGATCTCGGCTACACGTTCGACGTTCCTTTGCTCGATGGCGATCACGTGACCGATGATACAGGAACGGGCTTCGTGCATACCGCGCCCGGCCACGGCGCCGACGACTACAATATCTGGATCGCCAACCAAAAGAAGCTGCGCGAGCGCAGCATCGATACCGATATTCCGTTCACTGTGGACGCCGATGGCGTGCTGACCAAGGCCGCGCCGGGCTTTGAAGGAAAGCGCGTGCTAAAAGAGAACGGCGACAAGGGCGATGCCAACGACGCCGTTATCAAAGCCCTGGCAGAAGCGGGCAACATCATCGCGCGCGGACGCCTGAAGCATCAGTATCCGCACTCGTGGCGCTCAAAGAAGCCGGTGATCTTCCGCAACACACCACAGTGGTTCATCTCGATGGATAAACCACTTTCCGCGCTTGGCGGCCGGTTCCCGGAAGGAGAGCCGCCAAGCGCCGACAAAAGAGGGCATAACGCACCAACGCTCCGCCACCTCGCGCTCGAAGAGATCAAGCGCGTCGCCTGGGTGCCTGCTGCAGGCGAGAACCGCATTATCGGCATGATCGAGAACCGGCCCGATTGGGTCGTCTCGCGCCAGCGCGCCTGGGGCGTGCCGATCACCGTCTTTCGCAATATCGAAACGGACGAAGTCATTCCCGGCCCCAGCTTCGACAAGTCGGACAAGCTCGCCACGCGCATCGAAAAAGCCTTCGCCGAACAAGGGGCCGACGTCTGGTTCGAGGAAGGCGCTAAGGATCGCTTCCTCAAGGGGCTCATACCGGACAAGGACCTGCCGAAATGGGAGCAGGTCAAAGACGTGCTCGATGTCTGGTTCGATTCGGGCTCGACGCACGCCTTTACGCTTGAAGATCCGGTGGCATTTCCAGGCTTCAAGGGCTTACGCCGCAAGCGCGACGGCGGCCAGGACCGCGTCATGTACCTCGAAGGCTCCGATCAGCATCGCGGCTGGTTCCATTCGTCTCTGCTCGAAAGCTGTGGAACGCGCGGCGAAGCACCCTACGACATCGTACTCACCCACGGATTCGTTCTCGACGAGAAGGGGCAGAAAATGTCGAAGTCCTTGGGCAACGTCGTCGCGCCGCAAGACGTGATGGCGAAGTCGGGCGCCGATATCCTCCGCCTCTGGGTGGCGGCGTCCGATTATTCCGACGATCTTCGCATCGGCCAGGAAATCCTGAAGACGTTCTCGGAAACGTACCGAAAGCTCAGGAATACGCTGCGCTGGATGCTCGGCGCGCTCGCGCATTTCAAACCGGAGGATGCGGTCGCGTTTAAGGACATGAAGCCGTTCGAACTCGAACGCTTGATGCTTCACCGCCTCGCTGAACTCGATCACGATATCCGCAAAGCGTATGAGCATTACGACTATCGCAAGATCGTCGGCCTGCTGGCGCAATTCATGAATACAGAGCTTTCCGCGTTCTATTTCGACATTCGCAAAGACACCCTTTATTGCGAGCCGCCGTCCAGCCTGAAGCGCAGGGCTGCGCTGACTGTCGTCGATCGGTTGTGCGATTGCCTGATCCGTTGGCTGGCACCGATCCTGTCCTTCACGGCCGAGGAAGCGTGGCTGCAATATCGCTCCGAGGAAAGCGAGAGCGTTCACCTGTTGCCGTTCTCGAAGATTCCGCGCGAATGGCGCGACGACAATCTCGCCGCCAAATGGGATCGCGTGAAAGAGGTGCGCAGCGTCGTGACGGGCGCGCTTGAAATCGCGCGAGCGGAAAAGAAGATCGGCTCCTCGCTCGAAGCAGCGCCGGACGTGTACGTCACCGACGCCGATCTGATGTCGGGCCTCGAAGGCATCGACATGGCCGAGGTGTGCATCACGTCCGATATTTCGATCTCGGACAAAACAGTCCCAGGAGGCGCCTTCACGCTCCCGAATGAGCCCGGTGTCGGCGTTGTCGTCAAACGCGCGGAAGGCCGAAAGTGCGCACGTTCCTGGCGCATCACCAAAGACGTCGGCTCCGATCCGGCCTATCCTGATCTTTCCGCGCGTGATGCCGCCGCTGTTCGCGAAATCGACGCGCGGGCAACGGCGTGATGGACACCGCGAGCTCGAAAGGCTTTATTTGGAGCCGATACGCGCCACTCGCGCTGGCCGTGATCGTCGCGACCGTCGCGGCCGATCAACTCCACAAATGGTGGATGCTGTCCGTTTTCGACATCGGCAACAAAGGCCGCGTCGAAGTCTTTCCGTTTCTCGATCTTGTCTACGTGAAGAACATCGGCATCAGCTATTCGTTGTTCAATCAGGAAAGCCTTCTCGGCCAATATATGCTCGCCGGGTTTGCAGCGTTCGCGAGCTTATGCCTTTGGCTATGGCTCAACCGGTCCGGCGCGGGCATGCTTATGGCGATCGGCCTTGCACTGATTATCGGGGGCGCTATCGGCAATGCTATCGACCGTCTGCGCCTCGGGGGCGTCGCCGACTTCTTTTCGCTGCATGCGTTCGGGTTCCACTGGTATGTCTTCAACATCGCCGATGTGGCGATCGTTGTCGGCGTAGCAGCGCTGTTGTATGAGTCCTTCTTCAGCGAGTCGCATTAGCGCCGTAAACGTCGGCTTATTTGCGCGCTGAGGGGCGACTTGCCTTTAGGGCACGGGGAAATGTATGCCTTTGAAATCGTTCGCGAAAGCATCATTATTCGCGTCATTCGGCGCGTCTGTGCTCGCGGTTTCCGGCTGCGGCTACGACGGCGTCCAGCTGAACGGCAAAATTTTTGACTTGGTCGGTGTAGGCAGCGGGAGTGCCGCACCTGCCGGGGAGCCGAAAGTCGCCGTCCGTCAGCCTCTTGTCATGCCGCCCGAAACAGGAGCACTCCCGCAACCAGGAAGCGGCCGTGCCGGTCAGCCATCATTGGCGGAAATCCAGGATCCGGACCGAAATAAGCACGTTTCACAAGCCGAGCTTCAGAAGCAGCAGGACGCATACTGCAAGGTGCACTACGAGGACGCCATTGCACGCGGCGATTCGACCGCCGACGCCGCAAGCGGGCCGCTCGGCTCATGTCATCCGTCCATCCTGACCGGCGTTAAAAAATGGATGACCGGCAAGAATGATCAAGATCAAGACGACGATACGCAAACGCAGTAGGCCGTTCGGGCTCATCATCAGTAATTTTTTCTGTTTTGTCGAAAACTCTTGATCGACTCGCATCTTACGCGCGCGAGATGAACGGCTTGTCATTTGACTTTTGAACCCCATCTCGCGCTCATTGTGCCGCTTCGCGGCCGCAGGCGCTTTGGATGTCGGGCACCGTTTGCGAAACGTTGTCCTCGCATCTGAGGGCTTCGGTATCATTTTAGAGGGTAGGCAGCTCGCCTGTCGTCGCCTACCGTTCGAGGACCGACCATATGCGTCTTGTGACGTCCACCAAATTCACATTCTTAACCCTATTGGCCCTTTCCATGCTTGCACTGACTCCCGACGCTTACGCCACCGACTCGGCAACCAGAGCCTCCGAGTTCAAGCTCGAGAATGGCATGGACGTCGTGGTCATACCCGATCATCGCGCGCCCGTCGTAACGCATATGGTTTGGTACAAGGTGGGGTCCGCCGATGAAGTGCGCGGCAAATCCGGAATCGCGCATTTCCTTGAGCATTTAATGTTCAAATCGACCGACAAGATTCCGGTCGGCGAGTTTTCGAAAATCGTGAGCCGCCTTGGCGGCCAGGACAATGCCTTTACGGGGCACGACACGACCGCTTACTTCCAGCGCGTCGCGAAAGACCGTCTTGGCAAAATGATGGAAATGGAGGCCGACCGTATGGTCCACCTCCGGCTCGACGAAAAGGAAGTGCTGACCGAGCGCGACGTCATTCTCGAAGAGCGACGCTCGCGCATCGACAACAATCCGTCGGCGCTGCTCGACGAGCAGATGAATGCCGCGCTCTATCTCAACGATCCCTATGGCACGCCCGTCATCGGCTGGTATCACGAGATGGCACAGCTCACACGTCAGGATGCGCTGAATTTCTACAAGCACTATTACGCGCCAAACAATGCCATTCTCGTCGTCTCCGGCGATGTGACTCCCGACGAAGTGAAAAAGCTTGCCGAAGCGACCTATGGGAAGATCCCGGCGAACCCGGAAGTCAGCTCGGTTCGCAAACGCCCGAGCGAACCGCCGCCTATCGCGGCCCGCCGTCTCGAGTTGAAGGATCCGCGCGCCGGTAATTTCTCGATGCAGCGCTACTACCTCGCACCAAGCTACGTCACGGCTAAGCCGGGCGAAGCCGAAGCGCTCGATCTGCTGATGAAGATCGCGGGCTCGGGCACCACAAGCCGCATCTACAAAAAGCTCGTCGTTGAATCGAAGCTCGCATCAAGCGCAGGCGGAGATTATTCAGGCTCCGGTCTCGACGGCGGCACGATCTCGCTCTACGCGGTCGCCGCAGACGGCGTTCCATTGCCCAAAGTCGAAGCCGCGATCGACGACGTTCTCGCCGACATCGTGAAGAACGGCGTGACGGATGCCGAACTCGCGCGCGCCAAGCGCAGCTACCTCGCCGATTACGTGTACGAAAGCGATAATCAGGCGACGCTCGCACGCCGCTACGGATGGAACATGGCGGTCGGCCGCACCGTTGCCGAGATCGAAGGTTGGCCTGACGCCATTTCGAAGGTCACGGCGGATGAGGTCAAGAAGGCTGCTGGAAAATATCTCAACATGCGCGCTTCAGTGACGGGCTATCTCGTTCCCGATGAAAGCGGCGTCGCGCAAGCCGATGATCTGCCATCCCCATCCCCAAATGGCGTACTGAGGTGATTTTGATGCTGAGCCTCCCTCGCGGGATTGCTACGGTCGCTCGTGCCGTGGCCCGTTTCAATGTTGCCGCGGCGCTGGTGATATTGACGTCCCTTTCGCTTTCTTCGTTGAGCCGTCCGGCAGAAGCTATGAACATAAAACAAATCCAGTCTCCAGGCGGAATCAAAGCGTGGCTCGTCGAGGAGCACAGCGTTCCGCTGATCTCGTTGAAGTATGCCTTCGACGGTGGCAACAGCCAGGACCCGAAAGGAAAGGCCGGCGTCGCCAATTTCATCACTGCAATGATGGATGAAGGCGCAGGCGACCTTAAGTCTGAAGACTATCAGGAACGCATGGAAGACCTCGCCATGCGCATGAGTTACGACGATACGAAGGATTCGCTTTACGGGTCGTTCGAAACGCTGACCGCCAATCGCGACAAAGCCGTCGAGCTTCTGAAGCTTTCGGTGCAGCACCCGCGCTTCGACCAGGATGCCATCGAGCGAATCCGGAAGCAGCTCATCGCCAATCTTGTTTATGCCGCCAAAGACCCCGGCAAGGTCGCAATGCGGGGATGGTATGCGCAAGCGTTCGCGGGACATCCCTACGCGCGTCCGTCTGCCGGCACGGTGGATACCGTCTCGAAGATCACGCGCGATGATCTTCTCGACTATCACAAGCGGATTTTCGCCCGCGATAATTTGAAGGTCGTGGCTGTCGGCGACATCACACCCGACGAGCTTGGCAAGCTCATCGACAATGTTTTCGGCGCTCTCCCCGCCAAAGCCGATTTGTTTCCTGTTCCGAAAGTGGAGCCAGTGCTTGGCGGCAGCCAGCGCGTCATTGAGATGGGCGTTCCGCAATCGGTCGCTGTCTTCGGCCTCGGCGCGATGCCGCGCATGGACCCGGATTTCATGACCGCGTTCGTGGTTAATCACATCTTAGGCGGCGGCGGATTTTCGGCGAAGTTGATGGAGGAGGTACGCGAGAAACGCGGCCTTGCCTACTCCGTCTACACGTACATCCAACCCGATCGCTATACCTCGATCCTGGTCGGCAGCGTCGCGACCAAGAACGCGTCGATGGCCGAAAGCTTGGACATCATCCGCAAGGAGATGAAAAAGATGGCCGAGAATGGACCGACCCAAGCCGATCTCGACGCTGCAAAATCTTATCTCACCGGCTCCTATGCCCTGCGCTTCGACACCAATTCCAAGATCGCCTCGCAGCTGCTGGGTTTGATGCAGGAGGGATTTGGTCCCGATTATGTCGAGACGCGCAACAAGAAGATTGAAGCCATCACGCTCGCAGATGCAAAGCGTGTTGCTGCGCGACTGTTGAAGCCGGAAAACTTGATTGTCACTGTTGTCGGCAAACCTGCGGGAATGAAGTCCGTCATTCCGGCGGCGTTGCGTCCGGTCACGGCGCCGACGCGCGGTTAATCACAAAGGCCCCGCCAGAGGATTTGGTGGGGCCATAGGTGCTCTTGGCCGTAGGGCTGAAATCGGGTACGCGGGAACCCGTTTCAGCCAGGAGCGTTTGTAGCGCCATGCAAGACGGGCAGCACGACGGAAGCAAGTTTCAGCAAAACATCGACGGATGTCTCGACAGTGCGATAGGCGACCACGGCCTGTCGCAAACCACGTATGAATCTTGGCTTGCCCGCATCGCCCCTCATCTCGATGCGCTCAAAGACGATTATCGCAGCAACAAGCTGGCGCTACTGCGCATTCCAGAAGAGACGGCCGACATCGAAGCCGCCGAAGCAGCGCTCGCGCGTTTGAGTGGCGGCGCAAATACGCTCGTCTTCTTCGGAACCGGCGGTTCGAGCCTAGGCGGTCAAACTCTTGCGCAGATTGCCGGATGGAAAATTCCTGGCGTTGCGACCGAAGGTCAGAAATCGCGGCCGCGCACGCGGTTCTACGATAATCTGGATGGCGAGACGCTCGAAGGCGTCTTGAAGACGCTCGATCTCTCAAAGGCGCGCTTCATCGTGACGTCCAAGTCGGGGGGGACCGCCGAGACTCTCGCGCAAGCAATCGCAACGATTTCCGCCGTCAAAGCCGCGGGCCTCGAAGCGCAAATTCCAAAACTTTTCCTCGGCATCACCGAGCCCGACAAGCCCGGTAAAGCAAACGGGCTCCGCACGCTGTTTGCGAAGTTCAACATTCCGATGCTTGAGCATCATACTGGCATCGGCGGACGTTTTTCCTGTCTGACGAACGTCGGCTTGATGCCTGCGATTGCGCGCGGCCTCGATGCGCGCGCGATCCGGTCCGGCGCAAAATCGGTCGTCGATGCATTGCTGGCCGCGGGCAAACCGGAAGATCTTGCACCCGCTGTCGGCGCAGCAATGGCTGTTGCTCTGTCGAAGGAAAAAGGCATCAAGACGTTGGTCATGATGCCGTACGCGGATCGTCTCGGGCGACTCGCGGCTTGGTTCGTGCAACTTTGGGCGGAAAGCCTTGGCAAAGGCGGAGAAGGCACCACGCCGATCGGCGCGCTGGGTCCGCTCGACCAGCATAGCCAATTGCAGCTTTTCATGGATGGTCCGCGCGAGCACTATTTGACCATTCTCCGCGTCGCGAGCGAAGGCGTCGGTCCGAAGGTTGATCCCGACCTCGCGAAGCTGGCGGGCGCCGACATGCTCGGCGGCCACACCATCGGCGACATCGTGTCAGCGCAAGCTCATGCGCTGCCCGAGGCTTTGGCTCGCGCCGGCCGCCCCGTGCGGACAATAGACCTTGCAAAACTTGACGAAAAAGCGCTCGGCGCGCTGCTGATGCACTTTATGATCGAGACGATTCTCGCAGGCCGCCTGCTGAACCTCGATCCGTTCGATCAGCCCGCAGTCGAGCTCGCGAAAGTGTTGACCAAGGAGCGCCTCGCCAAAGGCGCTTGAAGCGCTCTTTGAACGAGGAGATGATCGCCGTGGCGATCCGCCAGCTCAGCCCCGAAACGGTCAACCGCATCGCGGCAGGCGAGGTGATCGAGCGTCCGGCGAGCGTCGTCAAAGAGCTTGTCGAGAACGCGATCGATGCAGGCGCGAGGCAGATCGAAATCGTCATCACGGATGGCGGCCTGTCGCTGATCCGTGTGACGGACGATGGCTGCGGCATGGGCCCGGAAGACCTCGCGCTCGCAGTCGAACGACATGCGACGTCGAAGCTCGACGAAGAAGACCTATTCGATATTCGCTCGCTCGGTTTTCGCGGCGAAGCGCTTCCTTCAATCGGCTCGATCGCACAACTCGAAATCAGATCGCGCACACGGAACGCAGATCACGGCTTTGCGATTGCCGTCGTGCGCGGCGCCAAGCAGGCCCCGCGTCCCGCCGCTGTTAATTCCGGCACCATCATCGAAGTCCGCGATCTCTTCTCCGCGACACCGGCGCGGCTGAAATTCCTGAAGTCCGAACGCTCCGAGCAGATGGCCGTCACAGATGTCGTGCGCCGCCTCGCGATGGCGCATCCGGAAATCGGCTTCACGCTGCAAACCGGGGACAAGCGCCCCGTCACCTATCCGCGTGGCGAGCGGACCTCGGCTGCATGGCTAGAACGCGTCGGCGCCATTATGGGGCGCGAATTCATGGCGGATGCGCTTGAGGTGTCAGGCGGCGGCAGCGGCGCGTCGGCGCCAATGCGCATCTTCGGCTTTATCGGACTGCCGACACTGCATCGGCCCGACAACATGCAGCAGTTTCTGTTCGTCAACGGACGATCCGTGAAGGATAAGCTGCTGATCGGAGCCATTCGCGCCGCCTACGGCGATTTGATACCGCGCGGGCGTTCACCGCTATTGGCGCTCTTTCTCGACGTGGCGCCGTCTGATGTCGATGTGAACGTGCATCCTGCCAAAGCCGAGGTGCGGTTTCGCGACGCCGGCCGCGTGCGCGGCCTGATGGTCGGTGCGATGCGCCAGGCGTTGGAAGCCGCAGGTCACCGCGCGTCGGCGCAAGGCGGTGTGCTGACCATAGAAACCTTCGCGCCGGGTATTCTTCCGAATGCCACTACTTCACCCGCCGCGCCTACTCAAACGTGGCTTCAGCCCGCCGGTCTTTCAGAGCGAGCGCAAACGCCCTTCGCCGCAATCGATACGCCGAGCGCCGACATGCGTATGCCAGACGCAACAAAACCCGAGCAGGCAATAGATATGCCTCTCGGCGCCGTTCGCGCGCAAGTGCATGAGAATTACATCGTCGCACAGACCCGCGATGGGCTTGTCATCGTGGATCAACATGCTGCGCACGAACGGCTGGTTTATGAAAAGCTCAAGTCCGCACTCGCCAACGGCGGCGTCGCAACGCAAGGCTTGCTCATTCCGGTTATCGTCACGCTCGATTCCGATGATGCGGAGCTGCTGTGCAGCCGCGCGAGTGAACTCGCCGAGTTGGGACTTGTCCTCGAAAGCTTCGGTGAGGGTGCGGTCGCTGTCCGCGAAACGCCCGCATTGCTGGGCGACACCGACATCGACGGATTGGTGAAAGATCTCGCCACCGAGCTTCACGCCGACGGTACGGCGCGCGCTCTTAAGGATCGTCTGGAAAGCGTCGCGTCGCGCATGGCCTGTCACGGCAGCGTGCGTTCGGGGCGTCGCCTCACGGTCGAGGAAATGAACGCGTTATTGCGCCAGATGGAGGCGACACCTTACTCGGGCCAATGCAATCACGGCCGTCCAACGTACGTCGCGCTCAAACTCTCGGACATCGAACGTCTTTTCGGCAGAAGGTAAGCGCTTACGGCCGGCTCCGGAGAGCGCGGGCGCAAGCGCCTACAAAATCAGTCGTCGTCGCCGTTGGCGCTTTCCGCGTTGAGCTGGCCGTAGTTTTCGACGCCGATCTTATTCAGAAGATCGAGTTGCGTTTCGAGGAAGTCAATGTGACCCTCTTCGTCCTTCAGCAGCTCTTCGAACAGATCCATCGTCACGTAGTCGCCGACGTCGCGGCAAATCTCGCGTGACTTCTTGTAGTGATCGCGGGCGATGTGCTCGCCCTTCAAATCGCACTCCAGGACTTCTTTGATGTTCTCACCGATCATTAGCGGTGCAACGTGCTGCAGGTTGGGCAGCCCATCCAAAAAGATAATCCGGTCGACGAGCTTGTCGGCGTGGTTCATCTCCTCGATGGATTCTTTGCGCTCCTTTTTGGCGAGTTTCTTAAATCCCCAGTTGTCGAGCATGCGATAATGCAACCAATATTGGTTGATGGCGCCAAGTTCGAGCTTCAAAGCCTCATTGAGACGAGTGATAACGTCTTTGTTACCCTTCATGGCGCCGCTCCAACCAATGTGTATTGCTGTCTCTAGCCTAAACCAGAAACATTCTAAACTAGACAGCTATATGATTGGAACAAAAAAAGCCAGCGCCGCCAACAGTGTCGCGGCCTGTGGAATTCGTCGGATTTTCAGACCTATGCTACAGCGCGCGCCGAAGACAAGCGGCGGTTGGCATAAGCATCGTCGAGGCGACGCTGGCGACGCTCGCGGCGTTCCTCGATGCGGATAAGCTTGGCCCGGGCCTCGGCCAGGGCAAACGGGCAAACTCGGGTGGTTTGTGCCAGCCGGTCCATCGCAGCATAGATCGCGGACACCGTAACCGGTGCACAGCGGCAGCAATTCATCTTCTTGTTGAGGTGACGAAAGACGACGCCCGGCGTCGGCAAAAGCCCTGGCTCCGCGCTCATGATTTCCGAGACGGCGAACTCGATATCAGTATCGGATATAACGGCGCACGAGCAGACGATCACTTTTGGCTCCAATCAATCGGGGTTCAAGGCCCCGGCATCGGACACCCTAGAAGGGCAAAACAGCATGTAGTTGCGCGAAAAAGTATACTTTCGTCAAGTCACCTTTTCATATGATCGACATAGTACGGGAAGACTGAAAAATCAAAGCCGTCCGGCCACACGTTCTACGCGATTATAGCTCAGCAGAGGTGCAAGGATGTCGCAGCCGCCGTAAACGCTGTGGCATGTGCGGTGCGCGAAAAGGGGAGCGGCGACAATTCCACTGATTTTCATGGGAAATCCGCAGGTGCCCAGGCCCTGTGCCCGTGTCGCTGCGCGGCCAGCGTGGCGCAGCTTCATATTCGCCCTCGCAACCAGTCTGGCTTCGCCTGACGACGGAAAGAGGTGCCTCGCCGCATGACGCTACGTCCCGCGCCAGCTGAAATCGCCGATCGCCAGCAGAACGCGATTCTTACGATCGGCGTGCTGTTTTTCATTTTTGGCTTTGTGACATGGCTCAACGGACCGCTGATAACCTTCGTCAAGCTGGCGTTCCATTTCGATGACGTGAACGCGTTTCTTATGCCGATGGCGTTCTATCTCTCCTATTTTTTTCTCGCGCTTCCATCGTCGATCGTCCTGCGCCGGACCGGCATGAAAAAGGGCATGGCGTTGGGATTGCTCGTCATGGCGTTCGGAGCTTTCGTCTTCGGCCACTTCACAACGGCGCGGCAATATCCGGGAACGCTCGCCGGCTTGTTTATCATTGGTGCCGGGTTATCGCTCTTGCAGACGGCCTCCAATCCCTATGTCTGCATCTTGGGACCAAGCGATAGCGCGGCCAGGCGCATCGCAGTCATGGGCATTTGCAACAAGTTCGCAGGCTTTTTGGCGCCCCTTATTTTTGGGGTACTCGTCCTCAGCGGCCTCGATCATTTTGATGCGCGGGTGAAAGCTGCGGCCACTCCCGAAGCCCGCGAAACGCTGCTGAATACCTTCGCCGCACAAGTACATGGGCCGTACATGATCATGGCCGCTTTACTCGCGCTGTTGGCCCTCTGGATTGCGCGCTCCCGCCTGCCGGATATCCGTGTCGAAAGCGTGCGTGACGTCTCGACCGATGCTATGGGCGTCTTTCGCCATCGGCATCTCTGGCTCGGCGTGCTTTGTCTTTTCCTCTACGTCGGGCTCGAAGTGCTGGCAGGCGACGCCATAGGAATCTACGGCGCAAGCTTTGGACTACCGCTCGGTGCCACGCGTCTGTTCACGTCCTATACGCTGTTTGCGATGCTCATCGGCTATGTCGTCGGGCTGCTGATCATTCCGCGTTTCGTCTCCCAGCAGAACTATCTTGCCATTTCGGCGGTGCTGGGGATTGTCTTGAGCGTCGCCGCCTATCTGACGCGCGGATATACGTCAGTGGCCTTCATCGCCAGTCTCGGCTTCGCCAACGCAATGATGTGGCCCGCTATCTTTCCGTTGGCGATTCGTGATCTTGGCCGTCACACGGAAACCGGGTCGGCACTGCTCATCATGGGCGTCGTTGGCGGCGCGCTGATGCCTTACGCCTTCGGCCTCCTAAAGCAGCACATCGACTTCCAGCTCGCGTATCTGACGCTCGCCGCGCCCGGCTATCTATACATCCTCTACTACGGCCTCTGGGGACACGCGGCTGACGCGCAGTTCGCAGAAGCTAAATAATTTTACCCGGGTATATTGTCTTTCTAATTTTACCCGGGTAAATATGCGTCCAATCAATTTGAGGACGCGGCAAAATGGGATCGCAGCCACAGTTCACTGCCTTTGAGCGCAACGAGCAGCTCGTTTCAGGCTCACGGGCAAAGGTGATTGGAGAGATCAGAGCGCGCCTCTCGAAGCAGCCTCAGGCAACGATCTTGATCTTTGACGACGCAACCGGCGCTCAGGTCGATTTTGATCTCAGAGAGACCGAAGAGCACCGCATCTCCGCCCCGTCGCTTAGCAAGGAGGAGCCTCGCGCTCCCGGGCGTCCGAAGCTTGGTGTCGTTGCCCGGGAGATAACCCTGCTGCCCCGTCATTGGGATTGGCTGGCCACGCAACCCGGGGGCGCATCGGTAACGCTCCGCAAGCTCGTCGATGAAGCGCGACGCGCGAATGCAGGCTCCGATAAAATACGCGAATCTCAGGAACGGACATACCGTTTCATGTCCGCGATGGCAGGAAATTTTCCGGGCTTCGAAGAAGCGTGTCGCGCCCTTTTCGGCAAGGATCGATCCCGCTTCGAGGCATTGACGGCGAAATGGCCTCGGGACGTTAGGGCCTACGCATGCACGCTCGCCGACGGTGCATTTTCAATGAAGGACTGAGGTGCACGGTGCTCTTCAGTCTGTTGCACCGTGCTTTTCAGATAGGAGGTCACGGTGCGCGCGACTTGCGGCGCGAACAGAATGTTGCGATGGCCGAGGCCGTCGAAGGTATGCAGCTTCATCCCCGGAACACCCGCAACGATCTCTTCCGCACACCGAAACGGAACGTCGATGTCGTCGGGCGCGTGAACGACGAGGCCGCGCATGCCGCTTGCCGGCAGAAGTCTGACTGCGGTGAAGCAATCGAGCGTTCGTCCACCGACTCGCTCCAGGCGATGTTCAAACGCTTTACGCCCGGGATCCGAGAGTTTCCAATGTCGCGAGAAATGATCCGTTACGTCGGTCAAACGATTGGGGCTGGCGATCAGCACGATATGCTCGGCCGCCAACCGTCCAGGCATCGGGGAATGACCTTCCGCCGCGACAAGCGAAATCAAGCCCCCGAAAGAATGCGTCACGAGCGCGTGAATCGAACCGAGTTGCTCGGCAACCGAAACGGTGGCCCGTGCGCAATCGATAAGGTTGGTCGAGCGGCCGCTGCTCAGACCGTGCGCGGGCAAATCGAACAGCCCGACGCGGAAACCGTTTCTCCGGATGGCTTCGGCGATCGCCGTCATGAAGGAGGATTCGCCGGTCCACCCGTGAACAATGAGGACGAGGCCGCGCGCGATTTGCCGTTCCGGCTCGAAGATATACGCTTGGATTTCGCCTACCGGCGTTTCCACGCGCTGCCAGCGCGCATTGCGCAAATGGTATCGCGCACGCTCCGTCAGCTGACGATGATTGGATGCCCGCCGCTCTGAGATCGAAGGAGTGCAGAAAATGCGAAATGCGGCATCACCCGCGGCCGCGGGCGCAAGCCCGTCTAGGCGTCGCTCACTCCATATCTCGCTCGGCAGCCAGACCATGACCATATGATCCGAGCACGTTGTAAAATTCGCAAGTGGTCTGCGGCCGCAGTGGAAACAGTACGTTTGCAAGGCCTGCGAACGTCAAGAAAAATTTAACCATGATATCGGCGTTCGGCATCAGGCCGATAGCGACCTATTCGAAACGCAGGAAGCGTACTTCCGTGTCACCCCAGGTTCGCGCATCAAGCATCCCGAAGCGCGGCGGTATCGAGACAGTCGTTCCCGCGCGCTCTTCAAAAACGCAAACGGCTCCGGGCTTTAACCACGCACCCTCCGCAAGAACCGCAAGTGCTTGTTCACCCAATCCCTTGCCGTACGGCGGATCGAGAAACGCCAGGCCGTAAGGCTCCATGTTTCCAGCTGGGCCAAGATCGGTCGCATCGCGGCGGAATATGCGTGTTTCGCCGGTTAGCCCAAGTGCCTCGACATTTCGCCGGATGAGCGCGCGGGCCTCAGCCGCGTCCTCGACAAACAGACAATACGCGGCGCCGCGCGATACGGCTTCGATGCCGAGCGCGCCTGTTCCGGCAAAAAGATCGATAACGCGTTCCCGTTCGAGGGCAAAACCGCCGACGCCATGCGCAAGGATATTGAACACGCTCTCGCGCACACGGTCAGACGTCGGCCGGATGCTCATGTCCCCGGGCGTTACCAGTGCGCGGCCGCGAAACCGTCCTGCAACGACTCTCATGTGCGGCCGCGCTCACTCGCAGCTTTGCCACGTGCATGCCGTTCCCTGCGTTCGACGGCACTTTCCGATAGCCCGAGGGATTCGGCAGCCTTCGGACCAAGCTGCGCGACGAGCACGCGCCGGCGCACCGCTTCGACGGCGCCCGGCTGCAAATCGAGAAGCTGAAACGGGCCGAACGACACGCGGATCAGCCGGTTCACCGTTAGGCCGAGATGCGCGAGCACGTTGCGCACTTCCCGATTTTTACCTTCGCGGATCGAGATCGATAGCCACGAATTGGCGCCCTGCATACTGTCGACCGACGCTTCGATCGGACCGTAGCGAACGCCGTCGATCTCCACGCCGTCTTTGAGCTTCTCAAGGTCGGCAGGCGTGACGCGCCCCTTCGCACGTACCCGATAGCGGCGCACCCAGCCGTTCGCCGGAAGCTCCAGATGACGTGCAAGCGCGCCATCGTTGGTCAGCAATAGCAACCCCTCGGTATTAAAATCGAGCCGGCCCACGGAAATGACGCGCGGCATCTCCGGCGGCAGCTTTTCAAAGACGGTCGGGCGCCCCTGGGGGTCCGAGTGGGTCGTAACGACTCCCTTCGGCTTATGGTAGCGCCAGAGCTGCGGCGGCCCGGCACTCGGCAACGGTTTGCCGTCCACGATAACCTTATCGTGCGTGCCGACCTCGAACGCAGGCGTTTTCAGCAACTTGCCATTGACGCTGACGCGTCCGTCGGCAATCCAGCGTTCGGCTTCCCGGCGCGAGCAGAGGCCGGCGCGTGCCATCGCCTTGGCGATGCGCATCGGACCGTCGCGAGAGTCGGCTATGGACGTGTTGGATGGCTTGGCCATATTGGATTCTGTTTGCAAGAAGGACGCGAGCTTATGACATCGACCGGCCCGCGAAGCCATATGTCCCTTGCGCTCAGCGAGGCCGGAGACGCGGGAGCGCGCGGCGAGGTTCCGGTCGGCGCGGTCATTGTATCGCCGTCAGGGAAGGTCTTGGCCGCCTCCGGAAATCGCACGCGCGAACTCTGCGACCCGACCGCACACGCTGAAATGTTGGCAATCCGCGCCGCCTGCGAAGCGGTAGGCGACGAGCGTCTCGTCGATTGCGATCTCTACGTCACGCTTGAACCCTGTCCGATGTGCGCGGCCGCGATTTCGTTCGCAAGAATCCGTCGTCTCTATTATGGCGCCAGTGATCCAAAAGGCGGCGGCGTCGAGCACGGTGCCCGGGTCTTCAACCAGCCGACCTGCCATCACGCACCAGACGTCTACCCAGGTCTTTCGGAAGCCGAAGCCGCAACCATTCTCAAATCTTTCTTCGCCACGCGTCGAGGAGAATAAGCGTTTACTCGCGTCTCGAATTTTTGCGAGCCCGCGAAAGCAATCCCGCTTGCTTTCGCCTCTGCGCTTCCGGCTGTTTCTGCTCTACTTCCGCTCCTTCGATCTGCGGCAGCGTCTCGACCGAGAGCACCCGCCCAAGCTGTTGCTTCAGTTTTTCCTTTGCGGGCAGTGCAGCTTGTAGAATTTCATCACACTTCAGAAAATCGAGAACTTGAAAACGGCTCGTGCCTGCACTGATCAGGATGTCGGGCTTGGCCCATTTCAGCTTCTCTTTGACGATCGTGCGTTCGAAAAGGAATGCACTGGAGAAAAGCGCCTCGAATGCGGTTGGAACGGGGCGGCGCGGATTGGGCACGGGAATGCCCGAAACATCGATGGCAACGACGATGTCGGCCTTACCCATCAACAGATCGAAGGGCAGCGGATTCGTTAAACCCCCATCAATTAACGCGTGTCCGTCAACGATGACCGGCTGGAAGATTGCGGGAAGCGCCATGCTTGCCGCGACAGCCGTACGTAACGCGCCATCCGTGAAAATTTTCGGTTCCTGATCGTAGAAATCGGAGGCCACGACCTTGAGAGGAATGTCGCACGCACCAAAATCGGTTTTGACCTCTTTGGGCAAAATGACATCGAGGACGGTCGCTGGATCGAGAATCGCGCTCCGGATGCCGACGACGCCCAGCAGTTTCTGAAAGGGCTGGGCCCTCGCGATGAAGAGATCTCGGATCAGCCCGAAGCGCTGTGCCAGGATGAACTGAGTATGTTCGCGCAGATCTTTCCCAGAGACGCCGGATGCGTAGGCCGCGCCGTAGACAGCGCCAATCGACGTCCCAGCGATGATCGACGGCTTGATTCCCATTTCGTCGAACGCTTCGAGCATCGCGATATGGGCGAGACCGCGCGCTCCGCCGCCCCCGAGCGCCAAACCGATCGTCGGCGTGCGAACGGGATGTTTCCCGTGAATCGGGAGAGTCGCGGATGATCGGGCGGTCATGGGCGCATGCAATCCAACGTCCGCTCCAAAGAAGTCTTCTTGCTACAACTCACGGTTCTTCAAAGCGCGCCAGCCGATGTCCTTGCGATAGAAACCACCCGGCCAGTCGATTTTTGCAAGCGCGGCATAGGCGGCATCGCGAGCCTCGGCAATGGTTCGTCCACGCCCCGTGACGTTTAGCACGCGCCCGCCGTCCGCCAGAAGGCGCACGCCGTCGCGGCGCGTTCCCGCGTGGAAGATCTCCACATTAGGCACGAGCTTGGCGGCCTCAACGCCTTTGATCTCCGTGCCTTTGAGCGGTGGACCCGGATAGCCGTTGGCGGCCATGACGACGGTCAGCGCCGCATCGTCGCTCCAGCGGAGATCGAAATTCGAAAGCACGCCGTCTGCTGTGGCGAGCAGCGCCGCGAGAAGATCCGACTTGAGCCGCATCATTAGCACCTGCGTTTCCGGATCGCCGAACCGGACATTGTATTCGATCAGCTTCGGCCCGGAAGCCGTGATCATGAGCCCGGCAAACAAAACGCCTCTGAATGGCGTTCCGCGCGCCGCCATGGTTCGGATCGTCGGCATTATGATATCGCGCATGACGCAGTCCGTCATTTCCGGCGTCATGATTGGAGCCGGAGAATAGGCGCCCATGCCGCCGGTGTTCAGACCCGTATCGCCGTCTCCGACGCGCTTATGATCCTGTGCCGATGCGAGCGCCAGCGCCGTCGTGCCATCGCAAAGCGCGAAGAAGCTCGCTTCCTCACCATCGAGGAACTCCTCGATCACGACCTCGCTGCCCGCAGCGCCGAACGTACCTGAAAAGCACGCATCGACAGCGGCCTCGGCTTCAGCGCGCGTGGTTGCGATCACGACGCCCTTTCCTGCAGCAAGACCGTCCGCCTTGATCACGATAGGCAGCCCCTGGGAAGCAAGGTAAGACTTTGCCGCGTCTCGATCGCTGAAACGGCCGTAGGCAGCCGTCGGAATATTTGCGTCGCGGCAAAGGTCCTTGGTAAAACCCTTCGAGCCTTCGAGCCGCGCCGCGGCCTTCGTTGGGCCGAAATATCGGATGCCCGATTCGCCGAGCGCATCTCCGAGACCCGCGACGAGAGGGGCTTCCGGCCCGATCATGACCAGCGCGATATCCATTTCCTGGCAGAAGCGGATCACGGCCTGGTGGTCATTGAGATCGAGAGCGATACACTCCGCAACCTCGGCTATTCCGGCATTTCCGGGAGCGCAATAGAGTTTGCTCAACAGGGGACTTGCGCTCAAAGCCCATGCAATCGCGTGTTCACGGCCACCGCCACCGATTAATAAGACGTTCATCAAGTCGCCCTGTTGCAATGCGGGCCCTGGTGTAGCATCGAACCTGAAACAGACAAGACGGCAGACAATTGACTTCGACAACTCCCGCTAGCCAATCGCGTCCGGGCGCAAACGCACCGGAATTTTCCGTTTCCGAGCTTTCGGGCGCCATCAAGCGCGCTCTTGAGGACGGATTCGGTTACGTCCGCCTGCGCGGCGAGGTTTCCGGTTATCGCGGCCCGCACGCCTCCGGCCACTGTTATTTCGCCCTGAAAGACGACAAGGCAAAAATAGAGGCCGTCATCTGGAAAGGCGCGTTCGGACGTCTGCGCTTCAAACCGGAGGAGGGCATGGAGGTCATTGCCCAGGGCAAGATCACGACATTCCCTGGCTCGTCGAAATATCAAATCGTCATTGAACAGATCGAGCCTGCCGGCGCTGGCGCGCTCATGGCGCTGCTTGAAGAGCGCAAACGCAAGTTCGCCGCCGAGGGTTTGTTCGATGAGGAACGAAAGAAGCCGCGTCCGTTTCTGCCCAAGGTGGTCGGCATTGTCACGTCGCCGACAGGAGCCGTCATTCGCGATATGTTACACGGCTTCAACGAACGCTTTCCCGCGTGTGTCTTGCTCTGGCCGGTGCGGGTACAAGGCGACGGCAGCGCTGCCGAAATTGCGGCGGCCATTCGCGGCTTCAATCAGCTTGAACTCGGCGGAAAAATCCCGCGCCCGGACGTGCTGATTGTCGCGCGCGGCGGCGGCAGCCTGGAAGATCTGTGGGGCTTCAACGAGGAAGTCGTCGTCAGGGCCGTTGCCGAGAGCGAAATTCCCCTGATCTCTGCCGTCGGTCACGAAACCGATTGGACGCTGATCGATCTCGTAGCCGATGCCCGCGCGCCGACGCCCACGAAGGCCGCCGAGTGGGCGGTGCCGAAATACTCCGAGCTGATCGAACAGGTCGAAAAGCTCATGCTCCGGAAGCGGACGGCGGTTCGCCGCGTGCTAGCGGACGTGCGCACGCATCTGAAAGCATCGGCGCGCGGATTGCCCAAGCTCCAGGATTTGATCGCGTTGCCGCGCCAGCGGTTCGACGGCATCGACCGGCGATTGTCGCGTGCGTTGCTTGCGAATACGCGGGCGCATGGAATGCGTTTGGCGCGCGTTGGCGGTCGGCTGAGCCCGTCGCCCATCCTTCAGAAACATTCCCGATGCCGGGAGCGGCTGCAGGTTCTGGACCGGCGGGCCGGCCAAGCCTTGCTCAACCGCGTGGCGGTCCGCAGGAGGGACCTCGACGGTAAGACAGCGCTACTGCAGTCCTTGGGGTACGCAAGTGTTCTGTCACGAGGATTCGCGCTTGTTCGAGACGAGAGGGGCGCAATGGTCCGCCAGGCGCGAACCGTTTCGCCCGGCGCCGCGTTGAGCGTTCAGTTTGCCGATGGTAGAATTGGCGTTACCGCAAACGGCCGCCGCTCGACTGAGGCAACAGGTGCGGATGAGGCACCCGCCATCAGGCCGCGTCAAAAAAGCCCGTCAAGGGGTGGGCAGGGCTCACTTTTTTAATCGGCCTCGGCTAGACTATAGAAAATGTGAACGCCGAAATGGGATGACCGCGCTCCGGGATGCGCGTTCAGGAACAGGCTGGCGAAACCGCGTCTCGGAACAAAATGAACCGCATCGAGAAATTCTTTGGCATCCGTAACGAAGCGAAACTCCGCTACCTGGACGGTGAGTTCGAAGTTCTGTCGCCCGGCGAATTCGTGCGTTGCGCTGTGACCGGCCAGCCGATCGCGCTCGCCGATCTTCGTTATTGGAGCGTCGACGCGCAGGAAGCCTACGCATCGGCCGAGATTTCGCTGCAACGCTATCTTGAGCTGAGAGATCGGCCAGAGGACCGCGGGCAGTAGCGCGCGACAGCTTCGCGAATTTTATTCTTGAGCACCGCCAGGTCTTTGCCTTCCATAGCGGTTTCTATGCCGAGTGCTATGGAGTGGTCCCTGAGGTCTCCACAAGCGTCCTTCATACCAGACAAGCGCATCAGATCCTTCTCCGTCGTAACGAGATCGGCGCTCAGGCGCCGCGCCATGTCGGTAAGTGCGCGCGCTTCACTAGCCGCAAACGTATGATGATCGGGAAAGGCGCGACGCTCGATAACGAACGCACCGAGATTCTCCAGCATCGAAAAAAAGCGATCCGGATTGGCAATGCCCGCGTAGGCGACGACGCGCCGCCCTCGAAGATGTGCAGCATTACCTGCGGGACGCGTCGTGGCCGAGACGATAGGTGCTTGGGTACGTGCGCGAAGCACGTCGAACAGCTCTAGGTTTTCCCGCGACGATTGCTTTGCCACGACGATGATGTCCGCGAGACCGATCTGTGCCCGAAGCGGCGCCCGAAGCGGTCCTGCCGGGATCACGAGCCCATTGCCAAATCCCCGTTCTCCCGAGACGACAGCAATGACAAGATCTTTGGCGAGATACGGATTTTGCAGTCCGTCGTCCATAATGATAACGCCGTTATCCGGCGCCACTGCCTCAATCGCTTTCGCCCCGGCGCATCGGTCGCGCGATACAAATATTGGCGCGTGACGCGCAAGCAGAAGCGGCTCGTCGCCCACCTCGTCGCTGCTGTGTGCATTCGGATCGACTCGGATCGGCCCCGCGATGCGCCCGCCGTAGCCGCGCGACAAAAACCACGGAGCCCATCCTTCTTCGCTGACGAGCTTAGCGATGAGCATTGCCAGCGGAGTCTTGCCCGATCCGCCGACCGTAAAATTCCCAATGCAAATGACCGGCAATCGAGAGCGATAGGACGGCGATTTCGCAAGTCTGGCAGCGGCGATCGTTCCGGCGAGCCTGCCGGCAGGAGACAAAAGTATCGCCTGCCAATGTTGCTGCGCGCCGTACCACCATTTTGGCTCGCGGCCCGGCAAGGTTCACGTGCTCCGCTTTTCGAGAAGCGGCTGAATGGCACCGATCGTCTTTTCTAGTGCACCGCTCAACGACTTGAGTGCGCGATCGGCTCCGACGCGCATGCGATCCACCGCTTGGGAATCGGTGAGTAACGTCGTGACCGCGCGCGCGATGTCGTCCGATGAGCGGACCTCGACAGCACCGCCTTCGCGGAAAAGAGATGCGTAGGCGTCTCGGAAATTGTGCGTATAAGGGCCGGTCAGAACGGCCGCGCCGAGGCGGGCCGCTTCGATAGGATTCTGTCCGCCATGTTCGACGAGCGAGCCGCCGATAAGCGCGACAGGAGAGATGGCATAGAAAGTGCCGAGCTCGCCGATCGTGTCGGCGATATAGATCTCCGTCTCCGGCGCCGGATCCGCAGAGCGGCTGCGCAATTGCGTTTTAAGCCCAAGACCGCCAAGGGAAGCTGCCAGTCCGCCGCCGCGCTCGGGATGGCGGGGGACGATAATCGTCAGCAGTCCTGGGACATCGTTCTTCATCAGCGCATGCGCGGCCGCAATCACAGTATCTTCGCCTGGGTGCGTGCTCGACGCCAGAAAGACGGGTCGTGTCCCGATTGCGGCCTTTAGCGCAGCCTCGGCAACGGGATCGACGGGAGGAGGGGGAGCATCGATCTTGATGTTTCCCGCTGTGATGATGTTTGGCGCACCGAGCCGTTTGATCGCCCGCGCGATATTATCGTTCTGCGCGAGGATGGCCGCGAAACGGGAGAAGAGGGGACGTCCGAACTTCGCGAAGCGGCGCCAGCGATTCATGCTTCGGGGCGACATCCGGGCGTTGACCAGAACGAGCGGAATATGCCGTTCAGCGCTCGCGAGAATGAGGTTCGGCCAAATGTCCGATTCCGTGAAGATGCCGATCGCAGGCTTCCAATGATCGAGAAATCGCGCGACGTATTGTGGCACATCGAGCGGAACATACTGATGAAATGCACGCTCGGGGAGACGGCGCGCGGCGATATCCGCCGATGTAATCGTGCCCGTGGTCAACAGCACATGCAAAAGGGGATTGGCCGCGAGAATGCGTTCGATCATCGGCAGAACTGCGTTCGTCTCGCCCACACTGGCGGCATGCACCCAAACAATCTGTCCCCTCGGGCGCGGGCGGCCCGCAAATCCGAGCCGTTCGCCGCGTCGTGTCGGATCTTCCTTGCCGTGTCCGCCGCGCATATTGAGAAGAAGCGGCACGGCAGGACGCAGCAAGGATGTGCCTGCGCGGTATGTTTTGAGCGCGAGGCCCGGATCCGGCGGAGATGCCGCCGCCAGCACTTCGAGCGGCGTCGCGCGTTCGATGTCGCCCCCGGCAAGTTCGTAAGCTTTTGTGGTCACTGCATTGAGGGCCGTTTCTAACTCGAGTCTTTTCGATTCGAGCACGTTGCTGGAGGCATGCGCGGGCACATGAATGGGATCACCTGCGACGAATGCGAGCGTCGAATAAGGGAGATTGAACGTCAACCGGCTCCACGTATCGAAGGAGGCAAAATGTTTAGACGCCACGGCTACGGGGACGATCGGCCGTCCGGACATACGGCCGATTGCGACAATTCCCGCGCCGGCGATACGCGCAGGCCCTGGCGGTACATCGGCCGTCATCACGACGGAATAGCCATCGGCTAACGCGCCGAGCGACGCCCTGAGTGCGGAGGCGCCTCCCCGGTCGCGGCGGCGCGAACCGGCACCGGCCCCGCGGATAAGCTCGACGTCGAGCGCGCGCATGGCCTCTCCGACCAATTCCGCGTCGCCATGTTTCGCGACCATTGCCGCGACCTTGACGTTGTCGGGCCGGAAGCCTGCAACCATCATGAACTGGCCATGCCAGCAGGCGACCACGCAGGGGTGGATTTCGGCAAGCTTGTCGACCAGATCGGGCGGCTCGTAGATCGTTTTCGACGTGCGTCCGACGAGCCGAATAAGACCCGCTAATGATCTGCCGCCGAGTCGCACAAGAGTCTTCTTAGTCTCGGCCATTCGGCGCGGCAGCCTTCTCAAACCTGCAGGAGAACTCTTCAAGGCTGAAACTGTGTGTCGTTCAAGCTCTTGCGGGTCGTTGCTATAGCGAATACCTAGCAAGTTCAATCGAGATCGACCGGGGCCGTTCGGTGAACGAACAAATACGTGGAACCCTAATCGGAGGAATATCCTTCGTGCTGAAAATCGGGCATTCTCCCGCGCTCTGATGGCGAGTCTCCTGAAACAAGCAAAGCGTGGGCTGCGCCGCAAAAGCGGCGCATGGCTGCATGACGCGGTGCATGCGTCACCGGGCGCGAGCTGGCTACAGACACGATTCGCGCCCGTTCTTTGCTACGCCGAGATGCTATTCATCGATTATGGAATTGCTCGCGTTGTCTATAATAACCGCCACCTGGTTTCGGAGAACGTTTGGCGCTCGGCGCAACCGGCGCCGCATCAGGTAGGATGGTTGGCCCGCCGCGGGATCAAAACCATCGTTAACCTGCGTGGCGAACAGACGTTCGGAACGCGATGGCTTGAACAACGAGCCTGCGCGCGCCACGGGATAACGCTGATCGATCTGGCCTTGAAGTCGAGGGCTCCGCCGAGCCGCGCGAACCTGCTCGCAATCAAGGATCTCTTGGGACGTGTCGAATATCCCATTCTTGTGCACTGCAAGTCGGGCGCCGATCGCGCGGGACTTATGAGCGTGATCGTCCAGCACGTCCGCGACGGTACGCCGATCGCCGAAGCGAAAGGCCAATTGTCCCTGCGCTATGGTCACGTCCGTAGCGCCGATACCGGAGTGCTGGACGCTGTCTTCGAACGCTTTCTCGAAGATCAAGCCAAGACCGGGATCAAGTTTTGGGATTGGGTCGAAACGTTCTACGATCCCGAAGAGATCAGCAAGTCATTCAAAGCACGAAGCTGGGCCAACAGGTTGGTCGACGGGTTCCTGCATCGCGAATGAATAATCCGCAGTGTTGATCTCTGCTCATGGCGTCGGCGCGGGTTGTTCGCTTGGCTTCGCGCCATTAGGTTCGAGCAGCCGATGCAGGTGCACGATGAAATACCGCATCATCGCATTATCCACCGAACGCTGCGCTGCGCTCTTCCATGCCGCGTACGCGGACTGATAATCGGGAAACACACCAACGAAATCGACGTGTTCGAGGTCGCGGAACTCATGCCCGTCGAGATCCTTAAGCTCTCCCCCGAATACGAGATGGAGAAGTTGCGGTTTGGCTGTAGATGCGTGCTGGGTCATGCGCGTAAAACGGTCCTGAAGCGGTGTCGTTCATTCTGAAAAAGCCGAACCGGCGCGGCGCGTCAATCGCGGGATCCGGATTTGGAACGTTTCGAAGCCAAATTTTTACGATGCGCCTTAAGCGTATCGGAACAAATTTGCGCTAAAAATTCGGAAAATGCCGGTGATCCGGCCATCGAAAAAGACGACAGTGAGGCACAACGGCGCGGCGCGGAAGATAGTCTTTCGCGCCGTTGTCGTGCGAGGAGGAACTGCTCGTTTTTTAGCTGAGACCGGCGAACCAGGATAGGCCCATATCCACAATCAGGCCAAGGAACACCGCGAGCCCGACGTCGCGATTGGATCGGAACCGCCGCAGGCAATTGGCTGGATCCCGGATGTCGAGCGTCGCGACCTGCCAGGACATCTGCAGAAAGACAAGTGTCACCGACAGGAAGAAGACAAGGTGCGCTCCGGCAAGCGCACCCGCGGTAAGCCATAAGATTCCCGCGAGCCCGTAGACGGCGCCGACGAAAGAAATCGTGTCATCTCCGAAGTGCAGCGCCGTCGAACCGATGCCAAGAAGAGCGTCGTCTTCTTTGTCCTGATGCGCATAAATCGTGTCGTATCCCACCGTCCACAGAACGCATCCTGCGTAAAGAGCAACCGCCGGCCAATCGAGCGAGCCTTTGATCGCCGTCCAGCCGACAAGCGCGCCCCAGTTGAACGCGAGCCCAAGCACCAACTGAGGGTAAGGCGTCACACGCTTTGCAAATGGATAAATGGCGACGATCAAGAGCGATGAGATAGAAAGCCAGATCGTGAACCAATTGAATTGGAGAAGTACGGCGAGGCCGACCAACGCCATGATGGCTGTAAATGCCAATGCGGCTTCTGGCGTTACTTGACCCGAAGGAATCGGGCGGCTTGCCGTACGCCGCACGCGGGCGTCGATGTGCCGGTCGATATAATCGTTATATGCGCAGCCCGAGGCGCGCATGGCGAAGGCGCCGACGGCAAAAAGCAGAAGGTAGCGGAAATTGGGGAATGGCTCTCGCGAAGCAACCTGAGCGAGCGATTGCGACCACCAGCAAGGAAATAAGAGCAGCCATGCGCCGATGGGGCGGTCGAAACGCCCCAGTCGCAGGTAGGGCCGCCATGCGATCGGTGCCCAGCGATCGACCCAATTCGATGGCGATGCATCGGCAACGCGCGGCTCGGACTGTGAGGAAACCTCAGTTCCCATTGATATCGTACTTCTCCGTCGGCTCGCGCGACGCTATCCGCCCCCGCGGTCCTAGGCAACATGTCGGGGCGCGGCCATTTTACGGGAGCGCAAGCTCGGGTATGACGGGAACATGGCAATCCGCGATCTGACATCGGAGCGTCTGTTCGTTAAGGACGAGTTCGTGGCGGGCGCCACGATCGAGCTTGAGCCCGAGCAGGCGCATTATCTGACGAATGTTTTGAGACTGCGTCCCGGTGCCCGGCTTCTGGTTTTCAACGGCCGGGACGGGGAATGGGAGGCGTCCCTCGTCGAAGTGCGCAAGCGCAGCGCCAAGCTTGCCTTGGAGCGCCAGACCCGGCCGCAGGAGCAGGGACCCGACATTGATTATCTCTTTGCACCGCTCAAGCGCTCTCGGCTTGATTATATGGTTCAGAAGGCGACGGAGATGGGCGTCCGGAGATTGCGGCCCGTCATCACGCAACGGACCATCGCCGAGCGGGTCAATAGCGAGCGGATGCGCGCCAACGTCGTAGAGGCGGCGGAGCAATGCGGCATTCTCCGCGTGCCGGACGTCGCGCCGCCGGTTTCGCTCGACGCCACACTTGCGGATTGGGATGCGACGCGAAGGCTAATCTATTGCGACGAGCACGAGCACGAGACCAATCCCATAGAGGCGCTGAATCGCATTGCTCCCGGCTCCCTAGCGGTCCTGATTGGCCCGGAGGGCGGGTTTTCGGAGAGTGAACGCGATCGGCTCCTGGCCCTGCCGTTCGTCACCCCCTTGTCGCTCGGTCCCCGCATCATGCGCGCCGATACCGCCGCTGTCGCGGTCCTTGCTCTCGTCAACGCCACCTTAGGCGATTGGCGGCGACCTTGATACTGCAACGACGCCACCTTGCCGTCGGCAGCGCTCCCCGTCATAAGGCTCCAGCCGCGCGGGCCCTATGTCCCGCCGGGCAGGAATGAGCCGGACCACGCCGACATGTCGACGCGAGAACAAGCTGCGGAAAGTGCACGGATCGAATCTCGCGACGATCTGGTGAGATGGATCGCAGCTGGAGAAAAGCCGAAGGCTGAATGGCGTATCGGCACAGAGCACGAGAAATTCGTTTTCCGCACGGTGTCGCTGACACCCGTCCCTTATGGCGGGACGGACGGCATCCGCGCGCTGATGGAGGAACTCATCAGCCGCTATGCCTGGATGCCGATCAGAGAAGACGACAATGTCATTGCATTGAAGCGGCCCGACGGCGAGAAGGGCGGAACGATTAGCCTAGAACCCGGCGGACAGTTCGAGCTTTCCGGTGCCCCGCTCGAAACGGTGCACGAGACCGCAGATGAAATGGATGAACACCTGCGCCAGATTCTCGACGTCGGCGAGGACCTGGCCATCGGATTTCTTGGGGTCGGTTTTTCGCCGAAATGGCGCCTCGACGAAATCCCGCAGATGCCCAAGAAGCGCTACAAGGTCATGACACGTTACATGCCGTCCGTGGGCAGCCGCGGCCTCGACATGATGTACCGGACGGCGACCGTACAGGTGAACCTCGACTTCGGCTCAGAAGCCGATATGGTCAAAAAACTCCGCGTCTCACTCGCCCTGCAGCCGATCGCAACCGCGCTCTTTGCGTCGTCGCCCTTCACCGAAGGGCAGCCGAACGGTTTCCAGTCGTTGCGCAGCGAGATTTGGCGCGACACCGACAGGCAACGCACAGGTATGCTCCCCTTCGCGTTCGAAGAGGGCATGGGTTACGAACGTTACGTCGAATATGCGCTCGATGTGCCGATGTATTTCGTCTATCGCAATGGCGAGTACATTGATGTCGCCGGCGCGTCCTTCCGCGATTTTATGGCTGGCCGATTGAAGGGCTTCGAGGGCGAGGTCCCGACCATTGACGACTGGTCCGATCATCTGACCACGCTCTTCCCCGAAGTTCGTCTCAAACGCTTTCTCGAAATGCGCGGTGCCGACGGAGGCCGCTGGGGTACCGTTACGGCGCTTCCGGCATTCTGGGCCGGAATTCTTTATGATGATGCGGCGCTCGACGAAGCCTGGCAGATGATCCGCGAATGGACGAGAGAAGAACGCGAGCAATTGCGGGCGGAGGTTCCAAAACGGGCGCTCGCAACGCGGTTCCGAGCGACGGACGTCCGGAACTTGGCGCGAGAGGCGCTGGGGATTTCGCGCCGCGGATTGAAGAATCGGAATCGGCTCAATTCCAAGAACCAGGATGAAGCAAAATATCTCGCTCCGCTCGAACGCATCGCGGGCGAGGGCCGCACTGTTGCCGACGATCTGCTGCAGCGCTACCACGGGCGCTGGCGCGAAAATATTGACCATATTTTCGAAGAGTTTGCGTTTTAACTGTCGGCTGCGGTATCGCGGCTTCGAAAGCGGTCGGGCTCTGCCGGTTCAGCCGATGTTCATGGATCCGTTATTAGGCTCCGTCATTTGCGTTTGGCCCGCCATCCAGACCGTGGCCTGGGACGAGGAGGCGGCAGGATGTCTCAAGCAACAGGGGGGTCGACGAGATTGGCGGTTATCGCCAGCTTGACGGCGCTCGTGCTTCTGACGTCGCACTGGGCCTTCGCCGATCCCTGCGCGGAAGGCTGCCGGTCTCAACACAATACCTGCCGTATGAATGCGAAGCTGCTGTTCTCGCCGCGCTGCGATGCTGCTTTGCAGGCGTGCATTAGTGGATGCTTTGCACAGGATCGGTTTAATCGTCGTCGGGACCGGGAAGAGCGCGCACTGCCCGATATGCACGGAGGCTCCGAGATTCATCGCGGCCAGGAGTTTCGTGGCCCCCCCGCGTTTGGAATGCCCGGATTTGGCAGACCTCGCGGCCCCGGATTCGGCGGCGGGCGGCGCTAGCCGGACGCAAGCTTTTCTGCACGACCAGACCTAGACTTGGCGGATATTGCCGGTTAGGCCGCCGCGTGCGAAAATGCTTAACGATTTGGTGCCGCTGGAAATTGCGCGGCTGTAACCCCCTGTGACCGGTGCCGCCATTGCCGGCAATCAAGCGAGGCCAACGTGACGCAAGGCCGATTCAAGGTGGTCGCTAAGGAGACGTCTGGCGATGCCGCACATCGAGCTGCCTGAACCTGATGTCGGCGTTCTGCGTCGCCGTCCAATTTTGATCGAAGGTCTTCGAAGCCGTGTCGGCGCCGATCTTCTGATCCTCGACGAGGATGGTCGGCGTGCTTACGAGACGGATGCGTTCACGGCCTATCGCCGCGTACCGATGATCGTCGTGCTGCCCCGTACGACTGAAGAAGTTTCCAAGATTCTGAAGTATTGCCACGAGAACGACGTGAAGGTCATTCCGCGTGGCGCGGGTACCTCGCTCAGCGGCGGCGCGCTCCCGACAGAGGATGCAATCGTCCTCTGCATATCGAGAATGAATCGAGTGATCGAGATCGATTACGCCAACCGCTTCGCGCGCGTGGAAGCGGGCATAACCAATCTGGAGATCACCGCGCGGGTCGCCGGAAAGGGCTTCTTCTATGCGCCCGACCCGTCATCCCAACTCGCCTGTACCATCGCCGGCAATCTCGGAATGAATTCAGGCGGTGCGCATTGCCTCAAATACGGAGTGACCACGCACAACGTGCTCGGCGTCAAGATGGTGTTGATCGATGGCACCATCGTGGAGATTGGTGGCAGCACGCTTGAGCGTAACGGCTACGATCTGCTGAGCTTCGTCATCGGTTCCGAAGGCCAGCTTGGCGTCATTACCGAGGCGACCGTCAAAATCGTGCCTTCCCCCGAGGGTGCGCGGCCGATGATGATCGGGTTCCGGTCGCCGGAAGCGGCAGGAAGCTGCGTCGCCGCGATCATCGCCGCAGGAATCATTCCGGTCGCCATCGAATACATGGACCGTGCGGCGATCGAGGTCTGTGAAGCCTTCGCCGGTGCGGGCTATCCTCTGGACGTAGAAGCCTTGCTGATCGTCGAAGTCGAGGGATCTGAAAGCGAGATCGGCATCCTGCTCGGTCGCGTCGCGGAAATCGCGGCGAAGCATGATCCCAAGACCGTCGTCATCAGCTCCAGCCCCGAGCAGAGTTCGCGCATCTGGGCGGGACGCAAGGCGGCGTTCGGCGCCATCGGCCGCATCTCCGACTATTTGTGCATGGACGGTACGATACCGCTTGCACAACTCCCCCACGCGCTGACGCGGATCAGCCAGATTTGCGCGGAGCACGATCTGAAAGTCGCAAACATTTTCCATGCTGGCGACGGCAACCTGCACCCGCTCATCCTCTACGATGCAAACGAACCCGGTCAGGCGGATCGCGCCGAATTGGCGGGTGAAGCTATTCTGAAGCTTTGCGTCGAGCTAGGCGGCTGCCTGACGGGCGAACACGGCGTGGGCGTCGAAAAACGCGAACTGATGTCATCGCAATTCTCACCGACCGATCTTGCCGTGCAAATGCGTGTCAAGACAGTGTTCGATCCGACATGGCGTCTCAATCCCGCGAAAGTTTTTCCGCTAGCCGTGACCGAAGATATGCGCGCAGGTCACGCTGCGAGCATGCCTGAGGTCGCTTGAGCAGTATGGTGCAATCGTGACGGAACTCTTGCGTCCGGCGGCCGAGTGGGAGCTGCAGACGATGGTCGCCAAGTGTGCGAGCCAGAAACGTCGCGTCGAGGTCGTCGGACATGGCGCGTTGCGGAATGCCGGCCGCGTCGCACGATCCGATCTTGTGTTGTCGACGGCGGGCCTCAAGGGCGTAACGCTCTACGAGCCGACCGAAATCGTGATGTCGGCTCGGGCGGGCACACCGGTCTACGAGATCGAAGCGACGCTCGCCGCGCGCGGGCAAATGCTCGCTTTCGAGCCGGTTGATCTCGGCCCGGTCACGGGTGCACCCGGCGGCGCGTTGTCTATCGGCGGTGTCTTCGCGACGAACTTTTCAGGCTCACGCCGCGTGTTGGCCGGAAGTGCACGAGACAATCTTCTCGGCGTCCGCGCCGTCAACGGCCGCGGTGAACTTTTCAAGTCCGGTGGCCGCGTCATGAAGAACGTCACGGGCCTCGATATCGCGCGTGGCCTGACCGGCAGCTGGGGCACACTTGCCGTAATGACTGAAGTGACGTTCAAGGTCGCACCGTTGCCGCAAACAATGCTGACGCTGGCCTATGCCGGGCTGCCCGACGATCTGGCAATAGAAGCTCTGACGACAGTCATGGGCACGCCTCTCGAAGTCTCAGGCGCCGTGCATCTTCCCAAGAATTGCGCCGCGCGGCTTAATCATCCAGACTTCAAGGGTACCGATCAGTCCCTTACGCTATTGAGACTTGAAACGTTCTCGACCGCTATGGACGAGCGCAAGGAAAAGCTGAAGAAAGCCCTCAAAGTCTACGGCACGCCGATAGAGATAGGTGCCGAAGCGACATGGAATTTGTGGAGCGAGTTTCGCACGCTATCCGTCATGCCGTTCTCAACCGAGACAAGTCTCTGGCGCATTTCGGCGTTGCCGACGAAAGCTGCAGAGATTGTCTTCGCCATCCAAAAATTTATGGACGCGACGGCATTTTACGATTGGGGCGGCGCATTGATCTGGCTCGAAGTCCCGGCTACGGCCGACGCGGGTGCCGCCGATGTCCGGAGAGCCGTCTCCGTTCGCGGCGGACATGCAACGTTGATCCGTGCACAGCCGGAAGTCCGCGCCAGCGTCGATGTCTTCGAGCCGCTGAAACCGGAAATCGAACGATTGACACGCGGTATAAAGTCCGCCTTCGATCCGGAACGACTTTTGAATCGTGGCCGCATGTACGCCGATCTCTAGCCAGAGAGTTCATTAGCAAACGCGATGCAGACCAGCTTCTCGAAAGCACAGCTCGAAAACTCGGAGATTGCGCACGCCGATCGCATTCTGCGGCGCTGTGTGCATTGCGGCTTCTGCACCGCAACCTGTCCGACTTACGTCGTGCTGGGCGACGAGCGCGATAGTCCGCGCGGGCGCATCTACGCTATCAAGGACATGCTCGAAAAGGGCATCGACGCAAAGCCCGAGGTTTCCAAGCACATCGACCGTTGTCTAACGTGCCTCTCTTGCATGACGACCTGCCCATCAGGCGTCGATTACATGCATCTGGTCGAGATTGCGCGCGGACATATCGAGAAGACAGGAAATCGCAGCCTCAAGGATCGCTTCATACGGCGTGCGTTAGCTGAGATCGTGCCCTACCCAAAACGCTTTCGTTGGGCGATAGGCGCTGCACCGCTCGGCCGCCGCCTATCGCGTGTCTTTCGCTCGCTCAAGATGCCTGAGCTGGCGGCAATGGTCGATCTCGCGCCCGCCAACTTACCAGGATCGGGACGCTTTCGCGGGCCCGGAACGGCGTCGCCCAAAGGCGTACGCACCGGACGCGTCATCCTTCTCGCAGGCTGTGCGCAGCAAGTCCTGCGGCCCCAGATCAACGACGCGACGATCCGGCTCTTTGCGCGCGGCGGTATTGATGTCGTCGTCTCGGCTGGCGCCGGCTGTTGCGGCGCCTTGAGTCAGCATATCGGCCGGGAGGAAGAAGCCGTAAAATTCGCACGTGCCAACGTCGCAGCGTGGAGCAAGGAGATCGCCAAGGGCGGCGTCGATGCCGTGATCATCAACACGTCTGGATGCGGCACCACAGTCAAGGACTACGGCCATCTTCTGCGTCACGAAACCGAGTACGCAAAGCGCGCCAAGGACATCGCCGCCATGGCCAAGGACGTCACCGAATTTCTCGACGGCCACGACTTCGGCGCGCCGAAAAGATGGTCGAGCCTCAAGGTCGCCTACCATGCCGCATGCTCGTTACAACATGGGCAGCGCGTGACGGCGCAGCCAAAATCGCTTTTAAAAAAAGCAGGGTTTACAGTGCTGGACATTCCGGAGAGCCATCTCTGCTGCGGCTCTGCGGGCGTCTACAATATTCTCCAGCCCGAGATCGCCACAGCCTTGAGAGATCGAAAGGCCGCGAACATCAAATCGTTGCGGCCTGACATCGTCGCCGCCGGAAACATCGGTTGCATTCAGCAGCTTCAGTTGGCGCTCGATGTTCCGGTCGTGCACACGATCGAGTTGCTCGATTGGGCGCACGGCGGGCCGGTGCCACCCGGACTTGAAAACTTGGAAAGATATTCGACTGACGTGCCGCAGCCGAAGCACAATGTCGAGGACTACATCGGCGTATGAGCGGCATCGGAGAAAAGGCGGGATCGCGTGCCGCCCTTGAAAATGAGCTTCGCTCCCGTATTCGCGGTAAGGCCAAGCCGATTGGCTCGCTCGGGCGGCTTGAAGATCTTGCCTTGCAAATCGGCCTCGTCACCGGCTCGCTTGCTCCGAACCTCGGCCTGGCAAAAATCCTCGTCTTCGCAGGCGATCACGGTATCACCGCGGAGGGCGTTACAGCCTACCCGTCCGTCGTAACACGCGAAATCGCGAAGTTCGTCCTCGCTGGCACCGCCGGAATCAATGTTCTCGCCCAGGCAGCGGGAACGACGGTTGAGCTTATCGACGCCGGAATGATCGAACCCTTGCCGCCGCACGATCTGCTAATTGAGCGGCGCGTCGCAGCCGGAACCAGGAATTCGCTGCAAGAACCGGCGATGACGCCCGACGAATGCACGGTTGCGCTTGAGGCTGGGCGCGCCATTGCAGCTCGGCTTAATGACGAGGGCGTCGGCATCGTGGGTTACGGCGAGATCGGCATCGGAAATACCAGTGCCGCCGCGCTCATTGCGCACATACTGACGGGCATCGACTTGGCAGCTCTTGTTGGTCCTGGAGCGGGAGCGCCTGCACGCGGTCTCGATCATAAGCGCAAGATTCTGCACGATGCGCTAGACCGCGCACCCATCGCAACGAGCGACCCTCACGGCCGCGCCCTCGAAGCTCTCCGCCAGTTCGGTGGATTTGAGATTGCAATGATGGCCGGCGCAATGGCGGCCTCAGCAGACACCGGTCGCATGGTGGTCGTCGATGGCTTCATCTCGACGGTTGCTGCACTTGCCGCAATAGCATTGAATTCAGCGACGCGAGACTGCTGCGTCTTTGCGCACCAATCGACTGAGCCGGGGCACAAAGCCGTGTTGGCGCATCTCAATGCAGAACCGCTCCTGGCGCTCGATATGCGGCTTGGAGAGGGAACCGGGGCCGCGCTTGCAATCCCGATCGTCCGCGCTGCCGAGTTGATGTTGCGCGAGATGGCCGATCTACCCGGCGAGCACCCGGTATGATCGCGCGTGAATTGCGGCTCTTCCGAATTGCGCTACAGTTTCTGACGCAAGTGCCCGCTGGCTCCATTGATGACTGGCCGCCGGATTGGCTGGCGCGATCAGCGAAATACATGCCGTTTATCGGCGCAGTCATCGGGCTCATCGCGGGGACAGTACTCGTCGCTTCCGCGATCTTCTTTCCGGAACCTTTGCCGACGGTCATCGGCCTCGCCGTCGCGATCGGCCTAAGCGGTGCCATGCACGAAGATGGCCTCGCCGATACGGTCGATGCATTCGGCGGCGGCAAGACGCGCGAGCGCCGCCTCGAAATCATGAAGGACAGCCGCATCGGGACCTACGGCGCCTTGGGGCTGATCGTCGTGCTCGCGTTGAAGGGCGCTGCACTTGTCGCCGTGGACCCGGTCTCCGCTGCCTCGGTTCTGATTGCCGGTCACGCGGGCGCACGCCTCGCTGCGGTAATGGCAATGTCGATGCTTCCACACGCAGGCATAAACACAAAGATCAGCCACAAGAGATCGGAGCTGACGATGGGGGAGGTCGCCCTGGCGGCCATATTAGGGTTAACGCCGGGCCTGATCGTTCTACACCTACAAACATTCGCGATCGCAACCCTTTTTGCATTTGTGGCAGCGGCGCTTGTGGCGGCGCTCGCGAGGAAAAAGATTGGCGGCTACACGGGCGACGTCCTCGGCGCCGTCGAGCAAGTTTATGAAACGGTCTTCTTTATGTTTGCAGCCGCGCTTATCAGCGGGCCGGGCTGAGCCGATCTAGAAGCACTGCAACATCGGATGACGGTCCCCCCTCGACCGGCCGTTGCAGTCGAGCGCCGGATTGCGCGACGGAGCAAAAAGCCGGGCGCACCATCGATTCAGGCTTGATCCTAAATGCTCAGATGCGATTATCCACGGGCGGCGGCACTATGAGCAGAGGGAACGACGAAATCACTATCGCCTTGAAGTGTAACGCGTATGGCGACGGTTTATATGACGAGCGGCGCAGCAGCTGCAGCTGCAGGCGCTGAAAGTGGGTCTGAGCAGTCGTATTCGCGCGGCCCGCGTTTCATAGCTGAAACATTCGACGGCGCCGATGAAGCTCTCGCCGCGCTCGATGCAATCCAAGGCAACCTCGTTTCAACGGGGTTCCAGACTCTCGATTACCTGACAGTTCTTTACGAGGAACTGGCTTCGTCGCATCACGCGATGCCGCGCCTTGTCGTCGTGACGGAAAGAAACAGCGGCGAGGTCGCATTGGCCCTCCCACTGATCATCCAAAAGGAACGCAAGCTGAATGTCGCCCGCTTCGCCGATTTCGGCGTCGCCGGTTATAGCGCCCCGATCCTAGGTAAGGTTCCGCTTGAGAAACGTCGCTCGATCCGGCGCGCTTGGCGAGCCATTCTCCATGTAATGCCTGACGTCGACTTGATCCGGCTCAAGCACATGCCTGTCGAAATCGGTGGCCGGCTCAATCCGCTGCTGACGCGGCGCGGTATTACACTCTCGCGCCATCCGAACAGCATATTGACGGTCCCAGAAACCATCGAGGCATACTTAGCCGCGCGCGGAAAGAAATATCGCAGAGACGTGGAACGCTCCTACCGCCTCTGGGAAAAAGAACCATCGCCTCGCTTTTACCGGGCCACGATGCCTGAAGAAATTGCGCGCGTTTATTCCATTTTGGAAGAACAACAGGCCGCGCAGCGCGATTCGCACCATGGGGAATCCATTTTCGATGAACCGGCGCATCGTGCCTTCCATGAGCGCCTCGCCTTCGATGGTTCGGACGCAGGTCTGGCGTCGCTTTTCGCGCTGGAAGCTGGCGGAGAAATCGTAGCCACGCTGTTCGGAATCGTCCACGATGGCACATTCACGCTCTTACGCATGTCGACAGATCGCAGGGAGTGGGGATACCTGTCGCCAGGCCGCCTCATCATTATCGAGGCAATGAAACATTTCGTTGAACGTGGTGTTCGCCGCTTCGACCTGGGTGTCGGCGACGATCCCTTCATTCGCAGCTTCGGCGTCGAGCACGTGCCGCTTTACGACCTGATCGTCGCCCGCGATCTCACCGTCGTTCCGCGCGCCATGTTTCACCGGCTCAAGGGATGGTTGCGCAGAACCCGTCACACACGCTCTGCCTCCCAGCACTTCAAGCCGCATTTTGCGCGGTAAGGCCGTGGTTTAGACCCGGCTTTCGCGGCTCCGCTCGATCCGATATAAGGCGGGCTCGCCAGCCGGGCATCAAGATGCTACGGCAACTTTTACATTCACGGTCTCCATAGCCATCATGTCCAAAGACAAAACCAGCGCGCGTCCGGCGCCGCAGGCGCAAACCGCACCGGTGGCGCGGCTCGCCAAAGGCTTTCGCGACATCGAGGCCGCCGAACTGCATGGCCTTAATGAGATGGTCGCGAAAATTCGCGATGTCTATGAGCGCTACGGCTTTCAGGCGCTTGAGACACCAGCCATCGAGTACACCGACGCGCTCGGCAAATTCCTGCCCGACCAGGATCGTCCGAACGCGGGCGTCTTCTCGTTCCAGGACGAGGACGAGCAGTGGATGAGCCTGCGCTATGATCTGACGGCGCCGCTCGCCCGCTATGTCGCGCAGAATTTCCAGACGCTGCCGAAGCCGTTCCGGCGCTATGCGTTCGGCAACGTCTACCGCAATGAGAAGCCTGGCCCCGGCCGCTTCCGTCAGTTCATGCAGTTCGACGCCGATACCGTCGCAGCCGAAAGCGTCGCCGCCGACGCCGAGATGTGCATGCTCGCCGCCGATACGCTGGAAGCGCTGGGCGTCAAACGCGGCGACTATGTCATCAAGGTCAGCAATCGAAAGCTACTCGACGGCTTGCTTGAAAGTATAGGGCTCGACGTTTCCGATAGTGCAAAACGCCTGGTGGTTCTGCGGGCGGTCGACAAGCTCGACCGCCTCGGCCTACAGGGCGTCTCGGACCTTCTCGGCAAAGGTCGCAAGGATGAGAGCGGCGATTTCACAAAAGGGGCCGAGCTAACACCGGCACAGGCGATGGAAGTTATTGCCTTCCTCGAAAAGCCGTTGTTCGAAAACGCTCAAAAAAGCTCGAACGCGATGTTTGGCACGGGCGTCGAAGAGCTTTTTCAAATCCAAACGCTTTGCCGCTCTGCCGGCTATGATGACGATCGCATCCGCATCGACCAAACCGTAGTCCGAGGTCTCGAATATTACACCGGCCCGGTCTTCGAAGCCGAACTGACGTTCGAAGTGAAGGGCGACGACGGCAAACCTGTGCGCTTCGGTTCCGTCGGCGGCGGCGGCCGTTACGACGATCTCGTCGCGCGCTTCACCGGCGACAAAGTTCCCGCGACCGGCTTCTCGATTGGCGTCTCGCGTCTGCAAGCGGCGCTGTCTCTCATCGGCGAAAAGAAAAACCAGGCGCTTGGCCCGGTCGTCGTTCTCGTCATGGATAAGGGCGAGGTCGCCCGCTATCAGAAGATCACGCAGGACCTGCGCAACGCCGGCATTCGCGCCGAGATGTATCTCGGTTCGTCCGGCATGAAGGCGCAGATGAAATACGCCGACAAGCGCAACGCACCGTGCGCTATCATCCAAGGGTCCGACGAGCGCGACAAAGGCGAGGTCACGATCAAGGATTTGATCGAAGGCGCAAAAGCCGCCGCCGCGATCAAGGACAACAAGGAATGGAAGGAATCGCGCCCGGCGCAATTCTCCGTATCCGAAAAAAATCTCGTCGACGAAGTCAAAAAACTCATCGCGCGGCACCAGGATTGATTGCGATGCCGGCTGCGAAGTTCTCAGAAAAAGCCAGGGTTCTCCGATCTATGCCCTTCCTCCTCCGCGGGGCAGGCTGGGGGAAACGCACATGTGTGATGCCCGCGATCTTTGCCGCTCTCCATACAACGACCGGCCATCGGCGAGTGAGAGCTAGACGATGACCACGGAAACGACGCGAGATTTCGGGGCGCTCGAAAAGCAGACGCAAACCCTCATGTCGGTCTTCACCAAGGCCAGCTATGAGGCGGTTGCACCGACGATCCTTCAACCGGCCGACGTCTTCCTCGACGTCATCGGCGAAAGCTTGCGCGCGCGCACCTATGTCTTCACGGATCTTGACGGCGCCGAGCTTTGCCTGCGCCCCGATCTGACGGTTCCGACGTGCCGTCTGCACCTCGCGCGTCACGCGGACCCTAGGACGCCGGCGCGCTATTGCTACAGCGGCGCAGCCTTCCGCTTTCAGCCGCAAGGTGCCGACGCCGCGCATCCGCGCGAGTTTCATCAGGCGGGGATCGAGCGCTACGGCGATACCGAGCGAGAAGCCGCCGAGGCGGAAGTCGTCGCGACGGTCGTCCGCGCTATCGAGAAAACCGGGCTCAAGGATTGGTCTCTGCGCCTCGGCGATCTCGGCCTCTTTTCGAGCATTCTCGATGTGGCGGGACTCTCGCCGCTATGGAAGAAGCGCCTTGACGATGCATTTCTGCGGCCGCTGGCCTTTCGTGACTCTCTGAAGGCGTTTGCGTCCGACACCGATGCGACGCGTCTTCGGGTCCCCGATACTCTGCTGTCTTCGTTGAAGCGCTCCGATCTCGCCGCCAGCGAAGCAGCGATTGGCGCCTATCTCGAAGAAAACGCGATCGAACTGATCGGAACGCGAACACTTTCGGATATCACCGAGCATCTGATCGGCGTTGCCGAGGGACGCGAGGAAAAGCCGCTCGATTCGACAGCGGCAGACTTGATCGGCCGGTATGTCGGCATAACGGCGCCCGCGCGCACGGCTGGCGCCAAGATCGCCGAGTTGATCAACGGCGCACCGTCAGGATCGGCGGCGGCTCTCGAAAGCTATGACCGCCGCATCGCGCTTCTGGCCAATGCGGGCATAGACCTCGATCGCGTGACATTCGCCGCCGAATTCGGGCGCACGATGGCCTACTACACCGGCTTGGTATTCGAGGTGCGCGCAAAATCGCTGGGCCCGCAGAGCCCGATCGCGACGGGCGGCCGTTACGACGGCCTGATGCGCGCCGCTGGTGCGAGCGTCGACGTTCCGGCCGTGGGCGCCGCCATTCACACCGAGCGTCTGATGACCGCAACTCTGGGAGCATCGTCGTGAGCAAGCTGACGTTGGCGATTCCCTCAAAGGGTCGTTTGATGGAGCAAACGACAGAGATGTTCGCTCGGACAGGTCTCGTCGTGCGCAAGGTCGGACACGCACGCGGCTACCGTGGTGAAATTGACGGGCTGCCGGACGTAGATGTCGCCTACGTCTCGTCATCGGAAATTGCGGAAGCTCTGAAAGCGGGCAGCATTCACCTCGGCATCACGGGCGAAGACTTGATCCGCGAGAACATCTCTGATGCCGACACGCGCATCGGATTCGTGCACAAGCTCGGCTTTGGCTTCGCCGATGTTGTTGTAGCAGTGCCCGATTGTTGGATCGACGTCGCGACTGTTGCCGATCTCGAGGAAATCGCGATGCCGTTTCGCCGTCTGCACGGCCGTTGGCCACGGGTCGCGACGAAATACATGAATCTTACCCGCCGCTTCTTCGCGTCGAAAGGCTTCGGCGATTATCGCATCATTGAGAGCGCCGGAGCGACCGAAGGCGCACCGGCCGCAGGAACCGCAGAATTGATCGTCGATATTACGACGAGCGGCGAGACCCTACGCGCCAATGGTCTACGCGTGCTCAACGACGGTGTTATTCTGAGATCGCAGGCGAACCTGTTTGCCTCGAAGGTGGCGGCATGGAGCCCCGCGCTGCAATCCGTTTGCGATCAGATAGCTGCGAATTTGGCAAAGTCCGTGCCGCAGCCGGCAAATAGCAAATAGCGCTCGCGTCCTCAGCGTCAGCCGGCGTCCGCGAGCAGGCACTTGAGAATCCCATAATCGTACCGGCCGTCGAGCGCCGCGAACGCCGGGCCAAGTTTCCCGGTATCGCGCGTTTCGCAGCGATCGAACGCCGCCTCGATTTCGTCGCGCTCTGCCCGATCGAGGCGCACCGCGTCGTCTGCTGAGATCAGCCCAGCCTCGATGGCTTCTGCGAGATGGCCGTAAATCGTAGAAGCCTCAAGCCCGCGCTCGGAGGCGATCTGCTCGGCGTCGAGCCCCTTGAGATGCGCCGCAAGCGTTGCATTCACGCTTGCCGATAGACGGTTGTTAAGCGCAGGGTGTTTTTTGAATTGTGAGATGAGATCGAGGAATGATGCGCCGTACCGGGCAATCTTGCTGGCGCCGAGACCCATGATGTCGTGTAAGGCGTTTTCCGTTGCGGGTTTCTTCTCGGCAAGCTCGATCAACGTGCGGTCCTGCGCCACGACGTAGGGTGGCAGCTTCGCAGCCGACGCCAACTTCGATCGGAGCGCCTTGAGGGCATCGAACAGCGGCTGATTTTCGCGGGCGACTTTCGACATCAGCGATGTCGAGCGCTTCTTTGAGGATTTGCCGACCGTTCGCGTCACACGCATCAGAAAGCGTTCTTCGCCTCTCAGAAGCGGGCGCGCGCGGTCTGTCAGAATAAGCGAGCCCATGCCCTCGTCATCGCCCGTCAAGTAGCCTTGCGCCGTCAGTTGTCGAAAGAGTCCCTTCCATGTCGTCACCGGTACGTCCTTGCCGATGCCGAAGACAGAAAGCTTGTCGTGCGCATTGCGAAGCACGCGCTCATCCGCCTTCCCGATCAACACATCAGCAAGATACGTCACACCAAAGCGCTGGCCGGTGCGGTAGACGGCCGACAAGGCTTTCTGCGCGAGCACCGTTCCGTCCTCTGTATGCGGCGGGTTCAAGCAGTTGTCGCAATTTCCGCAGGGCTCCGTGCGCATCTCACCGAAATAGGCGAGCAGCGCTTGGCGACGGCAGCCCGGCATTTCCGCAAGTCCGATAAGCGCGTCTAACTTCTGACGCTGCACCATTTTAAAGGCTTCCGAACCGTCCGATTGTCCGATCCATTGCCGAAGCTGCACAATGTCCTGCAGCCCATATGCGAGCCACGCGTTCGCCGCTTCACCGTCGCGGCCCGCCCGTCCCGTCTCTTGATAATAAGACTCGATCGACTTCGGCAGATTGAGATGTGCCACGAAGCGCACATCCGGTTTGTCGATGCCCATGCCAAACGCGATCGTCGCGACGATGATCAGACCTTCTTCTGTGAGGAACTTCGTCTGTGCTGCCGCTCGCAAGGAGGCTTCGAGGCCCGCATGATAAGCCAAAGCCTTTCGCCCTTTCGAGCATAACCAGGCGGCAGTCTCTTCCACCGACTTGCGCGACAAGCAGTAGACGATCCCGGCGTCGCCCGGATGCTCCGTCTCGATGAATTGCCAAAGCCGTTCGCGGGCGCTGGCGCTGCCAAGCTCTGCAATGGTGTAGCGAATATTCGGCCGATCGAAGCTCGCGATGAAGCTCGCGGCATTTTCGAGCGAAAGCTCGGAAACGATGTCCTGCCGCGTGCGCTCGTCGGCCGTCGCGGTCAAGGCGATACGCGGCACGCGCGGGAAGCGCTGCGCCAGAACCTTGAGCTGGCGATACTCTGGCCGGAAATCATGCCCCCACTGCGAGACGCAATGCGCTTCGTCGATGGCGAAAAGCGCAATATCCTGGCGCTCGAATAATCCGAGGGTACGTTCTTGCACTAACCGTTCTGGAGCAACGTAAAGCAAATCGAGGGCGCCCGCTGCGAACTCGCGTTCGATAGCGTTTTGCGTATCGCGATCTTGTGTCGAATTCAGAAACGCTGCCTTCACGCCGAGATCGCGTAATGCGTCCACTTGATCCTGCATCAAAGCGATAAGCGGCGAGACGACAATTCCCGTTCCGGCGCGAACAAGCGATGGAATTTGATAGCACAGCGACTTGCCGCCGCCGGTCGGCATCAATGCCAGGCAATCATCGCCGCGCAGCAATGTCGCAATGATGTCGCCTTGCAGCGGCCGAAAGCCCTTGTAGCCGAAAACATCCTCTAGCTTAGCGCGCGCGAGAGACAGTCCATCGTCGGCAGAAGGTGCAAAGGGCAGAGAAAGCGGCGCGGCGAAGGCCGGCATCGTGAAGTCCTATGCGCAAGTCATCGAATTGCCGACGCTAATATGATTCGATGCGCGACTCGCGCGATGTGCTTCAAATACCGAGGGGAAATAGCGAATTAGAAAGAATCGCCGTCAGCATAATGCAAACGTTGCGACAATTTAACATCACGTTCAGAATGAGTTCATCTTCTTCGGTTTAAATAAGTCGTCAAGCTGGTGTCACTTCCCCCCGTGCGCACCAGATGTGCTGCCGCCCGGCCAAGTCCCGACTCCCCCCGTCTTCCCCTTGGCCGGGCCGCGGCGCTCCTCAGAAAATCTCTCAATATTCTGAAAAGCGCGGCGACCGGTTCAGACCGAGACATTGCCCGTGACAATGATGCGGTCGCTCGCGCTCGGCGCACGAGCGAGATCGGCCCCGGTCATCACGCCGAGCGTCATTTGTCGGATTGCGCCGTCTTTCGCCGCCGAAATCAGATTGTTTGAGATCAGGCATTTGCCCGCGTCCGCCGCGTTCGTAACTGAAATGCCGACGCGCGCGTTGCGAATGACGTTGCTCGTCACGGCCACGTCGCGCATGTACGTGCCCCAGCCGATCTGGATGCCGACCGTCGGCGCATTCTCGATCGTGTTGCCGGTGACGATTGCGTCCGCCTCGACGCCGATGCCTTCGCCACGCTTGTCCTCCGGCTCCTGCTCGCGCCGGAAGAGATTGCGGATGAGATTGCCCTGAACGACCGCCAACCGTCCGCCGTCGTTGAAATTCGTAACGGAAATACCGCTCGCAGCGGTGTCGACCACGTTATTAGCGATAAGCGCACCCTGAAATCCGAATTCCGCATAGAGCGCAACTTCACCGAGACGCTCGCAGCTATTGCCGACGATCTGAATATTCGACGATGCATTGCCGCGCACCGCTGTATAGGCGCAATCTGAAATGCGATTGTTGGAAACAAGCACGCTGCCTGCGCGAAACACGTTGATGCCGTTGCCGTACTGGCCCGTTCCTCCCGCCGCATTGCGAATCTTTGAAATACGGTTGCCGGAGACGACACTGCCGTCTTCTCCTGTTTTCGAGCGCCAGACGAGGATGCCGTTGTTTCCGCATTCCGTGACGTGGTTGTCTCTAATGTCCAACCCAAGAGAATCCAGGCTTTTCAGTCCGGCGTCTAGAACGTGGGTAATTGCGATGCCTTCGACGCGCCCGCCGCATTCAACAAGCGAAAGACCCGTTCCAATGCTGTTGTGGATCGCAAGACCGGAAAGCTGCACGTTCTTCGAATTCGAGAGCGTCAAAAGTCCGTCGCCGCGCGCCGCATCGAAAGCTTTGTAAGCGCCGTCGAGCGTCAAGCCATCGAGGAGAAGATCGTCGACCTTGTCCGCCGTTATGAAAGCGGCGCCTCCTGCGAAGACAAGTGTTGTCGTCCCGCCCACGCCGAGCAAACATGTTCCGGCGCGAAGACGCAGATCGCTGACGATGAATTTGCCCGGCGGCAGGAGAAGCGGGACGCCTTTTTCCGCTGCTGCGTCGATCGCCGCTTGCAGTGCCACCGTCTGATCACGGATATCGTCGGCTCGAAGCTCCTGCGAAAAATCAGCCGTGTTGGGCCTTTTGATCGTTCGGCCAATGGGTGTATCTGCGCGCGCGGCTGTTGCGGCGGCCCCGAGGCCGAAACCCGCGCCAATAAGAGATCGGCGATCGACGTGCATGCAACTTGCTCCCACGTTTGCTTCGATTGAGAAGCAAGCATCGAGCCAGCGCGCGAGACATTAAACCGAGGTTAAAGCCGCTGCGCGGCGCGGCATTTCGAGCGATAATTTTAGGATTTCAAAGGCACCGGAGGTTGCGTAGTCCAGCACGTCGAGCAACGCCGCATCTGCGGAAATATGGATGAAACCAACTTTGCACCGTTGGCGGCGTTGGCGCGCTTCGACGAGCGAACGATAAAGAATGGCATTGCAGAGATAGCCACCTGCATCGTCCGACAGTGTGGCGTAGTAGCCTCGGCTACTAAGATGCTGAGCAATGAATTTCGCGTCGATCGTGACAGGAATGCTCAATGCGTCCGCTTCAGAGATCAACGCCAGCGGTGGTAGAGCGCCGGCAGCATCGGGCGACGGGCGGCAAACATTCCGCGCTTCGGTCTCGATGCGAAAGCCGCGCATATCGGACGCGACGCCAAAGTGCAACGCCAGCACAGGATCGTGCCGGTCATAAAGCGCCGTAAGTTCGCGCGGAGCACGCATCCATTCCGTCGGCAGGATGGCAGCGACAAACCGGACGTGAGGCAGCGCAACGCGCGCTCGGAAAGCAAGCCATTTGACGAGCGATCCCGAGACATTTTTGGGGACGCCCGGAAACGGTCCGAAGCCGGTCAGCAAAACAGTCGGGCGTGGATCGGTCCACAGCGGCATGATGCCAATATAGGCCGCTGCACGTGCGAGCCAAGCACCTCTCGCGCAACTCGGAACGACAGCGTTGTTTACATCAGGCCGACGAAAAACTTTGCAGCGCCAGCTCCCCTCCCCAGCGGGCAGGGGTCGGAAGTGGGGAAAGGAGGCCAGCGCTCGTTCGCCGTCAGAAAACGGATGGTGTCGCCGATCTACGGCGGCTACTCCGCCTTCGAAGCCAAGCCCATCATGCCGATCAGTCGCTCAACGGCTAATGTCGGCAACAATGTACCCTCGCGCACGGCAGACTCGATTCCCGGTAATTCCGCCGCGACCTTCGGATTGGCGCTCAACGCCGCCATGAGCCGGTCTTCAAGCATGTCGCGCATCCAGGATACGGCTTGCGATTGACGCCGCGCCTGGAATTCGCCCGTCGCCGTCATCGTCTCGCGATGCTCCAGCACTTTCGCCCAAAGCTCTTTCAAACCGCGATTGTCTCGGCCCGAGATCGTCAGCACGGGGGGAAACCACGTCGCGCCGTGTGGTGTAAATATCTGTAGCGCATGCTTGTAGTCGGCGGCTGCGCGTTCAGCGCGTTTGACGTTATCGCCGTCCGCCTTGTTGATGGCGATCATGTCAGCCAGCTCAATGATGCCCTTCTTGATGCCCTGAAGATCGTCGCCGCCGCCCGCGAGCAAGAGCACCAAAAAGAAATCGACCATATCCGCGACGGCAACCTCGGACTGCCCGACGCCAACCGTTTCGACGATGATTACATCGAACCCGGCCGCTTCAACGAGCGCCATCGTCTCGCGCGTCCGCCGCGTAACACCTCCGAGCGTTCCCGATGACGGTGATGGCCGGATGAAGGCGTTCTTCTCCTGCGCGAGCGCATTCATGCGTGTCTTGTCACCGAGGATCGATCCGCCCGAGCGCTTCGATGTCGGATCGATCGCCAGCACCGCCACGAGATGGCCTTCCGCAAGCAGGTTCATGCCAAACTGATCGATCGTCGTCGATTTGCCGACACCCGGAACGCCTGTGATGCCGAGACGCACGGCCTTGCCTGTTCTGGGAAGAAGCTCCTGCAACACGAGCTGCGCCAGCCGCCCATGATCCGGATTTGTACTTTCGACAAGAGTGATGGCGCGCGCGAGCAAAGCGCGATCTCCGGCTGTGATCCCGGCGACATAGTCCGAAACCGAAATGCGATGGGCGGGAAGCGTGGCGGTCGCCATGATTTGCCGGGTTATCCTTATCTTTCAAAGGCTAGACCATGGACAGGAATGGTCCCGGCCGCAAGTCGTGGATTCGTCGCTCTCAACTGTGGCTGTTCGACAGTGGACGGACTGTGTTGCTCCTGGCGAGCCAGGCCCCTAACATTCTTCAAGGGCAGGGAACGAGACGTAGCAGGAGGGGGATGCGATGTTTTCGCTCGCTAAGCATCGGCCGCGCCGACGGTATCTGATAGCCGTTGTGGCTGCATGTGGATGGCTGGCAGCGTGTACCCAGGCGCCAAAGCTCGCCAAAGCCCCTGATCAAACCGAAGTAGGCGAGGCTGCTCCGGCACCGTCTGCTATGCCAGAAGCGACGCCTCCCGAAACCGCTCGGCCGGGAGATAGAGCAGGAAACGGCGGAGGCGAAACGCACAAGCATTCGCGCCACCGAGAGTCGTCTTCCCGCGAACGCGAATCCTCTGCCGACTCCGATCGATCCCGCCAAGAACAGTCGTCGGAGCCCGCCGGCGGAGCCGCTCCCGAAACGGCCGAGGCTCCGCAATCGGCCGCGCCAGCAGAGCGTTCCGGCGCTCCGGCCGCGGAGGATCCCGCGGGGGGCGGCGCGCCTATGGGTGAAATGGCATCGCCGGCTCCTCCGCCGCCTTCTCCTGCACCGGCAGCGCAGCCACCGGCCCCCCCGGCTGCACCTGGAGCGGCGGCACGCGCCGGTACGGAAGCCGAAGCACGCGCGGCTGCAATACGGCGTGCCGACGATCAATTGCGGGACGCTAGGGCTGCTCGCGAAACCGCTGAGGCGAAAGCTGCGGCTTCGGCTAAACCGGTGCCCGACCCCGCCAAGATGTACGACGTCGTCCCAGTTTTTTATGGGACAGATCGCGCCGTGGAGCCCGATCCGGACCGGCTGAAGTTTGGCGAGGAGCGAGGGCATAAGCTGCAGCTTGGCCGCGCTCTAATCACAGTGCCATTGATCCATAAAGTTCCGCATATCGAACGTCCTGTCGTGATCGAGATTCCGTATTTCAAAGTCAAGATCTACGAGGAGAAAGAAGACCCCGAGAAGCACTTCACCATTCAGGAGATCAAAAGTCTGACGGAAGACCAGATGTTGACGCTGATAAAAGCTCGGCTCGCGACGTCAGCGACCTTCAAAGATCACGCCTTCGTTTTTGTACACGGGTTCAATACGTCATTCGACAATGCGCTCTACCGCACCGCGCAGATTGCCTACGACCTGCATTTCGACGGCGTGCCGTTCCTCTATAGCTGGCCCTCCGGAGGCAAAATCGCGAGCTATACGTATGATCACGGCAGCGTCGAGCAGGCAGAGCCGATGCTCACCGAATTTCTGAAAATGGTCATCCAGAAAAGCGGCGCGAAGTCGATCAGCCTGATTGCGCATTCTATGGGTAATGAGCTGTTGCTGCGCGTGCTGCAACAATTGAAGCCGCATGTGCCGCCAGGCGTTGTCATCAGCCAGGTCATCCTTGCTGCTCCCGACGTCGATCGCGACAAGTTCAATATCATCGCGCGCCAAATCACCGATTTCGCGAAAGGCGTTACGCTTTACGCGGCATCGAATGACCGCGCGTTGAGCTATTCGGCACGCTTCTGGGGCGGCGTTCCCCGAGCGGGCGACATTCCCGCCTCTGGGCCGCTGATAATTCCCGGAGTGGACACAATCGACGTGACCGCAGTTTCAACGGATGCACTGGGATTGAACCATTCGGGCTACGCCGAAAATCCCGCGCTGCTCGATGATGTGAAGGCGCTCGTCGAATATGGTATCAGGCCGCCCAACAAACGCCTCAAGGACATCCTGACGGTGAAATCGGACGCCGGCACATACTGGCGCTTCGAAGCTGCGAAGTAAGCGTTCTTCTTGCGCGCGGCGAGCAACGTCGTTCGAGTAAGACTTCTTTTACGCGCCTCCGGCACACTCGTTTCTGGTTCATCAGCATTTGAGTTTCGTCATGCGTTGCGCTTTTGCGAAGTCGCTGATTCCGGTCTGCGCCGTAGCGCTCGTCGCGCTAATGCCTTTCAAGACCGTTTTTGCCGAAGACTCCCAACGCGAAAACATCGAGAGCGGCGGCTCGCAAATCGCGGCGGCGGATGTCGCCGTCGGCCAGCCGTCAATGCAGAACCTAAACACGGTGCCGCTCGATGGCTCGAACGCTCAGACGGCGAGCGGCGGAGAAAGTAGTCTCGTTCGCCAGTTGATTGCCGCCCGGCCGAATGAAGATCTCGTCATCTGTATCGCAGGCTGCTTCAGTGGACGTGATCGCGTCGTCTACGCCCAGCCGATCGACAGAAACGCCAACCCGGGCCGACAAAAATCGGTTTCGGTCCTCAATAAGCAGGCCGCAAACGGCGTATCCGACGGCACCAGCGGTGCAATTGCGCGGAGCCTTCGCTCGACGCAGTAGCGATGTATTGCGCATCAAGCCTGGGCGTCGCGGGCACGTAGCGCCACAGAAAAGCCACAGAACAAACACTCGTGCCGAAAACTCGGCCCCCGACGCGCACGCACTTTTGGCGACGGATCGTCGGCGCGCCGCCGTTGTTATCTGCGACGGCCGGCGACACTTACTCCCCCACGCCTTCCCCGGCCGAGCGAAGGAGATCAAACATATGAATAGTCTTTCACGTGGCACGTGGCTCGCGCTTGCTGCAGTTGTCGCCGTACCGGCCACCGTCGCCATCGCAAAAACGACTGATCGTATGGGCTGGCGAATGACGCCGGAAACGCGTTCGCGTTTGGAGGACGGACGGATTGCAATGGTGAAAACCGCGCTTCAGCTCACTCCCGATCAGGAGAAACTTTGGGCGCCGGTTGAAACGTCAGTGCGCGATAACTTCAAGGCGCGTGAGGAAAAGCGTGCGGAATGGGCCAAGAAGCGCCAGGAACGCCGCGCCGCTAGGGCAGCGGGCGAAAAGCACGAGCATAAGCGTCCAGACCTTGCAGAACGCTACGACCGGATGAGTCAACGTCTCTCCGAACGCGCCGAAAAAATGAAGTCGTTCGCAACCGCATTCAAGCCGTTTTACGCTTCGCTGAGCGACGAACAGAAAGATGTCCTGCGTCCCTTGATGCATCAGCTCCGGCCGGGCTTTGGCGGTCATCATCACCGTCCGCACTGGGCCTTCGGCGGATGGGGACCGGGCGGCGGCCCAGGTCGTGATCATGGTTGGGGTCATCACGGTTGGCGCGGTGGCCACGGCCGTCCGAATGGTCCTGGCATGCAGAACGAAGCGCCGGAAGACCATGGCGGTCCCGAGGCGCCTGCTGAGCCCGACAAGAAAGGTTGAGATAAAGCCGTCGAAACGTTTCCTCGCGACAGCTTTTATAACTTGGCCGGGCATCATGCCCGGCCATTTTTGTTAGGGCGGCCTTGCCTCGGCTTACGAAGCGGGGCTGCGGTCCTGGCGGCGACGACCGTCGCCGTCGCGTTTCATGAACTTCGGAGTGTTTGCGTTATCCCAGGGACGCTTACCTTCGGTCCGTGCATGTTGCCGCTTCTCCGGAGGGCGTTCTCCACGTCGCTCGGATGAAGCATTGCGATTGCCGGTTTGGTGACCGCCAGTCTGCCGTCGATCTCCCTGCTGATGATCCTGGCGGCGCTGCGGACGCTCACCGCTTACGCGAATGTCATCGCGCGCCCCGACTTCGTGCGGGCGATGCCCGCCTGATCCGCGCTCGTCAGGGCGACGATCGCTCCCGCGATGTCCGCGCGTGTGATGCTCGCCTTCGGGACGCGGATGTCGTGGCCGCGCACCATCACGATGTGGTTTTGCGGCATGGTTGCCGCGCTGGCCGGTGTGCGAACCGTTTCGGTCCGGACGCTGCCTTCTTTCCGGCTGACGCTCAGACGGAGCGCCAACGCCAAAAAGCGCCTCGCGTTCGGGTGGAGCATCGACGAGCGGTTGATGCAGACCTCCGCGATCGCATTGGCGACCGTTAGGACGCCCCTGGTGGGGTCGCCCAAGCTCATCGCGCCGCCTACTGTCGCGGCCGCGATCGTTGCTGCCATTGACGTTCTGTCGATGCGGACGCCGTTCCGGCATGGGCAGCGCTTCACCGCCGACGTCGGCGATGACCTCAAGCTTCTGCTTCATCAGACGTTCGATGGCTGTAATTTCCTGCCGCTCCGATGGATCGCAAAGCGAAATCGCGATACCACTGTTGCCCTTGCGCGCGGTCCGTCCGACCCGGTGCACGTACGTCTCCGGATCGAGCGGCATGTCGAAATTGACGACATGCGTGATGTTGGAAACGTCGATGCCACGCGCCGCGATATCAGTCGCGACGAGGACACGGATATGTCCCATCGTAAAGTCGTTGAGCGCACGCTGGCGGGCATTCTGAGCTTTATTACCGTGGAATGCCGCGGCGCTGATGTTCGCCATACCGAGACGATCGGCGACGCGGTCGGCGCCGCGCTTTGTGCGCGTGAACACAATCACGCGTTTGCACGCTTCGTCGCCCAGGATCGTATGCAGCCGGCTCTGCTTCTCCGGCGTGCGGACAATCATCACCTTCTGGTCGATGCGGTCAACGACGACCGACTTCGGAGAAAGATCGACCCGATACGGATCTTTTAGAATTTCATATGCGAACTTCTTGATCTCGGTCGGCATCGTTGCCGAGAACAGCGCCGTCCGCCGCTCGGCCGGAATAAGCGAAACGATTTTCCGGATATCGCGAATGAAGCCCATGTCGAACATGCGGTCGGCTTCGTCGAGAACGAACATCTGAACGCGGGATAGATCACACGTGCGCATGTTGACGTGATCGAGCAGACGACCGGGCGTCGCGACGAGAACGTGCACGCCGCGCTTCAGCGCGTTGATCTGAGGTCCCTTGCTGACGCCGCCGAGCACGACCGCTCGGCGAATACGCATGTTGCGGCCGAGGCTCGCGACTTCCTGGTCGATCTGAATCGCGAGTTCGCGCGTCGGCGCGAGAATAAGCGCCGACACCTGTTTCGGTGCTGGCTCGATGGCCTCGGCGGCGATCTTCTGCAGGATCGGAAGGACGAACGTTGCCGTCTTGCCGGAACCCGTTTCCGCCATGCCGAGAAGATCGCGGCCATCGAGCTGCGGCTTCAACGCCTGCACCTGGATAGGCGTAGGCGTCGTGTACCCGCACTGCGAGAGGGCACGCGAAAGAGGCTCGGCAAATCCGAAAGCCTCGAAAGTCTGTACTGTCAAAGTAAGTTTATCCCAAGGGCTTCGAGGCCCGTGCATCGTGTGCCGGGGCTGCGTCCCATGGCCCACACCGGCGCTTTCGGGGTGTGGCCTTGTCTGAAGGATTGATCTGGATGCAGGGTCGAGCGCGGCAGCAAAGCCGCTTGAAGTGGCACGAAAACCCGAGCGCCATCGAAGAGCAATAGCCGCTGTATCGGTGTGTTCGCCGTGCAAGTCAAGGTAATCCCGTGCCCCACGTAACGATGCCGCGGACGGCGGTGACCGAGCAGCGTTAAAAATGGCACTCTGCGATAGCCCTTCGCATGGCGTCCATGACACCCGGCTCGGTCATCGCATGTCCTGCCGCGTCGATAATCTCCAGCCGGGCATCCGGCCACGCCGCGGCTAGCGCATGCGCTGTTTCCGGCGGACACAAGAGATCGTAACGGCCTTGGATAATCCGTCCTGGAATACCCGCTAGGCGTGGCGCATTAAGCAATAGCTGATCGGATTCCAGAAAAAAGTCATTGCGGATGTAATGCGCTTCGACGAGGGGCGTCGGCGGCAAACGCGCGTCGTCAGGAACGTCTTTCGGCAATCCCGCGCTTTTGGGCGCAATCTCGGAGAGCGCGCGCTCATAAGAATGCCAGATGTGGGCTGCTGGTGCGTGAATTTTGGGATCCGGATCGCAAAGGCGCGCCACATACGCGGCGAGCGGATCGGAGCGTTCCCCGGTCGGCAGCCAGTCGCGAAAAGCCGCATAAAGCTCAGGGCGGAACGTCTTCGGCGCCACGATGAATGCTCGTTCGACTTCCTTGGCTGTCCCGAGAAAAATCGCGCGCAGAACCAATCCCGAGACACGCGCCGGATGCGCCTCCGCATAGGCAAGCGCAAGGGTCGATCCCCAAGATCCGCCGACAATCAGCCATTTAGATATTCCAAAGTGCTCGCGCACTATTTCGAGATCGTCGACGAGATGCCCGGTGGTGTTGGCATCAAGCGCAAGATAGGGATGACTTCGCCCGGCTCCGCGCTGGTCGATCAGGAAGACATGATCGTTCTGCGGGTCGAACAAAGTTCGATGCACGAACTGCGAGCCGCTGCCTGGGCCACCGTGCAGAAACACGATTGGCCGCCCGCCCTTGAGCCCCACTTCCTCGACGTAAATCCAGTGCCCGTCGCCGACATCGAGCATGCGGGCATCGAAGGGACGGAAAGCTTCGGGAAGCGTTTTCATGAGAAGTGTGCTGAGCACGGAATGCTGCGAGACGCAAGCAACAGCGGCTCAAGTCCGGCCGCGCCGATCGTCATGAGATTGTCCCTGGCAGAGGGACGGCGGCGATGTGGCACGCCTTAAGCTGAGTCCGATTTGGAGCCGCATCCGCTCCCGGAAACCTTATTCCGAGCAATGCGCAGCACCATGGAAACTCATGGTTCACCGATCGGCAGCGATTGACGAATTTCGATTTCGTTCCTACTTCCCGATGCGCCTCAAGACTCGGTAGGGTATAATGCGCACCTCGAAAAAGCCCGGGTTCACAGGAGTTCATGATGGTTGGAAGCGTCCTCCCGCGTATCTCGCACCTCGCCGCCGCCGGCATTCTGATGGCTGCCTTCGGTATCGGCGGAGCGAGCGTCAGCTCCGCGCGCGCTGAATCCGGCTCGATCATCGGATCATGGAGTGGCAGCGGCTCAATCGCGTTCTCGTCGGGTTCGAAGGAAAGAGCGCGCTGCCGTGCGCATTTCGCCAAGACCGGCGCAACGAGCTACGCGATGACTGCAACATGCGCGACGGCGTCCGCGAAAGTCGATCAGACCGCAACGCTCTATCGCACCGGCGCGCGCAGCTACTCCGGTACATTCTTCAACCAGCAGTACAATACGGGTGGAAAGATCCGCATCACCGTTTCCGGGCGGCGCCAGACCGTGCGCCTCTCCGGCGAAGCGGGCACCGCGTTCTTCAGTCTGCGGAAGCTTTAAGTCGAAAGCCGTTCCGTCGAGTGCACTTTGACAGGTGTCGTCGATTGCCGCATTCGCGGTCATGGCAGGCACAGTTGAACGGCCCTCCGCATCCCGCAGCATATTGACGCCGTTGTTTGGCGATAACGCTGACCTTCTGAGTTTCTCCGGAGGCCATCATGCGTGTGCTAGGCGCAATCGTTTCGACGGTCGTTCTGCTGATCGTCGAGCTCGTGCTGACGATCCTCGTCTATACCGCTCTCAACGTCTACAGCTTCGAATTTTTCGGCAAGCTCGTGCGGCTCGCGGGCGCCGTGCTGGAGACGATGGGTGGTCTGGTCGAAAGTTTCTTTGCGGGTTCGTCGAGCACGGCGTATGCCAGCCTTTTCGGTGAACTCGGCCCGAAGTCGATGCTGCTTCTGCTGATCGGCCTTATCGTGGCTGCGGTGGTACGCCTGCTGACCAGCCTCGTATGGACGCTGACGCACGGGTAAGTCGCGCCTGTATCCCGCTTGTTATTCTTTTCCGTCATCCCGGCGCAGGCCGGGATCCAGGCAAACCTCAGCGAGTCTTCAAGTGGTCGACTTGGCTGGACCCCGACCTACGTCGGGGTGACGGTGCTATTGGTCAGTTGGTAGTGTCTCGACGATCCGCGCGCACGCGGTGTCGGTTACTCCCTCTTCCGCTGCTCGCTCGAAAATTCCGCCTCAAGCTCGTGCTCAAGCCTGACGAGATCCTCCGGCAGAGGCATGCCCGTTGCCTTCAATTGACCGAGCTTCTCTCTGAGCGCGAGATAAATTTCGTGCTTGTCCTCGGGCTCGTTCTGCATTTGCGTGAAAAGCGACGAAATCTCCAATTTCAACTGTTCGAAAGCCATGATCCGCACCTCTCACAAAAAGAAAAAACGGCAGCTTACTCCGCCGCCGCTTTATCCGCGTACCCCAACTGCTCGTTGAGTTTCTCGACGAGATCGGCGGCAGCTTCCGGAATGTTGGTTCCGGGACCGAACACGGCCTTAGCGCCGGACGCGAATAGAGCATCGTAATCCGATGGCGGAATAACGCCGCCGACGACGATCATGATGTCGCCGCGCCCTTCCTTGTCCAGTGCGGCCTTGAGCTCCGGCACCAGCGTCAGATGGCCCGCAGTCATCGTCGAAACGCCTACGACATGCACGTCGTTTTCAACCGCTTGCCGTGCAGCTTCTTCCGCCGTTGCGAACAGAGGCCCGATATCGACATCGAAGCCTAAGTCCGCGAACGCCGACGCAATGACCTTCTGACCGCGATCGTGACCGTCCTGGCCGAGCTTGGCGATCAGGATGCGCGGCCGTCGCCCATCGTTCTTGTCAAATTGTTCGACAAGCTTTTTTACCCGATCGACGCTCGGATTCATCGCCGCTTCCTTTTTGTAAACGCCGCTGATGGCCCGAATCTCGGCCTTGTGACGGGTAAAGACCTTTTCCAGCGCGTAGGAAATCTCGCCGACGGTTGCCTTCTGTCGCGCCGCCTTGACTGCGAGATCGAGCAGGTTGGCGTCGGCCTTAGCGCCTTCGGTCAGTGCATTGAGCGCCGCCTGGACGTCGGCCTCGTTGCGTTCGGCGCGCAGGCGTTCGAGCTTGGCGAGCTGAGCTTCGCGCACCGCCTTGTTGTCGACCTTCAGGAAGTTGATCTCCCTATCGCCTTTGATCTGAAATTTATTGACGCCGGTGATCGTCTGCCGACCCGAGTCGATGCGGGCTTGCGTCCGCGCGGCCGCTTCCTCGATCCGAAGCTTCGGAATACCTGCCGCGATAGCCTTCGCCATGCCGCCTTGCTCCTCGACTTCCTCGATGTGCGAAAGCGCTTTCTGAGCCAGGTCGTAAGTCAACCGTTCGACATAATAGCTGCCGCCCCACGGATCGATTGTCCGCGTGGTGCCGCTTTCCTGTTGCAGCAGAAGCTGCGTATTGCGCGCGATGCGTGCGGAAAAGTCGGTCGGCAGCGCAATGGCTTCATCGAGGCCGTTGGTGTGCAGCGACTGCGTGTGACCTTGCGTGGCGGCCATCGCCTCAAGGCATGTCCGCGTCGCATTGTTGAAGATGTCCTGCGCCGTCAGCGACCAGCCCGAGGTTTGAGAATGCGTCCTGAGCGAAAGCGAGCGCTGATCCTTCGGATTGAACTCTTCCTTGATGAGCTTCGCCCAAAGAAGACGCGCCGCGCGCATCTTGGCGATTTCCATAAAGTAGTTCATGCCGATCGCCCAGAAGAACGACAGGCGCGGCGCAAAAGCGTCGATATCGAGGCCCGCGGCGACACCGGCACGCGCATACTCGATCCCGTCGGCAATCGTGTAGCCGAGTTCGAGGTCGGCCGTCGCGCCCGCTTCCTGCATGTGATAGCCGGAAATCGAAATCGAGTTGAACTTCGGCATGTTCGAGCTGGTATAAGCGAAGATGTCCGACACGATGCGCATCGAAGGTCCGGGCGGATAGATGTAGGTATTGCGCACCATGAACTCTTTCAGAATGTCGTTCTGAATCGTTCCGGCGAGCTTCTGCGGCGGCACGCCTTGTTCTTCGCCCGCAACGATGAAGAGCGCGAGAACGGGCAGCACCGCACCGTTCATCGTCATTGAGACGGTCATGTCCTGCAGTGGAATGCCATCGAATAGGACGCGCATGTCGTAGATCGAATCGATCGCGACGCCCGCCATGCCGACGTCGCCCTTGACGCGTGGATGATCGGAGTCGTAGCCCCGGTGGGTCGCGAGATCGAAGGCGATGGAAAGGCCCTTCTGGCCCGCAGCAATGTTGCGGCGATAAAAGGCGTTCGAATCCTCCGCCGTCGAGAAGCCCGCATACTGACGGATGGTCCAGGGCTGCAGCGCGTACATGGCGGGGTAGGGGCCGCGCAGGTAGGGCGGAATGCCGGGCAGAGAGTCGAGGAAGTCGAGCCCCGCAGTATCGGCGTCGGTAAACACTGGCTTCACCGGGATGCCCTCGGGCGTTTCCCAAATTGGAGCCTCCGCCGCAGCCGGACGCGGGCCGGATTTCTCGGCAGCACCCGGGTCGAGAGGAATATGGGCAAAATTCGGGATCGTGGTCATCGTCGGCAGTAAATCCAGCAAAGATTAAAGCTCGGCGCGACGGTACGCGAACCCGGCGGAGACGACAATCGCCGTGCGACATTCGTTCGTGAGCCGGGACTTAACCCTAGCGCCAATCCCTCTGAATTCGCCCTGGTTGTTGTCTCGGCCGGAGCGAGCCGAAGAGCCAAGACCCAGAAATTGTTTGCTGGTTCCCGGGGCCCGGATCGCTGGTCTGCAGCGTCCGGAATGGCAACGGGAATTGGGCCTCGCAGAAGGGAGACGATCATTCAAAGCGGCAGCTGCCGAGCTGGCCACAACGGTCGCCCAAGTATCTGGCTTCGCGCGGGGGCGACCTCTGAAGTAAGCTATGCAACGCAAAGCAAAGCAAAGTTCTGCAGCGGGACCATCAGCCAAGTGTTGGAAACAAGCGGATACCCTCACGGGCGTCAATCTCGCTACGGACTGTTTACCTCGATAGCGGACGGGAACGACCGGTTTACGTCTTTGCACTACCATGATCGCGATTATATCCGCCTGAAATGATCGGCAGCGGGCATCTGCTTCGGAGCGTGACTGGCATGACTAAAATATTGCAATTGGCTGTCATCTGCTTTGTGTCGGTTGTGGGCATCGGTCCGGCCATGTGTCAGTCGGCGGATGAGCCGACGGCAGACTTGCTCGCGTCACAACTCCGCGACCAGGGCTACAAGTGCGATAAGCCAAAGGGCGCCAAGCATGACGCAAAACAGTCGAAGCCGAACGAGACTGTTTGGATTTTGACCTGTGAACACGACACTTACAGGATGACGGTTATTCCGGATTTAGCCGCCAAGGTCGAAAAGCTAAAACAATCGAGCCAATAGGCGGCCGGCTCCGCGTGGCGGAGTCGCCAGCGCCAACCGACAAGTGTCAGTTAGCAAAGACCGTTGCCCCAGGCCCGCGCTGGCGGCCGGCTCTCCGAAGGAGGAGAGTCGCGAGCGCCAACCAACAAGTGTCAGTTAGCAAAGACCGTCGCCCCAGGCCCGCGCTGGCGGCCGGCTCCGCGTGGCGGAGTCGCCAGCGCCAACCAACAAGTGTCAGTTAGCAAAGACCGTTGCCTCAGGCCCGCGCTGGCGGCCGGCTCTCCGGAGGAGAGTCGCCAGCGCCAACCAACAAGTGTAACCACCGGAACAGCGCATCGGTGAACCCTGGCGCATTCTCCCTCTCAAGACAAACGGACCGCACGTCCGAAACAAGAGGAGATCAGACCATGTCAGGCGTTATCGCCGCTTCTGCTGCCGCCGCTGTAGTCACCACGGCCGCCACCGTCGCGCTCGCGGCTCTGCCTGACACACAAGCGCTTCTTGCGCCGCTTACAGACGGCAACGAATACGCTGTTTCCGCACTCTCTATATTGGCCTCCGGGCCGATCTTAGCCGCTATGGCGATATTGGCGATATCCGGTCGCGAATAACCAACATCCCACGCGTTGCTTCCTCCCCGTGCCTTGGCCAGCTCTTTCCACCCCCGGGAGCTGGCCCTTTTTTGCGCGCAAGGTTCGGCCCGGACGAGACGCGGATGCGATGCGCGCTTTGTCGTCGACACGAGAAAAACGAAGCCTTTCTCTTGCCTTGTTGAGCGGCAATTTTCCGCTCGGGGAACGGGGGCAGAGAACGATCCTCCCGCCGTTTCTTTCCACCGCTCACTGCGATGCGTGACAGAGATCCGCATCAGAGCGAGGGACTGGTATCGCGTCGGGGGTATGCGTTTTGAGACTGAATTCTGTGAGCGTCCTTCTCCTTGCGGTGGCTGCTGCGACACTGCCGATTCATGCCGGACAAAAATTCAAATCTCGGGCGACGTCGAACAGCACCGCGCCGACACGTGTTGCCATCAAGCTTCCGGATTTCGTTCCGATCGTAAACTACGACCAGTTCCTTCTGGCCTCGCGCAACGAGGACTTTGTAGGCCGCGATGGCATCTCAACGGAAGTGCGTACGGCTGCGGAAGCTTTGAGCGCGAAATTCGCCGGTCCGCGCACCGGCTCCGGAAATGCGCTTTTTCGGGCCGTTGTCCAAAACGACCCCATTGCTCCGAGCCTGCTCGATGCTCCGGAAGATCCGAAACTCGGTATGCAGGTAGCGGCGATTTCAAATTCCGATGACGCCGATCCGGAAAAAGCCGCGTCGTCCGTCGCACCCTCGACAACACATAAAGCGACAGCGTCTAACACCGTCGTGCGTAGGCATGTGCGCGGCCCACGTCGTACCGTACTCTCCCGTCACCGGACGGCAAAGCGTACCGTCGTTCGCCGGACCCGAAATCGCGTGGCATCCGCCGAGCCCGCGCAAAGATCGGGGCCTGTCTACAATGGCATCGGCGCCGATCTTGAACGGCTCGTTGGCTTCGGGACTTTAACGCAGGACAGCCGTCTTACGAATTAGCGGGCGCCGTGGGAACATCCGGCGTTCCACGGACCCGGAAAACGGATGCAAAGTATCCGCGCGCTAGGGCGTGGTAGAGCGGCTCGCGATTGATGAGCCGTGAAATGCTTGCCGCGAAGAGCGCGGTGGCCATCAGCGGAATGACCATGTTCTTATCGCTGGTCATTTCCATCACGATGACGACGGCCGTGAGAGGAGCCTGCACGACGCCCGCAAAATAGCCGACGGTCATCAACAACATGACCGCGCGTGGATCGGTGAATGTGAAAATCGGCGTCAGCATAGAGCCGATACCGGCGCCGACGGCCAGCGACGGCGAGAACAATCCGCCTGGAATGCCGCTCGCCGAAGACAGCAGAGTCGTGATGAACTTGGCAAATCCATACCACCACGGAATAGCCTGCCCGTAGACCAGCGCACCCCGGGTTTCGATGTAGCCGTTGCCTGAAGCGTATCCGGACGTCGCGATGCTCAAAATCGCAACGATAAACCCGCAGATCGCGGCGAAAACGAGAGGCCGATTTCGCACAATCGCGATAAACGGCGGCGGCTTTCGCGAAAGCGTCACGAGGCCGAGGCTGAACAGCCCACCGAAAATGCCGCCGAAGATCGCGCAGGCCGGCACCGCCGCCCAGTCTCGGCCCTCGACGATTCTTGCCGTGACCTCGCCGAAATAGTCGTAATTTCCAAGAATGGCCCAGCTGATGGCGCCTGAAATGACGACTGAGCCAATAACGATGTCGTTGATGCGCCCGGCGAATGCCTTTGCAAGCTCCTCGATGGCGAACAGAATACCGGCAATCGGCGCATTGAATGCCGCCGCAATGCCTGCTGCCGAACCCGCAAGCACCAACCCGTTCTGTCGCCCGAGACCGGCGAAATTCGCGACGGCAAACATCACAGAGGCGCCGACTTGCACAGTCGGGCCTTCGCGGCCCACGGACGCGCCCACGACAAGAGCGAGGGCGGTCATGACGATTTTAGCGACCGTTGTCTGCCAGCCGAGAAGCGATAGGCGGTGCGCGCGATCCGAGCTCTTGCGCGCTGCGATCACTTGCGGAATGCCGCTGCCCGCGGCCGCGGGAAACCAGCGCGCCGTCGCGAACGCGAGCAATGTGAAACCGACCGGCGTCAGCAACAACGGCAGCCAGGGCGAGACTTTCAAAATCGAGTAATAAAAAGTCTGCGCTTGGTCGGCGATTTCCGCAAAACCGACGGCCGTTAGGCCTACGAGCACCGCGCCCGCGACAAAAACTGCGCGACGCATCCAGACATAGCGCGAAAAACTTACGTAACGGTAGCGGCGTAGTCGCAAGCGGCGGCGGATTCGTGCTCTCTTTTTAGCATTCGATGTCTCCACGCCCGGAGTCTGCCCCTGCATCGTTATCTATCACCCGCTTATTCGTAGTTCGCGACGCCGAACGCGATTTAACGCAAACGCTCTTGCAGCCCTCTGAGCGTCGCCACGGCGTCTGCACCTGCAAACAAAAATTGGTCTACACCGGCGGCCTTTAATGCTGCTTCTTGCTCGCCCGCACGCCCGGCCATCAGCACAAGCTTCGCACCAGCCGCTTTCAGCGCCTCTGCCGTCGGTTGAGCGAGCGACGCATTGACCGCGTCAGACGAACAGATGCACGCGGCCGCGGCGCCCGAACGCTTGAACGCTTCAGCCGCAGCTTCGGGAGTCTTGTACCCATCGCTAACGAGTGCCGTGATGCCGCCGGCCGCGAGATAGTTCTTGACCCAAGTCGTCCGGACGTTGTGGTCGGCGATTTCGCCCATGCTGGCGGCGAAAACTTTGAACCCGCCATGCGCATCGGCTTCGTCGCGAAGCGCTTCGAACGCTTCGCCGAGGCGGTGTGGCTTGAGCGGAACAACTTCAACTACGGCTTTGGTTGACGTGGCCACGGGCGCAGGCCAAGACTCGGCGTGGACGCCATCGTCGCCAAGCAAAGGGAAAGCGCTCACGCCCGTCAGTTCCTGCCGCAATGTCGCGATATCTTTTGCGCGCGCTTGTGCTGTTTTCGCGATCATCTCCTGAATATACCCCGAGTTCAGCGCCGCGAACATGCCGCCGCGTGCCTCGATGTCCTGGAATACTTCCCAAGCCTTTTTGGCCATATCGTCGGTAAGATTCTCGACATACCAAGATCCACCCGCCGGATCTGTAACGCGGCCGAGATGGCTTTCTTCCTGACAAACAATTTGAATGTTGCGCGCGACGCGGCGCGAAAACGCATCGGGCTTACCGAGCGCGAACGTAAACGGCAGGACGACGATGGCGTCGGCGCCACCGAGCGCCGCGCCCGTGCATGCGATGGTCGTGCGGAGAATGTTCGTCCACGGATCGCGCTTCGCCATGATGCGGTACGACGTCGGGCAGTTGATTGTCACGGCCGCCGCGGCGTCTCCTGCGCCCGACGCGTCTGCGACGCGCCAGATGAGACGGCGCGCGGCGCGCAGTTTCGCGATGGTCGAGAATTCGTCGATATCGGCAGCAAGAGAAACGTTGATCTTCTTCAATGCCTGCGCGGGCAACACGCCGCCGTGCTCTGCAGCGCGCAGATAAGCGACGAGAGTCGAGAGCGTCACCGCAAGCTCTTGTGCTTCGCTCGCGCCCGCATTGTGCGCAATGACGCCATCGGCTGTCATGACCTGGACGCCCGGGCTCGCTTCGGTCGTCTTCATCAGTGCGACTGAGCGCGCAAGCGCCGTGTCGAGCGGCTCAGACAGGCGTCCGCTCATCGCCAGCGTACCGAGTGGATCTGCGCCCAAGGAACCCCGGCGATCGGCGGGGGTGATGCCGCGAGCGTCCCAGACGGCGTTCAGTGCCGCGGCTGCATCGAAGAAGCGATCGCCCGAGACGAGGATAATGGGACAAACATCGAGCAGCACGCCGTCGAGCGCCGTCCCGAGAGCTTCCTTTGTTGGTGCCAATCCGTAGCCGACTTGGAGCGCAATCGATGTCACGCCGCCTTCGAGGTCTTCCAGAATTGCGGCATTTGCAACTTTCGGATCGCTTTCGATATGAAACGTCCGGATATCCCAGCCCGCGCGCACCGGCTTGGCGCCGCGCGTGAACGGCGCTGCGCCGGGCACGGCATCAAGCGCGCTGGAGAGTGCATCGCTGCGCGTGTAGAGCGGTTCGATCTTCAGCCCGTCGGCTGTGCGTTTGACGAGCCGCTTCTCGAAGTCGGCACCCTTGAGAGCCTTGTCGACCAGCGCGCGCCACTGTTCAAGTTTCGGCGCCGGAAAGCCATCGGCTAAGCGCGATCCTGGCGTTTCGGACGGCGGACGGGTCATGCAAATAGGCTCCTGGAACGTCGTGACGTGTGTGGAAAGGGTCCGGTATACCTGCTCGGCGGCGCCGCGCGAGCCCGAATTCGCCGCCTTTGAGTGGCCCAATTGCCGCGCGTTGAAGGATCGTTAAATTTACAGGCAGGTTTCGGGAGTGAATACCTTGGGCTGTTTGCGTCGCTGCGTCCTCCATGTCATCACAAAATGGCTCGCCTAAGTGCCGAATCGGGCTCGAAAATCGCTAGGAGATCAAATGACTGCAAAGGCCGGCGCCTCAGGGTCCGAACACTCCGTCGCCGATCCGCGGGATTATGTGCAAGACGGACTCATTCTTATCGGCTGTAGCCGTTCGGGCCGCGACTTGGTTCCCGAATGCATCGAGCTTGCCCTTGCCAATCGTCATGGTCTCGTCACCGGTGCGACTGGTACCGGCAAGACGGTAACGCTGCAAGTGTTGGCGGAGGGATTTTCCGCTGCCGGTGTACCGGTTTTCGCTGCCGACATCAAAGGCGACCTCTCCGGAATTGCAGCCAAGGGCGATCCGTCGCCGAAACTCGTCGAGCGTGCCGAAGAGATCGGCTTGAAGCGCTACGGCAACACGGCTTTCCCGACCGTCTTCTGGGATATCTTCGGTGTCGATGGTCATCCCGTTCGCGCCACCGTGCAGGAAATGGGACCTCTACTGCTGTCGCGCTTGATGGAGCTGACCGAGCCACAGGAGGGCGTGCTGAACATCGCCTTCCGCTGGGCGGAGGACGAGCGCCGTGCGGGCGACGAGAACATGGCGATCCTCGACCTGAAGGATTTGCGCTCCGTCATCGATGAAATGGGCAAGCGCGCGTCGAGCCTCAGGAGCAAATACGGTCATGTTGCGACGTCGACCGTCGGCGTTATTCAGCGCCGCTTGCTTGTGCTGGAAGAGCAGGGCGCCGGTAAATTTTTCGGAGAGCCCGCGCTCGACATTATGGACTTCCTGAAAGTCGACTCCGATGGCCGCGGTATCGTCAACGTGCTTGCCGCCGAAAAGCTGATGGATACGCCGCGCCTCTACGCAACATTCCTGTTGTGGTTATTGACCGAGCTGTTTGATCGCCTGCCTGAGGTCGGCGATCCGGAGAAACCGAAGCTCGTCTTCCTTTTCGACGAAGCGCATCTGTTGTTCAATGACGCGCCGAAAGCCGTGCTTGAGCAGGTCGAGCGGGTCACGCGGCTCATTCGCTCGAAAGGCGTCGGCGTTTATTACGTCACCCAAAGTCCCGGCGATGTGCCGGACCGCGTGTCGGCACAGCTCGGCAATCGTATTCAGCACGCGCTACGCGCCTTCACGCCGAAAGAGCAGAAGGCCATACGCGCGGCCGCACAAACGTTCCGCCCTAATCCTGACATCGATACCGAACGCGTCCTCCAGGAGTTGAAAGTTGGTGAAGCGCTTGTTTCTCTGCTCCACAACAAGGGCGAGCCATCGATGGTGCAGCGGACGCTCATTCGTCCGCCGATGTCCCGTGTCGGACCGCTGACGCCTCCCGAGCGCAAGGCCATAATCGAGAAGGACAAGGCCAATCGTGAGAAATACGGCGAATCGCTCGATCGCGAATCTGCCTACGAGCGCCTGCAATCGCGAAATACGGCGGTTGGCCGAATAAAAGAGCGCCTTTCTTCCTTTTCCAACATTCTTCGCGGCAAAAGCTGACTGTCCGCACTCCGTTGAAAGTTGCGTCAGGAACCATTAGCTTTTTCCGAGATTCGCGGGCAGACAAATGTCCAGCGCCGATTCCTTGGAGCCTGCTCCGGCGCTGCCGGTGAGGAGAGAAACAATGGGCTATTTCCGGTTTCGCAAGACGTTCAGCATATTGCCTGGCGTGCGCATCAATCTGAGCAAGACGGGCGTCAGCTCCAGCATCGGCGGGCACGGTGCGACGGTTAACGTCGGCAAGAACGGCCCAATGGTCACGCTTGGTATTCCGGGGACCGGGCTCAGCTATAGGGCGCACGTCGGCGTGGCGTTGGTCGTCGTTCTCGTTCTGCTCGCCGTACTGGCGGGTGTCGCCTACCTCTTTGCGCCGGATACTGTCCGCACGCTCCTGCATTGGTGGCAGCCGCGCTGGTTCTAATTCGATCGGCCTCTACGGGCGGATGGATTGCGTTTTGCTTTCCCAACTACCGGTCGCGGCAACCTTCTTCGACTTTGAGGTGGCGTTAGCCGAAGGCGATTTCGCCCTCGGCCCCGGGTTTGCCGAGGGAGCCTTCCTCCTTGGCGGCTGCGTAGTTGATGGCAGCGTAATAGCCGCTTGACCCGGAGGCGTCTTGAGCCAAATGCCTCTCCTGCCTTCACGCACGCCTTCCGCATAAAGCGCTGCCTGATATTTCGGATCGTAGATTTGGTTTGTCTTGAAATTGAACGAGGCGGGAACCGACATGAAGTTGAAATCGGCACCGGCGTCGAGCGCAATGCGATAGATGTGATAAAGCTCGCCGTCATTCTGACTCTTGATCAAAGTCGAAATCGCGCGTGACGCAATTTGCAAAGTCGTTGGCTTCACGACCTTCTGCTCCGGCGACGCTTTTCCGTTTTTGATGATGAAGAACTTGCGGATTGGCGGCTTTGGATAAAGCACGTCGAACGCTTTTAGCGGTGCTTCCGCAGGCAGCACGAAGACTTCGCGCGTCGTTCCGCCGTCGACGTGCAATTCGTCATAGAACTTGCCGTTCGCTTCGACCTCGATCTTAACGGGGGGGAAAGCGGCCGGAATGGCTGCGGACGCAAGGATGACCTTGCGGAAGAGCTCAATCGCGCGCGGCGACTTATTGAGAGCGATTTCACCCATGTTCCAGACAACCGGACGCTGGGCGTCGAGATTGGTTGTCAGCACCATGAGGATGCGCCCGCGGCGATACTGCGCGGCGATCCTGTCAAGAAATTCCCGATCGACATAATGCGCAATGAGGTCCGCCAGTGGCGTCGTATCGGCAAGCGCCGGGCCACCAAACAAAGCAGGAAGCAGTTGCGTCGTGATAACTTCGTTTTGCTTGTACTGCGTCCAGATTACGTGCAGCTTCTCGTCCTCCGAGGGACCGAGAAAGGCAAACGGCGCGATGATCGCGCCCGCACTGACACCGGTCACGACCTCGAACTCAGGTCGGTCGCCGCGTGCGGTCCATCCCGCAAGAACACCGGCGCCGAACGCACCATCGGATCCGCCGCCCGAGAGCGCCAGCGTCTCGACGACGGGGCGGCCGTCGATGCGTTTGGCAAAATGCGCGATCGGCGGCATGTGCGCTGTGCGTCGTTTGATTTCGGCGATGGGGTTCTTGGGCACATCGTCCGCCCAGAAACGGACGCCGTACATGCCCGGAATTTCCGCTTCTGCCGCGACCTTGGCGTCGGAAATTCCATTACGCGGGATCGTGGCGGCACAGCTCGCGAGGCCGAGCGTGGTCACCACCAGCAGGCTGACACAAAGCCTTGCCCCGTACACTGAATACCCCCGAAAAAAGAAGTCTCCCCATAGCGTAAAAGCTTTAAGGCACGTTCAAGGCCGGAACAACGCGCAATTGCTCGCAGTAATTGTAACCGTGGGGGATTGCGGCGCTCACGTGGCACGGCGTCATCGAAGGTTCACCGAAAAACACTTTTTTCCCGTGCGGCAATAGCCGAGCGGGCATAGCGATAAGCGTTCTCCATGATTTCGGAATGTCGCCGCCAATCGAGAGCCCCCATGTCGGCTGGCGTCGGAGGGAGCAAAAGCCAGTCGTCGGGCGTCAGATAGCGCTCGAAATGGCTACGGTTGGCCATCAGACTGCGGACGAGCACCGTCGCGGCCGAAGGAGCCTGAGGGAGCAACTGTTTCGAAAGTGGATTGAAACTCCGCCAGATCAACTCGCTTCGCTTCGGCAGCGTCGCGTAATCGACGCTAAAGCGCTGGCTCTCCGGCGCATCGAAACTCACCACCACATTCGGGCCGCTCTTCAGGCTGTGCATCGCTTCGATCGGCACGTTTGCGATCACGGAACCGTCGACGAGCATGCGTCCGTCGTCGGTATAATAAGGCGGCAGCAACCCTGGAACAGCTGCGCTCGCGCGAATAGCTTGCCAGAGGCGACCGCTGCGGTGAACTTCCGGTTCGTAGATCGAGAGATCCGCCGAAACCGCGAAATAGGGTTTCCACAGATCTTCGATGCGGATACCGCCATACTCCTTTTCGAGATGTGCATCGAAATGTGTGTGATCGAGCAGACCGTAGCGCGGCAAAGTATAGCGCGCCATCGCACGGCCTTCGATGAACATGCGATGGACACCCGCATCGATTTCAAACGGGTCTATATCTTGTGCGAACGCAGCGGCCATGGCGGCGCCGCCGGAAGTCCCGCCGATGAGATCGAAATGGATATTTGCTTCGCAAAACGCACGATAGATGCCGATGTGCGCTGCGCAGTAAGCGCCGCCGCCGCAAGCAACGAAACCCAAAGCTGCGCCGTTGATGAAACGCCAAAGACGCGCCGCGTCTTCCGCATCGCCCATCGCGACGTGATGATGCATCGCCGGCTCGCGTGCCGCGAGCCAGTGACGCGTACCTTGCGCAATGCCCTTGCGGCGATGGACGAGGACCAGTCGGCGCGAAGCCGGACGGTGCAGCGACAGCGCAAGCTGTTCAAGCGCGCCGAGCGTAACGGTAGCCCCGACCGGATCATCTAAAGGGCCGGCGACGATCAGAAGCTCATCGGCTTGCCGGATGGCTTTCTCGCTCCACGCCGTTCGCTCTCGGTCGGCAATGAAAACAACTGTTTCTAAGCGGCTTTCAAGGCCATTCAGGATTTCGGTGAGATCGCGGCCGCCGCTTTCTCTACCGAAATGGCCGCACACATCCTGAATGCTATCGCTGGACACCACAGCCGTGGTGGCTTGAGCATCGGCGGCTTCCAGAAAGTCTTTGAGAAAAGCAGGTGAAATGGACCCGTCACACGCGCCGATGATGGCGATCGTCCGCGGGCGCGGATGCGTGCGAGCAAAATGCGTGTGGCGTTCGATCTCGGCCCGGCGCCTAGTCTCAATTGCGAGCCGTTCCGCGAGTGTGGATGTGACGGCTATCCATAAGCCCGGAGACGCTTTGGCGATCGCGTCGAAATCAGCACGCGTCAATCGCGCGACAACGGAGTCGCGGATCGCACGAACCGTTGCGGTTCGAGCGCCCCCTGCCAAGAACGCGATCTCGCCGATCGTTGAACCTTGTGAAATTTCCGCGACCGGGTCGTCGCGCCCGTTAATCTCGACGGCGAAACGTCCCGAGACGACGACATAGAGCGCATCTGCCTCGTCGCCCTGCTGCACGAGTCTTGTGCCGCGCTGGATGGGGAGCGGCTGCAGTCGGCTTTCAAGCAATCGCAGAGTTTCCGGTGTCAAATCCCGGAAAGTTGCAACGCGCGCGAGAGAGTACGGCTCGAACGACATGGGGCGCCGCATGGCAGACTTCAGCGAAGCCTTATACCATAGCAGCGCCCCGGAAATGGACGTCAGTCAGATGAAACGTTGAACGGGCCTAACCGGCCATCGCCTCAACGTGCTCCCAGTTCACCAGATTGTCGAACCAGGCTTCAAGATATTTCGGCCGCGCGTTGCGGTAATCGATGTAATAGCTGTGCTCCCAGACATCGACGCCGAGGATCGGTTTTGCGCCGTGCATCAGCGGGTTTTCGCCGTTGGGTGTCTTTTGAACCTCAAGCTTGCCATCCTTGACGACGAGCCAGGCCCAGCCCGAACCGAATTGACCCTTTCCGGCTTCAATGAAATCCGCCCGTACCTTGTCGTAGCCACCATAACCCGAGACGAGCTTCTCAACGTTGCCGGGCAGCTTCTTGCCGCCGCCGCCTTTCTTCATCCATTGCCAGAAGTGCAAATGGTTCCAATGTTGTCCGACGTTATTGATGATGCCGGCATTCTTATCGGCGTAGGCGTTTTTGCAGATGTCCTCGATCGACTGGCCTTCGTACTTTGAGCCAGCGAGCAACTTGTTCCCATTCTCGACGTAAGCAAGGTGATGCTTGTCGTGGTGAAACTCGAGCGTTTCGGCCGACATAAACGGCGCCAAGGCATCGTAAGCATAAGGAAGATCGGGGAGTTTCAAGGTCATGAGAAGGCTACTCATCGGTTGATGTGGAAGTATCGGGCGGCGGGAAAGTAGCTTTTGACGTCCCGTAACACAAGCAACCGGTGAAACTGCCGCCCGACGTCGACGTTCCGTGATCGATGGCTAGTAAAAGCGGGGCGGGGGCGTAAGTACAAAGCTGTTGAAATTGCTTTTTATTCGGATATCCAATTATGATCTTTTGGATCACAATTACGGGTGTTTTTAATTCATTTCAGGCAGAATGACTTTGCTCGAAGAAGGCGAGAGATTCTTCTTGCACTCCGGCCGCAGCGCCGGTTGGGCGGGGGAAGCTGCATCGATAGGCCGCGCCCAATTCACTTTTTGAGTCGCAATTGTAAGGGCTATCGGAAATTTCGCATCGCCAGTTGGTTTAATCCGAATGATGTAATATGGTTTTAAATGTATCGGGCGCATTCTCAATTGCGGTGAATACGTCCCAATTTCTTCGTTTGCCTTAAATTCACGACCGTTCCTGCTTCTTATTGACATTGCTTCAGATATCAGGATTTTCTGCGCGCCGTATTCAATCTCTGCCGTTTTCGGCGGAATTATCAGAGGGTTTTTGTTTGTGATGCGGAAGGTGAGAAAAGTGTCTGGGATCAACGTCGACAAGCTGTCTCTCAAGGACCTTGTCGATCTTGAGACGAAGGTGCAGAAAGCCATTGCTGCGGCACGCGATCGCGAACGCGCCGAGTTGAAAAAGAAAGTGGCAGATCTCGCCGAAACGCACGGTTTTTCCGTAGCCGAATTATTTGGGGGCGGACGCGGCCGTGGACCTGGAAAGTCGAAGTCGGTCGGCGTTGCAAAATACGCCAATCCCGAAAATAGAGCTGATACTTGGACGGGCCGGGGACGCAAACCGAATTGGTTGGTCGAGCGCCTAAAAAAAGGTGCGAAGCTCTCGGACTTCGAAATCTAATCCCCGCACTTTTCTTTCTGTCTAAACGGGATTGGGGAACCGCTTGCAATCCGGCGACGACCGAAGTTTTGGCGGCCTCTAGGCCGCCGAAACTGCTTGTCGCGAAAAGCAATTGGCTAGACAAGCCCCGTCGGACTTCTTTTCAGTCCCGGTTCCCCCCGGGCACGCCTTACATAAAAACACATGCCTTCTTTAGCACTCGCTCCTTGACAGTGCTAACAGTCGACAGCATATAAGCGGCGCGCAGAACGGGGCGGAAAACCGGGCGCGTCGGCAACTCAATTGCCGGACTGATCACCCGACTGTAGCCGCAACCCGTGATGTCGACGAATTACAAATCATCAAAGCTATTCATGAGGTTAGACCCATGACGTTCCGTCCTCTACACGACCGCGTGGTCGTGAAACGTATTGAGGAAGAAGCAAAGACTGCGGGCGGGATCATCATCCCCGACACCGCTAAAGAGAAGCCTCAGCAGGGCGAAGTCATCGCCGTCGGCCCGGGCGCGCGCGACGAGTCGGGCAAGGTCAACGCTCTCGACGTCAAGGTTGGCGACCGTGTGCTGTTCGGAAAATGGTCGGGCAGCGAGGTGAAAATCGATGGCGAGGATCTTCTGATCATGAAGGAAAGCGACATCCTCGGCGTCCTCGAAGCACCGGCAAAAAAGAAGGCCGCCGCTTAACGTCGTTCCCCCCAATTATCCAGCCAAACTCAGGAGTTGCTTGCAATGGCAGCTAAAGACGTCAAGTTTTCACAAGACGCACGCGAGCGCATGCTCCGCGGTGTCGACATTCTTGCCAACGCGGTGAAGGTGACCCTTGGTCCGAAGGGCCGCAATGTCGTCATCGAGAAGTCGTTCGGCGCGCCGCGCATCACCAAGGACGGTGTGACGGTCGCGAAGGAAATCGAGCTTGAGGACAAGTTCGAGAACATGGGCGCGCAGATGCTCAAGGAGGTCGCGTCCAAGACAGCCGATCTCGCTGGCGACGGTACGACGACCGCGACCGTTCTCGCTCAGGCGATCGTCCGCGAAGGCGCCAAGTCGGTTGCGGCCGGCGCTAACCCGATGGACCTGAAGCGCGGCATCGATCTCGCTGTCCAGACAGTCGTCGATGATCTCAAGACAAATTCGAAGAAGGTCGCGAAAGACCAGATCGCGCAGGTTGGAACGATCTCCGCCAACGGCGACGAAATCGTTGGTAAGAAAATCGCCGAGGCGATGGACAAGGTCGGTTCGGAAGGCGTCATCACCGTCGAAGAATCGAAGACACTCGATTTCGAGCTCGATGTCGTCGAAGGCATGCAGTTCGATCGCGGCTATCTCTCGCCGTACTTCATCACCAACGCCGACAAGATGATCGCTGAGCTTGAGAGCCCTTACATTCTCATCCACGAGAAGAAGCTTTCGGGCCTGCAGGCGATGCTGCCGGTTCTCGAAGCCGTCGTTCAGTCGGGCAAACCGCTGCTCATCATTGCTGAGGACGTCGAAGGCGAGGCGCTTGCGACGCTCGTCGTTAACAAGCTCCGCGGTGGCCTCAAGGTCGCTGCCGTTAAGGCCCCGGGCTTCGGCGATCGCCGTAAGGCCATGCTGGAGGACATCGCAGTCCTGACCGGCGGCACCGTGATCTCGGAAGACCTCGGCATCAAGCTTGAGACTGTGACCCTCGATATGCTCGGCCGCGCCAAGAAGGTGACGATCGACAAGGAGAACACCACGATCGTTGACGGCTCCGGCAAGAAGGCCGACATCGAAGCGCGCGTGAAGCAGATCAAGGCGCAGATCGAGGAGACGACCTCCGACTACGACCGCGAGAAGCTCCAGGAACGTCTCGCGAAGCTCGCAGGCGGCGTGGCTGTCATCAAGGTCGGTGGCGCCAGCGAAGTCGAAGTCAAGGAACGTAAGGATCGCGTCGACGACGCTCTGCACGCCACGCGCGCAGCTGTCGAAGAAGGCATCGTTCCGGGCGGCGGCGTCGCTCTGCTTCGTGCCAGCAAGGCTCTTGAGGCTCTGAAGTCGGATAACGAAGATCAGAAGGTCGGCATTCAGATCGTGCGCAAGGCACTTCAGGCGCCGGCGCGCCAGATCTTTGCCAACGCTGGTGAGGATGGCTCTGTCATCGTCGGCAAGATCATCGAGAACTCGAAATACGCGTACGGCTATAACGCTCAAACGCACGAGTACGGCGATCTTTACAGCCAGGGCGTCATCGATCCGACGAAGGTCGTGCGCGCTGCGCTTCAGGACGCGGCGTCGGTCGCGGGCCTGCTCGTCACCACCGAAGCGATGATCGCCGACGTGCCGAAGAAGGACGCTGGCCACGCGCATGCCCCTCCGGGTGGCATGGGCGGAATGGGCGGCATGGACTTCTAAGTCCCTGAAGCTGTCAAGTTCGCAAAGAATCTGGCCGTCGCGGAATTATCCGCGGCGGCCTTTTTCATTGTGCTGTTGGCGTGGTTATTCGATTAGAAACTGATGCTCGAGCGGATCGCTATCCGGCCACAGAGCTAAGTCCTTGCGAACGTCGAGTATTTTGTCGCCATCGACGTCTTTATAAAGAGTGGCCCACAAGGCGGAGCCGGGACGGGCGCTTTCTTTGATTTCGACGGCAACTTCATTGTGGTTGCCCTTTTCAAGGGGCGTGAAGCCGAGCACCGCGTCCGAGCGCCTTCCGTTTTCGTCGGCGAAGATTGCGACATAGCCATTGTCGGGCAGATAGACGTAGCTGACTTTGACCGAATTCTCCCCGGCCTTCTGATTGAAGACGAGCACCGATGCAGGTGTCTGTGTCTGAACCTGATTGCTCGCGGGGTCCTTGGTCATCGCGCTCGCGGGGAGGCTCGCCAAAAGAGCTGCCGCAACCGAGGCGGCTACGATGGCGGTTTTGAGCTGAGCTATGTGAGGCATGGATGTCTCCGAGCTTGGTGGTGTTGAGCGCTTTCATGGAAGCGCTTCAAAGACGTGGTGCCGCGCTCCAAAGTTTACGCCGTTCGGATTCTTCACGCCCGTTCACGGTTTCATCAGGCGTGTCGCGCGCGAACTCCCCCGCATCCGATTTTTATACCTGTTGACAGTTTGCCGCAGCGGTTCGCGACGCGTAATAATTCCTGTACATTTATTCTTGCGCATTACTGAAAAATTTGGCGACGAGCATCCGCATGTACAGTCATGCGCTGATGAAGGGGCAACTTTTTCTCAAAAATCCAAGAAAAGGGGAAGAATAGATGTCGGAAGATATTCTGTCCAAGCTCAAGGAGTTACATCAAGGCGTTCAATCGCGCGTTGAGGCTACGTCCGACTACAAGGCGATGAAGGCAGTCGAACGGGCGATAGGCGAACTGGCGGCGGCTCTGGCTCCGATCGAGGCCGTGGCCGAAGCAACAGAGGGAGCCGCGGCGGAGGCACCGGCCGAAGCTGAGGCGGCGGCGCAAGCAGCAGAGGAGGCAGCACCGGCGGCGAACGAAAACGCCGCCGATGCTGCACCGGCAGACGAAGAGCCGGCCCCGGCGGCTGAAGCATCGGCAGAGCCCGCAGTGGAGACTGAAGTACCGGCAGAAGCTGCTGCTGAGTCTGCTGTGGCAGATGGCGAAGCCGCAGCAGCAGAAGCAGAAGCTGCTCCTGCCGAGCCAGCGGAAGCGGCAGCCGCCGAAGCCGAACCTGCCGCAGCTTTGGCAGATCCGGCTCCAGCGGCGGAGGCCGCAGCGGAACCGGCATCGGCAGGCGTGGCACCGGCAGAGCAAGCGGAAGCCGCACCCGCCAATGGAGCCGCACCCGAGGCCGCCACTCCAACGGAAAGCACCACTGAAGCGGTAGCAGCGGAAACACCCGCTGTAGCCGCCGACCCTGCCCCCGCAGCAGCGCCAACCGCGTCACCCGCAGAGACGAAGGTGCCTGAAGCGGCTATCGTCGCCAACGGCTCCGCCGCACCGCCAACGGCCACCGCAACAGCCTGACCCATTCATCCTGAATCGTCCGGTAGAAGCAGATCGAAAGCCCCCGATTGCGGGGGCTTTCGACTGTCAGAAACGTTCTAATTACCGATCACATATTGTTTCCAAGGCTTCGGATCGCGAAGCAGCGCCCTAAATGGAGTGTGCCTGGATAACCGCCAAAGAGGCAGAGCTATGAACGCAGTCGAAATACAAACGCATGCGCGCAAGCTTTACGATGCCCATGGCACGAAAGCTTTGGCCGAAGCGGCGCAGATGGTTCGTGAGTTAGAGCAGCGCGGCGAAAAAAAGCTTGTCGAGGATTGGCGCAGAATTCAATCTGCGCTGCAGCAGATGCGCGGGCCGAACGTGAGCTGAGTGCGCGAGCGCTCGAACGCGAAGACTGACGCGGGTGAGCGGATGACGCTCACCTCTTTTTATGTCCGATCCGGGCATGTGCGGCGTAACCGAATCGACCTTCGTGAAACGATGCTCCCAACCCGTGCCGCTCCGCTATCGCGCAAACTGCATCTTTAAGCTCGATCCTAGGCGTTACGCTGAAGCGCGCGAGCCACCACAGCATCGCATGTCGCGCAACGGAAGGCATTCGGTCCATCGTCCCGAAATCGACGATATGAAGCGCCCCGTTCGAGGAAAGTTTCTCGGCCGCGCTTTCGATAATCGCTTTCCACGGCGGGATCATCGACAAGGCATATGAAATAAATATCCTGTCTACGGCGCGAAGATCGAACAAGGCATGCGGACAAAAGTTCGTCGCGTCCGCTTGTGCAACTTGAATTGAATCTCGAACCGGGCTGCGCGCGATCGAAGCCCGCGCCGTCTTCAACATTTCCTCCGACACATCTATTCCGAAAAATTTTGAATTCGGATAACAGCGTGCGGCGCAGATCAAATTGCGTGCCGTGCCGCATCCGATTTCAAGCACCGTTCCGCCGGGCGGAGGGGCAAGATCCGCGATCAGCCGGTCGCGCCCGAGAAGATAATGCCACCGCGTCAGATCATAGATAAATCGCTGATGACGGTAGATTGTGTCCATCGCACCGGCGGCCGAGTCGGACATGGGCGCTCCGTCAGCGGGCTTTTATGTAAAGATGGAAGCCGCCGTAAATCGCCGAACGGTCCTTGGCGTGAATTTCGGCCGAGCGCGCGGCGTCGTAGATCCAATGCCCGAGAAGCGCATCGGCAACGCGTCCGGGCAGGATGCTCTCCTCGCCCGCAGTGCGGAAGATGACGCGCGCATCTGGACGTGCCGTCCGCGTAATCTCGCGCCAAAGGGTATTGAGCGCGCCATCGTCCATCCAGTCCTGCGCATCGAGGAGCACGTAACGGTCGAGGCTTTCGGCCGGTTCGCCTGCCAGAAAGCGGATCATGTTGTCGTGGACGACCGTCACCCGGTTGGTGCGCGTCTTGACGGTAAGGTAATTTGCTTTTTCGAGGTACGGCGGACAGGGGCCCTCGCCCTGCGGTGCGTAGCATCGGCCGAAGGCTTGCCAGGCGAAATAATTGTCCTTGAGGTCGAACGCTGTGGCGAGACGTTCGGCACGCTCCTTGAGGACGGTCGACATCGGCCGCGCGCCGTGGCTGGACAGCGCGTCGTACTGCACGGGTGGGATACCGAGCCCGAATAGTGAGGCTCGATTTGACGTCAGCCATTTCAAGAGAGGATGATCGAACGCAGGTGCAAGCTCCCGCGCAAAAATCTCGCGCTGCTCTTGAAGAGTGCGTGCTTCGAGAATCCGCTTCGGATCAGCACCGAGCATACGCGCCACCATGTGACCCGTCGCGATAAAGCGCCCGAGCAATCCGGAGCGATAGAAATTGCGTGCGAAGCGCGAAATGCGGCGTCGCCCCGTGAAATCGCGGCCTTCCCAATAGGCGCGCGTCTCGGCGTCGAGATGCGGCGCTACCAAATCGCGATAAAGATGCACATTGCGCTGATCGTCGGCCGCTCCAAAGAAGCGGAAGAACGTCGAATAAGTCGGCAGATGCTGCGCGGCGCAAAGCTTCAGCCGCAGCAGCGCGATGTGCGTTTCGTTGAGATCGACGGCGTAAATGCGCGCGGGATTGCCGGTGAGATAGCTCATCACGTTGCAGCCGCCGGACGCGATGGTTAGGATCCGGCTTTGCGGCGTAAGTTCCAGCGCTTCCATGTCCGCCCGCGGATCTTCCCAGATTTGCGGATAGACCATCGAGCGGAAGGCGAACGTGAAGGTTCGCTCAAGTACGCCCGAAAGGCTCAACGCGCGGTTTTGGTGCACCGCCTCGCTTAAAAGATCGACATTTCCCGGCTCGAAAACTTTTGCCGCTGCGTTCACCTGCAATCTCCGTTCGCCGCTGGACGATCCAGCTCCACGTCAAAGCTTCATGCCGCTTCGATCAGCCAACGTCCGGATGCTGCTTGCGAGGCGCGCCGCGCCAACTGATCTTTCCAGCGGACGATTTCGAACCTGCCGTCGAAGTGCTCGACGATAGCCGTGCAGCTTTCGACCCAATCGCCGCAATTCAGATAGTGGATGCCGTCGATCATGCGCTCATTCGCGTGGTGGATGTGTCCGCAGATGAGGCCTTGGGCGTCGTGCCGTCGCGCTTCGCCCGCGAGTGCATCTTCGAACTCACCGATGTAATTGACCGCGCTTTTGACTTTCAGCTTCAAGAATGCCGAAAGCGACCAGTGTCCGAGTCCGAACATGCGGCGTGCGAAATTCAGAGGCACGTTGAGCGCGAGCGCCGCGTCGTAGGATCGGTCGCCAAGGAAAGCGAGCCAGCGCGCGTAGCGCACGACGACATCGAATTCGTCGCCGTGCAGAACGAGATAGCGTTTCCCGTTCGCCCCTTCATGGATGGCATCGCGGCGAAGCTCCACACCGCCGAAGTTCATGCCCGTATAGTCGCGCAATCCGTCATCGTGATTACCGGGAATGAAGACGACGCGAGTGCCCTTACGGGCCTTGCGCAGAAGTTTTTGTAAAACGTCGTTGTGGCTTTGCGGCCAGTGAGGCCCGCGACGTATCTTCCAGAAATCGACGATATCGCCGACGAGATAGAGGACATCGCACTCGACGTATTTCAGAAAGTCGAGAAGTGCGAGCGCTTGCGAATTTCGCATTCCAAGGTGGACATCGGAAATGAACACGGCGCGGCAAGACTTTTCCGCAGTCACGGCAGCGGCGCTCACGGTCGGCCCCCAGTCAACAATCTCTCCATACGGAGGGAAGGACCGGATTCATGTTACAGGCGTATGACGGAGGGCCTGAAGCGGCGCTTTCATCGCACATGCGATTAAGAAACGCGGACGAGGCCCAAGGCCGACCCGCAAGCGGTCACGACCCGCCGTTCAAATCCCGGCATGACCGCTCAATAGTCGATGCGGGCGAAGATGTGTTCCCAAGCATAGAGCAGCACAGTATCGACCACGCCGACCAGCAGGAAGGCGAGCGAGATCGGATACGTCGCTCCCTCCGGCAGACCGAGATCGGTTCCGCGGGTGGAAACGGCAAGTGCGGCGGTGAGACTTATAAGGGCGAGAGTAGCGAAAACGATCTGAACGAATCTTAGCGAACGTGCGCGTTCGCGACGTATATTGTTCATCCGGGAATCCCCCTCGACGCGGTACAAAGAAAAACCCCGAGCCGGGACCATAGAGACACTTATGGTCAACGTGAAGTAAAATTTAACCGTTCGTTAACCAAGGACTTTTCGCACAAGGGCTTTCAATTCCAGCTCCTGCAGCGCGCGATCTCTTGGAAAATCGTTGTCGATCCACCAGGCTTCGAAAGCCTTCAACACTTTACCCACAGCCGGACCGGCGGCGATCCCGAGCGCGATGACGTCGCTTCCCCCAAAGGGCATCCGAGGCGGGCTCCAACGGTCCGCCAGCAGCGCACGCCGGCGCCAGGCGGCATCGGATACGGGAGCCTCAGATCGCGCCCAGGCAACGCGCACAGCGCGCCGAAAGGCCGTCTCTCCGAGGGCATAGAGAACAGTGCGGGCCTCGGCATCTGAGCGCGAGGGATCAAGCTTCCGATGAATGGCGGCGGCCATTCTAAGCGCTTCCGTATCGGCATTCGAAAGCCGTAAGCGCTCCGCAATCACGCGAGCGTGCATAGGATTGGAAACAGCGAGCGCCGCAAGTCCCGCCAACGCGTCCGGTGGCTGGCCGAGCGCCGCTTCAATTGCTTCGAGCCGCGCCAGACAACCCGGATCGCAATGATCCGTTAGCACGAGCCCGAGGATGCCGGTCTGATGCATGGCCTTGATAACCTCGGCAGCGTGGGGCGCCGCGAGCAGCTTCATCATCTCACTGCCAATGCGCTCCGCCGCGATGCGTTTAAGGCCGTCTTTCATCGCAACGGCGGCCGCTACTCCGTCCGCATCGAGTCGGCCGCTGCCATACTCGGCGCTAAATCGAAAAAAGCGCAGGATACGTAAATAATCTTCGCGAATGCGTGCCTCGGCATCGCCGATGAATCGAACGCGATGGCGCCGTAAATCGGCAAGTCCGCCGATCGGATCGTAGACTGCGCCGTCAGCATCGCAGTAGAGCGCATTGATCGTGAAGTCTCGCCGCCGGGCGTCTTCTTCCCACGATGTCGCGAAGGCAACCACGGCATGGCGGCCGTCGGTTTCGACGTCGCGCCGAAGCGTTGTGACTTCAAAGCCGGTGCCATTGGCGACGAGCGTCACGGTCCCGTGATCGATACCGGTCGGGTGCGCGCTAAGCCCTGCCTTCTCTGCTAAAGTGATGACGTCGCTAGGTTCCAAGGGCGTCGCGAGATCGACCTCGGTCACCATGCGCCCCATCAGCGAATTGCGTACCGCGCCCCCGACGGCGCGCACGTCAGCATGAGCTGCATCGAATGCCGCGAAGACTTTGCGCAAGGGTTCTGCATTGAGCCAATCGCCGTTCGGTCCAAGGCTTCTTTGCGCGGTATCCGACATTGATCTATTTGCTATCCGGTTGCGGATCGGTCGCGTGGATCGATCGGCTTGGTTCGAGCTTCCCGTCATGCATGGATTGCGGGACGTAAACGTCCTGCGGCGCATTATACGTGCGCGAGGAAAATGTAATCAGGGTTGTCAGCATTAAGGCCGCACCGGCGATAAAGAGGCGTAACAGGGGCGCTTGGCGCATCACTGCGGGTAGTCCCGCCCACTCGTCGCTCCGGAACGCGACCCATGCAATATAGAGAAGGGTTGGCAGCAGAAAAAAGAAGACGTTTTCGACGACGATGCGGATCATTCAGGAAACAGGCTCCGATAGAGTGTCCGGATGATTCCGGCGGTCGCGCCCCAGATATAGCGCTCGCCATAGGGCATGGCATAGAAGCGCCGCTCGGCGCCCCGCCAAACTCGGCTGTCGATCTTGTGATTGGCTTCATCCATCAGAAATGCAAACGGCACTTCGAAGACAGCGGCGACTTCCGAGGGTTCCGGTCGAAGCTCGAAGCCGGTGCGTACGAGCGCCACGGCCGGCGTGATGATGAACCCCGTGCCTGTCCGGTAAGGCGGAAGAAAACCCAGCGGCTCGATGAACGCGCCGTCGAGCGCGATTTCTTCACGCGCTTCCCGCATTGCGGCAGCTAGCGGACCGTCGTCGCAAGCTTCGACCTTGCCGCCCGGAAAAGCGATTTGCCCGGCATGCGCAGGAAGATGTTCCGTTCGCTCCGTCAGAATGACGCTTAGCGGATCCCGCGCTACGACCGGAACGAGAACCGCTGCATGCCGCAAGTGCTTCGTAAGAGGGTCGGATTCTGGATTGAGATCGTCGTCGCCGGGCGATCCGGGTACGTCTAAGGTGGATGGGCGTCTGAGCAATCGCGCCCGTGCAAGTTTTTCAAAAGTGTCGGCATTGAGCGCGGTTGTCGTCACATTGGTGGCGGAAAGAGGGGGCATTTTCGAAATCATAACCATAAGTCCGGGCGCGGCGCGGCAGTCTGGCCGAACCCAGCTGAATCACGTTACCTTCAAGGTACCGCAAACTCGTGCCGCTCTGGCAGGAAAATTGGAACCCAAGTGGCCAACCTCCGTATGACAGGGCTTCTCCGCATTTTAACATTCTGCGCGATTGCCGGGGCATTTGTGCTTGCGGGCGGTGCAGCTCCTGCGCGTGCTGTTTCAACCATCGAGTTTTTGGCCTCTCTCTCCGATTCCGAAATCGACCAGTTTCGCGCATGGAAAGAAGCACGGAGCACATTCAACGATCAGACGGACGCTTATTGGGACGCTGTCGAGAACAAGCGACAGGTGCGCCGCCGAAAACGCTCCGCGAAAATCCCCTTCAGCCAGAGCGACTACGTGATGCGCTTCCCGCCAAGATACACGGGGCCGTCGCTTTCGCCGTCATTGGCAAAGAAATACTATCGCTTCGTCGCCCAGGAGCGGAACGAAACTCCGCAGCCGCGCAAGGAATTGGCGACGATCGACGATTATCTCGATGCTGCGAAGCGTGTCTATCACTTCGTTCCCGAGCGTCTCACCGAACGCGAGTTCAAGCTTCGCTATGCCAAGGAGGCGCGGGCCTTAGGATTGTCCAAAGATCAGGTCGTTCGCGTCTATGCCCTGGAAACCGGCGGCCGGGGCACTTACGATATGCAAGCTGGAATTCACCCCACCAAGAAGACGGGCCGGGCCATCTCAAGTGCGCTCGGCTACGCGCAGCTCCTCAACGCCAATTCCGTCAACGAGCTTGCGAGAAGCGGCGCCACCTTCATCGCGCAGCTTAAGCGCATGATACGAAACCCCAACAATACGCCGGCGCGAACGGCGGCCTTGAGGCGCAAACTGGTCGCGCTTAGGCACATGTATGCCAACGTCAAGCGATTGCGGTTCGAGTGGCACGTTCAGCAAGCTTACGCCAAAACCGATGCGGGAATGGGAATTCACGTGTTGAACATCGATGGCGACATAGGCCCGATGCTTCAAGCTATGAAACTCAAGACGTTAAAGGACACTGCTGCAAAGCAGGGACGCGCCTCCCTGACAGGCGCCGAGCTTGAACTTATGAACCTCGCTGGCCCAATGACCGGGCTGGAAATGATGGAGCAGCCGGGCTCGTCCGCGCCGACAACCAACTTCTTCTCGCGGCGCGCCTATTACGTAAACAAGATGGTCAAAGGGCTAACCGCGGCTCAGCTGCGGGCTGAGATTGACCGCCGGATGACTCAGGCAATCACCAATCCCGGGTGTCTGGAATTTGCCGAAGCTTTCGACAGCATCTCCGAGCGCCGAAGCGCTTCGGAACGCTAAGCTTCAATCCTTAGGGGCGTTAAGCGATGGCTTCCGTACGCGCCAGCGGCGGATAATCGGTATAGCCCTTTGGTCCCTGCGCGTAGAACGTGCTTGGATCCGGTGTATTGAGCGGCGCGCCGAGCTTGAATCGTTCCGGCAGGTCGGGATTGGCGATGAACAGCTTGCCGAATGCGACGGCGTCAGCGGCGCCCGAAGAAATGACGGCTTCCGCGGTCTGCTTCGTGAACCCTTCATTCGCAATCAGCACGCCGCCAAATAGCTTCTTGAGTTCCGCGCTGATAGCATCGGGGCCCTCGCGTTCGCGCGTGCACAGGAATGCGAGCTTGCGCCGTCCGGCTTCCTGCGCGACATACCCAAAAGTTGCCCTCGGATTGCTGTCGCCCATCGACTGAGCGTCCCCGCGCGGTGCCAAATGCAAGCCGACGCGATTGGCGCCCCAGACCTCGATACAGGCATCGACGACTTCGAACATGAGTCGCGCCCGGTTCTCGATTGCACCGCCGTAGGCATCGGTCCGCTTGTTCGTGCTGTCTTGCAGGAACTGATCCAGCAGGTAGCCGTTGGCACCGTGAACCTCGACCCCATCGAAGCCAGCACGCTTCGCGTTCTCGGCTCCCTTGCGGTACTCCGCCACAATGCCTGGAATCTCATTAAGTTCCAGCGCCCGCGGCACGACGTAATCGCGCACCGGACGCAGCAGGCTGACATGTCCTTTAGCTGCGATGGCGCTCGGCGCCAGGGGAAGCGCGCCGCCGAGATAATCCGGATGCGAGATACGTCCCACGTGCCAAAGCTGCAGGAGCATCGCACCTCCTGCCGCGTGCACGGCTTCGGTGATCCGCTTCCATCTCGCGACCTGCTCCTCCGACCAGATGCCCGGCGTATCGGGGTATCCCACGCCCATCGCAGAAACGGATGTCGCTTCCGACAACAGCAAGCCCGCGGACGCGCGCTGTACGTAATATTCGCGCATCAAATCGTTGGGCACACGCCCCGCACTCGCTCGGCAGCGCGTCAGAGGCGCAAGGACAATGCGATTCTTGAGCGTGAAAGCGCCCGCCTGAAGCGGATCGAAAAGAGATGTCATGAAAGCATTCCTGGCCTGTCTAAAAGAGGCGGCTGCATGCACGCGCCGTACGCAGCGTGAGCATCATGTGGCACGTGGGGGCGGCTGTGCAACTGCGGCGATGCATCGCTCCAAGAAAGAAAGCATTTGCAAAAAAGGTGCGGTTCTCGCCACGCTATGCCACGCGCGCGTCGATCTCGGTGATTTCTGCAGCCTGGACCGGGGTAGCAACGCCGGCAGAGATCGCTTCGGGCTCGTAAACGAATTCGCGCACGGCATTGCCCCGCAATTCGCGCACCGTATGCCCAAGGCGCGCATAGACGCTGTCGTGGACCAGTTCATTTATTGAAACCAGCCCATCGGGGAGCCTGCCTGTACGCCATCGCCGCCGCCGTTTTGACGTAGCACCGAAGTCCTCCTGAACAACGCGCCTGTACGGCACCCGGCGCGAAAAGGCATAAATCCAGCCCGTCGCGGAGAAATGCTGCAACCCGAGAGCATCAGCATTGGCGCCGCGCCTGAGCTTGGCTATGTCGATTTTCAATCCCGTCTTCGCCATGATGCGCTGGGCCATCCATAGGAGCGAGATGTCGGATAACTGGGTATTCGGCCAACCGCCCCCGACATCGGCGTGCGTGCCTGGAAACCAGACCTGTTCGACGTGTTGATGAGGTGCAAGCCGAATGCCTTCCGGCAGCGTGAAGAGCGTCGGCCGGAACGGTCCGCGCGTTTCGTCGATCGCCAATGCGTGCAGGACGACATCGATCGTGTCGTGCAGCCGCATATCGTGGAACGCAAGTTTTCGGCTGAGCCGCGCCGGACCCGAATAGGGATTGCCGATGCTGCCGACAGTATCCCAGACGCCGACGCAGCGGATGCGAACCGGATAATGGCAAGCTGCGCTGAGGCGTGCCAGGGTATCGACATCGCGCTTGTGATCCGACTGTCTGTAGAGATCCCAGGCTTCATCGACGGAAAAATCGGCGTCGCGCCGCGCGATGCCGAACAGCGTTACAAAGCTCGCGAGACTGCGCGCTTCATAAGCGCCACGCGAAAACCCAAAGAGGTAGATTTCGTCTCCGGGATCGTAGGCATCGCGAAGGAACTCGTAACCGAGCTTGATCCGGCGCGCGACATCGAACCCGAACGCGCCGCGAAGAAAATTGAAACGCTGTCCTTCCTCGGTCGCAATGCCGGAGATATAGCGGACGAGTTGGCGCACGCCTCTGCGATCTCTCGGAGGAATGGCGCTGTGAAGTTTGGCAACGTTGGTCAGCGGTAACGGACCGTCGTCGTTCCATGTACCGTCCAGTGAACAGACGAGGCGTTTCATTTTGCCTCCCCCAGAAGGCCGTTACCGGCGCACGCAACACAAGCGGGGCGCACATATCGATCATTCAGCCTGCGCGCTGAAGTGAGCGGTTCCGCGGCCGACGTTATACGGATACTGCAGAAAGGGTCCAGCAGAGTGGTTGGACGCAAGCGAAGGCCAGCCAGCCGGGCTGGCCAAATGGCCACAATGCCAGGGCGATTATGGCCACTTCACCACAGGCGGCATCGACGACAGGATGCTTTCGACGTTTCCGCCCGTCTTGAGCCCGAACATCGTTCCGCGATCATAAAGCAAATTGTATTCGACGTAGCGGCCGCGACGAACAAGCTGTTCTTCGCGCTGCTCATCGGAATACGGCATCGAATAATTCCCACGCACCAGCATCGGATAGACGCTTGCGAAGGCCTTGCCGACATCCTGTGTAAAGGCGAATGCGGCATCCCAGCCACCATCGGCGTCGGATGGCGTCAGGTAGTCGTAGAAGATGCCGCCGATCCCGCGCGGCTCATTTCGGTGAGGCAGAAAGAAATATTCATCGCACCACGCTTTGAGCTTCTGATAATCGACGATGGGATGCGCCGCGCATGCGCCGTACATGGCGGCGTGGAACGCGAGCGTATCGGCGTCCGACTGCGTTCGACGCGTTTCCAGCACGGGCGTAAGGTCGGCACCGCCGCCGAACCACCATTTGCTGGTGGCGATCATTCGCGTGTTCATATGGACCGCAGGCACATTCGGATTGCGCGGATGCGCGATCAGCGAAATGCCGGACGCCCAGAAATTCGGAGACTCGTCGGCTCCCGGAATTTGCTTGCGAAATTCAGGGGCGAATTCTCCGTACACGGTCGACGTATGGACGCCGACCTTTTCGAACACGCGACCATGCATCATGCTCATGACGCCGCCCCCGCCGTCGGCGCCCGTATGATCCTTTCGCGACCAGGGCTTGGCTTCGAACTGCGCGGCCAAATCGGTACCATGAGGTGCCGTTTCCGGCAGGCTCCCTTCGAGCTTCTCGAAAGCGGCGACGATATCGTCGCGAAGGCGCTCGAACCACGCGCGCGCCTGTTCTTTTTTTTGATCGAGGGGCAAATCGGATTTGGTCATCTGCTATTCGGTTTTGGGCCTTGTTTTTGACTGAAAGGACCCTTAGCCCTAACTCCTATCCATGATCAATGTCCGGTCGCCGTCGCCAGTCGGATTTTCCCGCACTTGCGACTAGGCGCCGCTTACGCTTGCGATAACGATAATGTTCCGCCGTCTTCTCCATTGGGGAGAAACCCGCATTAAGCCTTTCGCCGAGCGCGACGTGACGCGCCCGCCGGAGCAGCTGTGGTCGTTCTATTGGTTTTTCATCAAGCCGCTCTGGCCATTTTTCGTGTTGCTGTTGATTGCTGGCTGCCTTGGATCGACGATCGAGGTCGCATTGATGGGCTTTGTGGGTTCCATCGTCGATAAAATGCGCACGCATGGCGATCCGTCGACATTCGTCTCGACGTATGCCGGAACGCTTACAATGATGGCCGTTGTTGCGCTGATCCTGCGTCCGGCCGTCTCGACCGCGCACGACTTCATCAAGAACCAGATGATCTCGGCGGGAACGACGTCGAGCATCCGCTGGCAGACCCATCGTTACGTCCTGCGCCAGAGCCTTGGCTTCTTTCAAAACGATTTCGCCGGCCGCGTTGCCAACAAGATTATGCAGACAGGAACGGCGCTCCGCGAAAGCATCGTCCAGTTGATCGACGCGCTGTGGTACGCATCGGTGCAGTTTGTCGGCTCGGCCTTACTTTTTGCGGCGTCCGACTGGCGCCTGACGATCCCTCTTATCGTCTGGCTCGCCGCCTATATCTTCGCGCTGCGCTATTTCGTGCCGCGCATCAAGGAACGCTCGACTGAATCGTCCGAGGCGCGTTCCATGCTCGTCGGCCGTATTGTCGACAGCTATACGAACATCATGACGGTGAAGCTCTTTGCGCACGCAGAGCGTGAGGACATCTATGCGCGCGAAGCGCTGACCGAGCAAATGCAGAAGTGGCAGGCGTCCCTCCGGCTCATCACCGGCATGGAGCTAGTGCTCTACTCTCTGAATGGCGTCCTTCTCGTCGCGACGACGGGATTAGCGATCGTCCTTTGGACCAAGGGCCACGTGTCGGTCGGCGATATCGCAGTCGTGAGCGGCCTCGTCATCCGCATCGTGACAATGTCCGGTTGGGTAATGTGGACGATTGCCGACGTGTTCGAGAACATCGGTGTCGTGCACGAAGGAATGGAGACGATTTCGCTTCCGAACCTCCTGCAGGACACGTCAGAAGCGAAACCGTTGATCGTTCCTCGTGGCGAGATCCGGTTTGATCACATTCACTTCCACTACGGCGCGGGGCGCGCCGCGTCGGAGGATGTGCCGCCGCGCGTCATCGAAGATCTGTCGCTTACAGTTCGGCCGGGCGAGAAGGTTGGCCTCGTCGGTCGCTCGGGTGCGGGCAAGTCGACGCTCGTCAACCTGCTGCTCCGTTTCTACGATCTGGAGGGCGGTCGCATCCTGATCGACGGCCAGGACATTGCGCATGTGACGCAGGATAGCTTGCGCGCCGAAATCGGTATGGTCACGCAGGATACGTCGCTGCTGCATCGATCCGTACGCGATAACATCCTCTATGGCCGGCCGAATGCATCCGAGGCCGAGATGATCGCCGCTGCGAAACAGGCCGAGGCGCACGACTTCATCCTCAATCTTGAGGATCTGAAAGGCCGCAAGGGCTATGGCGCGCACGTCGGTGAACGCGGCGTGAAGCTGTCGGGCGGCCAGCGCCAGCGGATCGCGATCGCGCGCGTGCTTTTGAAGAATGCGCCGATCCTCATTCTCGACGAGGCGACGAGCGCGCTCGATTCGGAAGTTGAATCGGAAATCCAGGCAAGCTTTGAACGCCTCATGCGTGGCAAGACGGTGATCGCAATCGCGCATCGCCTTTCGACGATCGCGGCAATGGACAGGCTCGTCGTCATGGAAGAAGGCCGTATCGTCGAAGAGGGTACCCACGTCGAACTTTTGCAGCGCGGCGGACTCTATTCCCAGTTGTGGCAGCGCCAATCGGGTGGCTTTCTTGCGCAGGAAGCAGCGGAATAGCACGGGGCGCATCGTCCGCGCAGTTGCAGTTATTTTCCCTCCCGACGGTTCGCAAACGGCGGAGCTTTGCGAGAGATCAGGGCGCCAAGCTCGTGCCGCGCGTGGCGAAGATTGAAAAAGCGCGGTACCTCGGCCCGATAGACATGATAGGCGCGACCATATCGTGCCTGAAGCCAAGGCTCTTCCGCGATGGCCATCAACGTATAAACGGCGATGAGCGCTGCCGCCAGCGCCGTCGGCTCCCACGACCAGGCCGCAAGTCCAAGCGCACCGAACGCGAGGATGGCCGTAGCATACTGCGGGTTGCGCGACCATCGGTAGATACCGTCGGTCGTAAGACCGCTCGCCTGGCAGTAGGTCGCCTTACGACCGAGCGCCCAAAGCGCATAGAGATAGGCCGCAAACGCCACGATGGCGACGAGCGCCAACCCCAGCCGGGTGAACGTCAGCGAATCGGCGGTTGTCAGCCCGACGAGGCGCTCGGTTGCCAACACGAGTACCGCGACATTCAGTGTGCGAAAAAGCGTCCAGAAACCAAAGCTCTTGATCGAGCCGGCAGGCGGCGCAGGCCAAATTCGCCATGCATCTTTATTCTGAGCCCCCATCCCCGCGAGCAGACCGGCCACGAGAAGCGAAGCAGAAACGGCTCCGGCCACTGTTAGATAAGTCTCGAACGGCATGCGTTGATGAAGACCATCAAAAGGGTCTTCGACATCTGCCGCACTTAGGTGTCACACCTACGACAGTGACGTAATATCTTTGGCGGTTGCCGGGAAACCTCCCGTCTGACGCAGGGCCTCGCCCAACGCAATTGCCGCCGTCACGGCAACATTGAGCGAACGCAGTCCCGGCCGCATCGGGACAGTGATTCGCGCGTCTGCCTGCTGATGCACCGCCTCAGGAACGCCAGCGCTCTCGCGCCCAAGCATCAGAATATCGTCCGTCTTGAACGCGAAGCCATGATGCGGCGTCTCAGCGTGCGCAGTGAGCAGTACCAGCCGGTTCGGTTCCGCGGCCGCGATTCGGGCCTCCCAAAATGCGCCGAAGCTTGTGTGCCGCACCAACGCGACGTGATCGATATAGTCCAAGGCCGCCCGCCGCAGCGCACGGTCGCTCATGTCGAATCCCGTGGGGCCGATCACATCGACAGGGACGCCGAGGCAGGCGCAGAGCCGCAAGATCGTTCCTGTATTCTGTGCAATGTCCGGTTGATAAAGCGCGAGGCGCATGACGAAACACATCCCTGAAATCCGTTGACCTGCCCGGTACCATAGCGTTGGGGCTATGCGCCAAATTGCCCCTCGCACTTTAACGCAGCCATGCTTGAGGCCGCGACCAAACGCTGTCAGAACAATTCTAAGGGATGAAGAAAACTGGGAGCGGACGCAGGCGGCTGTGGAGCGGGTAATATCCGTCTCACGAGCAACGCGTCTCGGCCTCCGGTGGTTCCCAAGCGCTTCAAACTGGAGGCACCCGTGACCACTGACGCAGTCGAGCCGAACCGCCGGGATTTTCTGGTGGTCGTGGGAAACGCATTTGCCGCCGTCGGCGCGGCATCACTTCTTTGGCCATTTATCCAACAGATGAACCCGGACGCGAGCACCAAGGCTCTCGCCTCGGTTGACGTCGATCTGTCGCCTGTCAAAGAAGGACAGGCGATCACCGTGATGTGGCGCGGCAAGCCGATTTTCGTACGCTATCGCACGAAAGCCGAAATCGAATCGGCCGTGAACGTCGACGTTAAGACGCTCCCCGACGGCCTCGCCCGAAACGAGAACCTGCCCGAAAACGATCCCGCCACCGACGCCAATCGCACGACGAAGGGGCATGAGAAGTGGATCATCATCATCGGCATCTGCACCCATCTGGGCTGTATTCCGAAAGGCCAGGCGCTCGGCGATGAACGCGGCGAATTCGGCGGCTGGTTCTGTCCCTGTCACGGGTCGCAGTACGATACCGCTGGCCGCATTCGCAAAGGCCCAGCCCCTCGGAACATGGAAGTTCCGCCCTACGCGTTCACATCCGACACAAAAATAAAAATCGGCTAGGGAGCTAGCGAACAATGAGCGGTCATACCTCGACCTACGTGCCGACATCGCGCTGGGGCAAATGGTTCGATGAGCGTTTGCCGATCGCACGCATGATACACGGCCAATTCGTTGACTTTCCGACGCCGCGCAATCTCAACTACCTTTGGACTTTCGGCGGCATCCTTACGTTCCTGCTCGTTGGGCAGATCGTGACCGGCGTCGTGCTCGCGATGCACTATCAGCCGAGCGCTGCGGAAGCCTTCAATTCGGTCGAGCACATCCGTCGCGACGTGAACTATGGTTGGATGATCCGCAACTTCCATTCCGTCGGCGCGTCGATGTTCTTCTTCGCCGTCTACGTCCATATCTTTCGGGGGTTCTATTACGGCTCGTATAAAGCGCCGCGCGAGGTGCTCTGGATTTTGGGCGTCCTCATCATGCTTCTGATGATGGCGACCGCGTTCATGGGTTACTCCCTGCCTTGGGGTCAGATGAGCTTCTGGGGCGTTACCGTCATCACGAACCTCTTCTCCGCCCTCGATACCGTGATCAACGGCCTCGGAACCGCTATCGTCGAATGGTTATGGGGTGGCTATTCGGTCTCCGGGACGACGCTCAACCGCTTCTTCGCGCTCCACTACCTCCTGCCGTTCGTGCTTGCGGGCGTCGTCGGTCTGCACCTCTGGGCTTTGCACACGGCAGGCCAGAACAATCCGACTGGCCTTGATCTCAAGGAGCCGAGCGATGCAGTCCCGATGCATCCCTATGCAACCTCGAAGGATGCTGTCGGCTTGTTCGCCTTCCTTATTCTTTATGCATGGTTCGTGTTTTTTGTACCGGACTACCTCGGCCATGCCGACAACTACATCGAAGCCAACCCGTTGGTAACGCCGCCGCACATCGTGCCGGAGTGGTACTTCCTGCCGTTTTACGCGATCCTGCGCTCCTTCACGAGCACGTTCCTGTGGATCATTCCGCTCGGCCAATATGCAAAGCTGTGCGGCGTCGTCGCGATGTTTTCGGCCGTGATCATCATCGCCTTTGCGCCCTGGCTCGATACGTCGCGGGTGCGCTCAGCCAAGTACCGGCCGATCTTCAAATGGTTCTTCTGGTTCTTCGTGTTCACGTGCATCGCCCTCGGATACCTCGGCTCACGACCCGCCGAAGGCGTCTACGTGGCTTGGGCTCAGGTCTTCACCGTCTGCTATTTCCTCTTCTTCCTCGTCGTTATGCCGGTCGTCGGGTTGATCGAGACGCCCAAGAAGCTGCCGCGCTCGATTACAGACTCGGTGCTCGGCGGCGGCGCGGTACTGCCGACGGGCGCGACCGCAGCCCCCGAAAAGCGCTGAGAGGAGACGGACCGATGATCAAACGTTTCTCTTACGCTCTCGCTGGCATCGTCGCAGCCATGGCGTTGGTTCCAGCCGCCGCATCCGCCGCAGAGGGTCACGCAGAAATTGCGCGTCAGCACTGGTCGTTCTCCGGGTTCACCGGGCAGTTCGACAAGGCACAGCTTCAGCGCGGATTTCAGGTCTATCAGCAGATTTGCTCGAACTGTCATAGCCTGAAGCGCGTTGCGTTCCGCAATTTGGTGCAGCCTGGCGGCCCGGAGTTTCCCGAAGCTTCCGTGAAGGCATTGGCGCACGATTGGCCAAATAAGATCACCGACGGTCCAAACGACCAGGGCAAGATGTTCGAGCGCCCAGCATTACTGTCGGACCCCATCCTCGGTCCGTACAAGAACGACCAGGAAGCGCGTGCATCTCAGAACGGCGCTTTGCCGCCGGATCTGTCTCTGATGGCACGCGCTCGGGCCGTGGAACGCGACCCGCCGTGGTACATTCATCCGTTCCTGATGCTGGGTGATATTCTCAACAGCTATCAGGAAGGCGGCGGGGACTATATCTATGCCTTGATGACCGGGTTCAGCGATCCGCCGGCGGGATTCCACCTTGTCGACGGCAAGTATTACAATCACGCTTTCCCTGGACATCAGATCAGCATGCCGCCACCGCTTTCGGATGGAGCCGTGAGCTATCAGGACGGAACGCCCGACACCGTCCAAAACTATGCTCACGACGTCGCCGCATTTTTGTCCTGGACCGCCGATCCGAGTCTCGATCAGCGCAAGCGTATCGGCTGGCAGGTGATGCTCTATTTACTCGTCACGACCGTGCTTCTTTACATCGGCAAGAGACGCATCTGGTCAGCGATCAAGCATTGATGGCGGATCGAAGAGACGAGCTCTGCAAAAGGCCTCGCATGCGGGGCCTTTTTTCTTTTAAGTGGCGTTCGGTAACGGGCGTGGAGCAGGGACAATGACGCAATCGGTTCTTGGGATCGTCGGGGGTAGCGGTTTTTACAATCTGCCCGGGTTGGCGCATGCGGAGTGGCGGCACATAGAAAGCCCGTGGGGGTCTCCGTCCGATGACATATTGTTCGCTGATATCGATGGGCTTCCTGTCCGCTTCCTGCCACGCCACGGCCGCGGTCATAAACTGGCGCCCGGCGATATCGATTATCGCGCCAATATCGATGCGTTGAAGCGAGCGGGCGTCACCGATCTCGTTTCCGTCTCGGCCTGCGGCTCACTTAAGAAGAAATACAAGCCCGGCGACTTCGTACTACCGGACCAGTACATCGATCGCACCTTTGCGCGAAAAAAGTCGTTCTTCGGCAAGGGATGCGTCGCGCACGTCGCGATGGGCGATCCCGTCAGCCCGTTGCTTTTCAAGGCGCTCGAAAAAGCCGCGAAAGCGGAGAAGATTGATGTCCACGGCGGCGGCACGTATCTCGCGATGGAAGGTCCGCAATTCTCGACGCGCGCTGAGAGCAATCTCTATCGCTCATGGGATTGCGATGTGATCGGCATGACCAACATGCCGGAAGCTAAGCTCGCGCGCGAAGCGGAGATTTGTTACGCCAGCGTCGCCATGGTCACCGACTACGACTGCTGGCACGACGAACATGAGGACGTGGACGTCGCCGCAATTATTGAAGTCATGCGCGCCAATACCGAGAAAGCGCAGCGTCTCGTCGCGCGGCTGGCCAGGGATTTTCCCCGAGAACATCCGGCATGTCCGATCGGCTCCGACAAAGCGCTCGAAGTGGCGATCATCACGCATCCGGAAGCGCGCGATCCCGAACTCCTGAAAAAGCTCGACGCTGTTGCTGGCCGTATTCTGGGCTAACGTCTCGGAACAGCCTATCTTTCTGTATCCCCGCGCAGGCGGGGAACTGTCAGCGCTTTCCTCGCCCGTCACCCCGACGCAGGTCGGGGCCCAGGCAAGCCGGCTAAACTACGACTCGTTGAGGCTTGGCTGGATCCCGGCGTTTCGCCGGTATGACGTTTGTTTGGGCTTGTCCCGAGGATCCATCGCGCATCGGGCTTCCTGATCGCTTGGATCTCGGCATGAAGCCGACGATGACACTCGTAAGTGGAAGCACGCCGTCTCACGTCGTCATCCCCGCGCAGGCGGGGAACTGTCAGCGCTTTCCTCGCCCGTCACCCCGACGCAGGTCGGGCCCCAGGCAAGCCGGCTAAACTACGACTCGTTGAGGCTTGGCTGGATCCCGACCTTTCGCCGGGATGACGTTTGTTTGGGCTTCTCCCGAGGATCCATCGCGCATCGGGCTTCCTGATCGCTTGGATCTCGGCATGAAGCCGATGATGACACTCGTAAGTGGAAGCACGCCGTCTCAACGTCGTCATCCCCGCGCAGTCTGTGAACTGTCAGCGCTTTCCTCGCCCGTCACCCCGACGCAGGTCGGGGCCCAGGCAAGCCGGCTAAACTACGACTCGTTGAGGCTTGGCTGGATCCCGACCTTTCGCCGGGATGACGTTTGTTTGGGATCGTTTTCGGTGCGTTCCTAGTTCGGGAAGCTAATCAGGATTTTCATTTTGACAAGCTGTGGGAACAACAACTCCAATCCCGCGCCCATGACCCATAGGATGCCGCCGAGCAGCAGAAGAGCCGGAATGCTCGCCAAAACGGCTCTGAGAAAAAACGTCATCAAATGGACGAACGGAACCTCGAACGCACGTACCGTAGCGGAAACGGAAGCGGAACTGCTGTCGCGCAGATCGTCCCCCGCACGGTCATAAATTCTGGGCTGCGGTCGAACACAATCGACGGGGTCCGTGGAAAGAGTGGGAGCCGCAGCTCGCTCCTGCGCGGCGCGTTCGCGGGCCGCCCGTGCACGGGCCTCCTTTTCGCGCCGGAATGTTCTCGGCAGGTCGTCGGTCTCGTCCGAGAACGAGCCGAAATCGCTATCGCCTATCGCAATGGAGCCAGTGGGGGCCATGTCGTCATTCCCTCAAGCAAACACTATTTCGCCACGGCTTTGGCCAATCGGCACATTGGTGGCGCCCCCGCCTACCTACATGCGAGCGATATTGCTATTTTGCGCCGTCAATTGGGCGGGAGTGAAGAACGTGCAAGACCTTGAAGACCTCATCCGGACGATCCCTGACTACCCGAAACCCGGAATCATGTTCCGGGACATCACGACCCTCCTTGCCGATCCGAAGGGATTGAAAACGGCGATCAAACACATGGCGAAGCCGTTCGAGGACAAAAAAATTGCCGCTGTGGCCGGCATTGAGGCGCGCGGCTTCATCCTCGGAGGCGCTATAGCAGATCGGCTCGAATGCGGGTTCATTCCTATCCGCAAGAAGGGCAAGCTGCCTTGGAAAACGATCGGTCAGGAGTACACGCTCGAATACGGCGTCGACGTCATAGAGGTCCACGAAGATGCCATTCCCAAAGGCTGCCGTGTGCTCATCGTAGACGATCTGATCGCGACTGGCGGGACCGCGGAAGCCGCGGCCAAGCTCGTTCAACGCTCTGGAGGAACGATCGCAGGCGCCACCTTCATCGTCGATTTACCGGACCTCGGTGGCATGAAGCGGCTGGGTAGCCTCGGCGTCAAAGGCCATGCGCTCGTCGCCTTCGGGGGGCATTAGGCGCAGTCGTGGATTTACCCGCTGAACGGTTGAAGGATGCGTTAGCATGCATCGCTGCGTGGCGGACGCAGCCGGACGAACCCCACGCCTGTCCCGTCTGCCGCTCATCCGGAATTGCAATCATCGACCGTTCGGCGCGTCCCTATCGTGAGTGGTATGTCTTGAAGTGTGAAAGTTGCGGACTGGATGCGACGGTGAATATTCCGATGTCCGGACCTCCGGAGTTCTGAAGATGGTGGCCGGTGCGCAAGAAATCGTGCTTCTGCCCGGCCTCGACGGTACTGGCGAATTGTTCGAACGCTTGGCCGGGCACCTTGGGGCGGAATTCACTGTCCGGATCGTCCGCTACCCGAACGACCCAAGCTTGGGATACGCAGGCTACGCCGAACTCGTGCGCAACGTCATCGGCACGCGGGAGGTTTATCTTCTGGGCGAGTCGTTTTCCGGCCCCGTCGCCATTCGCGTTGCGAGCCAGCTCGGCCGCCAAATCAGAGGACTGCTGCTCGCGGCGACATTTCTCAAAGCGCCATGGCCAGGCTGGCTTTTGCGCAGGGCGTCTCGCGTTGATCCGGAAACGACGCCCCCAAAAATAAGAGACACAATTTTGATGGGACCATACGGTGACCCAGAATTGCGGCAAAAGGTCAATGAAATCGTCCGTAATCTGTCTCGCCCCGTGCGCGCCGCGCGCCTTAGGGCCGTGGCGGAAGTCGATGTGCGGGACGACTTTGCGAAGCTTTCCTGTCCGATCTTGGCACTGCACGGTCGAGACGATTGGCTGGTTTCAAAAACCGCAATGCAAAAAGCTATTTGTCGGAAAGGCGGCGCCAGGATGATCGTCTTTCCGGCGGCGCATATGCTATTGCAGACTGGGGCCGCTGACGCTGCGGCCGAGATTATCGCATTTGCCAAATCATCGGCCCTGCGGGAGTCGCACTATGAAGATTGACGGTGTGCCGTCGCGCACGATTTGGCTTCAGCCCGACGATTGGTCAGTCGGCATCATCGATCAGACGGCGTTGCCACATAAAATCGAACGCTTGACGCTGACGACCGTCGAAGATGCGGCGCGCGCCATCAAAACAATGCAAGTGCGCGGTGCCCCACTCATCGGCGTCACGGCGGCGTATGGCGTCGCGCTCGCGATGCGCAGTGATCCGTCCGACGACGCGCTCGAACGTGCAGTGGCTTTCCTCGCGGCGCAACGCCCAACGGCTATCAATCTGCGCTGGGCACTGAATGATCTTCGCGAAGCCCTTCGGCCCCTGTCTCCGGACGATCGCGCTCAAGCAGCCTATGATCGGGCCGCACGAATTGCCAACGATGATGTCGAGATGTGCCGCCGTATCGGCGTCAACGGTCTTGCCCTGATTAAGGAGCTGGCCGCGAAAAAGAACGGCGAGCCGGTCAATGTCCTCACGCACTGCAACGCGGGCTGGCTCGCTTGCGTCGATTGGGGAACGGCAACCGCGCCGATCTACCAAGCAAACGACGCCGGAATTTCGGTGCACGTCTGGGTCGATGAAACACGGCCCAGAAACCAGGGCGCTGCTCTCACTGCGTTCGAGCTTCTGCACCACGGCGTTCCTCATACGCTCATCGCCGATAACGCCGGCGGTCATCTGATGCAGCACGGCGACATCGATTTGATCATTGTCGGTACCGACCGTGTGACGGCATCGGGCGATGTTGCAAACAAGATCGGCACGTATCTGAAAGCACTTGCCGCGCATGACAACGGCGTGCCGTTCTACGTTGCGCTGCCGAGTTCGACGATCGACTGGAGCATCGCTGACGGCGCCGACATTCCAATCGAAGAACGTGCGGCCGAAGAAGTTCTGCGCGTACAAGGCCGGTTGTTCGACGGCACGGTTGCCTCCGTCGCTGTCACGGCGGAAGGGACGCCCGCGCGCAATCCGGCTTTCGATGTCACGCCCGCGCGCCTCGTCACGGGTTTCATCACGGAGCGCGGCATTTGCAAGGCGTCCCGAGAAGGACTTCTGTCGCTTTATCCAGAACGAAAAAGTGCCGCCGCATGACGAGAGCCAGGCAGCCAGGCGAAAAGCGTCTTCGCGAAGCCGTTATCGAAACGGCGCGCGAAATGAGCCGGTCAGGGCTCTCACCGGGCCGCACCGGAAACGTGTCTTGTCGCTTCGAGGATGGCATGCTGATCACGCCCTCGGGCAAGCGTTACGACGAGACGAAGCCGGCCGATATCGTCTTCGTTTCAGGTGAGGGGAATATTTTTGACGCGCGGCAGATACCGTCGACCGAGTGGCACTTTCATCTTGCAGCTTATCATGCGCGGCCTGACCGAAACGCCATCGTCCACACGCATTCCATGCACGCTACAGTCCTCGCGTGCGCGCACAAATCGATACCGGCCTTTCACTACATGGTTGCCGCCGCAGGTGGAAAAAATATCCCATGCGTGCCTTACGCAACATTTGGCACCGCAGAGTTGGCGCATCATGTCGCGGAAGGTCTTAGAGATCGCGACGCATGCCTGATGGCCAATCACGGCCAAATTGCAATCGGAAAGACGCTGCAGCACGCACTGGAGCTTGCAGCCGAAATCGAAATCCTCGCGGAGCAATACTACAAGGTACTGACGCTCGGCTCCGCGAAATTGCTGGACGACCGAGAGATGTCGTCATTGCTCAAAAAATTCAGAACATATGGACGCAATACCGAGAGTTGAATTCAACGTACCCGTCCTATTGATCGATGCAATCAGCATTCCTGATTGCGATAAGATCTTCTTATCGATTGCGCTGCGAAAACGGATTGGTTCTTAGAGCCATTCTGATGTCACGTCCGTCTCGGCTTCCCCTCTCAAAGGACGAGCATGATGACTGACAGAAAAAGACTCACCACTTCGGCCGGCGCGCCGATCGCCGATAATCAGAATTCCTTGTCGGCTGGTCCTCGCGGACCTCTTCTGATGCAGGATTACCAGCTTATCGAAAAGCTTGCGCATCAGAACCGCGAGCGCATCCCCGAGCGCGCTGTGCACGCGAAAGGCTGGGGCGCGTATGGAACGCTGACCGTCACCGGCGACATTTCAAAATATACCAAAGCCAAGGTGCTGCAGCCAGGAACCAAAACCGAGATGCTGGCGCGCTTCTCCACCGTAGCTGGCGAGCTAGGCGCCGCAGATGCCGAACGAGATGTGCGCGGCTTCGCGTTGAAATTCTACACGAGCGAAGGCAACTGGGATCTCGTCGGCAACAATACGCCGGTGTTCTTTGTCCGCGATCCCTATAAGTTCCCCGATTTCATTCATACGCAGAAGCGTCATCCTAAGACCAATATGCGATCGCCCACAGCAATGTGGGATTTCTGGTCGCTATCGCCGGAATCATTGCATCAGGTCACCATTCTGATGTCGGATCGCGGCCTCCCGGTCTCCGTGCGTCACATGAACGGCTACGGCTCACACACTTTTTCGCTCATCAACGACAAAAACGAGCGCTTCTGGGTCAAATTCCACTTCAAGACGCAGCAGGGGCATAAGCACTGGACCAACGCCGAGGCGACCGAGATCGTTGGCCGCACGCGGGAGTCGACCCAGGAAGACTTGTTCACGTCCATTGAGCGCGGCGAATTTCCAAGATGGAAGGTTCAGGTCCAGATCATGCCGGAGATGGACGCCGACAAGCATTGGTACAATCCCTTCGATCTTACGAAGGTCTGGCCGCATACCGACTATCCGCCGATCGACATTGGCGTGCTGGAACTCAACCGCAATCCGGAAAACTATTTCGCCGAGATCGAGCAGGCGGCCTTCTCACCGTCGAATATCGTTCCTGGCATCGGATTTTCGCCCGACAAGATGCTGCAGGCGCGCGTTTTCTCCTATGCCGATGCGCATCGCTATCGCCTCGGAACGCACTATGAGCATCTGCCGGTGAACGCCGCACGCTGTCCGGTGCACACGTATCATAAGGATGGGCAAATGCGGTTTTTCCCTCAGGAAACCGGGAACGTCGATGCCTATTACGAGCCGAACTCTTTCAATGGCGCCGCAGAGGACAAATCGGTCGCCGAGCCGCCGCTCAAAATCTCCGGCGATGCCGAGCGTTACAATCATCGCGACGGCAACGACGACTACCGCCAGGTGACGGCGCTCTTCAATCTGTTCAACAAGGATCAGAAGGCACGCCTGTTTAATAATATTGCCGAGGCGATGTGGGGCATTCCCGATTTCATCGTTGAGCGCCAGCTTGGACACTTCAAAAAGGTGCATCCGGACTACGAAGCTGGCGTTCGCGCGGCGCTCGATCACATGACGCGCAGCAAGGCCGCCGAGACAGCACAACAGCAGAAGATGCCGCAAGGCGCCGAAGCGGCAGAATAGATCGTCATCTCACGTTTGGAATGCGAAGGCCCTGCGCAACGCGGGGCCTTTTTCGCTTTTCCTTTGTCATCCCAGCCAAAGCGCAGAGCCGGGACCCGGGCCCCAGGCCCAAAACGGCGCGCACGGAGTGGCAATCGTCGGGTTGACGGTCGGAGCCGCGCAACTTCTGAGGGGATCGCGCGTTGCTCGGACGGCGCTCAACGTATTGAGGAGGTGCAGCCATGCCCCGCGGCGATAAATCGAGTTATACGACCAAGCAGAAACGGAAGGCCGAGCACATCGAGGAAGGCTACGAAAAGCGCGGCGTCAAAAAAAAAGAAGCCGAACGCCGCGCCTGGGCGACCGTCAACAAGGAAAGCGGCGGCGGCAACAAGAGCGGTTCCGGCCGCGGAAAGAAGGATACGCACATCGCATCGAAGCGGGGCGGCCGCATCGGCGGCAAAGCTTCCGCATCGCGTTCAGCGTCGGCACGGAGCGCGTCAGCCCGCAAAGCTGCAGCCACGCGAAGGCGGCGCAGTCATTAACCGCGGAAGTAAGGTTCGACCTTGCCTTTGAGCTTTAACGTCATCGGCCGCCCGTGGCGGTCTTTGGCATTCCCGGCAGCGACCCGCACCCAACCTTCGCTGACGCAATATTCCTCGACATTGGTCTTTTCGACTCCATTAAAGCGAATACCGATGTCCCGCTTCAAAAGCTCTTCGTCGAAGTACGGACTTTGCGGATCGTTGCACAAGCGGTCGGGAAGCGTATCGCTCATCGGTCTAAATCCTAGTTCGCGAACCGGAAGTGCATGACATCGCCGTCCTGCACGACGTAGTCTTTGCCTTCGAGCCTCATTTTTCCCGCCTCCTTGGCACCGGCCTCACCTTTACATGCAACATAGTCGTCGTAGGCGATCGTCTCGGCGCGAATGAAGCCCTTTTCGAAATCGGTGTGGATCACGCCCGCTGCTTGCGGAGCTTTGGTACCCCGTGTGATTGTCCACGCGCGGGCCTCCTTGGGCCCGACGGTGAAATACGTGACGAGGTCCAAGAGCGAATAGCCTGCACGGATGAGACGATTGAGCCCCGGCTCATCGAGACCCATTTCAGCAAGGAATGCATCGCGGTCTTCCGGTGCCAATCCCGCGAATTCACTCTCGATTTTTGCCGAGATAATGACGACGGCGGCACCTTCGGCCTTGGCGCGCTCCTCGACCTTCTGCGAGTACGGGTTACCCTGAGCAGCCGCACTTTCTTCGACGTTGCAGACGTAGACCACCGGCTTCGAAGTCAACAGCTGCAAGGCGCGAAAAGCCGGTATTTCTTCCGTCGTCATCTTGGCAAGCCGTGCTGGCTTTCCCTCGCGCAGCAGAAGCAAAGGCTTCTCCATCAACGCGAACTGCGCCTTCGCTTCCTTATCGCCTGACTTGGCTTTCTTCTCGATTTGCGAAATACGCTTTTCGAGGCTTTCGAGATCGGCAAGCATCAGTTCCGTCTCGACGACGTCCGCGTCGGCGAGGGGATCGATGCGGTTCTCGACGTGCGTCACATCCTCGTCGACGAAGCAGCGGAGCACGTAGGCGACCGCATCCACTTCGCGAATATGCGAGAGAAATTTGTTGCCTAACCCTTCGCCCTTCGATGCACCGCGCACCAGACCCGCGATATCGACGAACGTCAAACGCGTCGGAATGATCTCGCCGCTGCCCGCAATCCCGGCAAGCGTATCAAGTCGAGGATCCGGCACCGCGACCTCCCCGACGTTCGGCTCGATCGTGCAGAAAGGATAATTGGCCGCCTCCGCCGCTGCCGTCTGCGTCAGCGCATTGAAGAGGGTCGACTTGCCGACGTTCGGCAAACCGACGATGCCGCATTTGAAGCCCATTGGCGGGGAAATTCCGATTGTTTTGCTGGCGAGTGGGTTAAGCGAGACGGGGAGGGTTGTGAAGTGAATTCGCCCCGGTCTGCGGCCCTATGGCTCACTTCGTAAACTTGGTGAAGGCAAACGTCGAATAGCGGTCCGGGCTCGGCAGATTGACCGTGTTGGACATCGCATCCGCCAGCGCTTCGGAAATGTGTGTTCCGCCCTCCGCTTTGCGGACCGCAATGACGATGAAAGGCCGCTGCCAGCTCGTATCGACATCCTCGCATTCGACGCACAAGTCGACGTAACGCCCGAGATTAAGTGTCCACATCGGGATTTCGTCGCCGATCGCGTCCCGCACCCAACGCGCGATCCGGACGGCCCTGAGGCCACCCCGCTGTTCTTCGCGCGCGACCTCGCCCTCCTGACTCGCCAAGCCGACGGCGATCAATCCACGCGCAGTACCGAGCCCTTTTCTGAGCTGAGGGTCCAGCACCTCTTGTTGAATCTCCTGCGGTGAGAGGCGGCGGTCATCTTTCTCAAGCTCGGTCGTCGAGCCCCGCACCCATCCATAATCCTTCGTCAGCACAACGACGTCGAAAAGCGCGCGATGCCCCGCTTTGTCCGCCCCTTCGATAGGGAAGACAAGCGTGCGCTGGTTCCAACGCTTGGCAATGACGCGCTTGACGCCGCTCTTATCTTTCGCATTGGAAAAGTAAGCGTCGCGCGCCACGACGCCGAAAACGCCGAGCGTGAATAACACGATGATGACGCCGATCGCGACTTCGGAACGGCCACCGAAAAGAGCCGCCAGAAAATTTTGCCGATCCTCTCGCTGATATTCCGACATCGGCGCCCCCAAACGCAACTGAGCTCCAAGCGCCGGCTTACGCGTCGCTGTCACCCGATTTTCGCGCACCGAGCCACTTTTTCAAGTTTTCGGCAAGGGCAGACTGGCGTTTGGATGCCCGTTCGCTTGCAGGGTGTGACGTGGACGCGGGCTTTTTCGGCGCTGATGGCTCGGCCACCGGTCCCTTTGCCTTGCGGCCGTCCTCATTGGAACGAGGCTCGTCGTACAGCGTCCGCGCCACGTCGCTGAGGAAGCGGGAGTCATCGCCCTTGGCGAGGTAGGGGACGGCGTCGGCGATGGCATCGAGCAGCTCGGAAAGCCAGCCACGCTCCGACTTCGCAAAGTCGTTCAGCACATAATAGACCACGGCGTCTTTTGATCCCGGATGGCCGATCCCGAGACGCACGCGCTTGTAGTCGTTGTCGAGATGCGCAGAGATCGAGCGCAGACCATTATGGCCGGCGTTGCCGCCCCCGGCTTTCAGCTTGACCTTTCCCGGCGCGAGATCGAGTTCGTCGTGGAAAACATAGACATCCGAAAGCGGAATTTTGAGAAAACGCTGTGCGTCGCCGACCGAGCGGCCGCTTTCGTTCATGTAAGTTTCGGGCTTCAGCAGCAGAACGCGGTCTGTTCCGATCGTGCCTTCCGAGACAAGGCCCTGGAATTTCCTGCGCCAGGGCCCGAACCCGTGGCGTTCGGCAATGCGGTCAAGCGCCATGAAGCCGATGTTATGTCGGTTCGCGGCGTATTTCTCACCGGGATTTCCGAGGCCGACAAAGAGCTTCATTTTTTCACTGCGCCTTCCGACTTGCCTTCGGCAAGCCGGCCGGAAGGCGCGGGATTGTAGCTAGGCCCGGCGGCCGGCTCCCCGAAGGGGAGTCGCCGGGCCCAACAAAGACGTCTTATTTCTTCGCAGCAGGTTTCGCGGCGGGAGCGGCGGCAGCTTTACCGCCAGCGGCTGGTGCGGCAGCCGCTTTCGCGCCGGCCGCCGGTGCGGCACCCTTCGCATCGGCCGCAGGAGCCGCTGCTGCATCTGGCGTTGCGGCTGCAGATGAGGTTTCGTCGTCACCTTTCAGCGCACCGGCAATCGTAGCGATCGTGAAGTCGCGGTTTTTGATCACGGGCGTCACGCCTTCCGGCATCGTCACCGCCGAAATGTGGATCGAGCGACCGATCTCCATGCCCTCCAGGCTGATCTCGAAGAAACGCGGAATCTTATCGTAAGGGCAGAACACTTCGACATCGTGGCGTACGATGTTGAGCACGCCGCCGCGCTTCAGACCCGGGGACGCCGCTTCGTTGGTGAAGTGAACAGGGATCGAAACTCGGATAACGCCATCTTTGCCGACACGCTGGAAGTCGACATGAAGCGGCGTATCGCGGACGGGATCGACCTGAACGTCGCGGGCGAGCACAATGTGCTTCTTGCCTTCGACATCGAGTTCGATCGCGGTCGAGGTGAAGTGGCCGCGCAGGACCTGCTTCCACAGCTCGTTGTATTCCAGATTGATCATTTCGGGCGTTTCGCTGTTGCCGTAAATGACAGCAGGCACATTCCCGTCGCGGCGAGCTTGGCGTGCGGCCCCCTTGCCGGCACGCGGGCGCGCCGTAGCCTTGAGCGAGATCAGCTCAGACATGGCATCGTCTCCGTGTTTGAAGCTCCTCCGCCTATCGGAAGAGCCAAAAGCCGCGAACCGGCCTCCAAGGGTGCCGTGCGGCGTCTCAGGAATGTCTTCTTGAGATGGCGGGTGTATACCTGGGCTCGGCCCACGGCGCAATGCTTTGGATTAACCCATCCGAGACCCCAGGGCATGTCCGCCGGACTGGAAAGTTCCACCGAAAATCAGCATATTAAAGACGTAAAGACTTTACCAATTCGCGCATATTGCCCGAGGGCGGGATCTGGAGATGCCTCAAACTATGGTCCGAAAGCCGACCAAGCGCCGAAGCGCAGCCGATCAGGATAAAATTATCGTCGAGGCGCTTCGCGGCGTCGGCCGCCCGGTCAGCGCCTACGAACTTATCGAGCAAGTCCGCGGCAAAGGTGTCAGCGCGCCGCCGACGGTCTACCGGGCTTTGCAGCGCCTGATCGACGACGGTCTTGCGCACCGCCTTGAAAGCCTCAATGCGTTCGTTGCCTGCGACCATCCGCACCATCATGGGAAAGCTGTGTTCGCGATCTGTGACGGCTGCGGCACCGTGAAGGAATTTGACAGCCCGGCTGCCGTCAAAGGCCTCCAAAATTGGGCGAGCAAAAACGACTTCAAGGTGCGCTCGATGACAATGGAGCTTCGCGGCCGCTGCGCAGCCTGTGCATCCGGCGGCGCAGACTAATATCAGTAGAACAGGCTGGAGACGCTCTCTTCGCGGCTTGTGCGCAGGATCGCTTCGCCGATGAGCGGAGCGATCGAGATGACGCGGATATTCTTGGCCGCCTTGACTGCTTCCGTCGGTAAAATTGAGTCGGTAATGACAAGCGACTTCAGCCGCGAATTCTGGATGCGGCTGACCGCGCCGCCCGATAGGACGGCATGCGAAATGTAGGCGGAAACCTCCGTCGCGCCGTTTTTCAAAAGCGCTTCGGCCGCGTTCACGAGCGTGCCGCCGGAATCGACGATATCGTCGATCAGAATGCAGCGTTTGCCGTCGACGTCGCCGATGACGTTCATCACTTCGCTTTCACCGGGCCGTTCGCGCCGCTTGTCGCAAATAGCGATTGGAGCACCGATGCGTTTGGCGAGCGCTCGCGCGCGAACCACGCCGCCGACGTCCGGTGACACAACCACGATATCGTCGGTATGTCCGAAATTATCTTCGATGTCCCGCGTCATGACTGGCGCTGCGAAGAGATTATCGGTCGGAATGTCGAAGAAGCCCTGAATTTGTCCGGCGTGGAGATCGAGTGTTAGCACGCGCTGTGCGCCGGCACGCTCGATGAGGTTGGCGACGAGCTTCGCCGAGATCGGTGTGCGAGGCCCCGGCTTCCGATCCTGCCGCGCATAGCCGAAATAGGGAATGACGGCCGTGATCCGCCGCGCCGACGAGCGCTTCAGCGCATCGAGCAGGATCAGCAACTCCATCATATTGTCGTTGGCCGGAAACGACGTCGATTGGATTACGAAAACGTCCTGGCCGCGGACATTCTCCTGAATCTCGACAAAGATTTCCATATCTGCAAAGCGCTTCACCTGGCCCTTGGTCATGGGCAGTCTCAGGTGCGCGCAGATCGCATCGGCGAGAGGCCGGTTGCTGTTTCCCGCGACGATTTTCACGTCCAGCTTTCCTCGGCCATCTGTGTTTCGAGCGTCTTCACCTTTAGCGTCAAAAGGCATGTCCGCTCCATAGCCTCTGTTATGCGCCGGGCTTGTAGCAATTGGGCCCGGACGATTCAACCGTCCGGGCCCCGATTTGCCATGGCATCTTGCTTCGCCAGCAATTTGCTTAATTTATGCTTTTCGCCGGCAGTAGCTTGATGATTCCTTGTGCGGCGGCCGCCGCAGCAGCATCCGCAGTCTGCCCCCAGGAGCCATCGAGCGAGCCTTGCGGAACTTCGTTTTTCTGTGAAACCGTTCCGAGCTTTTTGCCGGAGGGATCAATCACGTTCCAATCGATCCGGATCGGCTGCTTGCCGCCCCGGCTCTGGCCCATAGCGACTTTGCCTTCGACCTTATAGGCGTTGCCGACAGGCGTATTCGCTAAATGCAGTCCGTTCTTAGACAGTTCGCGTTGAATGGCTGCGGTCAGAGCCGTGCTCCCGTCTCCGGGCGCGCCCGTCACAGTTGGCACAATCGCTGTAATCGGACCTGAGTTTCCAATGCTGCCTGTCGTCGGTGACGATGGCTGAGGCGGTATATACGCCGTCTTTGTCGCCGGCGGCATTCCCTGGGGCGGCGGATTCTTTACCCCTGTTCCCGCATTCGACGCAACGATGCTCCCGCTCGTTGGAAGCCAGGTCGCAATCTGGCGCGCAGTCTTGTCGGCGATGCTCTGCGCCACAGGCGGGGTAAGTGCAGCCCACGGATCCTTGCCCGCGCCAGGTACAACTTCTTCGCCGGTGACTCGGTGGACGCGTTTGCCCGTCCGATCGGTTAGATCCCAAATGTAGGATATCTTCGCTTTGGTTCTTTCGCGCGCGGCGACGATGTAGCCGCGGAGCACATATTCGCTCGTCGCATTCGTTGACGTCGCAACAGTCAGGCCATTTCGTCCCATCGCCGAGGCCAGTTCCGTCTGCAGATTTTTGGCAACGCCGTCCGGCGAACCGATGACAGGTGCGATCTGGATCTTCGCGGTTTGGGTCGAGACCGGCTGCGGCGTCATCGGCGGCGACAACGTCGCTTGTGGCGCTGAGGCTCCGCCTCCGAGAATGTTCGGAGTGGACGAGCAGCCGCCCAGTCCCAGGGCGAAGATCGATGCGACGAATGCAGATCCCACCGTACAAAGAAATCTTCCGCGTGCACGCGCACGTGCAGAGTATAAGGTCGTCACTTCGACGTCCCCCCTTGTCCAACCGCAACGTCCGGCGGCCGGCATTACCTTACCCCGCGGCCTGAACTCCCCCAACACTACTACCGGAACTGACTTTTAACCCTCTAAATCAGCCCAGCTCCGCACGTCCAGACGGCAATCCCCCTAAAGTGTGATCAGCTTAGGCAAACGCCGGTATTGCACGAGAGTTCGCTGTGGATTGTGCGATTAGGCCACGACGATGGCGGAGATTTGGCGGCCATAGTCGGGCTCTTTCAGCTTCGTTTTGCGCCGGTAGCTGAAGAAAAGCGATTCGTTCTCGTAAGTGCAGGTCGCGAGATCGGCGGCGTTTTCTATTCCGGCCTCGTGGAGACGGCTAAGAACGAAGCCGGGCAGATCGAAATGCGGGCGTGAGGTTTCGCTGCACTGCATGAAAAAACGCTTGTCCGCCGGATTGCGATCGACAAATCGGGCTTCGAACTCCGGGCCGACCTCGTACGCCTTTTGGCTGATGCAAGGGCCAACGGCAGCGCAGATGTGGTCTCGCCTGGCTCCATGACGTTCCATTTCTTCGATCGCACTTTCGATGACACCGTAAAGCGCTCCACGCCAGCCCGCGTGCGCCGCCGCGACCACCTGCGCGTCTGCATCCGCGAGGAGGACCGGCGCACAATCGGCGGTGAGTACGCCGATGACCAATCCTGGTGTAGACGATACGACGGCGTCGGCGCGTGGGAGCGTTGCGCGATCTGGCATGTCGGCCACAATACGCGCCGTAGTGCCGTGCTCCTGATAGAGCGTCACCACTGCGCCGCCATTGCCGCCAAGATGCTGCGCGACGCGACGACGATTTTCCAGAACACGTTCGCCATCGTCGTTCGAACCGAAACCGCAGTTCAGGCTGGCGTAGATGCCGTCCGAAACGCCGCCCGGGCGGGTAAAAAATCCATGCTGGACGTTGGAAAGTGCGCGCAAGTTTTCAGCAAGAAGCGGAGCAAGCATGCCGGACGTTATCGCTCGCCCCTTCAGGTCTGTCCAGAAGACCCGTTTGCAGGTACGGCCGCACGAAATCCAGGCAGCGGCGGCAGATCTGGAGATCGCGCCGCGAGCACTTTAAAGCGCGAACCCATTCCGCTGGGAGCGAGCAGCCGCGCGACGCTGGTTTCGATCTCTCCGGCGCGCTGAGGATTGGCGGCCATCAGGCGCGACGTGCGTTCGACGATGCCGACTGCGCCGAGAAATTCGGACTGCATCACCGGTCCGTCGAGCGCCAGCCCCGCGCGATGCAAAGTCGAAGCGAGATCGTAAAAGTTGACGTGCACCGTCAGATCGGCCTCTCCGGGCGATGCAAGTGGCGATTCGTATTGGTGAGCGCGCACGGCTTGCAGCGTATCGCCTGCCGCAGCGATGGTGTGTCCGTAATCGATCAACAGCATGACGACGGGGCCGCGTTGCATCAGGCTTTGCAGCGCCGTCGCCAGCCGATCGAGCCGTTGCGTCTCGACGACGGCGCCCGGCGGCGCGTCAGGCAACAACGCGTCGAAAGCCTCATGCGGGCAATCGCCGTCGAGAGTGTCGAACTGCAACTCACCCGCAGGGTCAAGCGAAACGCCTCTTATGCGCCAGCCGTCCCCCGTCTTGATCCACTGCGCGACCGGCCAGGAATCCAGAAATTCGTTCGCAACGATGATAGCGGGCGGCGCGAATTCGTCGAGCTTGCTGCCCCATGTGATCTTTCCGCGGAAGTCGGCAAGGGTTTCGCTCTGAAGTCCGGCAAGGGTTGGGCTTGCCTCGATGAGGTAAGGTCGCACCGCTTCGGAAAAGCCCGGGACAACGCGCGCAGCGCGAAGCGCGTCACGCATCATCGTCCCTCTGCCCGGGCCGTACTCGGCGAACGTGACCGCGCCCGGCGCGCCGAAGACGTTGCGCCAGACGACGCCAGCCCAAATGCCGATCAGTTCGCCAAAGATTTGGCTGATCTCGGCCGCGGTGATGAAATCGCCGGTCGCCCCGAAAACGCGTTGCCGTCGATAATACCCATGAGGATCGTCCCACAGGCAGCGCGCCATGTAGCTCTGGACCGTCATCGGCCCATCGCGGCGGATGCTTTCCTTGATCTGTCGCGCCAGTGGCGTGTCGCGATGCGTTTTCGGATCGTCGATCACGCCGTCACCTTTTCGGAGACCTCCGTACGCCGTGCTGCCCAGACCATATAGAGGCCGATTAACAGCATCGGCAGACAGTACACTTGGCCCGCTGTGAATGGACCGATGTTGAATACATTATACGTTTCGGGCTCGCGGAAGATTTCGCAGAATGAACGCGCGATGGCATACCAGATCAGCCATATCCCCGTGACAAGCCCCGGCCGCTTGAGCCCCAGCATCCTATGCGTCGCAATGCGCATGATGAACCACATCACGAGTCCTTCAAGCGCAGCTTCGTAAAGCTGGCTCGGGTGGCGCGGTTCGGGGCCGCCGTTCGGAAACACCATGCCGATCGCCGACGTCGTCACGCGGCCCCAGTGTTCAGAATTGATGAAATTTGCGATGCGGCCGAAGAATATGCCTATCGGCGAAGCCGCGCAGACAAGATCCATGACGGATCGTGCCGGAACCTTGTACTGGCGCGCAAACAAGAAAATGAGCAAGCCGCAAGCGATGAGCGCGCCGTGAAAGCTCATTCCGCCTTTCCAGACTTTCACGATCTCCGCAGGATGCGAGAAATAGAAATCCGGATCGTAGAGAAAGACCTGGCCGAGGCGTCCGCCGATGATGACGCCGCCCGTCATGTAGAGCAGCAGGTCGTCGACGCGTTCGAACGTCAGAGGCGGCTTGTCGCCATACCAGAGGCGCGGGGTCGTGATGAGACGCCGGATGTAGAGCCACCCCAGCACAAGCCCCGTCAGATAGGCGATCCCATACCATTTGATCGATATCGGACCGTACTCGATAGCAACGGGGTTGATATTGGGATAGGTCAGAAGGGCAAGCGGTGTCATCGATGCTCCCACGCAGTTTCAGGACCTGTCCATCGATTTGGCCCGTCGCGGTTGTTTGGGAAGGACCATCTAATGTCAAGCTGGGCCAAAAAGCGGCGTCGCCACACCCTCATCCGCAGCTTGCGATCTGGGTTGGCAATCGCCATAGTCACCGGAAATTCCTGATTTCCGGAAGCTATGATGACCCAAACGACGAATAAGTTGTTCGACGACTTTGCCAAGCTCATGACGGAAGCTGCCGGTGCGGCCGACGGTGTCAGACGGGAAACGGAAACCCTCATTCGTGCTCAAGCTGAGAAATTCCTGCGTGACATGAATGTCGTCACGCGTGAGGATTTCGAAGCAGTGCGCGAGATGGCGCAGAAAGCGCGCCAGGAGAATGAAGCACTCGGCGCGCGAATATCGGCGCTCGAAGCTGCACTCGCTAAGCGCAACCCAGCCTGAGGCGACCCGCCGCGTGACGTCGCGGCGGCATCCACAGTTTAGACTGCGTTGTCTACAGTTCGCTGCGCTACGCGTATTGAAGACGCGTGTACGCCCGCGCTTCGCCACTTTCACCGTGGACAAGGTTTCCGCATCAAAGCCGTCAGCTTGCGACTCGTCCAGGCGTCTGGTTTTGTCCGCCGCAGCGAAAAGCGGCGCATTTGCTGATCTTACTCGGGCCGCTTCGTTCGCAGCAGGCTATGCCTCGCGGCAGATTGGAGATCGATACACATGGCAGTTGCGGAACAGAAAACTGACCGCGTCTTGAATCCGATCGATCTCATCGAGCAGCTCGCGAACGGCCACGACTGGCCTCACGATCGCGCCAGCGACGAGGAGATGACCCTCATCGTGGCCGGAACCTGGGCCGATTACCACATCTCGATCAACTGGCGCGACGATCTCGAAGCGCTGCACCTCGCCTGCGCATTCGATTTCCGTGTGCCTGAAAATCGTTTGACCGAAATGTATCGTCTTGTGGCCCAGATCAACGAGCAGCTCTGGCTCGGCCATTTCGATCTCTGGACGCAGGAAGGCCTCGTGATGTTCCGCCATGCCCTTCTGCTGAATGGCGCTGTGGCGACGGTCGCCCAGTGTGAAGCCATGCTGAAAGCCGCCCTCGAAGGGTGCGAGCGCTATTACCAGGCCTTCCAGTTCGTGGTTTGGGCGGGTAAGGAAAGCCGGGAAGCCCTGGTCTCGACGATGTTCGAAACGCAAGGCCAAGCTTAATCCGGGCAATTCTTGCCCAAGGTATTACAGTCATGTCTTTCGTACTGGACGGGCCGGTCGTGCTCGCCGGCGCCGGCAAGATGGGCGCGGCACTCCTCTCCGGCTGGATTGAGCACGGCCTTAAGCCCCACGATATCATTGTGCAGGAACCGAACCTGACCGGCGAAGCCGCCGAGCTTGCGCACAAGCACAGCCTGACCGTCGTTCCGCAACTCGGTTCTCTCGTATCGCCGCCGTCGGTCATCGTCGTCGCGGTGAAGCCGCAAGCAATGGACGCGGTGTTTCCGGCGCTCGCCAAACATGCGGGTCCGCGAACGGTCGTGATGTCGATTGCGGCCGGAAAATCGATTGCGAGCTTCGAACAGCATCTCGCCGCGGGCATCGCCGTCGTGCGGGCCATGCCCAATACGCCAGCCGCCATTGGTCATGGCATTTCGGGCGCCGTCGGCAACGCACAGCTTACCTCGAAGCAGAAAGACCTCTGCCAAGACCTGCTCGCTGCAGTCGGAAGCGTCGTCTGGCTGGATGATGAATCGCTGATCGATGCGGTGACCGCTGTGTCGGGCTCAGGCCCGGCTTACGTCTTCCTGCTGGCCGAGACTTTGGCACGCGCGGGCGAAGCGGCCGGTCTCGACGCCGTGACGTCTATGCAACTCGCACGAGCCACCGTCTCCGGCGCGGGCGAGCTTCTGCGGCGCTCGAGCAACGATCCCGCGATGCTCCGGCAGAATGTAACGTCGCCCGGCGGCACCACGGCTGCGGCACTCTCAGTCTTGATGCGGGATAAGGATGGCCTGCAGGACTTGCTGACCGAAGCCGTGCTTGCGGCACAAAAACGTGGCCGCGAGCTTGGAAGTTAACGGGGGCTGGGTAAGTCCGTCGAATCCGAGGCTCGCGGCCAATGTTTTCTAACCCCGAATGGGTTGGCGAACCCACGGCGTTTCGGGAATCGGCACCGGGACTGCAGGCTTGGAGGACACCATGCTGTCGTCAGACGGGATATTGGCCGGTACCAACAGAACCATATTGTAACATCATAACATTACGGTCAAATCACAAGACTGTGTAACGATAGTGCGAAATCCAGGACATTGAACCGAAACGAAATTACTGCGGAAGCGAAATGATCGCCCTGAGGCCGCCCATCGAGCTTTCGCCGAGCGCAATCTCGCCGCCATGACTCTTTGCGATGTCGCGTGCGATCGCCAGCCCGAGCCCGCTGTTGCCGTCGTCCTGATTGCGCGCGTGGTCGAGCCGGTAGAACGGCCGGAAAACGTTCTCTCGCTCTTTTTCCGGAATGCCTGGACCGTTATCGTCGACTTCGATGCGTACCCAATGCCCCTCACGCGCCACGCGGATGATGATGTGATCGCCGAAACGCGTGGCGTTCGTCACGAGGTTGGTAATTGCGCGCTTCAGCGCCTGTCGCTTCAGCGGCAAGACGATGTTTCCCTTGCTCTTCCGGATCTTGAGATCGATCGTCGTTTCATAGATCGCCGCGTCGTCCACGATCTCTTGTAGCAGCGCGGGCAGATCGGTCGGTTCGGCTTCTTCTCCGCCGTCGCCCTTGGCAAACGCGAGATAGTCTTCGAGCATGTGCTGCATTTCATCGACGTCTCCAGACAACGCACGCGCTTCCGGCGAGTCTTCGAGCAATGCTAATTCGAGCTTGAAGCGTGTCAGAACGGTTCTGAGATCGTGACTGACACCGGCGAGCATCGTCGTGCGTTGCTCGACGTGCTGCTTGATGCGATCGCGCATTTGCAGAAATGCGACCGCCGCCTGCCGCACTTCACGCGCCCCGCGCGGTCTGAAATCCTGGGGAATGCTGCGGCCCTTGCCGAACGCATCGGCGGCATCGGCGAGCCGAAGTATCGGGCGGATTTGGTTCCTCAAGAACAGGATCGCGACCGTCAGCAGAATGACGGACGATCCGACCATCCACAGCAGGAAGATGTGCGAGTTCGATGCGTACGTCTGACTGCGCGTCGCGACGAACCGCAAGATCGCCTCGGGGCGTTTGACGCGGATTTCAACGTTCTGCGATTCTCCGACGGTATCGATCCAGAACGGCAACTGAACATGCTTGCGCAGCTCGTTAGAGAGCGCCCTGTCGAGAAGCCGGAAGAACGGTTTCGGCCCCGGCGGTGGCAGATCGCCTGGCGGGAGCACCTCCATCTTGAGGTTCAGCCGGTCGCGCGCCAGGTCGACGATCTTCTGCGCACTTTCCGACTTCGGCCGATCGCTATAAACTTCGATCAGTGCCGCGATATCTCGGGCTGTCGCTTCCGAAAGACGCCGCGTCACCGCCTGCCAGTGACGCTCCATGAACGCAAACGCGATGACGCCTTCGAGCACGACGATCGGTGTTATGATGATGAGAAGCGCGCGCGCATAGAGCCCCTTCGGCAGCATATCGCTCGCGATGCCGAGAAGACGCACAACCAACGGATGCTCGCGAAAGCGGCGGTAGCGGGATCGGCCGCTATCGGCCTCCGGCGTCGTTTCGTTGATAACCGCCATCGCAGTTCAGTTCACCCACGCTCCGAAAGCGAAGCGGTTAAACACGGTCAATCGGTATAGAGGATATACCCTTTGCCGCGCACCGTCTGGAGATAGACCGGATTGGAAGGGTCGGCCTCGATTTTACGTCTCAGCCGATTGATCTGCACATCGATCGCCCGCTCGCTGCCGGTGCTGTCATCGCTCGAAAGCTCGTGCCTCGGAACGGCGATCCCGATACGCTGCGCAAAGAGCCGGAGCAGATCGCGTTCCCTCTCGGTGAGTTTGATCGTTTCCTCATCCCGTCTCAACTCACCGCGCGTAATGTTAAAAACGCAGCCGCCCATGCGGATCTCGTCCCGCGTGGCGGTTGGAACCTGCCCGCGCCGCAGGATGTTGCGCAACCGGAGCAGCAACTCGCGCGGCTCGAAGGGCTTGGACACGTAGTCGTCGACGCCTGCTTCGAGGCCGGAAATTCGATCTTCCGCATCGGCCAGCGCCGTGAGCATGCAGATCGGTACAGGCCGCGTCGATTTGAGATCGCGCGCAAGCGTCAAACCGCACTCGCCCGGCATCATCACGTCGAGCAGCACGAGATCGAAAGCCAGCCCGCGCATGAAGGATCGCGCCGCCGCGGCATCGGATGCTTCGGTGACTCGAAATCCATTGCTCGTCAAAAAGCGGCCAAGCAGCGCTCTGATCTTTTGGTCGTCATCGACCACGAGAATGTGCGGCGCGTTATCGGCAAGTGGCTCGGCTCGTTCCTGCACCATTGATCCTCTCATTCGTTAGCGTCTGGGCCTGCCGCATTTTCGGCATGCTGACCCTTGATGAGAATTTCGACCTGGGGCCGGTCCTTTTCGGTAATCATAGCAAAAAGGAAATTCCGCGCGACTACATCCGCACCGGGCCCAAGCGCCGCAAGCGCCCCCTCGATGCGTTTGACCTGAATTTGTGTCAGTTTGTCGGTCAAACGCCCGCCTTTGGCTGAGAGATAAAGACGCCGCTCGCGCCTGTCCTCGCTGCCCGCGCGCTGGATAACGAAGCCCTCGTCCACAAGCTGCTTTAAAACGCGTGCGAGCGATTGCTTCGTGATCTTCAGAATATCGAGCAATTCCGCGACCTTCAGTCCCGGATTGCGATGTACGAAGTGCAACACGCGATGGTGCGCGCGCCCGAAGCCATATTGTTCAAGCATCACATCGGGATCGCAGGTAAAGTCGCGGTAGGCGAAGTAGAAAAGCTCGACCACGGAAATGAGGTCCGGCGGGATGGGACGGCGTCCGTCATCCGGCGTTGCGGACGATCCGGCGTGGTTGTGAGCTTCCGTGCGCCGGCCTGGGGCGCCTTCCGACGTTATGTCAGCCATGTTGACTTATTGGCCCCGATCGTATTCTGTTTCAAGACAAATCGCCGGATGCTTCGCAGGCCTCGTGGTATTGCGGGCGGAACACCCAAACGTTAAATCGTCTCCAGGACCAACCGGGTTCCGCCGCAATCGACGCCCAAGTCGCGCGACATACACCGGCGCTTCGATCTCGCCAACGTTAAAGACAGCGAAGGACTTAGCATGGCCGACCTCGTTCCTTATCATGATCGCGACGGGCTGATCTGGATGGATGGGGCATTGGTCCCGTGGCGGGATGCGAAAGTCCATATCCTGACGCACGCGTTGCATTATGCCAGCGCCGTCTTCGAAGGTGAACGCGCCTACGATGGTGAAATCTTCAAGCTGACCGAGCATTCGGAGCGTCTCGTCAACAGCGCGAAAATCCTTGATTTCGAGATTCCCTACACCGTAGCTGAGATCGACCAAGCGTGCCGCGATACGCTCGCCGCCAACAAGCTGACAGATTGCTACGTGCGTCCGATTGCCTGGCGCGGCAGCGAGCAGATGGGCGTTTCGGCCCAGCAGACGAAAATTCATCTCGCAATCGCCGCATGGAACTGGGGCTCATATTTTCCAATGGAGCAGCGGCTGAAAGGCATCCGCATCACGAATGCCAAATACCGCCGGCCCGATCCGGCCTGCGCGCCGTCGAAAGCCAAGGCCGCGGGTCTCTATATGATCTGTACGATCGAGAAACATCGCGCTGAACGGGCCGGCTATTCCGACGCGCTGATGCTCGACTATCGCGGCCGTGTCGCCGAATGCACGGGCGCGAATATCTTCTTCATCAAGGACGGCGTGATCCACTCGCCGGACCCTGATTGCTTCCTTGACGGCATCACGCGGCGCACGGTCATCGATCTTGCGAAAGCAAGAGGTATCGAAGTGATCGATCGCACGATAATGCCGGAAGAGCTCGGCAGTTTCAGCGAGTGCTTCATCACCGGTACGGCCGCCGAGGTAACGCCCGTCTCGGAGATCGGCGAGCATCGTTACAAGCCCGGCAAGATCACCGAAACCTTGCTGAATGATTACATGGAACTGGTCAAACCGAAGAAACGCGTTGCCGCGGAGTAACCACACCGTCTTTTTGATTCCGGCCGCGCTTGCTTCGAAGCCGCGATCGACCGATGGTCTGAGCACGGGCGCAAACCGGACGTGCTCAGATGTCGAAAACTTTAAGCATTGCTATAGTCGCTATGGGGCTAGCCGTAGTTGGTGCCGTGAGCGCCCGCGCTCAGGAAGGGCCTGGCGGCGCAATCAATCCCAATCGCGACTGCCAGACGCTGTTGACATGCAACTTTAAGAAGGGCGGCAGCTGGCGCGGTTGCGTTTCATCTTATTCCTGCCGCAGCTGCCGCTTCGTTCCCGCGCCGTGCTCGATGATAGGCAGCCAGAAACGTCGTGTGTGTCAGCAACTTCAATGCGATTGGAGCGGCAGTTAGGAGATCGTGTTCGAAGCCGGCCGAGACGGGAGAGGACGAGGTCTACTCTCGCAAAATCACCGGCGCGCAAATCAACGCTAAAAAAAACGCGATTGCAGCTCCGATCAAAGTAATCGAGCGGGTTGTAAGAGGTGAGCCAATCAATGCGGCAAAACCTGCAATGAGTGCACTCCAGAGTGCAGCAGGTACCAATGAGGCGATGCCGAGACCGATGAACTGTGCCGCACGCACCCGGCGCCGGGCACCGGGAACGAACCTCGCAACTGCACTTGTCATTGCGGCGCGCATCGCAGATCCGCTGTTCGCTTGAATTTCCGGGATTGCCAAAGGATTTAGCAATCCGACCAAATCACGCTAGAAGCCTGCAATAAATGACCCGTTAACGTCGAGGAACAGTTTTTGTCGAACTATAAACGGTCATTTCGAAGGCACGCGCCTTATCCACAAAAAAAGTTATCCGTAAACGAACTAATCGGCTCATGGTTCCCCTTGTTCTGAAGCGATCTGCCCTCCTGATGCCAGCGCAAATTCAAAGGGTTGCGTGCTAGAAAAATCGTGCCAATGACAATCACCGAGTTCGATGCTGCACTCATTGGCGCCGGCCACAACGGTCTGACCAACGCTGCCTATCTCGCGTCGGCGGGACTATCCGTTGTTGTTTTAGAAAAGAATTCTGTCGTCGGCGGCGCTGCGGTCACCGAGGAATTTGCACCGGGATTTTCCAATTCGGTTGCGTCCTACACGGTGAGCCTTCTCAATCCGAAGGTCATAAAAGACCTTGATCTGACACGGCATGGGCTCGAAATAATTGAACGGCCCGCAGCCAATTTCTGGCCCGTGGACGATAAGCGCGGACTGCTCGTTCCATACGACGACGGAGGACGACGTAAGGCATTCGCGGCGTTCTCCGAAAAAGATGCAGATAGGCTTGATGCCTATGACGGAGAGCTGAACCGCGCCGTTGCCGTGCTTCGGGACCTCATCACGCGTACGCCGCCGAATGCCGGCGGCGGCATCATCGAATTGATCAAGGCAGGCGCTATAGGCCGTCGTCTACTCAAGCTTTCGATCGAAGATCAACGTCTCCTGCTGGAACTTTTTACTGCAAGCGCTGCGGACTTTCTGGATCGTCGATTTGAAAACGAAACGGTCAAAGCCGCATTCGCGTTCGATGGCATCGTAGGCTCCTACGCCGCGCCATCAACGCCAGGAACAGCGTACGTGCTGCTGCACCACTGTTTTGGCGAAGTGAATGGCAAGACGGGACACTGGGGACACGCGAAAGGCGGCATGGGCGCGATCACTCGGGCCATGGCGCGAGCCGCGAAAGATAGGGGCGCCATAATTCGCACGGACGCGCCGGTCGAGCGGGTGCTTGTCGAAGCGGGGCGGGCGAGGGGCGTTGTTCTGAAATCGGGAGAGACGATCAGAGCGCGGGCGGTCGCTGCGAACGTCGGACCGAAACTTCTTTTCCGCGATCTGATCGCCGAAACCGACGTTGCTCCTGAAACGCGCGACGCGTTCCTCGCAATGAAAACCGGTTCCGGATCGTTCCGGATGAACGTCGCGTTGGCCGAACTCCCCGATTTCGCGTGCAAACCGGGCAAGACAATGGGCCTGCATCATCGCGCGGGCATCGTCATCGGTCCGACAATGGATTATCTCGAAAGTGCGTATCTTGACGCGCGCGCATACGGCTGGTCCCGCGAGCCCGTGGTCGAAATGATGATTTCGTCGACGCTCGATCCGGATCTCGCGCCTCCGGGGAAACATGTCGCCAGCCTCTTCGTGCAACACGTCGCGCCGCATCTCCCGAACGGGCGAAGTTGGTCGGACCCGCGCGAAAAGGAAGCGTTCGCCGACGTCGTCATCGAAACCGTTTCGCGGCATGCTCCGAATTTCAAATCGGCCGTGCTTGCACGCCAAGTCCTCTCGCCGTGGGATCTCGAACAGCGTTTTGGTCTCGTCGACGGCGATATCTTCCATGGACAATTGGGTCCCGGACAGCTCTTTTCAGCGCGTCCCGTTCTGGGCTACGGCAACTACCGGATGCCGCTGAAAGGACTTTATCTTTGTGGATCTGGGGCCCACCCCGGGGGCGGCGTCACGGGCGTTCCGGGGATGAACGCCGCCCGCGAGATCGCCAAGGATTTGAAGCGCGGGCGGTCCAGGAGATAAAGATGCAATTTGGCGCCGTCATCCCGATCCTCCGGTTTTTCGATGAAGCGAAGACGAAGGATTTTTATTTAGGCTTCCTCGGTTTCAAACTCGATTGGGAGCATCGCTTCGAATCCAACATGCCGCTTTATATGCAAGTCTCCTACGGCGATTGCCGCATGCATTTGTCCGAGCATCACGGCGATGCGGCGCCTGGAAGTGCGGTACGGATCGCGATCGACGACATCGATGCGTACCACCAGACGATCATGGCGAAGGGCTACAAGTACATGCGTCCAGGCATCGAGTTGATGCCATGGGGCATGCGCGAGATGAAAGTGATCGATCCTGGATTCAATCGGTTGATCTTTTTCATGCCTGATAAGCAGGCGTAACATGCGCATCACGCCGGTCCTGGACATCGACGAAGTAGAGCTTGAGGAACGGTTCGTGCGCGCCTCAGGGCCGGGCGGCCAGAACGTCAACAAGGTCTCGACGGCGGTTGAGCTGCGTTTTGATCTCAGAGCGAATAGGTCAATTCCTGATTACGCGCGCGGCAAGCTGAAGCGCTTGGCGGGACGGCGGCTGACCACCGATGGTGTCATCGTCATCCAAGCCGACCGCTTTCGTAGCCAGGAGCAGAACCGCTCAGATGCTCGCGCGCGTCTGAAGGACTTGATTGCCGAATCGCTCGAACGTCCGAAAGTCCGCATTAAAACGAAACCTTCTCGCGGCGCGCGCGAGGAACGCATCAAGGCTAAGACCGTTCGCGGTAAGGTCAAAAAGATGCGCAGCGGGAAATTCGAATTCGATTAACGGACTGCAACTCTCGCATTCGAGCAGAAGCTCGCCATCTGCCTACGCGCTGACCCGCCGCGGTACGTCTTGAAACAAGCTGTCGAATTCGACTCGCGGAAAGACTTCCAGTGCGCCGCCGGCCGTCGCATTGAAGACTTTGATGCCGGTGCGCGACAGGGCAACTTTGGCATGCTCATAATGCTCGATCATCTTTTCAGGACGCGGGTCATGCCATTTGCGTCCCTTACCGAAATAGTGAGGGTCGAAGTGATTGGGGTCATCGTCGGCGGTCGAGACCAGTGCACCACCCGACGCATCGGACGTTACCGTTTCGGGAACACGATATGACGTATCGCAGCCGATCAGGTATATCTCGGAAAATCCCATGTAGGCGGCCAGCTGCAACATCGTGATTGCGACGGTGAAGGGCTGCACGACATAGCGGTCTGCGTTCACCGAGAACATCGAGTCCGGAAGAAATTTCAGCGAACTCTGAACTTCATGGAAGAAAAAACGACCCGGAGCCGGCGGCAAAATCGTTCGCGCGCCATAATGGCGTTTCTCGCCGAAATGTTCTTCCACGATGCACGGAAAGAACGCTGCCTTGATCGCCGGATTTTCGCGCAGCATCCGATCGATATCGGATGCTCGGTCGGGCAGAACGCGAGAGTCGACACAGGCATAATAGGTCGGTCGCCACGCAATCCGGTCGAAGAGCAGGAAGATATTGTTACAGCCGAAGACGATGTCATTTTCGAGCTTTGACAGGTCCATCTTTGCGAGCGACGGGCCGTTCCCCATTACAAAGCATCGGCGCCCATTGTGAATGTTTTTGAATTTCGTCAGACAGTCGGGAGCATCCGCGCCGCTTGGCCGCTTCTTCGCGACTCTGCGAAAGAACTTGAGCCGGGAAATCACGTTTAAGACACCCACAGCAGATTACCTTCTCGAACTCATCGCGAATGCAGCAGAGTAAGCTCGCACACTGGCATAACGACATATGGCCCGCAAACAGCGGCTAACATTCCGTAGAACCGGATTCAGTAGCGATGATCTGAACGCTCAAGCCTCAGCGCTCCAAGATATCCACAGCAAATAATCCGCCGTCCTCGGGCGACTTTTGCAATAGGCCGATTGCAGCTGAAGTGAAAACGAGCTGTCGCTCGCCCACGAAAACGCAGTTCGTCGGACGTTGCACAGGGACCGCTATGGCGCCTGTCTTGCGTCCTTCAGCATCAAGCCGCTGAATCTTGTGTCCATCCCACATCGCGACCCAGAGGTTGCCCGCGCGGTCCGTCGTCATGCCGTCGGGACAGCCTTCGTCGGCCGAAAACTGGTGCAACACGCGTTTATTCGAAAGCTGTCCGCCGGTTGCGACATCGTAAGCATATGTTCGACCCAACGCGCTGTCATTTTCATAAAACGTTTTACCGTCTACGCTGAACGCTGGACCGTTGGTGACGTGAAAACCTTCATCCAGGCGCGCAACTTCTCCTTGCTGATCAAGTACGTAGACGGCGCCCGTTGCTGCCTGTTCGCTGTCATCCATCGTGCCTGCATAAAACCGTCCGTCGGGGCCTAGCTTGCCGTCATTGAAGCGGTTCCCAGGCAGATCCTTTTCCGGGTCCGCGATTGGCGTGAATGAAACGCTTTCCGGCTCGACAACGAGCCAACCGTAACCTTTTTGCCCCACCGCGAGCAGAACGTTTTCCCCAGTAGGCGGCGTCCACGGCGGCATCGGCACGGCGAGCGCGCTAATCTGGATAGGAAGCTGCCACGTCCGGCGCGCGTGGTCTGCGAGGCCAAAGCAAAAAAGCCGGGACCTTTTGATATCGACGAACCAGATTCGCCGTTTCTCGGCATCAAAAGTGAGACCTTCGCCCAGCTCAGCTCGCAGCGGCCAAAGACACCCGATATCCGCAGCCAGACTATTTCCCATCTTGCCCAATGCCCTTCAGCTCTGGCCTGAAGACAACGCACGACTTTTCATCAGCGGTGCCGGAAAATCAGCGCTTTCTGCAGAAATAGAACACTTACCTGGGCGCCGTGGTGCAACTGCCACATTGGTGGCGCAAATAGTGTTTGATGTGTCCGGATCGCGATGTATCTTCGCGCCTGGGAACAGGGAAATGTGCGTGGGCGGCGTCATTTGTGTCGGCGCACAAGCCGGGGGGACTATGAAGGTTTCGATCGTTATTCGAAGCTACAACGAAGCGCAACATATCGGAAAGCTGCTGCTCGGTATTTCGGCGCAGACGGTCGCTGCGCATGAGGTCATCGTCGTCGATTCTGGTTCCACCGATGATACAGTTTCTATCGCCCGCAGGCATGGCGCGAAAATCATCGAGATCGACAAGAGGGAGTTCACGTTCGGCAGGGCATTGAACATCGGCTGTCGTGCTGCGACTGGCGACATTCTCGTTTTCGTAAGCTCCCACGTTTATCCGACACGCCGCAGTTGGTTATTTGAGCTGATCAAGCCATTCGACGACGAGCGCGTCGTCCTGACGTACGGCAAACAGCGTGGGGACGACGTCAATAAATTTTCCGAACACCAGATCTTCAAGGCCTGGTTCCCCGAGCGCTCGATTTGTCCGCAGCTCAGCTACTTCTGCAACAATGCGAATTGCGCTGTACGGCGTTCGGTCTGGCTGGAGCAACCCTATGACGAGACATTGACCGGCCTGGAGGATCTCGCCTGGGCCAAAAGCGCGCAAGAAAAGGGCGGATGGATCGCTTATGCATCGCGCGCAGAAATTATCCACGTTCACGACGAGACGTGGCGAGGTGTGCGAAACCGTTATCGGCGCGAAGCCATGGCTCTCCGCCGGATAGACAAATCGGGGCGCTTCAGCGCGTTCGATTTCATCCGCACACTGCTGACAAACTGTGTCGTCGATCTTGTTCAGGCCATGCGTGAAGGCAAGCTCATTAAGGAAGCCGGATCCATTCTGGCATTTCGATACAATCAATTTGTCGGCACCTATCAGGGCCACAATGGTCCGAGTGAGGTCACCGCGGAGCTTCGAAGAATCTTTTATTTTCCGCAATCGGCCCGTGCGTCCGAGCAAGAGGAGCTTTGCCCTGTCCAGCATGAGTTGATCAACTACGAGCGCCTGCAGAGCGGCGCTCCAAGCGCACCCTCCGTGCACGCCCGTAGGCTCGCGGTGGTCGGGAGCGAACCGCGCAGTGCGCGCACGTCTTAGACGGGACGCGACCAGCGCTCAGCGGCTAGAGCCGCATTTCCATTTCCCATCCGCTTCGCTATCAAGCAGGCGGACCTTCCGGCGGTCACAGCCGCCTCTCATTCCTACTGCGGTATAAAAAACATGACCTATCGACTTGTGGCGTTGATGCCAATGCGCCATTCCTCTGAACGTGTGCCCGGAAAAAACTATCGACCCTTCGGCGATGGCCGGCCGCTATTCCATCATACGCTCGATGCTCTGAAGGGCTGCAATTTGATCGACAAGATCGTCATCAACACGGATTCACCGACGATCGCCGAGCAGTGCGCCGAAAAATATCCCGACGTGATCATCATCAATCGCCCGGAAAACATTCGCGGCGGCATGACGCCGATGAACGACGTTTTGCTGCATGATGTCAAAACAGTCGAATCGCAATTCTATTTGCAAACGCATTCGACCAATCCGATCATGACCAGCGAAACGCTTACGAACGCGGTCGAAACGTTCTTCAAAAATTATCCAATCTACGATTCCTTGTTTTCGGTGACCAAGGTACAGACGCGATTTTGGGACTCGCTTGCGCGCGCGATCAACCACAATCCCAATATTCTGATCCGCACGCAGGACCTGCCGCCGTTCTACGAGGAAAATTCTTGCGTTTATATTTTCGAGCGCAACACCCTCATCGAACGTCACAACCGCATCGGTAACCGGCCATTCCTGTTCGAAATGGACCCTTACGAAGCCGTCGATATCGATGAGGAAATCGACTTCAGGGTCGCGGAAGAGGTCTTCCGCCAGCGCAAAGGGATGCGCACATGACGTCGGTCGCCGTCACTTGCCTGCACCTCCAGCGGCACTTCGACAAATTCCGGCCGCTGTTCGAGAAGCACGGCATCCGGCCGATCCTCCCATCGGTCAACGGCCAGCAACTCGGCGCTGCCGAAATCCGGCAGGTTCTGCCTGGCATGGCAACAATCATCGCCGGCGACGACATCATCGATCGCGAGGCGCTCGCCGCGGCCAAGGAATTAGGTCTCAAGGCCGTCATAAAATGGGGCATCGGCACCGATAGCATCGATAAGGCGGCCGCCCATGAACTCGGAATCCCGGTGTTCAACACGCCGGGCGTCTTCGGTGAAGAGGTCGCCGATCTGGCGCTGTCCTATTTGCTCCTGCTGACACGCGGCCTGCACCGAATGGACCGTTCCGTTCGCGACGGCGGTTGGCTTAAGGTCGAAGGGCGCTCGTTGCACGCCATGACGGCCGGCGTCATCGGGCTCGGCTCCATTGGTCGGGCTATCGCGCGCCGTTGCGCGGCGTGCGGAATGAAAGTCGTCGGCTCCGATGCGATGACAATCGATGCGGCGTCGCTCGCGCAATCGTCAATCACTCAACTCTCGTTCGAAGAGGTCCTGGCGGAAGCGGACGTCGTCATATTGGCGTGTGCGCTCACGCAGGAAAATCGTCATCTGATGAACGCCGATGCCTTCGCGCGCATGAAGCAGGGAAGCTATCTCGTGAACGTCGGCCGCGGCCCGCTCGTCGACGAGGCCGCGCTCGCCGCCACATTGAACAGCGGTAAGCTCGCCGGAGCCGGCCTTGATGTCTTCGAGGTAGAGCCCTTGCCCGCGGACAGCCCGCTACGCACGTTCGACGGCTGTGTATTTGGGACGCACAACGGTTCGAACACGCGCGATGCCGTCGATCGCGTCAACCGCATGACCGTCGAAATCGCATTGGACGTCCTCGGCTGCCAACGGGCATCGTTCGAACCCAATCGAGTAGCGTGAAATGGCGGCTTCTTACGCAATCTATCCAAGTATCAAGGATCAGGTGGTCATCATAACCGGAGGAGCAACCGGCATCGGCGCCGAGATGGTCCGCCAGTTTTCGGCGCAGGGCGCGCGCGTTTATATACTCGATATCGACGAGAGATCGGGCGCTGCGCTGGCAGAAAAGCTGAATAACTCAGACGGCGGATCGAACGCTGTTTTTCTCCGCTGTGATGTTACTGATTGCGATGCTCTGCAAACGGCCGTCAAGACAATCGGAAACGACAACGGCCGCATAAATACGTTGATCAATAATGCCGCTAACGATAGCCGCCACGATTGGCGCGAACTGACGCCGGAAACGTGGGACTTGTGCATGAACGTCAACCTGCGGCATCACTTTTTCGCCGCACAGGCCGCGCATCCCTTTCTTTGCAAAGCTGGCGGCGGCGCCATCGTGTCGTTGGGCTCGATTGCTTGGCTGAACGGCACCACCGAGATGATCGGCTACACGACGGCGAAGGCCGGAATACACGGCCTTATTCGCACGCTCGCGAAGCTCTACGGACCGGACGGGATCAGGGTCAATGCGCTTTTACCTGGGTGGACAATGACGGAGCGTCAACGCAAACTGTGGGTGACGGCGGCTGTCGAGGAGGAGATTGCGGCGAGCCAGGCGCTTGCACAAATGCTCGAACCCGAGGATATCGCACGCCTCGCGCTCTTCCTTGCCTCCGACGACTCCCGCATGTGCACCAAACAAATTTTCATCGTCGACGGAGGGTGGGTGTGAGTTGATACTTTAACGAATATGAAAACGGACACTGCACGCGTGCGCAGTTATACCAACGAATAATCCGTCAGATTCGTCATTCACAATTGAGGCAACCAGCGTCTCATCTTACGCGAGGCAGAGGTTGCATTGGATGGCCATGCGATTCTGAACCTTTAACCACCGTCAAGTTTGGGGGACACAATGGGCCTTAGAAAAAAAGTTCGTGCGATGCTTGGTCTACCTAAGCGCGCACGTAAACCGCAAAAGCGTGAAGTCCATGTTGCTCAAATCGAGAGGGCGCAAGCCAAAATTATAAACGCCCTCAACCGTTTGCCCGCACCGGATCTAACTAAGGAAATGGACGACTCATTTGAAATCCATTTCGATCCCGATCAGCCACTAGTTACGGTTGCTGTGTCACTTTATAATGAACCACGCTTTATCATAGATGCGATAGAAAGTTTAAAACGACAAAGCTTTCAAGACTTCGAGGCGATCATTGTCGATGACGCGAGTACGGATAATTCGCGCGCCGTAGCTTACGAAGCCATTCAGAACGATAACAGATTTAGAATTGTTCAGCATTTGAAAAACGGAGGGGTAGGTGCGGCGCGAAATACCGCTCTACGACTTTCTCGGGCACCCCTCATTACGTTTCTTGACGCTGACGATTTTCTTCTCGTTGACTCGCTTGAACTCCGGACGAACGCCTTTCTTAAGAATATCACTCCCGTGTTGGGAGGTATTTTTTCTGGAATATTCAACGTTCCAGAGGATACGCCCTTCGACTTTGTTCCGCCAAACTGCCGAAGCCAATCACTAACGCAAACCTTTCTTTCGTGCGAGGGCGAATGCCCCTTCAATGTTCATGCGGCGATAGTTAGAACGGATATTCTCCGCCGTCTCGGGGGCTTTGAAGAGAATCTACGACAGGGGGCGGAGGATTGGGAGCTGTGGCAGCGGGTGCTGCGTCATGGCTATATATTTAAGTCCATTCCAAAGATTACAGCAGTTTATCGTGCACGCCCTGGAAGCATGATACGACGGACTCCCCTCGAACACCTAAAGGTAGGCCGAAAGATTTTTAGCTGGGTCTACAATGAAATAAAGGAATCAGAGATCGTTCCAGGAACTCCTTTTGTCTTTAGAAAAGGTCTCGGACAATATCGAAGAGAACACGTCTTCTTTCCTCGCATTTTGCGATTTGGCGCTATGGCATATATGAATGGCAGTAAGGAATTTGCTGATTTCTTGGAGGAATTTCCAGCCGAAATATGGCATTATGCACGGTATCATGTAAACGTTAAGCAGAAGATTAAGGAGGGAGTTGTCCGGTATCTAGCAGTGTCTCAATCAACCATCGACGAACTTGCGCCCGACATTGATGCGGTGGTCGATTCAATCGCAGCACATTTGGAAGTCGCTAGTCGTGCTGCCGAAGAAAAAAGTGCGTACAAGGAGAAAAAATACACTGGAAAATTCGCTGTCCTTTTTGCCAGCGGAGTGCA
>NZ_DASZTY010000008.1:0-4540 GCF_035548195.1 Hyphomicrobium sp.
TGCGGCACCGCGCGCGCTCGGAATGATCCGGCCGGTTTACTCGCCGCGCCTTCGCCAGGCGATCGTTCGTGAGGTCACCAAGGACATGGTCAAGCAACCGATTCATGAGATCGAACGGTTCGTCACATCAGAGATGTAAAGGGCAATAGAGCTGACTGTGATTGAGAATCCTTTTAGCTGCGACGGCTTTTGTTGGACACCTCATTGCGCCGTGTTCATTCGCCCTTGAACTTATGGATAAAGCGTGACGTGCAAACGCGGTCGCGCGACAGCCGCAATCGAAGGCGAGTGCGGCACCGCAAACGGATTATCCGGTGCCGCCAAGGTTCAATCGACCGAAATACTTCGCTAGTTGGCGATCAAATACTGCCGCCGTAGCGTGCCGATATCGGACGCAATGCCAGTGAAGCCGCGCACAAGGGCCAAGGCCTTGGTAAGCTGCGTCGCCTCGGCGTTCGTGATCAGGATAACATCCTTGTCACGCATTTGAACGGACTGGGCGAGGAAGTAACCTTCGGCGCTTCTCAAATCGACGCGATAGAGGACTGGCACGAATTCAGGCGGTTTGGAGCCAAGCGATGCAATATATTCGGGATCGAGAATGTCTTTGGCGATGAACCACGGCTCGAAGCGGAAAAGATAAATGCCGCTCGGATCGCCTGTGAGGTCGATCGGGCCGCCGGCCTGCGCGATGGCCTCGGCAAGCGTGACCTTTTCGCTCATGAACGGATAGGTCGACACGCGTTGGGTCGCACCAAACACCGCATACCGGCGCGGGTCGTGGATGAGATAGATCTGATCGCGGGGAGCGACGATGATATTCTCGGCAGGATTATTTACGACGGTTTGCAGAAGGACCTTGCCGACTTCCTTGTTGCGCATGACCTGTACGTAGGTCTCATACGCGGGAAATTTGGCGCCACCGGCGGCCGCGATGACGTCCAGCAGTCGTTCGCCGCGCGAGCTCAGCGGCACTGGCCGCGCCAAATTCACTTCGCCGCTGACTGTCGCCGCATTTCCAATATTGTTGATGAGCGAAACCATGACCTGCGGCGAAACAGATTTGCCCTGCAGATCTCTCTGGATGACAGCGCCGGCTTGGCCCGGGGTGAGACCGCCGATTTTTACGCGCCCGACGAAGGGCACGAAGATCGTGCCGTCACTTTCGATGACCTGCGGCGGAATGTTGCTCGCGCCGGTAGCGACCTGGCCGAGCGAGGCGGCGGAAGCAGCAGCGCCGGAAACGACCGACGGCGGCGGGAAGAGAGCCTGCCCGCCGGTCTCGTAGACGGTGATCGCGATTACGTCTCCGGCCGCCAACGCATTGCTGGCGCCATAATGGCGATTTCGGAACGAGGCGCCGAACGTCGGATGATAGTGGTTCAATTCTGAAACGACATGCGTATCCATCTTCACGATGGAATATTTGAAGTCGGGTGTGTCGGTCGAGGCGGCCAACTCGAGCGCGGTTGGGGCTGCCGCAGGCAACGCGCACCCCGCCATGATAATCGGCAGCGCAAAAACCAGCGCGATGCGCGACCACGACGGGCAACGTACGTCGGACTGACCTACAACAAACAAGCCCAGCACCCCTTCAACGACTTGACGGGCTTCCAACCTCACAAACGACTTTGAAAGTCCCCGAACCCCGACCTTCTCGCGCAGAGCGATGCCAGCGCCACCATCGCTAAGTACGCTTCAGGAAATGAGAATCGCCCCTCGATTGCAAGCGGGCCGGGAAATTGCACACGCATTTTCCGCCAGCTTCCAAGCCTGACATCCAAGTTTGACATTTGACCTCTTACGGGCGGGTTATCGTTTTGGAAGGTCAGACGACGCATCATCCCGGGAACCGGAGCAATAATCAATAGGCTTGATTATTTTTAAACAACAGACTTGATGAATCATGCCCGGTATCTATTTTTTAATTCTGTTATATCAATCGGTTACGCCTTAACAGGCGATTATCGGCCCTAAATAGTGGTAGAAAGCGTCGCCGTTTCTTGCTATATCAGCGGGCCGCTTTAGCACTCGCTCGAGCGCACAGATTGGGCCGACCTGGCGACGATATGCGTGGCGAAGACCCGGATAACATCAAGCCACGGCTCGGCCTTGAAGCCACACCTTCGCCGGCTAATCGACCACCACAGGACGATCAGGTGAAAGATCTCCCACGCCGCCAAGGCCGGCGTACTCAACAAGCTCCCGTTGACGTCACGGCGGACGTCCCGAGCGGCCGCAGCGCGCTGGCTACGCAGTTGCCTAATCGTGTTCCGGCATCCACGAGGAGAATCGAACAGCGCCTAACGGTGACAACGCGGCGCTTTGCTGTTGCCGAGCAGTCTCGGCAACATCACCCATTGTTGCCGGGACAAGGGGGCAAGAAGAAGCGCTCGTACAGTGGCCTTATCGGATTTGCCATTTGTGTTGGGCTGCCCATCGTTGTCGCCAGCATCTACTACTGCTTCTTCGCATCGAACCAATACGTTACCGAATTCCGTTTCTCGGTTCAGGATACGTCCCCCGGCGCGACTTCATTGCCGACCGGTCTAACGGCTGTGCTGGGTGGCGGTGCGAGTTCGGCCAGCAACGACAACTATCTTGTTACCGATTATCTACTCAGCCGTTCGGCGGTCGAAGAATTGCAGAAGCGTATCCACCTGATTGACCGCTATTCCTCTTCGAACATCGATTGGTGGTCGCGGTTCGACTCGTCCAAGCCGATTGAGAGTTTCGTGCCGTATTGGCAATCGATGGTCAGGGCGAATTTCGATCAGGTAACAGGCCTTGCGACTGCGACAGTGCGCGCATTTTCAGCGGAAGATGCACTGCTGATCGCGAACACAATGGTCTCGCTCTCGGAAGAACTCGTCAATAAGCTATCCAATCGCTCGCAGAACGACGCAGTGCGGTTTGCCGAGAAGGAAGTCGAGCGCGCGCAGGATAGGCTTAGAAAAAATCGAGCGAAGTTGACAGAGTATCGCAATCGCGTTGGCGTAATCGATCCGACGGCGAGCGTTGCAGCAAGCAACTCGACGCTAGTGCAGACGCAGCGCGCCAACCTGGCATCACTGGAGACGCAGCTCGCCACGTACGAACGTCAGAACTTGCAGCAGAATTCTCCGGTGGTCGTGACGCTCAAAAATCAAATCAAATCCGTCAAGGAACAGCTGGCCGCGACAGAGGCTGACGTGGGCAAGGGTGTAAACGGCACAGCATTGTCCAAAGTCGTCGGGGATTACGAGCAGATCAATCTCGAAGTCCAGTTTGCGCAGGCGATGGTGACGAGTACCATGCAGGCGCTAGATCAGGCGCGCGCCAACGCGGCATCGCAGCATCTTTATATTACCCCTTATGTGCGGCCGAGCTTGCCGCAGAGTGCAGTTTATCCCAACAGGTTCTGGTCGGTGGTTAGCGTTGGCCTGGTGGCCTTTGCATTCTGGATCATCGGCCTGCTGGTTTTACGCTCCATTCGCGAGCGCTTTGCCTGATCGGAGCCGGAGACGCAGGCTCCTTATCCGTTCATCACGAACAGGTCCAACTCCGGCTCGAGCAGCGCTTCCCATTGCGGCGTCACGATGTTGAAGGCCGTACGCAGCCGCTGCATATCAAGTCGCGAATTGAGCGGCCGTTTCGCCTTGGTCGGATAATCCTTCGAGGCGATCGGCACGACGCGCTGCGCCGCGAGCGCAACGCCGCGCCGCTTCAGTCCGTCGACGATAGCGGCGGCAAAGCCGCACCAACTCGTGTATCCGCTTGCGGCGAGATGAACGACGTTTTTCGCCGACGCGAACGCACGAGCAAGGTCGGCGGTATTGGGGTGAACGATGTTCGCGACCGTATCCGCGATCATTGCCGCCGTCGTCGGGGCGCCGATCTGATCGCCGACAATGCGCAATTCTTCCCGCTCTTTGGCAAGACGCGCGATGGTGCGCAGGAAATTCTTCCCTCGCGCGGCATAGACCCAGGCGGTGCGGAGAATGAGGTGCGGGCCGCCGGCCGCGCGGATCGCCTCTTCGCCGGCAAGCTTGCTCGCGCCGTAGGCATTGAGCGGCGCGACAGGATCGTCCTCGCGCCAGGGCTTTTCGCCGGCGCCGTCGAAAACGTAATCGGTTGAGAAATGCACCAGCGGCACGCGCCTTGCGGCAGCCCAGCGCGCGATGGCTTCGGGACCTTTCGCATTCACCAGAAAAGCCAATTCGCGCTCATCCTCGGCGCGATCGACCGCCGTATAGGCGGCTGGATTGATGATGATGTCGGGCTTGAGCGCATCGAGTTGCTTGGCGATTTCAACCGGCTTCGACAGATCGAGCATCCCGCGATCGGCGGCAATCAGAGTGCCGAAGCCGCGAAAGCGATCGACAAGCGCGGACCCGACCTGTCCCGTCGTGCCTGTGATCAGGATGCGCACGGATCACGCGGAAAATTTCGGCAGCCGGCCCACTTGTGAGAGCAAGGGAGCGGATGCATCGCGCGCCGACAGGATTGGATCGGCAACCGGCCATTCTATGCCGATTGCGGGATCGTCCCAGCGGATCGC
>NZ_DASZTY010000009.1:0-102041 GCF_035548195.1 Hyphomicrobium sp.
GGGCGCGGGAAGAGGATCGGCATGAGCTGCAACGCGGCACATGTGGCCGGTTGCCCCTGATAGGTGTCAATGGCCCGCAGAAGCCTGCCAAGCTCCGGAGCTGAAGTGACGGCAGGCCGATGATGAACCTTCGGGGTTGTAAGCGCGCCCCGTAGAGCAATGGTAGGATCGTTTTCGATGCGCGCTGTCGCGATGGCATAGCGGAAGACGGAGCCGATAACGGAACGCAACCGCCGTGCTGTTTCGTGATGTCCTTTGACCTCAACCCGGCGGAGCACCTGCAACACATCTGCCGATGAAATGGATTTCACGTCCCGATCGCCGAAAAGCGGGTAGGCAAAATCAAGCAGCCACCGCCTTTTACCAAGCGTGATTTCCGCCAAGCCTTCGCGCGCCAGCTTGGCAAGATGCTCTTCCGCGATGGCCCGGAATGTGTTCGTCTCGGCGGCCTTGGCTTCCTTGCGCGCCTGCTTTTTCCGAGCGGATGGATCGCCGCCGTCTGCGATAGTCTTTTTTGCATCATCTCGACGCTCACGTGCCTTCGCCAACGTCACGTCCGGATATGGGCCAATCGCGAGAAGCTTCTCGCGGCCATCCACTCGATATTTCAACCGCCAGAGGCGCGAGCCGGTCGGGTTGATCAGTAAAAACAGGCCGCCGCCGTCGGCAAGTTTGTAGGGCCTGGCAGCGGGCTTTGTGCGCCGGATAGCGGTATCGGTCAGGGGCATGTCGTCCAGTCAAGCTAGATCAAGATACCCCCAAGAATACCCCCAATTTGCTCGGCTGCCAACGGAAACCACCAAATGTTCTAGGACTGCAAGTCCCTATGAAACATTGGATTTATAAGACGTTTTTGGAAGGTACTGGACGCTCTTGGAGGGCTAAATGGTGCCTCAGGAGGGACTCGAACCCCCACACCCTTGCGGATAGCAGATTTTGAGTCTGCCGCGTCTACCGTTCCGCCACTGAGGCTAGCGCCCGAAACGGGCGAGAAGGGGCGATCTATACCGGCATCGCACGCGCCGTCAACGCGCGATAAAGCCTATTTAAGGGTATGCGTCACGCGGCCGGTCGCGTGGTGATGTTCCACAACCTCGATTTTATCGCCGATCTTGAGCCCGCGAGATTTATACGCCAGCACACGGACCAGGGGACCATGGTCGAGCTGGACAATCACGTTCTCGCCTTCAGCTTCCGCCGTACTCGATCTCGTGACCAGCGGCTGAATGTCGGTCACCTTGCCGGCGACTTCCTTGTTGTCAACCTTCAGGTCCAAAGTCTCATAGCCGAAAGCCAAGCCGATCGCCGCGAGAACACCCAGCCCAATTGCTGCGTATTTCGCGCGTTCGAGCCAAATCGCCCGATCAAGCCGCCGCCGTACATCGTCGCGCACGTTGAAGCTCCTTAAAACGCGGTGCGTGTACCAGACCGGCCCGATGGTGTCATCCGTTCCGTGACGGCAGCCGTCTCGCCGGCGTTAACCCGTGGCGTCAATGCCGCGCGGTTCATTCCCGAGCGCAGGCCACTCAGGCCGCCGCCTGCGCGTGCCGGTCAACCAAACGGACAATATCGGCCATGATATCGTTCAGCTGGAAGTCCTTCGGCGTATAGACGGCGGCAACACCGAACGCCTTCAGCGCTTTTTCGTCCTCGGGAGGAATGATGCCGCCCACAACCACCGGCACGTCGTCGAGCCCCTCTTTGCGCATCCGCTCCATGACATCCTTGACGAGCGGAACGTGCGACCCGGACAAAATGGACAAGCCGACCACATGCACGGCCTCATCCACCGCCGCACGGACGATCTGCGCCGGGGTCAGACGAATGCCCTCGTAAACGACTTCCATACCCACGTCGCGCGCGCGTACCGCGATTTGTTCCGCTCCGTTCGAATGCCCGTCGAGTCCCGGCTTGCCGACGAGAAACTTGATGCGCCGCCCAAGCCTGTCGGAAACCTCGTCTACTCGTGCACGAACAGCTTCGAGTTGCGTGCTATCACGAGCGACAGCGGCCTGAGCGACGCCCGTGGGCGCCCGGTATTCGCCGAAGACTTTGCGCAGAGTCGTACCCCACTCACCGGTCGTAACCCCCGCTTTGGCCGCCTCGATAGAAGCTTCCATGATGTTGCGGCCCTCTTTCGCGGCCCGCTCGACCTCGGCAAGTGCTTTTTCAGCTTTCTTCGCATCCCGGTTGGCGCGCCACGCTTTTAGACGCTCGATCTGCTCGGCTTCGACGGCCGGATCGACGACCATGATCGCATCCGAACCGGCGGAAAGCGGCGACGGCTCGCCCTCGGTGAACCTGTTGACGCCAACAACGGTCAGGTCGCCGGTTTCGATCTGCGAAAGCCGCGACGTATTACTCTCGACAAGCCGCCGTTTCATGTAGTCGATCGCCGCCACGGCGCCGCCCATCTTGTCGATCGTCGCAAGTTCCGCCTTCGCCTCTTCCTTAAGAGCGGCGACCTTCTTCGCAACTTCCGTCGAACCGTCAAAGATGTCGCCGTATTCCAGAAGGTCGGTTTCGTAGGCAACAATCTGCTGCATCCTGAGCGACCACTGCTGATCCCAGGGACGCGGCAGTCCCAGCGCCTCGTTCCAGGCAGGCAACTGCACGGCACGCGCGCGCGCATTCTTCGATAGGGTAACCGCCAGCATTTCGAGAAGAATACGATAGACGTTGTTCTCGGCTTGCGGTTCGGTTAGGCCAAGCGAGTTCACCTGCACACCATAACGGAATCGGCGGTGCTTCGCGTCGGCAACACCGTATCGGTCGCGCGTGATTTCATCCCAAAGCTCGTTGAACGCGCGCATCTTGCACATCTCGGTAATAAAGCGCATGCCCGCGTTGACGAAGAAAGAGATGCGTCCGACCACATTGCCGAATTCATCCGCCGGGACTTCCCCCGAAGCCTTTACAGTGTCGAGAACGGCGATGGCCGTTGCGAGTGCGTAGGCAAGCTCCTGAACCGGCGTCGCGCCCGCTTCCTGAAGATGGTAGGAACAGACGTTCGTCGGATTCCACTTCGGGACGTTTTTCGTCGAGAAAACGATAGTGTCCTTGATCAGCCGAAGAGACGGCTCGGGCGGAAACACATAAGTTCCGCGCGACAAGTATTCCTTGATGATATCGTTCTGAATGGTGCCGGTGAGCTTCACGCGCGAAGCGCCGGTCTGGTCCGCAACGGCGATATAAAGCGACAGCAGCCAAGCGGCGGTCGCATTGATCGTCATGGACGTATTCATTTGATCGAGCGGAATACCGTCGAGCAGCGTCAGCATGTCTCCGAGATGGGACACCGGAACGCCCACCTTGCCGACCTCTCCGCGAGCCAGTTCGTGATCGGAATCGTAGCCTGTCTGCGTCGGAAGATCGAAGGCGATCGAAAGGCCGGTCTGTCCCTTCGAAAGGTTCTTTTTATAGAGGGCGTTCGACTTGGCCGCCGTGGAATGGCCGGCGTAAGTCCGAAACAGCCAGGGCTTGTCGCGTTCGGGCTTGCCCTCTTTGCTCTTGGTCGAATTTTCGGTCTTGGTTTCCGGCATACGAAGTGCGTCTTTCGGCTCAGGAACGATGAACGGCTTAAGCGATTGTAAAGTAAATGAATGTCGCGGAAAGACAAAACGGAAGTTCGCCGCGCTCTCGCGCTTTTACGGCCGAGCCTAGGTCCAGATCAAGCTAGCGTCGCACGCGCTGGCGACCCGCCATTGGAGCAAGGCGTGTACGCCGCACGCGGTATTCGACAAACAACGTTCCCAGCCATTTCATTCCAATCACTAAGGCGAGCCCCGCCAAAACGCCCACCCCGACGACCGCGGCAAGATTGGTATCATGATCGTAAGCAAGGGTAATCATCTCGGCGCGAAAGAAAATCGGCGCCAAAAGGCCCCCCGCCATCAGAACTGGAACAGCCCCGACCGCGAGCGTCGGCGCGTCCACGATTTCGCGGATAAACCAGAAAACGAGGGCCGTGAACACCGCAGCGGTATAAAACGTGAAGGAATCGGTATTTTTGAGCTGCCACATCAGGTCTTGCATTGCGGTCATCCGATCGGGGACGTGCGGCGAACAAGCGGGTGGCAAAACGCCTCAAGTCTTGTAGAGGCTTAGGATAAAGATATGCAGTTAAGGAGTTCTTGCGGCCCCCGCATGCTTAGCGGGCCCCGACCCCTTCATTGCAGCGCAAAAACGTGCTTCATACTGCGATCCCTCAACGGGACGTGAGGACGCGCGAAGAAGACGAGCCAGAATGGCCCTCGTCGCGGGAATGTCGGGAGACGCAGCACCAATGTCGAGCCAAAACGTGGCAACAAAAAGTGACGCGGCAAAAGCCGCCCAATCGCCCGAAACTGGGGTCAAGAAGGACCTTTACGAGATCGGGGAAATTCCTCCGCTCGGACACGTGCCAAAAAATATGTATGCCTGGACGATTCGCGAAGAACGCCATGGCGAACCCGACAAAGCGATGCAGATCGAGGTCGTTCCGACCTGGGAGCTCGACAGTCACGACGTGCTCGTGCTCGTCATGGCTGCGGGCGTCAATTACAACGGTGTCTGGGCTTCACTCGGCATACCTATTTCACCGATCCGCGACGTTCACAAATTTCCTTATCACATCGCAGGATCCGATGCGTCCGGCATCGTCTGGGCCGTCGGTTCCAAGGTAAAGCGTTGGAAGGTCGGCGATGAGGTCGTCATCCACTGCAACCAGGATGACGGCGACGATGAAGAGTGCAACGGCGGCGATCCGATGTTTTCGCCGAGCCAGCGCATCTGGGGATACGAGACGCCGGATGGCTCGTTCGCGCAGTTCTGCCGCGTCCAGGACCGCCAGCTTCTTGAACGCCCGAAGCACCTGACGTGGGAAGAAAGTGCCTGCTATACGCTGACTTTGGCGACGGCCTACCGCATGCTTTTCGGCCACCGCCCGCACGTTCTGCGACCTGGGCACAACGTTCTTGTCTGGGGAGCATCGGGCGGCCTTGGCAGCTTTGCGGTCCAGCTCTGCGCAACGTCGGGTGCCAATGCCATTGGCATCGTTTCGGAAGAAGACAAGCGCGATTACGTCCTCCAGCTCGGCGCCAAGGGCGTCATTAATCGCAAAGATTTCAAATGCTGGGGACAGCTCCCGAAAGTCGGCACGCCGGAATATAACGAGTGGCTGAAGGAGATGCGCAAGTTCGGCAAGGCAATTTGGGACATCACCGGCAAGGGCGTGAACGTAGATTGCGTCTTTGAGCACCCCGGAGAATCGACGATCGCCGTTTCCGTGCAGGTCGTAAAGCGCGGCGGTATGGTCGTCATTTGTGCAGGCACCACCGGCTATAATCTGACGATGGACGCCCGCTATTTGTGGATGCACCAGAAGCGCGTCCAGGGCTCCCACTTCGCAAACCTCATGCAGGCAAGCCAAGCCAACCGCCTCGTTATCGAGCGCCGTATCGACCCCTGCATGTCGGAAGTCCTGTCGTGGGAGCAGATCCCCAAGGCACACATGCGCATGATGAGGAATGAGCACAAACCGGGCAATATGGCAGTGCTCGTCTCCGCACCGACCACGGGCCTTCGGACGCTTGAAGACGTCATCGAAGCCGGGACCCAACCGCGCTAATTCTTCCGTCTCCCCAAGGGGAAGGTGCCGATGGCCGGACGAGGGGGATTTGTTCCCCTCTCCTTCACACTACTGGAACGACCGCACTCAACTCGGCGATCCCGATCCGAACGCGGCCCGCTCGGCCGCTTCCCGCCGCATCCGTTTCATCTCAATAATGCCGCGATTGAATTCGGCGCCGAGCAAAATCGTGATCGCAGTAAACTGAAAGAAAATCAAAGCGATCATCAGCTGCGAAAGTCCCGCGTAAAACAACGAATAGTTCGTAAACGCCAGATAGCGCGACCAAAGGCCGGCAAGCGCCAGCCAGAGGAAGATTGAGAGGACGACCCCGGGCCAAACGTCCGCCAGACGCCGACGTCCTGCGGCGAGCCACAGATGCAGGGCGAGAAGCTGCGCCGCGATCACCGTGCCGGCCAAACCATAACGCACACCGGGGCCGAGCGACGTCGAGTCAAACAGAGTTTTGAGCCATTCCGATTGAAACTGAGACGCAATCGCCGCACCGATCACACCCGGCCCAATAACGACAGCCCATGTCAGAACAAGCGTCGACAGCGCGCTTACGAAAACAAACGACATGCTGATCAATAGACAGAGCGGATAGGGCCGAGTCTCGCGAGCCCGGTAAGCCCCATTAAGGGCCGCACGGAGCGTTTCAATCGCGCTGGTCGCAAAGAACAGAGCGAGGAACGCACTGACAGTAAGAAGATCGATGCGCCGCGACCCCATCACAGCCATCACTTCCGGCGCCAGCCCCTTGGCGACCGGCTCAGGCAGAATCGCGAAGAGCTGGTTGACTGCGTCCTGTGCGAGTTCGCGACCGCCGAACAAGCCCGAAAGAGCACCCAGAAAAATGCAAAAAGGAAAGAGCGAAACGACGAACGAAAAGGCGACGGCGCCGGCCATGGCGAAGCCCGAATGCTCGTAAAGCCGATAAAGGGCCTCGAACAGCCTGCGCATCCGCTTCATAGATAATCCGCTCTCTTGCCTATTTGTTTTCGGCGAAACGTAGTGACTCGCCCGCACGAGGTCCACACTGCGGCAGTCGGTCTTCCGGTCCAATACCCTTTGGGACACACTGTCCCGCTCCGATGCCCTTCCATCGATTAACCGTTAGGCGGCAGGTCCGATCCGAAAGACCTTGCCCCAACGAGCCTGCGTCGGCGCACGGGTTGCGGTCTCTGGGCAGTTGGCTTATTCCCCCTGATTAGTGAACTGATCACCCTCATTGAAAACTTGATCAGCGCCAGGTTCGCTGGGATTAACCCAAGCATTCGCCCGGCCACTTTTCAGGAGATCTGCATGTCCGTCGCGCCGTTGAAGGCCGGAGCTAACATTCTGTCCGCAGGAACCGAGAAACTCATAGAGCGCTGCGGCGAAGCCGTCACCGGAGCAGACCGCATCCTGCAAGCCGCGAAGGCCGGGGTGCGCGTTAAAATACAGGAAGCCGGCGGCATCGATAACGCCCAGCACTCCGCACACGGACTGGCGTGGCTCGCGACGACCGTCGAAGGCCTCCGCCAAATGCACGATTGGGCCAATCGCCTCAATAGCGAAGGGCGCTTCGGAGAGTTCGAGCAGCTTTTGCTGATCGCCGCCTTCGCCGAGTACGGCGCGCAGGTGGCCAACGGCATTCCGATGAGCCAGCTCGAAATCGCCCGGCCCGATGCGCTCGGCGTCCCGAAAGCCGACATTCGCCGCTTTGAAGATTCGATCGCCGACCTCGTTGAGGAAGGCGGATCCGAAGCGGTCAAGGCTCGTTTGGGCGAGCTGATCGCGGCGCAGCCCGAAGCAATGACGTTCGGCGACACCGGCCTCGATGAAACGCATGCACAGATTCAAGATCTGATGCGCAAGTTCTCGCTCGACGAAGTCGTTCCCCACGCGCATGAGTGGCATCTCAAGAACGAGTACATTCCCCTCGAAGTTATCTCGAAACTCGCTGAGCTTGGCGTCTTCGGCTTGGCACTGCCGGAAGAATTCGGCGGTATGGCGCTTGGCAAGGAATCCATGTGCGTCGCCTCCGAGGAATTGTCGCGTGGTTACATCGGTGTCGGCTCGCTCGGAACGCGTGCCGAGATCGCAGGCGAGTTGATCCTGCACAACGGCACACCGGAGCAGAAAGAGAAGTACCTGCCGAAAATTGCTACCGGCGAAATGCTTCCGACGGCCGTCTTCACGGAGCCGAACACGGGTTCGGACCTCGCATCGCTAAAAACACGCGCCGTGAAAGACGGCGATACCTACAAAATCACCGGCCAGAAGACCTGGATCACGCATCCTGTACGCGCCGACATCATGACCGTCCTCACGCGGACCAACCCGAACGAGCCGGGTTACAAAGGACTCTCGATGTTCCTTGCCGAGAAGCCTCGCGGCAGCGACGAAAATCCTTTTCCTGCGGAAGGCATGACGGGCGGCGAAATCGAAGTGCTCGGCTATCGCGGCATGAAGGAATACGACATTTCCTTCGATAATTTCGAAGTCCCGGCAGAGAACCTTCTCGGCGGCGTCGAAGGTCAGGGCTTCAAGCAACTGATGAATACATTCGAAGGCGCACGCATTCAGACAGCTGCACGCGCTGTCGGCGTCGCCCAATGCGCAATGGACCTTGGCCTGAAATACGCGCTGGAACGTAACCAGTTCGGCAAGCCGATCTATTCGTTCCCGCGCGTTCGCAACAAGGTCGTGATGATGGCCGTCGAGACGATGATCGCTCGCCAGCTCACCTATTTCTCCGCACGTCAGAAGGATGCAGGGCGGCGCTGCGACCTTGAAGCCGGCATGGCGAAGTTGCTCGGCGCCCGTGTGGCATGGGCCAATGCCGACAATGCCTTGCAGATCCACGGCGGCAACGGCTTCGCACTCGAATATCCGGTTAGCCGGGTGCTCTGCGATGCGCGCATTCTAAACATCTTCGAGGGCGCTGCCGAGATTCAGGCCCAGGTCATCGCGCGGCGCCTTCTCGAAGGCGCCAACTAAAAGCGCAATCGGAGAGTAGGATCATGAGATGTACCACAGCTCTCCTTATCGGAGCACTCGCCCTCACCTTTGGCACACTGGCACGTGCTGACGATGATGACGGCCCGATCACCGCAAGTTGGACAGCCATCGAATTGAATGGCAAGCCCGTTACCGGCCCGACGCTCGAATATACGACCGACAGAGCATCCGGAACCGGCGGCTGCAATCGCTTCAATGGTCCGATCACGATCGAAGACGACGCCATTCAAATCGGTCCGCTCGTCTCGACCAAAATGATGTGCGAAGGAAAAATCGAGACCGAGTCGCAGTACTTCGCGGCCCTTCAGGCGGCCCGATCCTTCGTGATCGACAATAATATGCTTCTTTTGAAAGACGAGAGCGGCCACACCCTCGCAAAGTTCAAGAGATAATCCGGCCGGCGAGCGCCATGTGCTGAACCGCGACAGGATTTGCACCTTGGGAATCTGACGATATACACGGAAGCGTTCTAACGCTCTTCCGGGGGTCGGATTCGCGACGACATGGCACGCTCAATACTCATCACAGGATGCTCCTCGGGCATCGGTCTCGACGCAGCCCGAACGATGAAGCAGCGGGGCTGGCGCGTCCTTGCTACGGCACGTAAACCCGAAGATCTCGCCCGGCTCACGAATTACGAAGGCGTCGAAGCCCTTCACCTCGAACTCGCCGATCCCCAGTCGATCGCAACATGCGCTATCCGCACTCTGGAACTGACGCGGGGTCGCCTCGATGCTTTGTTCAACAATGCAGCCTTCGGACAACCTGGAGCCGTCGAAGATCTAACCCCGGCGCTTTTGCGCCAACAGCTCGAAGTCAACCTTGTCGGCACGCACGATCTCACGCGGCGCTTGATCCCAGCCATGCGCAAGAACGGCGCCGGGCGCATTGTCAACTGCTCGTCTGTTTTGGGTATGGTGGTCGCGCCTTATCGTGGCGCCTACTGCGCTTCGAAATTTGCTCTCGAAGCGTTGACGACATCGTTGCGTTTGGAACTTGAAGGCTCAGGCATCCATGTTGCGCTGATCGAGCCCGGACCGATCCGGTCTCGCTTCGTAGAGCACGCAGTCGAACGGCTTCTCGCAACGATCGACATCGAAAGTTCATCGCATAGAGACGTCTATCGTACGCGTCTCGAACGGATGAAAGCTGGCGGCCAAATGAAGTTCAAGCTTGAGCCCGAAGCCGTCAGCAAACGGCTCGTACACGCGGTCGAAAGCATGCGTCCGCACCGACACTACTACGTCACTGTTCCGACCTATCTTGCAGCCGCCATGCGCCGCTTCCTTCCGCAATTCGGCATCGACTATTTCGCACGTAACTTTTAGCGAGCCATAATCACGGGAGCGAGCTTTTCGCGCCAGACTGCGAGTTTTTCTTCCAGAGGTCGCGTGTAAAGCGGGCTGGACGATGGCAAGTCGAGCATCGTGAAATCGTGCTCGGAAACAAGACCTGGCTTCACTACATGGCGCCGGAACAAGTCGCGCGCCTTCTGTCCGTTGAAGGCAATCGTCTTGATCTCCGGATAGTCGGAAAAGAATGTCGCGAACGGATTTGCTGTTGGGTTCCGGATGGCGGCGTCGGAGCTTCCGATGCGTTCGGCTTTTTCGAGCACATCCCAAAGCGCGCATCTATTCCGCTGCAAAAGCTGCACACGCTCTGGGTACACCGCGGATAACGGCTCACCAAAAATCGCGGCAATCAATGGCCAGAAGTGATTCCTCGGGTGCCCGTAATATTGCCGAAGCCGCAGCGACTCCTCTCCCGGCAAAGTGCCGAGGATAAGTAGACGCGCTTCCAGCGTAACGATCGGTGGAAAGCTGTACTTGGCGAGCGCAGGAGCAGCCCCATCGCTCCGTCCAACGTCCGCTGTTCCTTCCGCCATTACTTTATGCCCGATGATAGGGATGCCCCGAAAGAATGGTCGCTGCCCGATAAAGCTGCTCGATCAGAACGACGCGCGCAAGCCCATGTGGAAGCGTCAGCGCACCGAGGGACAGCTTCAGCGACGCCCTGCCGAGAGCAGCTTCGCCGTGGCCGTCCGGGCCTCCGATAAGGAAAAAACACGACTTGCACCCACCATCGCGCGTATCGCGAACGAACCCGGCAAATGCTTCGCTCGTCAGCAATTTTCCCGTGGGCTCCAGCACCACGACGGTGTCGCCACCGCCAATGTCCTTGATCAGTCGTACCGATTCATCGCGCTTGCGCTCGCCTGTATCGGGAGCACGGCTTTCAGGAATCTCATGGATATCGATCGGACCAAGGCCCAGCGGCCTGCCTGCCCCATTGAGCCGCTTCACGTAGCGCTCGACGATGGCGCGCTCTTCGGCGTCTTTCAATTTACCGATCGCCGAGATCGCAATGCGCATCAATCAAACGCTCCGCGGCCAAGGCGCTCGGCCGCGTCCGATTCAAAACGGTGAAACTGCAGCTGCGTCAGTGCTGCGAGCTGTCGCCACGCGAAGCATCCGGCGGAATCTCCGCCTGCCACATCTTCTCGAGGTTGTAGAACTCGCGAACCTCGGGCCGGAAGACGTGGACGATGACATCGCCCGTATCGATCAGCACCCAGTCGCAGGCGCTCAGACCTTCGACCCTGACGCGCGCCTCGCCCCGCGCTTTCAATTTCTCACGCAGCTGCTCCGCAATGGCGGCGACATGCCGGTCATTACGGCCGGAAGCGACGACCATAAAATCGCCGAGCGCTGATTTTCCTTCGAGGGGGATAGAAACGATTTCCTCGGCTTTCGCGTCGTCAAGCCATCGGACGACGTCATCGAGGAGAGCAGCCGCATCCGGCGCCTTGGCGGCGGACTGGGCCAGAGAGGTGCTCTTGCGAGCGGCCTCGGTTGTGGTTCGGATCAAGCGGTAAACATCCTTTGCTGGTTGAAACCCGCTGTCAGACGGTCCGGCCAATTCCGGACTGGCAATATATTAAACGGCGTCGGACCAGCTCGCAAATAAAATCGGGACGCGACTTGTCGTGAAAACGTCATAATTTTCAATGCGCTAGGGCGCTAGCACGTCTGCGGGCGCTGCGGCGTTGCGCAAGGCGGTCGAAGAAAGATCGGATAATCGGATCGTCAGCAACAACCAAGCCGGAGGCTCACGTGCCGCCAGCGACCGGGCCTCAGATTCCGGCAATCGCCAACGCGAAAGTGCGAGCGCAGCCTTCGACGATAGCCCCCGGAGCCGCCAGCCCGGCCTGTCGACGACGGCAATCGGCATCGTCTCCGCAATGCTCCGCCAATGCTGCCAGCGGTCGAAAGATGCAAGATTGTCGGCCCCCATGATCCAGACGAATCGGACGCCAGGATGCCGGCGCTTCAAAAACGCGAGAGTCGCAGCGGTATAGCGCGTCCCGAGATCCCGTTCGAACCCCGTAATCTTCATATGCGGGCCGCGCGCAAACGAGCGGACGAGCGCCATCCGGCGGCTAAACGACGACAACCCGTCATGCGATTTGAGCGGATTGCCGGGCGTGATCAGCCACCAAACCTGATCGAGGCCAAGCCGCCGCATCGCAGCTTCGGCCGCAATTTGGTGTCCGGCATGCGGAGGATTGAACGAGCCGCCCATAATCCCGACGCGCTGGCCGGGAAGACAAAGGGGCGTACGGACGCGAAGCGAACCGAAGCTCTGCAGCGAAATCTTTCGCGTCAAATCAGGTGTGCCTCATCCGCGGTGCTCACTTCGGCCGCATCTGGCCGTCGCCGCGCACCTTGTATTTGAAGCTCGTCAATTGCTCGACGCCAACCGGTCCGCGCGCGTGCATCTTGCCGGTCGCGATGCCGATCTCGCCGCCAAACCCAAACTCTCCGCCGTCAGCGAACTGCGTCGACGCATTGACGATCACGATCGCGGAATCAACACGGTTTAGGAACCGCTCTGCCGTCGCCTCGCATTCGGTGATGATCGCATCCGTATGCTGCGAACCATAACGCGCGATGTGCTCGATCGCGCCGTCGACGCCATCGACCATCTTCACCGCGATAATCGCATCGAGAAACTCTTTGCCGTAGTCGTCGGGCTGCGCAGACTTAACGCGCGGATCGACTTTCCGCGTCGCCTCGTCGCCGCGAACCTCGCAACCCGCATCGAGAAGAGCTTTCACCAGCGGAGCGAGGATATCTCCATGCGCATTCTGATCGACTAGCAAGCATTCCGTTGCGCCGCAAATCCCCGTGCGCCGCATCTTCGCATTCACAACCAGCGGCACGGCTTTCCCCATGTCCGCACCTTGATCGACATAGGTGTGGCAGATGCCTTCGAGATGCGCGAAGACAGGAACGCGCGCTTCATCCTGCACGCGCTGCACGAGCCCCTTGCCGCCACGCGGGACGATGACGTCTACAGAACCGTTCAAGCCGCGGAGCATCGCTCCGACCGCCTCTCGATCCGTCGTCGGTACGAGTTGAATAGCCGCTTCTGGTAAGCCCGCCGCACGCAAGCCTTCAACGAGACATACGTGAATGGCGACGCTTGAATGATGGCTCTCCGAGCCGCCACGCAAAATAGCGGCATTTCCGGCCTTCAGTGCCAAAGCCCCGGCATCCGCCGTCACGTTCGGACGGCTCTCGTAGATAATGCCGATCGTCCCCAGCGGAACACGCACGCGCTGAAACTTGAGACCATTCGGCCGCGTCCATTCTGCGAGCACTGTTCCGACCGGATCGGGAAGCGCCGCGATCTCTTCAAGTCCTACGGCGATACCGTTGATACGCTTTTCGTCCAGCAACAGGCGGTCCACGAACGCGGCAGGACGGCCCGCAGCTTTCGCGGCCTCGATGTCTTTGGCATTCTCCGCGAGGATCGTTGGGGTTGCCGCGCGCAAAGCTTTCGCCGCTGCGAGAAGCGCCGCGTTCTTCTCTTCCGTTGTGGCCACCGCCAGTCGGCGGCTCGCCTTTTTCGCGGCTTCGCCAATGCCGCGCATCAGCTCCGCGGTCTCATTCTCGATGCGCTCCGGTCTGTTCATCGCTATTTCCTCGTCAGCGCCATATCATCTCGATGGATCAGCGTATCGCGTCCTTCAAAACCCAGGATCGCGGCGATTTCGCTCGAACGCTTGCCTATGATACGCCGGGCATCGTCCGCCGCATAGGCGACAAGACCGCGACCAAGCTCCCGTCCATCTGCGGCTCGGATAATAACGGCGTCCCCCCGATCGAACGAGCCGTCAACCCGTGTGACGCCCGCTGGAAGCAGACTTTTGCCCGAAGCCAACGCTTTTTCCGCGCCCGCGTCGAGAAAGACTTGTCCGTTCGGCACAAGTTGACCGTGAATCCAGCGCTTCTTCGCCGTAACTGGATCGGACTTAGCGATAAACCATGTGACGCGCGCGCCTTCCGAAATAGTCCGCAGCGGATGGAGCACCTTTCCGGTTGTGATGACCATGTCAGTCCCCGACGCGAGCGCAATCTTGCCCGCTTCGATCTTGGTCTTCATCCCACCCTTGGAAAGCTCAGTGCCGGCATCGCCTGCCATTGCTTCAATCTCGGGTGAAATCTCGGTGACGAGCGGGATATGATTGGCATTCGGATTGTCGTTCGGGGGAGCTGTATAAAGTCCGTCGACGTCGGACAGCAGCACAAGGCAATCCGCCGAAACCATGGACGCGACGCGCGCCGACAGTCGATCATTATCGCCGTAGCGGATTTCGGCCGTCGCAACAGTATCGTTTTCGTTGACAACCGGAACGGCCTTGAGAGCAAGCAAAACCTCGATCGTGTTTCGCGCGTTGAGATATCGGCGACGTTCTTCCGTATCGCCGAGCGTAAGAAGAATTTGCGCCGCGGTAAGTCCTCGCGCCGCCGCTAACTCTTGATAGGCATGTGCCAGGCTGATCTGACCGACGGATGCCGCCGCCTGGCTCTGTTCGAGCTCCAGCGGTCCTTTGGGCAGATTCAAAGCGTGCCGGCCCAACGCGATCGAGCCGGAGGAGACAAGCACGATCTCCTTCCCCGCCTTCGCGAGTTCAGCCACGTCATCCATTAAGGAGTTGAGCCAATCGGTTTTAATACGTCCGGTTGTCTGATCCGTCAGTAGCGCCGAGCCGATCTTCACGACGATACGCCGCGCTTTCGCCCATTCGGGGCGCACGGTTGCTATCGGAGTATCGGACGCTGAGGCGCGAACCATGTCCATCTCGGATCGAAGTCGGGTCAGGTGCTCGAAACAACAAATCTTGCCGTGCTTATCTGCAAATGCCCTCCGCCCGGCAAGAGGCATGGGCCGCATATCAGCCAGACGCGTTGATTTTTAGCTACCGCGGCCACCGAATAATGAGGGTTTTGGTTAGGGCACGAACGCAAGAAACAGAAAAGTTCCGAAAATGACGAGGTGCAGGAAGCCGAAGAGCACATTGGTCCGCCCAGTACCGAATGTAAGGATACTCGCTGCAAGGGTCATCATAACCAACGCCAAGTCGCGGGGATCGAGGCCGAGGATAAGTGACTTTTGAAGAAAGATGTTCGCCCCTGCGATCGCCGGAATCGTCAGTCCAATGGTCGCAAGTGACGAACCCAGCGCCAAGTTGAGACTTCTCTGCAGATTATCGCGGCTGGCCGCACCAACTGCCGCGATAGATTCCGGAAGCAGAACGATAAGTGCGATGACAACGCCGCTGACGCCCGCCGGTGCGCCGATCGCTGCGACGCCCGCATTAATTTCTATTGCGAAGAGCTTGGCGAGCAGAACCACAGCCGAAAGTGCGACGCATAGAAAAATAATTGAAGTGAGTATCCGCCCTTTTGGCGGCGGTGTCGCTCCGAACTCCTCGCGGTCACCGGTAAAGTAATCGCGATGCCGGACAGTCTGGGTGAACAGAAACACACCGTAAAGCGCAATGATGGCGACGCTGATGAAAGCGAGTTGGCTCGTTGAATAAAGCCGTCCGGGAGCCGAACTCGTATAATTCGGCAGAATGATCGACAGCGTCGTCAACACGATCAGCATTGCGAGATAGATCTTTGCCGACGTGACGTCAAAGCTCTGCTCACGATAACGAAGCCCGCCGACCAAAATACAAAGTCCCACCAAGCCGGTGGTGATGATCATGATCACGGAAAATACCGTATCGCGAACAAGCGTCGAAGCGGCCTTTCCGGTCAGCATCAACGATACGATTAGCGCCAGCTCGATAACCGTAACCGCAATCGTCAGGACCAGCGTTCCAACCGGCTCGCCCGTAACGTGCGCCACCTCTTCAGCGTGATAGACTGCCGCGAAGACGGCAGACATGAGCAGCGGCACAAGAATCACCGCAATTGCGATACCCAGCGGGTCGGACGCAAAATTTTCGCCGAAACCTGTAGCCGTCGCGCCGGCAAAAAGCAGAATGCCCAAAACCGGCAGAAACCATGTCCAGACAGGTGTTCGCGCGGAGTGAACCATGTATCGCTTTGCTCGGGTTGGCGGAGGATTCGACGACGGATCACGATAGTGCGTGAGTTGCGGACAAGCCGCAAGTGAGTGGAGGGCCGGATGCTCAGGGTGGCCAACTCACGGGTGCCAAGAACCGCCCGCCTCACCGTCAGCATCCTCTTCGTTCTGGCTGCCGCGCGAAATTTCCCGCACCAGAGCGTAGAGCGCATCCTTCACACCCGTTCCCGAGACGGCAGAAAGCAACAGAGGCGCTTTTCGCGCCGCCTTCTTGAGGATCTCGCGCCGCTCCTTGAGAGTGTCCGGATCGAGCGCATCGATTTTCGACAGCGCGACAATCTCTTTCTTCTTATCGATGTCGTTCCCGTACGCCTTCAACTCGCGTCGAACGGTCTTGTAATCGCCCGCAACGTCTTCCGACGTTGCATCGACCAGATGCAGAAGAACCCGGCACCGCTCGATGTGACCGAGGAACCGGTCGCCAAGTCCCGCGCCTTCGTTGGCACCCTCGATCAGTCCGGGAATATCCGCCAGCACGAAATCGGTATCTCCGACCCGCACGACACCGAGGTTTGGGTGTAACGTCGTGAACGGATAATCGGCGATCTTCGGCTTCGCCGCGCTGACCGTCGCAAGGAACGTCGATTTTCCGGCATTGGGCAAACCGACAAGTCCGGCGTCGGCAATCAGCTTCAACCGGAGCCAAATCGTCAACTCTTCGCCCGGTTGACCCGGATTGGCGTGGCGCGGCGCTTGATTGGTAGAGCTTTTGAAGTGAGCGTTGCCGAAGCCCCCGTTGCCGCCCTTCGCCAACCTGACGCGCTCTCCTGGCTCCGTCAGATCGGCGAGCAGCGTCTCTCCATCTTCCGCAAAGACCTGCGTCCCCGGAGGCACCTTGATAATACAATCGTCGCCGTTCGGTCCGGCGCGATTCTGGCCCATCCCCGGACGCCCGTTATCGGCGAAGAAATGTTGCTGGTACCGATAATCGATGAGCGTATTGAGATTCTGAACGCACTCAACCCAGACGTCGCCACCCTTGCCGCCATCGCCTCCGTTCGGCCCGCCGAACTCGATGAACTTTTCACGCCGGAACGAGATGCATCCGTTTCCGCCGGCCCCGGATCGGATGTAGATCTTTGCCTGATCAAGAAATTTCATGACGCCAACGCCCGGATGGTCATCGTCCACGGACGGCGGCGCTCGTAGCTCAGTGCCGGTAATTCGCACTGCCGCGCCTCGCACCAGCCCGTCGCGTCGCCGACATATTTGAACCCGAGCTTTTGGATGACACGCGCCGACGCTGGATTACCCGTCAGATGTTTGCAGATGAACCGCCGTACACCGGCTTTTCGGAAACCGTAATCCATCACTGCATTCGCGGCCTCAGTCGCATATCCCAGACCCCAGTACGGCTTTCCGATCCAGTAGCCGAGTTCAGCATCGCCGTTCGATTCCAGCGTAAATCCGCAGATACCAATCAGTTCCGATCGGCATTCGACGCCGAAAACGCGTTCTCCCTCCTCCACACCGTTGATCCATTGGTAAGCGGCGGCTTCCGAATAAGGATAAGGAATGCGTCCAGTCATACTCGCAACATCCCAATCGCCCGCGAGCGCTGCGATGCGCGGGGCGTCGCCGTCAACAACGGCTCTGAGACAAAGGCGAGCGGTTCGCATGATGATGCTTAAAGAGAATGGTTGTGGCGAAAAGTGATATGAGCCGGCCGCCGAAAAAGCAAAAGGGGATGGCGTTGCCATCCCCGAAACCTTCTGCGCAATGACGGAAGCTGATTATTCCGCTGCGACCGGCTTGGCCGGCTTAACCGAGATATAAACGCGGCCATTGCGCTTGGTGTCAAACTGGACGGTGCCTTCTTCGACAGCGAAGATCGTGTGATCGGTGCCCATCCCGACACCCGCGCCTGGATGCCACTGAGTGCCACGCTGACGACATAGGATGTTGCCTGGGATGACGTACTCGCCGCCATAGCGTTTAATGCCAAGGCGCTTGCTCTCCGAATCGCGGCCGTTACGTGTCGAGCCGCCTGCTTTTTTCTGTGCCATTAGAGAATCCTCGAATGATGCGGCGGCTCGTTACGCGCCGGTGATATCGGTGATGCGCACAATCGAAAGGTCCTGACGATGACCCTTCTTGCGGCGCGAATTCTTGCGGCGGCGCTTCTTGAAAGCGATAAGCTTCGGCCCGCGTGACTGTTCGACGAGTTCGGCAACAACCTTCGCACCCGAGACAAGCGGCGCACCAATCGTAACGTCAGCGCCCGAGCCAACCATGAGCACCTGATCGAATTCGACCTTGGCCCCAGCATCGCCCTGCACCCGCTCAATCGTGACGACATCGTCCTTGGAAACGCGGTATTGCTTGCCGCCCGTCTTGATGACAGCGTACATGTCCAATCCTTCCGGCCTTCGTGGCCTGTTACCGCGCCCTGTGGCGCCATCGAAAAACGATGGACTTTCAAAAGGGTGCTGGATTTTCCAGCTAAAGCCTCGGGCAGCGCATTCAACGCAGGCATATTTTCCCGCCTGCGAATTGGCGGTTTATTGTCGAAGTGAGGCACCTTGTCAATTGTGTGCGGCGTTTGGACATTGATTGTGACCTAAACCCAGCCCGGTCACAAACCCGGGCCACAATGGCCCCTCCCATGCAACCCGTGCCAAATCTCCCGGTTATTCCTGTTCTCGAAACGGGCTGCGATTTCTCGCTTGCGACTTTACGCGCCTGCAAAGACCGAACCCACGCCCTGCTCGATAGCGCCTCTCGTCGTTACCCGCGCAGCCTTCTGAGGGCGCTCGACCAAGTTTCGCGGGCCTGGCTCGCACGCTGGAACAACACGCATCTTTCCGAAATCGACACCATCGCCCGGCTTCTCGGTCGTCCTGGCGCCTATTTTTTCTCGGTCAATTACGAATGGGCTTGTACCTGCCGCGTTGCTCCGTCACCCGGCGGCCAGTCGGCGCGGCTGATACGTGTGCTCGATTGGAAATCACCGGGTCTTGGCGAAAATTTGGTCTGCGCGAAAGTAAAGGGGGCCAGCGCCGGGCCCTTCGCGCTAATGACTTGGCCGGGCTACACGGGCGTGCTTCAGGTCATGGCGCCTGGCCGGTTTTCCGCCGCGCTCAATCAAGCGCCCATGCGCTATGCTACGGGCCTCTTTTATATCGATTGGGCTGCCAACCGCCGCCGCGTGTGGCACATGCCCTATCCGACTCCCGCGCACCTGCTGCGGAAGGTTGCAGAGGAAGCACGAAACTTCGACGACGCGCACCGGATGCTCGTCGAACTGCCAATCTCAACGCCGGCGATATTTACGCTGGCAGGGACCGTCCCTCACGAAACCGCGGTGATCGAACGCACCGAACGTGAAGCCCGTGCCTACCGGGGATCGCAAACCGCAGCCAACCATTGGCAAACGTTCGGATGGACAGGCCATTCCCGGGGCGAAAAAAGCGCCGATCGCGCCCGGATCTTGAACAACGCCGAGCTCGCGTTTGATCCGGTCTTTCCCTGGCTTAAGCCTCCCGTTCTGAACGACAACACGCGCCTCGTGATGGTCGCCGATGCGAAAGAGGGCCGCATGCTCGCCCAGGGCTTCGAGAACACAAGGCCTGCGACTGCCGTTCTCGATATAACCTGGCTTCCCGCCGCCTGAGAGCGCTTGCACCAACCGCGAAGCACAGTTACAAGCCGCACCTTGCCGTCAGGCGCCACGGCTTCCGGAGAGGTGGCAGAGTGGTCGATCGCGCCGCACTCGAAATGCGGAGTACTCGCAAGGGTACCGGGGGTTCGAATCCCTCCCTCTCCGCCATAAAATATTGATATTACGCGATAAAATACGCGTCTCTCGGATCGTCGGCTATTCCCGCGCATTATCCGCGACTTAGCACGAGATGCTTTCCGGTAAGCGTCAGAGAGACGGCTATAGTTCCGGTTTTCCGAGTCCGTCACGCCGAAAGTCTCCTAGCGGCGATGCCGTGGTACCGGTGCGTGCGGCGGACCGAGCGGAACCCTGAGACATATGTCGCGAGGGCAAGCGACTGCGGCACTCACATTATTGTCTGAGATACATACGGTGGGTGTTCAGTTGAAACCCAGCTGACGAAGCTGGTCCGGCCAGAATGGGCTCAACGCGCCGGCTTGCTTCAACTTGTTTGCAGTCAGCTCCAGAGGCTGACGGCCTTGCAGAATGGCCATGGTGATCCGAGGCGCGAGGAAATTCAACCGGAAGACGCGTGTAAAGTAGGATCGGGTGACGCCGGCTGCTGCGGCCAGCTCCGCAACGGACATGTTCGTGTTCTGCGCGACCATGTCGTGAAAGCGGCGAGCTTGTCCGAGCAAGCGCAAGAGACTGCGATCCGGTTGCCGGTCGTCCGATTGAGCACTCTCGATCAATAGCCGCGTCTCCATTCCGGTCCGCCGAACACGGGCAGGAATGGTGAGCACCTCGATCGAACCGGTCGGCCGTGCGGGAAGGCGCTGCAAATCGGGATCAGGCTTCGTGATGTGCGTTATCATGGCAGGGCAGATCGCGATCTCTACCCGATCCGATCGCACATCGATCCGATTGATGAGTACGTGAAGGAGGACGCGCTTCCGCGTTGCAGGTAATGTGTTCCAGTGGCGCGCGAGATCGGCCGATCGCTCGATCAAAGCCTTCCGAACAGAAATCGACGATGCGTCACTAGCAGCTACGATGATGGACTGATCTCTGAGCAGAGCACAGATGCGGTTTTCGACCAGAGTTTCAAGATCAGCTGCGGGAACGCGGCACGCTGTTTCTGAAACCGCAGCACGGCCCCGTTTGATCAACGACTGGCTAACATAATAGCGGTAGCGAACGCCCTTCTTGTTGGCATGCGTCGGTACCATGCGCTCGCTGCTACTGTCATAAACGAGGCTGGCGAGCAGGCTCGGTGCCGTCGCCGTGGATTGCACCGTCCTCTCCACTCTGTTCGTCGTCAGTGCGTCCTGCACCTCATTCCAAAGTTCTTCATCGATGATCGCATCATGCTGGCCAGGATGGACGGTTCCCTTGTGAACGATCTTGCCGCGATAGATCTGGTTCTGCAGCATCAGATAGAGCGCGCCGCGTACCATCGGAACACCGCCACGCCGCGCACCGTCGCGGCAGATGCGGACTTTGCTCACAATGCCGGCCGCATCGAGATCGTCTTTGAGCGCGCGCACCGACTTCAACGCCGCATAGCGCCGGAAGATGTGGCGCACCGTGTCGGCCTCCTTAATATTGATCAGGAGCTTCCGGTCCGTGGCGTCGTAGCCAAGCGGCGTCGCGCCACCCATCCACATGCCTTTGGCTTTTGATGCGGCGATCTTATCGCGGATGCGCTCACCTGTGACCTCACGCTCGAATTGCGCGAAGGACAGCAGCATGTTCAGCGTTAAACGTCCCATCGACGTGGTGGTATTGAACTGCTGGGTGACCGAGACGAACGACACTTTTTTGGCATCGAAGGCGTCAACGATCTTAGCGAAGTCGGCGAGCGATCGCGTCAGGCGGTCGACCTTATAGACAATGACCGTGTCGATCTGGCCGGCCTCGATATCGGCCAACAACCGACGCAGCGCTGGCCGCTCCATGCTGCCGCCAGAGAACCCACCGTCGTCGTACATTGCCGGGAGAGCAATCCAGCCGGCAGACTTCTGGCTCTTGATATAAGCCTCGCAAGCTTCGCGTTGAGCATCGAGCGAGTTGAAGTCCTGCTCGAGCCCTTCCTCGGAGGACTTACGCGTGTAGATCGCACAGCGATGACGCTCTGGCTGACTATAGTTGCCTCGACTACGCATAGCCGTCATCTTCTTGCTTGGCCGCGATACCTAGCCCGAAGAACCGCGGGCCGGACCAGCGCGCGCCTGTGATCTCGCGAGCAATGATCGACAGAGACGCCCACGTTTTTCCGCGCCAGACGAAGCCGTCCTCTGTGACAAGGACTTCGTGAGTATCCCCGCCCCATGCCCGAAGCAGACGAGCCCCAGATCTCAACATAATCGTGCGCTTCTGAACTGGATCGGCGTTCGTCACCAGCATGTGGGCGAGGACATTGAGCCGGTGCCTCGTGGCGGCATTCAAACCACCGTCCAATTGTGCCTGCAGCTTCCAGGCAATGCCAAGCTCTAACTGCTCGCGAGCGAGCTTCTTCGGCGCACGATATCGAAAATGCCGGCTCCACAGGGTCTGCAACTCGGCATAGGATGCTTCATCGAGCGCAGCGATCTGCCGTGCCAAATCCCTCTGCTCACTATTGTTCTGTAGTTTATCAAGGTCGACCACGGCGGCTGCTTCCGAGACAGCCGCCGTGGCTCTTGCCAAGATCGATCTTCGATTGGACATAACGAATGTCAGCGGCCGCGCCGTGTCTCGAGCCGATACCGGCGCAACTCTCCATCGGATTTGGAGGACGTCAGAGCGAGACCGAGCTTCTTCTTGACCGTTCCGGCCAGGAAGCCGCGAACGCTATGCTGCTGCCAGTCCGTCGCTTGCATCATTTCGGGGATGGTCGCGCCGTTGCGTTCGTTCAGCAGTGCTAGAATGCGATTCTGCTTCGTGTTACGCGCCGCCGCCTCGACCTTCGGCAGCTCTGCCGGTGTGACGGACAATTTCGGCTGTTTGGGATGGGCCTTCGGTCTACCTGCTTTGCTGGGTGGAGTTGCTCGTTTGGCTTTAGTCGAGGAATGGACTTCAGGTGCGGTCATTTAGGACTCCGTGGCTCTTAGGAAACGTCCTAATCGACGCTCCCACTGCCCGAAGCCCCGCAAATCGCGAGGCGAGCCCATAAGCACCCGGTCAACTGCGGTGCCTGTCACACAACCAATGCGTCCTTTGCGACAGAAGTCGAGGACCGATTCGGCTATGACAGCTACTGTCGAAATTTCAGTTAATTAGCTCTGTCAGATGACAACCAGACGGGTCGAATGAGCGCGCGGATATCAGGCGGAAAGCGTCGACCTTGTTGCTGGAAGTAGGGCCCAAGGATGCTTTATCCCAGAAGCGGACTCTTGGCGGTGTTGAACTGCACTCGCCCGAGCCAATCGCAACCACGACTGCTTTCGAATGATCTGCGGACCCTTCTCCCGGCGAATCCTCGCAAAGCGCTTCTGACGCGATCCTGGCTAGGCAGAGCCCTCTGCTCTGCCCTTAGCCGGCTAGATGTCGATCTTCTCCGGGATCTCGATCGCATCATCGACCTCGATGCCGAGATAGCGCACGGTGCTCTCGATCTCCGAATGTCCGAGCAAAAGCTGGACGGCACGAAGGTTTCCCGTTCGTATTGCTTGCAGCGTCTGGTCGGTCAGCTCAAACCGAACCGGACGGCCCGTCTTCTTCTGCCTTATGGTGGCGCGATCCCTAGCGTAACAGCTCGGCGTCACGACAGCGGCAAGTAGCGTGCATAGAATCGTTCGATCTGCTCAAGGCTGGCGTCGGCATTCTTGGCGAGGTTGAAGATTGGTTTTCTCATTCAGGGACGCCCGCATCGTTGCGATTGGCATCGCGCAATCCTACCGCGCCGGGAGCGCTCGAAAATTATAGCCGACACGATAATAAAACGAGCCGACTTCGACCCCACCCCTGCTGATGGTCGCGATATTAAGCGGTCCGAGATACTGAAAATAAGGCGCCAAATCTGCCGAGTTGAGTTGGCGCTTCTCGAAACCAAACAATATCATGTCGCGCCCGTTTTGTTCGGCGGCGGGAAACCAGTAAGTGTACATCAGGCCCTCGGACCCAAAGAGGCCACGTCCTGCCGTCTCTTTGGACCCGTCGTGGTCGCCGTCATAATAGGCGAGTTCACTGGCCATGAAATAACGGTCCATGCCGACCATAAGCGGATCTTCATTATATCGGTCGCGGACGCGTTTTTGGATTTCGAATGCTTGTTCGCCCAACTCTTTCCAAGAGATCGGCAGGTCCCGCAGTTGCAGACTGGATTTGAGCGGATGATCTGGCAGGCCGACGGCGATGAAATAAAATGCCCCACCACAAATAACTAATGAGGATACGATCGTAACGGACCAAGCTTGACGCAAATCAAATCTCCCGAACGCTCCATTTTGACTCTTCATCGCGCAGAGCGCTGCTACCGCCGGCAAGACGGCCAGCCAGATCGGTCCCGTCCAATTTAGTTTGACGTCGTGAAGCAAGCTGAATGCGACGAAGACCGATAGCGGTACGACGGTAAAAACAAAGGCGAATAGCCGTCGACGATCCCCATTGGAGAAAAACCGGCGGGTTGACGATATTTCCTCAAAAAGCACCCGCGCCGCCGAGATCATACCGACGGGCGTCAGGATAGCCACGATCGAAAGAAGCAGGAGGTGGAAGGAAAATCGAACCGGTTCCTCGACGCGCCGTGCACTCTGGAAGATGAATGAAACCCATCCATGATCTGCATTCCAGATAATCACGGGCGAAAAGATGGCCAATGCCAGTACCGCGCCGACATAAGGCCACGGCCGGAGAAACCAAACGCGCGACTTTGAATCGAGCAGCATGAAGAGGACGATCGCGGGGCCAAGAAGCGCGATCGAGTACTTTGATATAAGACCCAATCCCAAAGAGATGCCGACGCCTAGCCATGCCCTTTGGCTTCCGCCGAAAAACACACGTTCGAGGAAGAAAAGTGTACCCGCCCAAGCCGCCATGAGGGGAGCATCTGGCATGATCAAGAAGCCGGATACGACATAGTACGGCAGTGATGACAGCAGGAGCACGGAGATAAACGCCGCGGTCATTCCGTAGAGGTTACGCGTGAGTTGAAAACAAAACGCGCCAGTGACAAACCACGTCAATAGTGCGCTTGCCCGAAGAGCGAATTCGCTTCCACCAAGAATCTGCGTTGACAGCCAGATGAGCCACGCAACCATCGGCGGATGATCGAGATACCCGAAATCTAGATGTTGAGAGTAGTTCCAGTAGTAGGCCTCCTCTGGAATGAGGTCCACTGTGCGCATGAAGACGAGCCGCAGAAGAACTGCATAGAGGACCACGCCAACGGCAGCGATACGCCATCGTATCCGCTCCGACGTTCGCTGTCCGACGAGCGGGAAAACATAGAATGCGCTGCCGACATAGCCGACGAGCGCAGCCGTTGAGATGCCGAGAAATTCCACTGCCGCCAGTGGCCACTTCCAAACGTTCAATGCAAGCTGGTGAACGCCGGCATACAGAAAGAATGCCAAAAAACCGATGGCAACAAAGCGGCTGAGAATGCGCCACTCCGCTTCAGGAGATCGCGTAGGATAATCCGAAAACGTCCACCTGGAGTTTAGCGCATAGCTGACAATTATCCCGCAAAGGAGGCCTGATGCCTGTGCCGCCCCCACGCCTAGGCCCAGCGTGATCAGAGTTTTTAGCACAGCGTAGTCGATGCAAACGCCAACAACTACGACAGCCGTAAAGCGCATCGCAGTCCGCAGAGACACCGCCCCACCGGCCATTGCCATCAGGCGCTGCCCTCGGGAAAGAAACGAGGTTATGCTGAGCGTTGAAGCGCCTTGCGCGACATTGAATCTGGAGCGCGCCGCGACTTCCATCTCTATTTCCGCCATGTCAGCATCGCGCTCGCTGAATAATTGAATGCCGCTGCCATCACGGCGCCTGCGATGCCCGCAAGCCACCAACTGGGATCGCGAAGATAAATGAGTTCGGCTATGCCGACGTTGGCAAACGTACCTACACTGCAAACCAAATAGAACACGCCAAGGCCCTTCAACGCATTCAGTCCGGTCAATCGTCGGTCGCGAAACGTCAATGCATTGTTGAGGAAGAAGTTGGTCGTCATTGCTACCAGCGCCGCCAGGAACTGTGCGAGATAGAAGGGCGCCACGGGAAGTACGACTATGGTCCGCAACACCGCGAGATGGACAAACAGGCCGGACGCGCCAACCAGCGCAAACAGAAAGAAGCGTGGCGAAACGCGATTGCTGGTAAATTTGGCGAGCAACAGCCCAGCAAAATCGGCAACAACGAGCCCATCGAGCTTCGAGGCGCCGAGCAGTCGAGGCCTGAACGTGTAAGGCAATTCCGTTATTTTAAGCTCTGGCGACGAGGCGAGGATATCGAGCAGCAGTTTGAATCCATCGGTTGAAAGCTTCGGAGCGATGGCTTCGATGACCTCGCGGCGAATCATGAAGAAGCCGCTCATCGGGTCGCTGACTTGGGTTTTCAAAAGCATGTTCGTCAATCGCGTGGCGAACACGCTCGATCGCTGTCGGCTTTTGGAGAACCCACTGCCGGCGTTACCGGCACCGATATATCGTGAGGCAATGACAAGATCGGCCCCGAGTTCGATTTCTGCGAGCATCCCCGACAAGAGCCGTTCATCGTGCTGCAGATCGCCGTCGATAACCGCGACGATCTTGCCCGCCGCTGCCAGCATGCCTTCGATAACGGCTCCGGCGAGACCACGCCGCCCAATGCGACGGATTGCGCGCACGCGGCTATCGCGTTCGCCCCGCTGGCGCACCAGATTCGAAGTTCCATCGGGGCTGTCATCGTCGACGAAGATGACTTCCCATCGAATGCCGGCAAGAGCGGTATCGAGAGCCTCGATCAACGGCTCAACATTTTCGGCCTCGCAGTAGGTCGGAACAACGATGGTTAGGCGTGGACCGGCACTAACCCCTTCGCGGTGGCTTCCGGTACGTCGCTCAATTTCGTGTGCCGCCGTAATCGCGTGCGAATGCGAATCGAGCATCGTCATGCTGGATTCGTCTCGGCAGGAAGCAGGCGATCGTCGCCGCATGTGCGCTGGATCACAATCGACTTTTGTGCAAATATTCCCACCAGCCCCACCATTTCGGATCCCCGCGGCACCGTCCTAGCTGTTGGTGTCTGAACCGTGTCGTTTTCCCTACATTCCTGTATCGTTAGCGGCGTTACGCGACAGTTCGACGACGAGGATGTAATGTTGTTGACAAGCGCTGCGCGCGCATAAGTTTCACAAAGCAATTGCGATGACGTTGTTTACAATTTTGTGTGGTTATGGCCGCAAATGAATCGCTGTCCTGCAGTTCGGTTCTGCGAAGGATCGACCGCTCGAGACAGTTTGCATGCACACGAAGGATCTGGCGCGCGCGCTGAGAGCGTTCGCCAATATTGCTGATTTCGATCGTTCCCAAGAATTACATCGCCTTGCGGTATTCCTCGAGCGCGGTAGAAACGAGACGATTGCTGCTCGATTGAAGCGCACCAGATCATCCGCGCGTTATCCTGCTCGGCTGAAAGAGTCGCTTGCAGCGATAGAAGATGGTTTGCGAGCCGCTGGAGCGATCAAACCGAGCATTGCTTTGGCCGAAATTCAACGAATTTTCGCTGGCCGTCCCGATGCGACGATCGGCGCTTTTTTCGAAGAGATTTCGCTGCCGCCGCTATTGCCCGATGCGAGCGCGCGCCGCTTCAAATCCGCCAACGAGAGCGTTGCAAAGAGCATCTGCTCCGATCTTGCTGAAGCAAGCGGCAATGGCCAGTCCTTTCATGCGCGCCTGGCGGAGCTTGTTTCGGCTAGCTCCGCAGGCACTGCGACGTGGACGCTCGTCGCAAATCAATTCATTGGAAATCGGAGAGCCTATCGTGACCGTGCCGCCGCAATACGCGCCATAAAGTTACACTTCGACGCGTTATGACGCCCAGTTCCGACGCCACGGTTTCAAGGGCTATTATACAATTCTGCAACTGATGGCCTTTAGCGGCTGCCACCATCCATCTCCTGTTCGACTCGGCTATGTCTGACTTCCGCTCTAGGAGAGGTTGACGCTGCTTTTACGCGCTTCAACGCGTTGCTGCGGAAATGCCACCTCGACGATCAAGCCCGGATTGTTGTCGGCAAGTGTGACCTTGGCGCTATGGAGTTCCGCGATCGCGGAAACGAGACTTAAGCCAAGACCGCTGCCCTTAGCTGCGCGGCTTTTCTCCAAGCGATAAAGGCGTCTGAACACTTTTTCGCGTTCTTCGGGAGGTATTCCGGCGCCGGTGTCCCGGACCTTCACAGTCGGATGTCCGCCGTCCGCAGCCAGTTCAACGCTGATCTGCGCGCCCGAAGGACAATGCAGGATGGCGTTCTCGACCAGATTGATGAAGAGCTGATTCAGAAGTTTCCGGTCGCCATGCACAGTAGCAGGAGTGTTTCCGATCAGCCCAGTCAATTGCTGGTCCTGCTCCTCGGCGACAGCTTCTAGAGCGTCGACGATATTGATGAGTAAGCTGTTCAATTCGACATCGACGAATTTTCTCTTCCGTGCGCCCGCTTCGATTTCCGAAATTCTGAGCAGCGCGTCGAACGTTTCGGAGATTCCATCTATTTCCAGCAGAGCTTCCTCGACGGCAGATTCATATATCGCCAAGTCCGATGAGTTCGTTTGAACGACTTCGAGCTTCTGCCGCATACGCGCTATGGGTGTTCGAAGATCATGCGCAATGTCAGTGGAGACCTGTCGCAAATTTCCGATGAGCGCCTGCAGTCGGTCGAGCGTGGCGTTTATCAGCGCCGCAACATGATCAAGATCGTCTGCAGACGGACTGCGAGGCACGCGCTCCTGCAATTGTCCGGATGCAACGGCGCCAAGAACCCCTTCCATTTTGGCGATGCGCTTTTGTGCATTCATGCCGAGGATGTAACCGCCGATCATTGCCGACAGTATCGACAGTCCAATTCCCCATAGAAGCCCTTTGAGAAGAACGCGCTGCGCGTCGTTGATGTCGCCGTTGCCGTCCCCGACGAAGAGAAAGCCGTTCTTTATCGTTGTCCATCGTCCGACCACTGCAGTACTCGCGCGTGGGGCAGTCCAAGCACCTATGAGCGGCAATTCATGCCACGGGATCGTTTTCCAGCCCGGGAATCGGGGGATCACCCTGATATTGCCGGCGACATACTGATCCGCCCTATCTGTCAGGAGGTAAATGTCTTCATTCGATTGCGCTACCTGCGCATGGCGATTGACCATCGCCGCCAATCCCTCGAAGCCACCGCTGACTTCTACATCCGCCAACGTTCTGCGGACTTCCTCGACATGAGCTTTGAGGTTTTCGTTAAGCTGATTGTTGATGGCGAAGAACAGCACCGAAAAGATGACTAGGTTCGTCAATGAAATAATCGCCGCCACAAGCGCCGCTAGGCGAAAGGCCGTGCGCTGCGTCAGCCTAGTCTTTATCATCGATGCGATAGCCAAGTCCTCTCACCGTGCGTATCAGAGGTATATCTCCCGGACGATCGATTTTCAGCCGCAGCCGGCTCACATTCGTCTGAACAATTGATGTCTTTGGATCCAACTCCAAACCCCAGACTTGCTCAAGCATCATCGAGCGAGTGACGACACGACCGCTATTCCGCAGCAGGATCTCGAGCATACGAAATTCGCGTGGCTGCAGATGGATGATCTCACCCGCCCGTTTGACCTCCCGCTTGATCAAATTGACTTCAAGATCCGCAATCTTGAATAAAAATTCCTCGTACGATGTCGGCGGCCGCCGCCCAAGAGCCGACACACGCGCGATAAGTTCACCGAGGGCAAAGGGTTTGACAAGGTAGTCATCGGCCCCGCTCTCAAATCCCTCGATGCGGTCTTCGATTCCGCCAACGGCGGTCAGGAACAGGATCGCCGATGTCACCTTCATCGACCGAAGCCGCTGGACAATGGAAAGCCCGTCTAGGCCGGGAAGCATTCGGTCGATGATCAGGACATCGAAGCTGCCGACGGTGGCGTGCTTAAAACCGCTTTGGCCATCGTTGGCGACTTCGACAGTGTGTCCCTGGTCCGCGAGGCTTTGCCTGACAATGCGTGACGTTTGGTCGTCGTCTTCTATTACGAGGATGTGCATGGAGCATCCATCAAGCGGGCGGTCTCCCGTTCTGGCCCACAGCTTCTGCTTCAGATGGGCGGTGAACAGTGTACGCGAAAAGCAGCGTGTGCGCATGGAGGGGGAGCTGACGCTCGGCCTCCATAATGCGCAGGACGCGCGTCGATCGCGATGACCTCTGGGTCGCAAGCGGCGAGACCGCGGCCGCAATGTTAGCAATTTGTATGATTTGAACGTTTGGCGGCGTCTCACATGGTGAACGATACAGATTGGCGAAGCGGTCGCCTTATTGCCAGCGTCGGGTCGCGGGATTTTAGGCGTCGCGACTGAGGGTAACCATGTTCGCTTTAGGGAAAATCATAGGCAGACAGCGCGTGCTTTGGCTGGGCGCCTGCCTATCCATTGCGTCGAAAATAGCCGTCGCAGAACCGATTTGCGTGGCGTGCGTCAAACCCGTGCTGAATATCCGATGTGAAATAAGAAAATCGCAATCGCTCGAGGGATTGCCCTTTGCGGAGAAATTGATCGGCAAGGCCTGCGTGAAGGCAGTTAAAGCATCGTTCGAGGCGTCGGGATGCCATGTCGCGAAAGATACGGTATGCTCCAATTGGCCTCGGAAGAGCTTCTCCTTGAAGGAGGCAAAGCGAGCTCTCCTAGGAGAGGCACCCCCCGCACCGACAGCCGATGACCAAGACCCACTCGCGAAGGTCGCGGCCCCCTCTCGAGCCGAAACGAAATGGTCGGCATTCGTTCGCCCGATAGCGAAGGCTTGGCAGAAATTCCTTGCCGTCATCGCGTGGAAATAACCGCATGGCGCACGGCGTGACTGCGAGAAATTCGCCGAACCGGCTTTGGTTCGTCCTGATGGCTTTTGCCATTCTTAGTATCGGGTCGGGATGTGAAAAGCCGGAGAGATGGCGGAGCGAAGACATCGACCGCCAAGCCTGTCTGGGTTCCAGGCTCGCACCCATCGAAGCCCTTGCTGCATGTTCGCGATTTATCGTTCCCGTGGGCGATCACGAACTCAAGCGCTCGGATGCATACTACAATCGAGGCATGGCATTCGCCGAGTTAGGGGAATTTCATCATGCGCAACTCGATCTTGAAAAAGCGCTTAAACTTGATCCCCGGAACCATTGGGCGCGGCAACGCCTCGATGACGTGACGCAAAGTCTGTCGAAATCCGGGAATTGAGGCGAGATCGGAGGCCGATGCCCTCAGCGCCAAGCCACGAGAATGGCTCCCGAGGCGATCATCGCGATGCCGGCCCAGTTCACCAATGTGAGGTGTTCGCGAAGAAATGTAACACCAAATATCGCGACCAGCACGACGCTGAGCTTGTCGATAGGCGCAACAAGAGCAGCCTCACCAATCTGGAGCGCCCTGAAATAGCAGAGCCATGAGGCGCCTGTCGCCAGGCCAGAGAGCGCCAGGAATAAGTACGTCCGTGGTGAAATGCTGCCGATGGGTTGGAAGAGGTCGCGCGCCATGAGAATGGCGCCCAATACAACGACAACCACGATCGTCCTTATGAACGTCGCGAGATCAGAATTAATATTCGCGACGCCGATTTTCGCGAAGATTGCGGTCAGGGCTGCGAAAAAAGCCGAAAGGAGAGCCCATGCGACCCAACCGGTGGGAAATATCACGCTAGCTCCTCCCATTCAGATTAATCTTCCAAGATTTTTCACTGAGCCCGGGAAAATCGCAACCCGGCGTAATCGGCAAGCCGGGCGATGTCATTGCCGCTATGCGGTTTCGGCGTCGTCTTGATGGGTCCATTTCGAGGACGCGTATAAAATCGCGAGAAGCAATCCAAGCGTAATCAGAGAGGCATACTCTCGCGGTATGCTCAAACCGCCAGCTGAAACCGGCTTGGTGAGAAAGTCGCCGAATGTCGCGCCGAATGGGCGTGTGAAAATAAAGGCGATCCAGAACAACGCGACCTCGTTGACGGCGCGATAGTAGTGCAGAACGCCGACGAGCGCGATGACCGCGGCCGTTACGAGCGCGCCCTGAATAAATGTCAAACCCAGATTGTCGACGAGAAAGTCGCCAAAAGCAGTGCCGAGGCTGTTGGAAAAAAGAACAGCTATCCAAAACATCATCTCGGTATCTTTGCGCGTGATCGGATAGATGCGGAGGCTGCGATCGCGGTAGTACCAGATTGCGAGCGAAGCGAGCAGCCCAAACAGAAGAAGCCCGGTGCCCGCGAGATAACCGAGCCCAAGCGATCGATCCATGAAATCGGAGATTTCGGTTCCTGCCGTCGTCGTCGCGATGATGGCAATCCAGAAAAGCAGCGGATGATAATCTCGCGAGGCGATCTGGGCGGCAAGGATGACGATAAGTGCGCAAAAGGTGATCGCCAGCCCGATGTAATAACCGAGGTTAAGCGTCATGGAGATATAGTCGCCAGTCGTCTCGCCGAGCGTCGTGGCAAGAATTTTCATGAGCCAAAAATAGAGTGTGACCTTAGCCACTTTTGAAATGGTTGGACCGACCCCAGCCGTGATATTCGGCATTAGTGCTCACCCCGTTCTACTTCGATCAGCGCCCGGATTGGGGGAAATTGGGCATAAGGCAGATGTGGCTGATAAGCTCTGACGGCTCGGCAGAAAGTTGTTCGAATAGTTACGATAAAGTCAGAACCATTGGCATTCGACGACAGCCACCGTGTTGCCCAGCCATGAAACGGCCAAAACGCCGCGTCCGCATCGGTCGGGTAACGCGAGTGTGCCAAGGGCTCGTCGAGCGTCGAGAAAGCGACGTAAACGCAATACCCGCTCGAAGCACCTTAGCAGACCTATCGCCTCAGCGACTAAACCGAACGTTTTGCATTTATCTCGACGTCCGCATTCTCTGCATCGCGACTTAGCCGCAAGATCCCACAAGCGGACGTGGAGACCTTGGGTATCATGCGATGCCCATGCATTTGCCGTGATGTCTCTTTTGAGGTGAAGACCGGTCGTCGAGAGCCGCCACTGCGGTCCGCCCCATCGGCCTGACGCAAATATCATCGACAAGTCGAAGACGATCGAAAAAAGCGTGAGCGGACACTGGGACCCGTCAAATCACTCCGTCCTTCTTCTTGCATCCCGGATCAGTATTTTACAGCTTGATAGCAGCGAGACGTTGCGGGTCGGATACTTCCTCAACGAGGCGATCCACCCAGTTAGGGGAGTAAGTGTAGTCTTTGTGAGCCGCATGATAGATGCAATATCGCTTGTCAGTATTCTCCGGCTGGATGGCCCCTTTCTTGGGGCGAACCTTAAAGAGGTGCCACGCTTTGACGTGGAGATTTCTGGTGAATGGTACTCCCGACATTTCTTGTACCTTCGCGACGACAACTCCCGGCTTAAGAGGATAGAGTTCGTCTGCTGCTACCTTCTTAGCAAGGACATTATGGATCTCCTTTCCCTCTGCAGATAGAGGGCTGACAAACTGGAAGTGCGCTTGTGTCTTCGCTGCCGCGTCGAGCGTATAGACGACGCGAAACTGGAACTCGATATCGTTGAGCTGCTCCTCCGTCATGCCTTGGGTGATCTGAGCATCAATCGCCACGATTTGCGGCGAGATCTCATACTTCCCGATGGTCGCTAACTGCTCGATGTTCATTCTCGAGAACTGCAGCGCGAGCGAGAGCTGGCCAGAAAGAGTGAGCTGATCACCAAAGAGTTCGCATAACACTTTGTCGAAGTTCAAGCAGCATGCCTGGAATACGGGTGCCCATTTGAGGTCGGCGTGGCCGAGTATGAGGTGCTCGACTTTGTCGCGCAGAATCTTCATAGCGCGCAGGTTGTCTTTCACGCCCTTGGATAGAGGGCAATCTTCCCTGTCAATCATCTGAGACAGGAGAAGAGAACGACCATCTACGTTGACAACAGCAACACTCTTCCTCTGGTAGTGTTCATGGAGTAGGTAGGTCCACGCAACGTTAGCAAGGACCGTGAAGACTTCCGTTCTGAACTTGAGGGCCGCGCTGTTGAAGATCTGAACGGCGAGGATCATGGCCTCTCGGGCGCGCACTAGGCGCTCGTCGTCATACTGATTGAGGCCGGTTTGGGAGTCATAGGATCGTTTTTTAAGAATAAAAAAGGCGAGCTGATCGTCGGTGGCGAGCTCCTGCCTGTCGTTCTTCTTCACCCCGGTGATTCGGCCGCCATTGATAGTGGCGCTTCTCCCGGTGTTTATCAGAGCCTGGATGTCTTGATTGCGCCAGCCTTTGGCAAGCAGTGCCTTGACAATGCGCTTTTCTTCGCCCGTCAGGGAGACATTCTTGTTTTTCTTGGCCACGTTTTGCCCCCGTCGCCTCATCCTTTTGACCATAAGGATGAAGAGAGAAGCTCAGCAATAGGCGCTCCTCATGGGGGTGGGGACAACAGTCAATCCGGTGATCCCTAGCGTTTCGGGACGCCGCGGTAAAAGTTTCGAGCGGAGAATTATCGACGCCGAAAGCGCGCGTGGGAGGGTTCGAGCATTGTGGTGTAGATCGGCAGAGCGGCTGCCACCTCATGGGAATCTTTTAAAGTCCCGCAATTTCTGATCGGCGACCAACCGCGACGTGCCTCTTCGTCCGTTAGTTCATCAAACCTTTGGTGGCTTAAAGTCGGGAAAGAGCCGTTCGAGCTCTTCGGCGTGGATGAGGCGCTGCGGAAAATTCTGCGTTGTGTTGCCGCCGTGAAGAATGTGGAGACATAGACCCTTGTCATCCTGCATTCCGCCCACCTTGAAGCGCTTGCGCACCTCATTCACGAAGACCTGATCCTCGCCGTAATCCATATGAGGAAACTTGACCGCGTCCCAGACGCATCTGCGGAAGACATAGGAGAACCCGTAGCCCCGCCTGGTGTCGCGGTCGCCACGCTTGGGATAGATATCAAAATTTGGGAAGGACGGAACGGCGAAGTGCAGCGGCGCGTCATAGGTGAGATACCAGTATCCAAGCTGGTCCATCGCCGGATAGAAAAGATAGAAGCCGAACAGTTTCACGAAATCGAGTTTTTCCTCGTCCATAAAGGCCAGCATGGTCGTCAAATAGTTGCGGACATAGTGATCGTCGTCATCGAACATAGCGATGATATCGCCGTCGGCGGCTTCGCAAAGGGTGTTGCGCTTGTCACCGATCTTCATATCGTCCCTTCGCTCGTACCTGTATTTGACGCGCGAATCCTCGATTTCGGCGAACATTGCGGCCCTATCCTTCCCGGTATCGAGGATCAGCCACTCGAAGTCCTCATCGTCCTGATTGCGTAGCAGTCCCAGATGTGAGGAAGCATGGCTTGGCGGTTGCCGGTCGGGGTGATTTGCGGGACGGCTCTCGCCGCGAAACTAGCGGAAAGCAAAGTTGGTCGGCCTCGCCGCTCACGTCGTCACAGCGACACCGCCCAACTCCGGGTTGTCACACAGCCTCTCTGCAAAGCGGACTTTGCAACTTTGGCATGTCTATTCGAAAACCGCTCGTAGGAAAATTGCACGAATATTCGAAGGCATCTTTGCGGGTCCGCTATTGGGATTATCCATTCGCATCTACTACGAGCCGCCTAATTCTATTGGAGGAGTAGAGTTTTATTAGGACGAATTTTTCTGGTGAACAGTCTATTGCGACCGCCTATGCATCAAATTCTTCTCCTGATGATGGGAATTCAATCGAAACATAAAGCGACGCTGCAGACGCAGTCCATAACGGAGATTCTTCGACATGGAACGTTGCGGTCGGAAGTCGCGTCGGTATCATTCTTGCCGCAGGGAAGTCGATCGCTGGATGGGAACCTCTGACCATCCATACGATTCTCAGGAAGTGCAATCGGGCGCCGATCTAATGCTAGGCTCACAGACGAACTTCTCAATGGCGAGATCTTCTACTCGCTCCGTGAGGCAGAGGTTTGTCATCGAGAGCTGGCCCCGCCATTACTATGCGGTGCGTCCCCATCAATTACTCGATTACCGGCCGCCGGCACTCGAAGTCTTCGTGCCGCGATCTGCTGCATGGCCTCTCTCGCAGGCTACGCACGCTCCCTCGTCCACGCAGCATCTAGCAGAAGGAAGCAGCCTGAACTAACATTCAACCTGGCCGCTCAGTGGGAACTGATCACCTGCGGCAATCCAAGGTTTGATCGCTACGTCTCGGCAATTCGTGCTCGGTTGGATCCGCATGAAGTTGAACTCTCGGGAGACTTCACCATCTTAAGAAAAGCACGCGTCATCGTCACTTTCGGTCTTTGCGCGATGTCTCCGGCCGCAACTGCGCAAGACCCAACGCCATTCTTAGTCGATACGACGGCAACATGGGTCGAGCGGAGCAATACTTATGCGCAGATACTGATCGGGGCAGAGGCACAATTCAGACCTGAATCATTCTCGGATTTTGGCATTCCCGGCTACGATGATCGTGTCGTGGATTTACGAGCCGATAATGCCGGCCGGTTCCGCTCGGCGGTTGCTAGCGCGAAATCAGAATTACAGGAAAAGCTCAAGATCGAGCGCGATCCGAGCGTACGCGAAGATCTTGAAATTATGATCGCGGCGGCAGCTGACGACATCGAAAGCAGTGAATTGCAAGAACAGCTGGTCTTGCCTTGGGCCGACGTGCCCCAATTGATTTTCGAAGGTCTGCGCGGTCTTTTATCAGAGCAGACTGCCGCCAAACGCAGAACGCACGCTCTTGATCGTCTCAAACGCTACGTGGGCTTCGGCCCCGACGCCGTTCCTTTGATGACGCTGGCGAAGCAGCGGTATGAAGAACGTACAGACAATGGCGCGCTGCTACATCCGGCGAGACGAGAAGTTGAACAGGCTCTACGCAATGCCGACACCTACATGGTCGGTATCCGGAAATTATTCATCGACTTCGAGATCGCCGGCGCCGAGAACGCTCTCGATGTGCTTGATAAGCAAACCGAAGAATATTTGTTTTGGTTGCGTTCCGAGGTGCTGCCTCATGCCCGAACAGACACAAAGCTACCTCCTGCCTTATATGCCGACGCGCTGAAGCGGACCGGCGTCGGTGTCGACGCTCAGTCTTTGATTCACAGGGCTGAATTGGAGTTCGTGGAGACGCGCGCGGCAATGCAACAGCTCGCGCCGCTGGTGGCTCGCGAGAAGGGCATCTCGGCGACGGATTACCGCGACGTGATCCGCGCTTTGAAAAAAGATTCGATCCCTCCAAGCAAACTCGAAAGCCACTACCGGAAAGTGATCGAAACGATTGAGGCCATTATCCGAAAGCAAGGAATCGCCCTTACGCCCAATAGGCCGATGGCCATGCGTCTTGGAAGCGACGCCGAGAACGCGTCTCAGCCAGCGCCACATTTCTTGCCGGCACCTTTGGTTGGAAATACCGGAGAACAGGGGACATTTGTTCTTTCCGTCACAAATCCGGCGCTCGGCGAAGACGGGGCCTTCGATGATTTCAATTATCCATCGGCGGCTTGGACCCTGGCTGCCCACGAAGGCCGGCCCGGGCATGAACTGCAGTTCACGGCGATGCTTGAACGTGGCGTCTCGCTCGCGCGAGCGCTGTTTGCCGCCAATTCAGTCAATTTGGAGGGTTGGGCGCTTTATGCCGAGGCGGAGATGATGCCGTACGAACCCCTCGATGGCCAATTAATTGCGCTACAATTTCGATTATTCCGAGCGGCACGTGCGATGCTTGATCCGATGTTAAATCTGGGACTGATCGAACGCGGGAGGGCAAGCGCTCTTCTAACCCGAGACGCCGTTTTATCTAAAGCGATGGTCCGACAAGAACTCGACCGCTACACCTTCAACATGCCCGGACAGGCAGCCAGTTACTTCTATGGTTATGCGCGTATCATGAAGTTACGGATGGAAACCGAACTCACACTCGGAAATGTATTTGACAGGCTCGCATTCAACAATTTCCTGCTTGAAGAAGGGCCGCTACCACCAGCTCTGCTTGCAAAGGCGGTACGCGAACGTTTCATTCCCGCCCAACTCGCAAAGCGCTGAGCATCATGTCGAGCCGACGTCGTACAGCCTCCCATCATCTTCGGTTTGTATAGATGGCGTGGCGAGAACGCGAAAATTTGTCGAAAACCTTCAAGTTCTCATGCACGCATAATGCCTCCTGCGATTGAGGCAAATCAAAGCAATAACACCATTGTCGCGCTTTGCTTACATGTTTTCCTCCAAAGAAGGAGTTTCGAGATGAGTAGCCAAAGTAGCCTTCACACATATTTGGATTGGGCCAAGGAACGACTCGACGAGATTGATGCCACGTTGGCTTCATTCGAACATGGAGCCGCGAAGCTCCAGGCCGACGCCCGTACGAAGGCAGAAAAGTCCATCACTGACATGCGGACTGTGCGCGATGACTTCTATAAGGCGGTCAGGGAGCATGGACAGGCGAGCGAAGCTGCCATCGCGCAATCGAAGACGGCACTGCAGACGCAATGGGCTGCGTTCGAGTCGAGCGTATCATCATTTCTTGACGCGACAGATCGGCAGGCAAAGGAGCAAGAGGCGGCCTTTCGCGCCCGCGCAGATGCACAAAGAAAGGCTTGGAAGGAAGCGATCGATAAGCTGCACAAGAGTGCCACGAACTTCGCTGACAGTCGCCGCGAAGAAGTTGAAACGGCAGTGAAGCATATAAAGGTCGACGCCGACGCGGCAAAGGCGAAGCTTGAGAAATTGAGAAAAGCTGGAAGCGAATCCTGGTCGGCGATGCAATCGGCACTGGCTGAGACGCGCGTTGCCTTGGACAAGGCTAACCAGGCTGTTCACGAATCTCTTAAACGCGCCGCATGACCGCAATCGCGGACCGGATCGGCATCCTTCGATCCGGCCTCGGTCAGCCGGTGGGCTTTTCCCGTGATTTGAAGATCTGCGTTTGTAAAGCTTTTCTGACTTCTCCAAGGTTCGCCCAACGATTTGCGGCACCAAGCCGGGGAAGGCTTGGTGCCGCTTAGTTTTGGGTTCATTACCTCGGATATCTTCCGAGGCATCGGCTCACTTCACGGGGGAGAAGTTGGAGCCTCCCAATTACCTGTCCGACGAGGGATGACCGGACAATCATTGATTTTTGTACTCGTGCCGAACTAGCTTCCTTGATTCGGATCAATTGGTTGCCAAACTACTTCTGACAATGATTGGAATGGCGTCTGTCTCGTCCGACCATTCGAGTTCCCTTCCTGGCCGATTGGCGTCTACGTCCTCCGCGCTAACACTCGTTAAGGGAAGTACAAGAGAGACGAATATCAACGCTCGCATGGCGTCACCATCAATTTTGAAATTGCATTAAGGGGCACCCTCAAACTGTCGCCTTGAGGCAGGTCAAGCTTTGTTGGACGCTTGAGTGGAACTTGCTCGCGCGAAGATACATTTCACCGGATCGTTCGATGGCAGCAAAGCGCAAGCGCAGACTTGCGACGTGTTTAGTCCGCGCCGGATAGCGCTTAGCCAAATCTTCAATGTCATCGGCAGATCAAAACCGACGTCGTGCTCTGCGTTACAACACGATTAGCTTGGCTTCCGAGCACGAGGCGCATCAGGCCCCTACGCCCATGCGATGCCATCACGATCAAATCGCAGCCGCGCGCGTTTGCAGTTTCTACTATGGCTTCGGCGGGATATTGGTCTTTGACATGAACGGTTTGGGAAGCAATCTGTAATTTTGTTCCAGCGGCGGATGCGTCGTCCAGGATTTTGCTCGCGTTCGCCGCCGCAGCCTGCTCGTATTCTTCGACCGGATAAACTACCGCGACTTCGGCCGGAGCAGCCATTCCCCAGGGCTCCGTCACGGTTAATATCGTTACTTTCGCACCAATAGCTTTCGACAGGGCGAACCCCTCCGCGACAGCTTTTTGCGCGAGTTCAGAACCGTCGGTCGCAATAAGCAGATGTTTGTACATGTCACTTCATGCAACCCTAATGGAAAATGCGCCTATCTGATCTCATGCCGGAAAACCAAGGACTTTGATCCGCATCAACTATCACCGTTCATGTTGGATGATGGCTGTACACCTGGGTATTTTTGTTTTTCTGACTTTCCACGCGAATGGTCTTCTACCGCATGGATACATTCGAACTTCTCCAACGCCTTTCTGTAGCTCTCGCTATTGGGCTCATCATAGGCCTTGAGCGCGGCTGGCAATCACGGGACCATCCCGAGGGCGGTCGCGCGGCGGGGCTTCGAACACATGCGTTGTGCGCGCTGCTCGGCGGCGTATGGGGAGCAATTGCGCAAACAAAGGGCGTGGATGGAGTGCTCGCCCTCGGCCTTGCGTTTTCGGCGTTCAGCGCCGCGATCATTGTATTCCGCTATAGGGAAACAGCGCACGAAGGCACGTTCGGCGCGACCACCGTGGTTGCCGCGATGCTTGCGTTCACGCTAGGCTCTTTTGCCGTAGTCGGCGATGTGCAGGCCGCAGCAGCGGCAGGTGTCGCGGTGGCTGGACTGCTTTCTCTCAAGCGGGTTCTTCACGACTGGCTGATACGGCTCTCCTGGGATGAACTTCGCTCGGCGCTCGTTTTGCTGGCGATGACCTGCGTTCTACTGCCGCTGCTTCCCAACCACACAGTCGATCCGTGGTCCGCGATCAACCCGTTCGAGCTTTGGCTTATGACGATTATGATCGCCGCGATCTCCTTCGTTGGCTACGCCGCGATCAAGTTTGCCGGAATCGGAGCGGGGGCTGTAATCATGGGTGTTGCCGGTGGTTTGACTTCATCCACCGCCGTTACGATGACGTTGTCGAAATTGGCAGGTGAGCATCCTGGGGGGAATAGGGCCCTGGGAGCGGGGATCGTTCTCTCATGGGCGACGATGATGATGCGCGTATTGCTCATCGTGGCTTTCGTCAACTTTGCTTTGGTTTCAAAGTTGGTCGCACCTCTCGGGCTGGCCGGAGCAGCGTTAACGGGTATAGGGCTGTATCTGACGAGAAAGAAACTTGCCGGAGGTTTTCCTTCAAAAGTCGAACTGTCAAACCCCTTCGAGCTCAGCACAGTCCTGACATTTGGCGCTCTGCTCACACTCGTCGCGGTTATGACAAAGGTCGCGACGGCCTACGCCGGGAGCGCGGGAGCTTATGCGCTTGCCGCAATCTCCGGCTTCGCCGACGTTGATGCCATCACCTTGTCGATGTCCCGCCTCGGAATAGGCGAACTTGGAGCAGATGTCGCTGCGCGTGCCATCTTGATCGTCGTCACTGTGAATACATTTTCCAAAGCCTGCTTGGGATGGATGACGGGCGGGTTTGCAATCGGCAGAAACCTATTCGCTACAGCGGGCGCGGCGATTGCAGCGGGTCTTTTGGGCTACTTCATTACGGCTCAATGGTGACGTCGGCGACCGCCAATACATGCTAGGCAAGCTTTGGCAAAGGAGAATGCATTTATCGAAGTTCGAATTCGCGAGCTTACGCAGCTCTTCAATTCGTTCGATCCTTCACCATTCCAAGAACGTGACCTCGATAGCGATGCTGAAGAATACATCGTCGGCTGGGCGCGTGAATTTCCTTGGGACGCATCGCTTCGAATTATCGTGCAACTTCCGGAAGAAGAAGCCCGCAAAGCACGGGAGCGCGGGCTCAGCGCTGAGCTGGCCAATTACTTCCCTCAATGCAATAGCGCGAACTCAACGAAATTTTTCGTGTCGGTCGAGGCTATCTACTCATCGGCATCCTCGTGTTGGTTGTGTGTCTCCTTGGCAATCAAATGGCGCGCACGCATCTGGGTACCGGACCGATGGAGAGCGTTATTACCGAAAGTCTGATTTTAGTTGGTTGGGTCGCAAACTGGAAACCAATCGAAACGTTCCTCTACGATTGGTGGCCGTCGAAGCGAGGCGCGACCTCTACCGGCGATTGGCTCAAGCATCTGTGGGCATTAAGCCAACCTAGATCGCCGAGAATTCGGACATATGACCCCTAGCTAGCGTCAAACGGAAATGGACTTTGGATTTCGGGAAAAGAGAAAGCCTCGACCTAGATATTGTTGAACGTCACTATCACGGACGGCAGCATGCTGTCTGCGAAAAGCATCAGGTAGGGGCTTCTACGTCAGGTGTTAGCTCGCCGCTGCTTGCTCGTAGATGTCGTCCTCCTGTGCATTGTGCATGCGGACTAGGGATTCAATTGATTCAATCACCCGCTGGGCATCGCGGATCAGATATCTGTCCACGGACTCAATCTTTAGGCCGTTCGACAATCTCGAAAGCAAGCGCGACAAATGAAGAATTTCGCGGTGAGCACGACTCATAGCGACAAGCCCAGGAGCATCATGAAGGATCTTGGCAATTCGCGGATACACATTGCTCTCGTCATCGCGTTCGTGCTCGACGATGTCCCGAGCAATCACATCGTTAGCCTCAAGGATTAGCGGAACCGCAAGCTGAGAAGATGCCTCGTCGAGAGCGTCCGCAATTTCCCTCAAACGATCGAGGCTGGCTTGAAGTTTGCTGTGACCCTGCCGAAGAGCACGGCTGGCAGCCGTCTGAAGCCTCTGCCGACCAAATCTCCAACCGGGAGTCAGCGCACGCAGCGCATTGAGTATGACAGCGACATCAATCGCTTCCTGTGTAAGTGCGCCCTCCACCGGCGTTAAATATCCGAGCGCCGCGACGATCATCGCCACGCCCGACATGGCCATGCCCGCGGCGATGCTCTGAATAGCGATGCGGCGCGTTCGCCGAGCGATCGCAACAGCGTCGGAAACGCGATCAAGCTGATCAACGAGAATAACAACGTCGGCGGCCTCTGATGACGCGCTGGCGCCACGAGCTCCCAATGCAATGCCGACATCGGCGGCCGCAAGAGCAGGCGCATCATTGATGCCATCGCCGACCATGATCGTTGGGTGAATCCGTTGTTCGACAACTACGGCCTCAACTTTATCGGACGGGACTCGTTCGGCAAGCACGGCGTCGAGATCGAGTGCCGCAGCGATCGTATCAGCTGACTCGGCGCGATCACCGGTAACCATCATGATACGTTTCACCCCGGCGGCGCGAAGATTTTGCACAGCCCTTGGCGTCTCCGGCCGCAGTTCGTCAGCTAAAAGGATCGCGCCGATTGTGGTGCCATCCGCCCACACGAATACACTCAGCGCGGAGCGCCATGACGCCCGGCGAAGTGCGCGTATTGCCCAAGGTTGAGGCTGTGCCGGCCCATATACCAAGTCGAAGGAGCCCACGCGAACTTGGTGACCTTCGACCAAACCCTGAAGGCCCGATCCGATCGTCTCTTTGACCTCAGTCGGCTGAGAAAGTGCCAGTCCCCGTGCACGCGCTGCCGTAACGATTGCCGCCGCGACCACATGATGGGAGGCCTGCTCGAGAGAGCCCGCAAGGCGCATGATCTCATCGGCCGACTGCTGGGGCGCGGTTTCGATGGCAACAAGTCTCGCGCCGCCAACGGTCAGTGTACCGGTCTTGTCGAACATTACAGTATGAGTCCGCGCCAGAGCTTCGATCGCGGCGCCTCCCTTGACGAGGATACCGCGGCGAGCAGCGCGAGAGATACCGGCGATGAAGGCAACTGGAGCCGCTAGAATGAGCGGACAGGGAGTCGATGCCACGAGAACAGCGAGCCCCCGGATCGGATCACCTGACCATAGCCAAGCTGCCGCCGCCAACGCTAGCGTTACCGGCAGCAGCAGCAAAGCATAGCGATCAGCGAGCCGGATGAATGGTGTCTTCGCCGTTTGCGCCGCGGTCACCAGTCTGACGATGCCAGCGTATGTGCTTTCGCCGGCACTCGCCGTCGCCCGCATGTCGAATGTTTCGCCCGCATTGATTGTCCCGCTATGAACCCGATCGCCTTTCGGCCGCGTCACGGGAATGGGTTCACCCGTCAACGCCGCCTCGTCGAGTGTCGCGGCAACGGCGAGGATGACACCGTCGACAGGAATGACTTCGCCTGCGCGCACCAATACGGTATCGCCGACGGCGATGTCTTCGATCGCAACGTCTTCCAACGAGTCTCCGTGTCGCCGGTGGGCGATGCGGGGTGCGCGGTCAGTCAGGGACTTGAGATCGCGTTCGGCGCGCGCGACGGCAAAGTCCTCCAGTAGATTGCCGCCCGCATACATCACCGCCACAACTACCCCGGCAAGGGACTGACCGAGCAGTAGCGCCGCCGACATCGAGACGAACGCAACGGCATCGACACCCATGCGACCGGCCATAAGATCGCGAGCCATGGACACGAACAGCCCGATGACGACCGGCACCGTCCCTGCCGCCCAAAGCCATTTCGCGGCCATGGGCTGGCCCACCGCGTAAAGCAGTCCGCCGAAAATTAATCCGGACAGTGCAATAGCGATCAGTGCTCTGTGTCGCAGTCGTTCAGTAAAAGCAACAGGCACAGTTGAGCCTCGCAAAATCTGGAACGAACGGCGGTGATCTCAAACAACTATCGCGAAAAGTTTTCCGATCCCGGCCGTCAAAGCCATCGCAAGTGCTCCCCAGAACGTGACGCGGGCCGTCGCCTTCACGACGTTAGCGCCGCCGGCTTTGGCGCCGACGGCCCCAAGGAGGGCGAGGAAACCTAGAGAAGCGACCGAGACAATGGGCACAAGCTTGTCCGACGGGGAGATCAGAACCATCAACAACGGCATCGAAGCACCCACGGCAAACGTTGCAGCCGAGGTTAGCGCAGCTTGCACAGGGCGCGCCGTGCTGATCTCAGAAATTCCAAGCTCGTCACGGGCGTGCGCTCCCAACGCATCTTTGGCCATGAGCTGATCGGCAACTTTCACGGCCAGTTCGTGCTCAACGCCACGTTTGACGTAGATTTGCGCCAGCTCCTCCCTCTCAAAGTCTATGTTATCGTTGAGCTCTTGGCGCTCGCGCGCGAGATCTGCGTGCTCGGTATCCGCTTGCGAGCTGACGGAGACATATTCCCCGGCTGCCATCGACATTGCTCCCGCGACGAGGCCGGCGACGCCGGCGATGAGAATGTCGCTAGGTTTGCCTGAAGCAGCTGCCACGCCGACAATGAGGCTCGCCGTCGAGACAATGCCGTCGTTGGCTCCTAGCACGGCTGCGCGCAGCCACCCGATCCGATCGACGAGGTGGGTTTCGGTGTGGACATGGAGTCTGCTCATTTTTTGTCTCTTTCGTTTGTGCTCGTGCGCGGCGGCGGAAGCCCTCGTGCCGCGACCTGCTGCATTGCTTCACTCGCAGGCCACGCCCGCTCCCTCGTCCACGCAGCATCTTGCAGAAGGAGGAACCTAATTAATATTCCAAGCAGGCCACTCAATGAAGGCCGATCACAGCCATGTGGAACTAGGTCGGCGTTAATTCGGCATTGCACTATAGCGAACCGCATACTTATCGCTGCCGTCGCGTGCATCTCGAAGCACCCCCTACTCTGCAAGCAAACCCGTTATTGGGTTTCATTGCGGAGGCGCCGGTACTTTGACGCAAGTCAACGCACAAATGCTTTTACCTGCCTACAAAATTCCCAGAACCGGTGACCGGATCACATTGCCGTCCGGACTAATGCGTTCATGGAGATTGAATTATGAAAATGAAGATGGCCGTGTCAGCTTTTTGCTTGCTCGCAGCTAGCCCAGTATTCGCTGCTGGCTATTCCGGTACTTGCACCACAGCTGCGAAAGACAAGTGGATGACGGAGGCGGCCGCTAAGGCCAAGGTCACAGAGGCCGGCTACACCGTCACGAGCATTAAAACAACGCGCGCGGGTAATTGTTATGAGGCTTATGTGACGGATAAGGCCGGGAAGAAAATGGAACTCTTTCTCGATCCAACAACCGCAAAGATAGTTCACTCGCAATGATAGAGAGCCGCCCCTCAGAAGGTGCCTCCACGGTTAAGTCTGGGAAAGCCGCTGGATCGAGATCGGTCAAGGTTTGGGACCTCTTTGTGCGGGTCTTTCACTGGTCCCTCGTCATCGCGTTCGCAACAGCTTGGTATACCGGCGGAATCTGGGACCAATCCCATCTCGCCGCCGGCTATATCGTTCTTGCGCTCATCCTTGCACGCATTGTCTGGGGCTTTGTGGGCTCTCGCCATGCACTCTTTTCCGATTTCGTTTATCGACCACGCATCATCCAGCGTTATATGACGGACATGATGCACATGCGGGCTGCACGGTACCTCGGCCATAATCCGGCTGGCGGCGCGATGGTCATCGCGTTACTCGCCATGCTGCTCATCCTTTGCATCACCGGAATCATGATGACCACCGATGCCTTCTGGGGTGTGCAGTGGGTCGATAATCTTCATGCGACCACGAGCAACTTAGCATTGGTTCTGGTGGCGCTCCACGTCGGGGGCGTCGTGTTCGCTAGCATCGAACATGGCGAAAATCTCGTACGCGCAATGTTTACAGGTTTTAAGCGATCCCCATGAAGGGACCTCCGTTGGCCGATGGCAAAATTGTGAAACCGTCTGGCGGGAAGTGGTCATTAGGCGTCGCGTTACCATCAACCATTGCTCAGGGCACCAACGGGATCGCAATTTCGAAATTCTGTGAAAATCGCGACGTCTCACCGATCTACGAGACGGTCCGATGCCAGGGAAAAGAGTACTGGATTTGTCGTTTCTCCAAGAGAGAAGACGCCGATGATTTTTGCAAGATTTTCGGCGGAAAGCTCATACAGCCCCACGGGCCGGATTGACGCTTCACCGAAAAGGAGTGCCACTCCACTCTACGCCGACGCTAGCCAATATTCGGGGTTGAAGCCCGGTCGACCTTGACCCTGATCAAGGCAGCGTATGAGCCTTATGGCAAATCCGATGTGCCAAGCTTCGTCGAGAGGTCATGCAGGTACAGAAACGGGGCACGTTATTATTCCCAGGCATTAGAGAAGAAGGATCGGATCATGAAACGGCATTTGCGTTTCCTCGCAGCGGCCCTGATCAGCGCCGTTAATCTTGGCGCGGACGTGGCACTCGCCCAGCCGGTTCAGCAGCAGATGCCCATGATGGGCCAAGGCATGATGGGCCACATGGGGATGGGCATGATGGGCTCCGGCAACGGGTGCACGATGATGCAAGGGATGATGGGACCGGGCGCGATGATGAACTTCGGCCCCATGATGGAGGGACGCCTTGCCTACATAAAGGCTGAACTAGGCGTCACTGAAGCACAGACCTCAGCTTGGAACGATTACGCGAGCGCAGTCAAAGCCCGGGGAACGGCCATGCAGGATATGCACACTGCGATGGCGCAGACCACGGAGACGGGAAGCGCGCTCGAGCGCTTGGACGCTCACATCAAGACGATGGAAAGCATGGTTGAAAGTCTCAAGGCTTTGCGGCCCGCGACCGAGACACTCTATAAGGTGCTGAGTACCGACCAGAAGAAAAAGGCGGATCTGTTGCTCGGCATGGCGGATGCATGATGTGAGCATTAATCCGAAGTGTGGTCCCGCGTTAAATGGAGACTGCAAAATGATGCACGATTGGTGGACGAGTGGAAGCTGGGGTATGGGTTTCGGTTGGGTGTTCATGACGCTCCCTTTAGCGCTTCTGGTCGGCCTCGTACTCGCCATTGTGCGGCTTTACGACCGCAATTCGAGCCGTGAGCGGAGCTCGAAGACGGCGCGCGAAATCCTCGATAAGCGGTTCTCGGAAGGCGAGATCGATCGCGAGGAATACGAAATGAGGCGCAAAGCGCTCATCAGCTGACGTGGCCAACGGCGGCAAACCTCGAATTCGTGCGCGCCAGCTGTCGCGCGTGTAGCGGCGCGCGGTTCTCGGTTCGAGCAGAATGATTGCATCCGACGCCACTGGCACAACCTTGAAGGTTCAAGCCATGAGCTTTTACATCGCAAAAACCATTCAAGTGCCGTTCGATGCCGCGATCGAAAAAGTTATCGCGGCGCTGAAAGAGGAAGGTTTCGGCGTTCTGACCGACATCGACGTCCGCTCCACGCTCAAGACAAAGCTCGGTATCGACTGGCAACACTATCGCATCCTCGGTGCGTGCAACCCTCAGCTCGCCCATCGCGCACTTCAAGCCGAAGACAAAATCGGCGTCATGCTCCCGTGCAATGTCATTTTGCAAGAGCGCGCCAACGGGGAGGTAGAGGTGGCCACAATCGATCCGACAGCGTCAATGGAGCGTGTTGGCAAACCCGCCTTGTCGGAAATCGCCGAGACCGTGCGCAACAAGCTGAGCGCTGTCCTCACGCGGCTCTAGAATTAAGAATGCTCATCACGGAGTCAGATTGTAAGCCAGAATATGCAGCGCCATTTCGGCGGCAGCTTTCGGCAAGGCGTTCGTCAGATAGTGTGCCTGTTCCATATGGACCTTGGGGTCGTGCGGACATTGTGTATTCCACAACTCGGTCTGTGCCCTCAAATGTGCTTGTAGGGGCTCCCAGTTTGGAACCCTCGGCTTCCCGCCGAAGGTTCTATATTGGAGTACTGGTGGCGCGAGCTAGAAAATGCCGATAGGGACACACACCGGAACGACGAGCATCTGTGGTTTCATGCGGCCGGCCTCAAAAATCGAACGGACGCAAGAAAGGAGGACCTCTCTAATTTGTGGCGCCTGCGACGGGCCGCTTTTCACCAGCCTCGTAAATCACCAACCCCGAAAGTGGATCGACCCAGGCCAAATGGTTATGGACGCCTTTGACATCAGGAACATTCTCCGCGGCGACAATAGCGGACTCGTCCTGGCGAAAAGCTGTAAAAGCCCCCCAAAGATCAACGACACCGTTCTTTACTGTAACGTTGACGAAAGTCTTTGCCGGCCACGGCAGTTCTGCAAGCGCATCAAGCACCTTGCCGCGAATTCTTGCGTCGCTGTCCTTGCCCTCCACTCCCTCCCGAAGCACGCTCGCCACCGCCTGCATAATGTTAGCCCGGCTGACAATACCGACAACTGTGCCCCCCTTTACGACCGGCACTCTTTTCACTTGATGCTTCTCCATCAAATGAATGATCTCGGATACGTCAGTTTCCTCGCCGACTGTGATCAGATTTCGTGTCATCACTTCAGAAACTTTGCGGCCATGTTCCCGAATATAATTTTCGGCACGTCCTTCGGGGTTAGCAAGAAGTGAGCGCCAAAACGACTGCTTCTTTTCTGTTCCGGTTTCGACACGGTGCATGCAGTCCCCCTCTGTGATCATACCGACAAGTTTGCCCTTCGCCGTTATCACCGGTACACCACTGAAGCGTTTCTCGAGCATTAAGTTAGCGAGGTCGACGAGGGTGCTATCGGGCGTTACTGAAACAACCTGACGACTCATGATTTCATGCGCCTTCATCGCACATCCTCCATATTTAAATTTATCTTATCCGCTTCCCGCTGGCGTTTGCGCCAGCTGCATCAACGCTGCGACCTACAGACCAACCGGCGGTGGCGAAATTGGAGAACTTTTTCCGCATAAGCCCTCGCAGTCTGCTGCCAATAGACTATGGAGCACAACAAGATCATTAGCTTCTTGCATTCGATAACCAACTGACGAGATGTTCATCGTTCATCGAAGTTCTCCAGCTGCTACTGAAGAATGATACCTATGCATTGATCACGATCAAAACCGCGGTCGCATCTCAGGTTTTGGCAGAACCTAGCTGACTTGACGCTGTTGTGAGATCCAGCACCGAAGGATGGTTGATAGGGGGTGATCGTTCCACTCCCTCTCTCAAGGTTTAGCGAAGGCCTAGTATTGCGTGATTGCTCGACGTATGCGCGCCAATAGCATGCCTTTTTCTCTTCGAACCGGGACCGGCTTAATTCCTCCGAGTTTCCGTTTCTATAGCGGCCCGAGGCGGAGCCAAGCTATGGCCTGGGTTTGCGCAGTGAGATTATGTAGGCGGCAAGGTCACGAAGTTCTTTTCGCGTCAGGTGAATGTTTGGCATCGGCCCGTGAGCGCTAAGCAGCCAATTCGATATGCGTTCAGCTGATTGATCCGATTTGTTGGCAATCGCAGGAAAGCTGGGGACATCGGCATTCACGCCCGCTGCATTCGATCCCTCTCCGATCACATGACAGTTTGTACATAGCGCGCGAGCAATAATGCGCCCGTTTTCAGGATCTGGTTTCGTCGGCTTTATTGTTTCCGCCACGTCGGGCGACTCGTTGTCATTTGGATGACCATTGGCGAAGTTCGTCACGGTACAAGTCGAAGCGAAGATCGCGAGTATGATTGCGACCGCGCTCCAGTGCGTCTTCTCGGGCGAGGTATGTCTAGTCGTTTGAACGATCATAAACCCCGCCTGGACCCTTTGTTTCAAATCAATGGAACCGTACCGTGGTCGGGGTATGTTGAAATTGACTTGGCGCAACCGGTAGACTTCAATCTCCCGAGTCAAAAGGAGTTCCAAATGAGACGGCTGCTAGAAAATCCAGGCCTTCGAATACACCTCATCGTTTATGTTGCGGTGAACATTCTCCTGTTACTGATCAATCTTTCGGTAAGCCCGCATCATCTGTGGTTCTATTGGCCGGCTTTAGGTTGGGGTCTCGGGATTGTGGGGCACGCGTTTCTCGTCCACCGCAAACAAACGCCTCATCCGTTTAATGCCTCGACCGAGCTGCCAGCCCCTCCGAAGCGCGTGTAAAATACAACTTTGCCGAATCAAATAGCTTGAGATGGCTTTCTCTTGCTTGGAAGGCACGTCTCCAAGAATTTGACCTATCTCGCCTTCGGCCCGCTCTGTGATGGTGAGGAAGAAGCAGCTCGCGATTGCCAAAGCAGCCGCCCGTAGCCGATCGCGAAACCCCAGAAGGCCGCGACCCAAAAAGCAGCGGCCGAATGCAACAGGATGAGCCCGAACTCGGGCACAAATGCCGCGACAATCCGCAACGCAGCGGCGGCAATCACGAACGCATAGATCGCCTGCGTTAGCCAATCGGCGGAGAGTGGTTGGCCTGTATGGCCGAGGCTTGCACGAGTCATCACCGCGAGCGTCATCGTGCCGACGGCTCCCACCGTCCAGGCGTGAATGCCGCTGCTGATCGGGACGGCTTGTGGAAATAGAATGGCGCCGGCCATGAGCAGAAAACCAATCGGCACGAACGCGTAGCCGATATGAAGGATAAGGACCAGCCGATCCCGCCAGGTTCGGTCTCCAGCCCAGCGGGCGAGTCGGATCGCTTGAAGGATCGCGGCCGCCAACATAAGCGCGGCGGTCACTTGCCATCGCGGCGCGAAGACCCACAACGCAAGCGCAAGGGCGGAGATCGCCATTACGCCAGTATCAAAGCGGCCCAAAGGTATTGGAAGCCGGCCGGGATTTGCGCGGGCGAGCCAATTGCGCGTGAAGCTCGGAACAATACGTCCACCGACGAGCGAAATTAGCATAACGGCGGCTCCGATACCGAGCCGCGTCCCGATACCCGCCATTGCGTGAGTATCATCCTCGATATGGAAGATGACGTTCCCGGCTAAGAACACGAGTAGGATCAACACCGGAGGTATGTTCCGCCAGTTGCTTCCTGCGACCACCTCGCGCCCGGCGGCGGCTGCAACGAGAAACAGGAAGGCACAGTCGATAACGCCGGCGGCTGTCGGCCCAATCATGCCTGAAAAGAAGACGCCAAGCCGACCAGCCAACCACACGGCCACCAGAATCGCCAGAGGCGTCCCCTGAAGCGGTAACCGGCCCGTCCAGTTGGGAATGGCGGTGAGCAGAAACCCGGTGATCACGGCCGGCAAAAAGCCGTAGATCATTTCATGTATGTGCCAACGCACGGGAGACATAGCCGTTGGGATAGCGATGTGACCGGTGAATAACGGGAGCCAAATGCTAATGCCGATGCCCGCGTAAATCGCTGCCCCTAAGAAGAATGGGCGAAAACCGTAGCTGAGGATTGCCGGCCCCGAATAGAATTTGTGGCGTGGTATGGCCATGCGTTTCCGTCCCGTAAACCTCGGTGTAAGCCACGCCCGGTTTCCACTCGGACACACACGACTTAATGGCTCTTAATGACGGCACCGATCACTGTTATGATGCTGAGAGTTAACAAAATCCAATGCACGCGGTTCAATACGGCGAATGTCCTTTCCGGCCCCTAACGCAACCTGCGGTTTCCTTATCGCGTCCTGCGACGAAGACGTTTGAGCTGGAACAAAGTCCTCCGTATGGTTCGCGCGATGGCGTTATAACTCAGCATGGCAATCTCCACGCTTTTTCCCACGCCCCTACCTCGAAGCTCACGTCGGACATGATCGATGCAAACTCTGCGGCGGGAGGGCTTAGAAGTTTCCCTTGGCGGCCTCCGCCAGGATCAGTTTATCGAGCGTGAGATCGAACACCGCCTTGCGCAGGCGCTGGTTCTCAAACTCAAGATCCTTCATCCGCTTGACCTGGTCCGTTTGCAGACTGCCAAACTCACGCCGCCAGCGGTAGTACATCACCTGCGTTACACCGAGCGTGCGCACGACATCCGGAATCTTAGAGCCTTGCGCGATCAGAACGTCCGCCCGTCACAGCTTCGAGACGACCTCCTCCGGCTTGTAGTTCCTCTCACCATATCCGTCCTCCTCGGGCAAAAGTCCATACTTCGAGTCGGGCCAATTCAGTGGGGAGGATCAACGGGAAGTACCCTGAAGGTCCTGTACAAACCCTACAAGCTAGCGGAGTTAGCAAGCGCGCTCCGCGAGCTACTGCAGACCTAAATCTATCAATAAATTTTGCACCATGCGGCATTAGCAAGTTAATGATAGCCTACACTCATAACGTAATCACGCAGCAGTGCCTCTTCATTCTCTGCTTCTCCGAGCAGCACATTCAACACTTCCCGCGCGTTCAACACACCAATCGGCTTGATCCCGGAATCGATCACCGGAATATTCTTCAATTGCCGCTGCTTCATAACCGCCCATACATTTTGGAGCCAGTCTCCGGGCTGGCACGTGACAATGCTGCGCGTCATTACTAGGGTGGTCGGTGTAACACAAACGACAACGATATCGATACCGGTGCGAAGTAACTTTGCCGCCTCTATTAACGGAGCCTCATCTAAGATGGTGACGAGCCTCTCGCGTGCTTGAGGTAACAGTTTCTCCACCAACATCTGCATTCTTTCATCTAATCTACGATATCTCCGGTGTCTCAGTGCGATCAACCCAATGCCCAATTAAATCGCCCTCCCGCTTAGGCCTTAGCAAGATCGCTCTTCCTCTTTGAATGGGGTGCTTTCGTCTCTGCCCAGGGTAGCTTGCCGGCTCACTCTCTAGGCCCGTTTGCTTATTGTTCGCACGGCATCCGACGCCAGCCCTTGATGAAGACGGTATGTTTGCGGTAGCGAGCAAAGTCCGAAACACCCACGAGGGAATTTTTGCGCACGGCAAAAGCGAGAGCCGATAGGAGCGAACAAAGCGCACTCAGATCAACTTCAGCACGTTCATCTTTTCCAGACGAGAGATGGCGCTCTTGGCTAGCTCCTGGGCCGCAATGAGCACTTGCTCGTTGCGCGAGTTTTCCGCCAGACGCAGGTATGCCTCCGCCAAATATTCGCAAAGTGAGGCGATGTCGTTCTCTCGATTGGAAGGCAAGGCAACGGTCGAGAATTTTGGCCGCGCGATCTTTTCGAGAGCGTCGAGCCGTGCCGCGGCATCGCGGGACTGCGTTGCAATCGGCCCTATCTCGGCGGCCTTGAACCCGCGCGCGGCGCGTTCGCCGACAAGATCGGCCAAGTGCCGTTCGACGGTGGCGAGGGTGGCGAGCGTCGCTTGCGCGGAGCCCGCCCTTCGCCGGTCGGCGTGAAACGCTTTGCGCCGCTCCCGCCGAAGCAATGAGATGTGCTCGAGCTCTTCACTCGCCATCCGCTCAGCCGCTTTCTTCACCTCACCATCGGCGTGCGCGGCAACGTAGGTCCAGAACGCAAACGAGCGCTGTTCGTGGTGTACCGCGGAGGCAAGGGCGCGATACGGTGTCATCAGGTTCGACTGCACGATCTCCTCCAGGGAGGCATCGAACGTATCGGGTATCGGCCACGGTGCATCTGTGCCGCCAATTGTGGCCCTGTGCTCGGCCCACTCCTCGACCTGTTCGACATGTCCGAGTTCAACCTTGGCCAGCTCTTCGAATAGGTCGGCCAAAGCTGAAGCATTCTGCCGACGAAGCGCTTGGGCAGTTTGCGTATAGCGACGGGCGGCATCCGTTTCCATTGCGCGCGCGAGTGCAAAAAACTCGCTCATCGTGCGGATCTGACCGGCCGGTTCTGATTTCAGGAAAGGCATGACGCGACCTCGTGGCTCCGCTATTCTGTACGTTTGGACGACTTCGACGTTTGAGCCAAATCAACATCGATTCTTGATGCATCTATTATTCTGTAGCTACAGATGACCGAGAGGTTGCCCCGTGGCTGCAAAGCTGACTCGTTGGTTGCACGCGACCTTGATCGCCTGCGGCATCCTCATTTGTACCTCTCCTGTGATTGCCAAGCCGGAGCTCGCAGAATTCGCAGCGCGGGCGACACCCCAGGAGTTCTTTCCGAAAGCGACGCGCTTCGGGACACCGCAAGGCGAGCCGCCCCTGCTTCCGGTTTATGTGGGCGACGCACTTCAGGGCTACGTTTACCTGAATTCCGACTTCACCGCATCGATCGGCTATTCGGGTAAACCCATCCACGTCCTCGTCGGGATCGATCAGCAAGGGACACTGACGGGTTTCAAGCTCGTCGACCATAAGGAACCGATTGTACTTGTCGGCGTACCCGAGCAGCGGGTTGTCGGAGCCATAAACAAGCTGATCGGTGCGCGCATGGGCGCCGTTGCAGCGGGCACGGAGCAGGCGCCTCAGCCGGATATCGTGAGCGGTGCGACCGTTACTGTTCTCGTCATGGCCGACAGCGTCGTGCGTTCCGCCGTGCGCATCGTAAAGAGCGGGAGGCTTTCACCCACAAATCCCGAAGCTGGCGCGGCCAAGGCAGGCGAAACAGAAACGAAGTCCATCGATCTGACGCAAAAGGAAAGCCGCGATTGGCAGAGTCTGCTGGGTGATGGCTCGGTACGGCATCTGACGCTCACCGTGGCCGAGATCAACCAGGCTTTTGAAAAGTCCGGTAACAAGGAAGCCGCGGCACACCCTGAACAAGGCGAGCCTGACGACACCTTCATCGATCTCTATACCGCACTCGTGAGCGCGCCAGTCATCGGACGCAGCCTTCTCGGCGACGTTGCCCACGAGCGCTTGCAAAAGCGCCTGAAGCCCGGGCAACAAGCTCTGATTATCGCTGGCAACGGCCTCTATTCATTCAAAGGGTCGGGCTACGTTCGTGGCGGCATCTTCGATCGGATCGAACTCGAACAGGGTGGCTCGGGGATTCGCTTCCGCGACCGCAATCACGAGCGCCTTGGTGACCTCGCGGCGAAAGGCGCGCCGGCACTACATGAGATCGGGCTCTTTACTGTGCCGGATGATTTCGCATTCGACCCGACGGAGCCTTGGGATCTCCGGCTTCTCGTTCAGCGGTCGACCGGCGCGCGCGAGAAAGCATTTTTGACGTTCGACCTGCCTTATACCCTGCCAGACCGCTATATTCGCCGTGAAAAAATCCCGGCAGCAGCAGCGAAGGTCGCAGAGGGCGGCGCCGTGCCACTCGCGGCATCACCTGAATCAGAGCAATCGCAGGCAACGACTGCAGGAGAGGAACCCTTCTGGAACCAGATGTGGCGACGCAATACCGATTCGATCGCAATCACAGCGTTCGCCATTGCCGTCCTGACGCTGATCTTTTTCTTCCAGAACGCACTTGTCAGCCGGCCACTCTTCTACACATGGGTCCGGCGCGGCTTCCTCGCATTCACGCTTGTCTGGCTTGGCTGGTATGCCAACGCGCAGCTTTCTGTCGTGAACGTGCTGACATTCACCAATGCCCTCGAGACGGGATTTAGCTGGGAATATTTTCTGACGGCGCCTCTGATTTTCATTCTCTGGTCCGCGGTGGCGATCTCGCTATTGTTCTGGGGTCGCGGTCCGTTCTGTGGCTGGCTGTGTCCGTTCGGGGCTCTGCAGGAGTTGACAAACTCGGCGGCAAAAGCCCTAGGCGTGCCGCAACTTCGCGTCGCGTGGAACCTGCATGAGCGGTTATGGCCAATTAAGTACGTGATCTTTCTGATGCTCTTTGGCGTATCACTCTACTCGATTGGCGCGGCCGAACAGCTTGCCGAGGTCGAGCCTTTCAAGACCGCGATCATCCTGAAGTTCGTACGTGACTGGCCGTTTGTTCTTTTTGCCGCGGCGCTTCTCGTCGCCGGCCTGTTCGTCGAACGATTTTATTGCCGCTATCTTTGCCCGTTGGGTGCCGCGCTCGCCATTCCGGGGCGCATGCGGATGTTCGAGTGGCTGCGCCGATGGCCCGACTGCGGCTCACCCTGCCAGCGTTGCGCCAACGAATGCCCCGTACAGTCGATACATCCGGAGGGGCACATCAACGCCAATGAGTGCATCTACTGCATGCACTGCCAGGAACTCTATTACGACGACCACCGATGCCCGCACATGATCCAAGTGCGGCTGAAGCGTGAAAGGAGCGCCGCACTTTCGCTCCCTTCGACGAAAGAACCGACGAAGCCGGTACGGCCACTTATCAGCTACGTCGGGAAGATTGTGAAACCTTAGCACCGAAACCCACGCCGTGGGGCAGATGGAGGTTGCCATGACGACCAGCAAGGAAACAAAGGGCCTAACTCGGCGCGATATACTCGGGCAGACAAGCGTAATAGCCGCCGCCGGCATGAGCGGCATCGCAGCCGGGGTCGGAGTTTCCGAAGTTGTTGGCGGAGCACATGCGCAAGTCGCAAGCGCCAAGGAATCGCCGCACAGTAAAACCGAAATCGCGCCCGGTGACCTCGACGACTATTACGTTTTCTTCTCCAGTGGACAGAGTGGGGAAATGCGCATTATCGGTCTTCCATCGATGCGCGAGCTCATCCGGGTTCCCGTGTTCAATCGTTGCAGCGCGACGGGGTGGGGTCTCACCAACGAAAGTCGAAAGGTGCTGACCGAAGGCCTGCTGCCGGAATCGGTTGAGTTTCTGAAAACCCGCGGCGGCATTTACATGAATGGCGACTTACATCATCCGCATCTGTCGTTCACGGACGGCAGCTACGACGGCCGCTACATTTTCATGAACGACAAGGCGAATACTCGTGTCGCGCGCGTGCGTCTCGATGTCATGCGCTGTGATAAGATCATCCAGCTCCCCAATCAACATACGGTGCATGGTCTGCGTGTGCAGAAATATCCTCGTACAGGCTATGTCTTCTGCAATGGGGAGGATCGAGTGCCGCTGCCGAATGACGGCAAGATTCTCGACGACCCGAAAAAGTACCATGCCATCTTTACCGCAGTCGATGGCGACACAATGAAGGTCGCCTGGCAGATCATCGTCGACGGCAATCTCGACAACGTCGATGCCGACTATCAGGGCAAATACGCCTTTGCGACTTGCTACAACTCCGAGGAAGGCGTCACGCTGGCTGAAATGACGGCCAACGAGCAGGACTGGGTCGTCATCTTCAACATCAAGCGCATCGAAAAGGCGGTGAAGAAAGGCGACTTTAACGAAATGAATGGCGTGCCCGTTATCGATGGCCGCCACGGCTCGGCCTATACGCGCTACGTCCCGGTCTCCAATAGTCCGCATGGCATCAACACCGCACCGGATGGCATCCACGTCGTCGCCAACGGTAAGCTGTCGCCGACCGTGACTGTATTCGACGTGCGTCTGTTCGACCAGCTATTTGATGACAAGATCAAGCCGCGTGACGTCGTTGTGGCAGAGCCCGAGCTTGGCCTAGGTCCGCTACACACTGCCTACGATGGAAAAGGCAACGCCTACACCACTCTGTTCATCGACAGCCAGGTTTGCAAGTGGAACATCGATCTCGCCAAACGTGCCTTCAAAGGCGAGAAGGTCGATCCGATTATCCAGAAGCTCGACGTCCATTACCAGCCAGGCCACAACCACACCTCGATGGGTCAAACCAAGGAAGCGGATGGAAAGTGGCTCATCTCGCTCAATAAGTTCTCTAAAGACCGCTTCCTCAACGTTGGTCCGTTGAAACCGGAAAACGATCAGCTCATCGACATTTCTGGCGATAAGATGGTGCTGGTGCATGACGGCCCGAGCTTCGCAGAGCCGCACGACGCCACCATTGTCCACCGTTCGAAGATCAACCCAATTTCAATTTGGGATCGGGCGGATCCGTTTTTCGCTGATGCGGTGAAACAGGCCAAGGCGGACGGCGTCAACCTGGAAGCCGATTCCAAGGTGATACGCGACGGTAACAAGGTGCGCGTCTACATGACGTCCACCGCGCCGGCCTTTGGCCTCGACCACTTCCAAGTCAAGCAGGGTGAGGAAGTCACCGTCTACGTCACCAACATCGACTCGGTCGAAGACCTCACGCATGGCTTCTCGATCGTGAACTATGACATCCAGATGGAAGTGGCGCCGCAGGCAACGGCTTCCGTAACGTTCACCGCCGACAAGGCAGGAGTGTACTGGTACTATTGTTCGTGGTTCTGCCATGCCATGCATATGGAATGCAGGGGCGGATGCTGGTGGAACCGAGAGCCGCGTGACGCCGGAGAACGATGTGAAGATTCTCCTGCACATCCTCGTGCTGATGCTTGCCGTCGGAACCCCTGACCTCGCCGGCGCGGCACAGATCACGGCTGCGCCGGGGTCAGGGCTTCAGGCTATCCTTAACCATGCGCAGGACGGCGACGTCATCGAACTCGCACCGGGCGAATACCGCGGCCCGATCCGGATCGAACGTCCCGCTACGCTCACCGCCAGACCCGGCGCAACCGTGATCGGTGACGGCGAGAGCAGCGTCATCACCGTCACTTCTCCGGATGTGACGATCCGCGGGATAACTATCAAGGGATCAGGACGCAATCTCCAGACCATGGATTCTGGAGTATTCCTCGCGCAAACCGCCGAACGAGCGCTGGTGGTGAAGAACCATCTCGAGGGCAATCTGTTTGGCGTTTACGTACACGGCGCAACGGACGCCCAGGTGCGCAGCAACGTGATCGACGGCCTGACCAATATCCGCATCAGCGAGGCCGGCAACGGCGTATCAGTGTGGAACGCACCGGGCACCAAGGTTCTCGACAACGATGTTCGCTTCGGGCGCGACGGCATCTTCGCCGTCAGCAGCCGCAACAACTCGTTTAGCGGCAATCGCCTTCGTGATCTGCGTTTCGCAATCCACTACATGTACACCAACGATAGCGAGGTAAGCCACAACGTCTCGATTGGAAACACCGTTGGCATGGCGATCATGTATTCGCATCATCTGCGTGTGCGCGGAAATGTTTCCGATGGTGACCGGGACAACGGGTTGTTGCTCAACTTCGCCAACAATTCCGAGATATCCGAAAACCGCATCCGAGGACGCCTGCAGCAGCCAGAGCGCTGGCTGAGTTCGGGCCTCCGTAGAAAACCAAAAGGCAATGGCGAAGGAACCGTGCCGCCCCTCGCGCAGGGCGCGCGCATCGGGCCCGAGAAGTGCGTGTTCATCTACAACGCCAACAATAACCGATTTGCCGATAATCGGTTCGAAGGCTGCGAGATCGGAATCCATTTCACCGCGGGGTCGGAAAATAATGAAATCGTCGGCAACTCCTTCATCGGCAATCGCAACCAAGTGAAGTACGTAGGTAGCCGTTATCTGGATTGGTCGAAGAAGGGGTGGGGCAATTTCTGGAGTGACAATCCGGCCTTCGACCTCAACGGCGATGGCATCGCCGACGCTGCGTACCGTCCAAACGACATCATCGACAGAGTCCTATGGACTGCCCCCGAGGCCAAGGTTCTGGTCAACAGTCCGGCGGTTCAGATCATTCGCTGGGCCCAGGCGCGCTTTCCGGCACTGCTTCCCGGCGGGGTCGTTGATAGCCATCCGCTGATGGTTGCCCCACCACTGCCTCCTATTCCTCATGAGGAAGGAGCGCGGCCGTGACAGCCATCGCCGAGCTTGATCACGTCACGAAGCGATACGGCGCCATCGAGGCCGTGCGCGATGTCTCCTTGAAGCTAGAAGCAGGAGAGACCGTCGCCCTCGTCGGTCACAACGGTGCTGGCAAAACGACCCTCTTCAAGCTCATGGTCGGCCTTTCGCGTCCGACATCAGGCAGCATTCGGGTTCTTGGCGATGACCCGGCTGCCGGAGAGTTCGCGGCTCGTAAACGGCTTGGTTACCTTCCGGAAAGCGTGTCGTTCAACGGGGCGCTGACGGGGCGGGAGGTTCTCTCATTCTACGTCCGTCTCAAGGACGTGCCGATGGCGAAAATCGATGAACTCCTCGCGCGCGTCGGGCTGACCGCAGCGTCGAACCGACCGATTCGAACCTACTCGAAAGGGATGCGGCAGCGACTCGGTTTGATTCAGGCGCTTTTTGGAGATCCGCTGCTTCTTCTCCTTGATGAGCCGACCACGGGTCTCGATCCTGCCCTCCGGCAGGAATTCTACGAGATCGTGCAAGAATTGCAGCAGGCAGGGGCGACGATCGTGCTCTCTTCGCACGCGCTGACGGAACTCGAGGAGCGCGCACGCCGCGTCATCATCATGAACCGCGGCGTCGTGGTGGCGAACGGCTCCATCGAACAATTGCACCGTATCGCAGGATTGCCGGTCAGGATCCGCGTGACCGTCGCCTCCGGCCAGGCGCAAGGCCTTGCAGCGCTCGTTGGCCCCGTTCCAAACTGGCGTGAGATCAACGGCCATCTGGTCGAGTTCGATGCCGCGCCCGGCGCAAAGATCGCACTCATTCGCCGCGCCACCGATAAAGGCGGACCTGCCGAGGACGTCACCATCATTCAGCCGACGCTTGACGACCTCTATGCGCACTTCTTGCGCACCCACGGTGAAGCACTATGAAAAACGTGCTCTTGATCGCCGGAAAAGAGATTCAGGAATGCCTGCGCAATCGCTGGGTCATCGCAATGACGCTGCTTCTGGCGGCGCTCGCGCTGTCACTGGCATTTCTCGGCAGTGCACCCACAGGCAATGTCGGTACGGCCGCGCTCGACGTCGTAATCGTCAGTTTATCGAGTCTCACAATTTTCGTTGTGCCGCTGGTCGCCCTATTGATTTCTCACGACGCGATTGTCGGTGAAATGGAGCGGGGCACGATGCTGCTGCTCCTAAGCTATCCGGTGAGCCGACTACAGGTTCTTCTCGGTAAGTTTTTGGGTCACTTGGCTGTCCTGAGCTTCGCAACGATTCTCGGCTATGGTGCCGCTGCCTTCGCGCTGGCGGTATCCGGCGCCGCGATCACGGCCTCAAGCTGGGTCGCCTTTACCAGCATGATCCTGACATCGATCCTGCTCGGCGCGGTCTTCATTGCTCTCGGGTATCTGATCAGCGCGCTCGTGCGGGAGCGAGCTACCGCGGCCGGTGTTGCAATAGGGATCTGGCTCCTGCTCGTCGTTCTTTTCGATATGGCCCTGCTGGGCGCTCTCGTGGTCGATCAGGGCAAAACGATTTCATCGGCAGTCTTAAGCGCGCTGCTGCTCTTCAATCCGACGGACATCTATCGCCTCTTCAATCTGGCGGGAGCGGAGAACATCAGCGTGCTCTCCAATATGTCGGGCATTGCAGAGTCCGGCCGGCTGAGCCCGCTCGTGCTTCTTATGACGCTCGTTGCGTGGGTGATCGTACCGCTTGCCTTGGCAGGGCTTGCTTTTTCGCGGAGGGAGCTTTGAAGCGAGCTTTGGTCATCGGTCTGGCGCTGTTGAGCTCCGCGATGGCGGGTTGCCACGAGAAGACGAGCGAGGCACTGCCTCCGCCACGGACGCTGACCGCGGAGGCCACCGGCCATTACTGCGGCATGGCGCTTGTCGAGCATCCAGGGCCCAAAGGGCAGATTATTCTTGCCAGCCGCAGCGAGCCCGTGTGGTTCTCCTCCGCGCGCGACGCGTTTTCTTTCACGATGCTCGCAGAGGAATCGAAAGACGTTCTTGCCGTTTATGTTTCCGACATGGGCAAAGCGCCAAGCTGGGAAAAGCCTGGAGCCGACAACTGGGTCGAGGCGCATCATGCATTTTTTGTCATTGGCAGTCGCAAGCAGGGCGGCATGGACGCACCCGAGACCGTGCCGTTCTCGGAGCGCGCTGCGGCTGACAAGTTCGCGCAAATAAACGGCGGCCGCGTCGTCTCGTTTGCCGAGGTTCCGTCCGACTATGTTTTAGGTTCGGACACAGGAACGGACAATCGCGGCAAAGCTTCTGAAACGAGCGGCTCGCCCTAGGAGCGTCACATGAGGAGGCTTCCCACAAGACGAAAATTCGTGACCATCGCGGCCGCAGCCACGGGACTCGGCCTTCTTCCATTCGGCGTTTCGCGCGGTGACGAACATCCGTCCTTGATAGAATGGCAAGGCATTTGTCTAGGCGGCGTCGCGACCATCCGGCTCTATCATCCGGACCGCGCGGCAGGAACTCTCTTACTTGAGCGTGTGATTGTAGAAGCCAGGCGCCTCGAGACAATCTTCACGCTTTACGACAGCAGCTCCGTACTTTGCGACCTGAACAAACGTGGCGTGCTCGTCGCCCCGCCTCCGGAGCTGGTGGATGTGCTTAACCAATGCGATCATGCCTGGCATTTAACCGGCGGTGTTTTCGATCCAACGGTGCAGCCACTATGGATCTGCTATTGCGAGCATTTTACCGCGCACGCTGGCGTGAGCGCACCCCCTCCTGCTGAAAAACTCGATCGAGCATTACGACTCGTCGGCTGGTCCAAGGTGCAAGCGAACCGAGATAGGATCACTCTCGAAAAGCCGGGCATGGCGCTGACGCTTAACGGCATCGCCCAAGGCTATATCACCGACCGCGTGGTCGACTTACTGCGTGAGGCTGGTCTTGAAAGCTGCCTGATTGATATGGGAGAAATTCGTACCCTCGGCGCGCGGCCGAATGGCGAGCCGTGGCATGCGGCGCTGCAAGGTCCTCCGAACGATGAGCGAAAGGCGATGACGATCGATATCGTCAACAAAGCGGTTGCCACTTCGGCCGCCTATGGGTTTCAGTTCGATAGATCCGGCGCATGCAATCACATCTTCAATCCGGTGACGGGACGCTGTGCGGATCCTTCGCGAGCCTTGTCCGTCGTCAGTGACACGGCAGCCTTCGCCGACTCTCTTTCGACGGCGTTTGCACTGATGGATAATGCACACATCCTCGACGTGTTGAAGCACGCGAGCGGAACGCGAGCTTTCATCTCGACCGCGGCAGGGTCATTCGAATTGAAGTCCAGCACCAACCAGGATTTCGGCTCGACCCCACGAAGCCCGACATGATCATGTGGGCAATAGCGCCTGTGCGAGCGCTGCCCAGCGTCGCGGCCATCGATCCTAAGTTTCATCTCGCCTAGGACGAAACACTGCGGCAACGATAGAGCGCCAGTGCCTGGAATAGTCCGCCAATCAAAGCCACCGCCAGGAATTTTGGCCAGACGACATCGATACCGGCACCTCGATAAAGGATGGCCTGAGCATGTTCAGCGGAATAGCCACCAGCATGTAGAGCAACCCGAGTTGCGGCATCGTGCGGGCGATCGTCGCCAGAAACAGGCCGACCACGGTCGCCAAAAACAAATAAAGTACGACGCCGAACATGAATAACGGCACCGAACCGGAAATTGGAATATTGAGCAGCTTTTGTACGACGAACGTGAGCGATAGGCTGACCGCGACGGTGATCACCAGGGCATTGGCCAGATATTCGACATGGCGATCTCGAACGGCGTAAGCGGCATCACTAGCAGATGATCCCATCGTGCCATGCTCGCGCTCGCGTACGACCGCGGGACGGAAAGAATGATCGCCAACATGGTGATGGAGTTGATGATGCCCATGACGGCGGTGCACCATGCGGTCGTCACATTGGGATTGAAGGCGATCCGGACGAACAGAGTGACGGCCGGCACTGGGATTGCCTCCGACCTTAAAACGAAATCGTTGATTTCAGTGGCAATGAACTGCTGGGAATAACCGACGCCGATGCCCGCTTGCACCATAGCCGTGGCGTCGACGGCGGCCTGTAGCGACGGGTTACGATTTCCCAGCACGTCACGTTCGAAATGCGGGTTCAGGCGTCGGACCAATCCCAACGCCGAGATTGCATTTTCCGCGAACATCATCAGCGGCGATGGCGAAATTCTCGCCGCCGGCTCTTCGAGGTGAGTGTGCCGGCAAGTATAGTGGATGAGGCAAGCGTCGCGAACTCTCTCAACGCGGCGTTTAGCAAAGCCGTTACAGATCTTGCCGGTTGGGTATTTCAGTCCGTGCAGAAAGCGCGGAACGTTCCCGCCCACGTTCACTCCGGCCATCGACCCTCAAGATGTTCCCTAACGCAGAGAGCGCACGCGACTACTGCGGCGTCCGCAGCGTCAGCATATAGGCGGAGAGATCGCGAATCTCCTCGCACGTGAGATGAATATTGGGCATCGGCTTATGCGGCTCGATCAGCCAATTCGCTAGCGCCTGCGTGGTTTGATTTCGACGATTGGCGATACTGCGGAAGCTCGGACCGTCAGAGGGTACCGGCGCCTGGGGACTTTTTCCGATCAGGTGGCGCATTGCACAAAGCGCCCACGCGACAACCAAGCCCGTGCTGCGGATTACCTACTTTCGGTTCTGCCTTGCCTGGCTCGTCTGGAATGATTAGGCCCTCCTGCGCCTTCGGAATTGACGGGAATGACGCGATCCCAGCAGAGGCCGTGAGCATCGTGAAGAAAGTCTTGACGCTTCTGATACCCAACCCTTCCGCAGCCAACGCATGCACATCATCTCGGCACTCACGTTCACCTCAGCTGCTGCGATCGGCCTGCGTTGTTGCTTGGATGGTTACTTACTCGGGTGCCCGAGGTCACTCAGGTGGATGAGAGTGCGCTCGATCTCAATGACCTGGGAAAACGAGCCAAGGCATTACTGCGGCTGGCAACATAACCTTTGGCCAAGCGTGGAGAATGCTGGCACCGATCCAGCAGCCGTCGCCTTGACGAAAATCAACGGATTGATCTTGAGGCGATCGATCAAGACATCAAAGCTAATCTTCGCGCGCCGGCTCACACCGCGCGTTGGCGCTCTGTCGCAACCCACTTCAGGACCGTCTGCACGACCGTCAACCCCGGATCCTCCGTCTTGCGCATGACCGTGAGCATCTGAAACCATAAATCATCGTCGGCGCTGTCGATGAATGCCCGAACCGCTCCGGCAACAAAATCCGCGGTCGTCATCGATGCGGCCGCTGCCCGAGTCTCGATCACAACCGCGAGGTCGGGATCAAGCGTGCCGAGCACTTTCGCTGCTAGTTCCGGCCGGTCCAATTGCGCAATGAGGTCCCCAAGCATGCTGACATTGTCCCTTCAAAAAACTGGATGGATGACATGCGCGGATTGCCCGCTGGCGGATCGCGGCATCGCAACCTCCGCAGAGTTGTTCCAGGTCAAAAGCCTCCTTGCAGGCACATGTTAGCTTTTCCAAAATTCTGGGAAGGGGGCATTCCGAGTCCTTTGCACAAATCATTCGATCAAGAGAGTTGAGCATCAAGCGGCGCAATACATTCCATACGATCGAAACTCCGATGGAAGAGACGAAACGAGCCATCATTCTCAATCTGCTGGCGCATCATAACATTATGACGCTCGCCACCATTCGTCCTGACGGTTTTCCACAAGCCGCGACCGTTTACTACGTCAATACGGGTTTTACCCTATATTTCGGCACAGAGGCCACTTCGCAAAAGGCCGGCAATATCGCGCTCAACAACAAAGTATCGGCCGCGATCGCCAGCGAAACGGAGAACGCATATAAACTAAAAGCGCTGTCGCTTTCCGGTAGAGCCACCAAGATCGCCGATCCGGCTCGGGCGCATGAGCTGCAACTTTTGCTTTTCAAAGCGGTGCCGGCAGCAAAACGGTTTGCACCGGCAGAATCGAACCGGCTCTTTATTTACTCGATTACGCCCGTTGCCATCTCGCTCGGCGACTATGCGGCAGGCTACGGCAAAACCTTCCTTTATGAATTCGACTGAGCGACCGTTCGGACGCCGTCGGACGAATTTGATCGCGCTCAAATCCAATCGCAAATGGGGCCTGCGCGTATTGCGTCCGGGCGGGATTCTGTCTTCGCTCGGCGTCTACTCGAGCGACTTGAAGGTGCCGCTGGATGCCTTTTCGGCTGGATTAGGCGACAATGCGATCGTCACTGCTCTCAGTCACATGTGCAACCACATTGCTCAAGTCATCGCTGACCAGCACGATCCTCCAACCAATTGGCCCTTTTTGACGTGCAGCCTGTGCGCGGACAACCGCCGGCGTCGCATCTGAAGGAGCACCTCGTCGTTGGCCCAGCGCTCAACCAGAAGATCCATGGGAGCCCTCTAGCCACAACGCGGTGAATGGGACCCCGACAGTTCTTCCACACGCCTCTATCTTTTGGCGGTCTGCCGCTCGGTCGAAAATGGCATCGACGATGACGGTGTGCCCATCGCTCAGGATCGCCCACGCTTTTGCGAATAGAGCGGCGTAGACGCGTTCGGAAACGGCCGGGCTGTAAGCTTCTTGACCGAGCCGAGTTTCGGCGGAAACGCCATGAAGCTGCTTGCGCATTCGGTCGCTCGACAGCACGCAGGCACCAGGAGGTGGATCGAATTGCTCGGCGATCGCCGCGGCACGTTCTGTACCGCTCTATGAAACGCGTGCTCGCGCTTCCTCCAGCGACGAGATTGTTTATGTGTCATGATTATGCGCCGGACGGCCGAGAAATCAAATGGGATACGACTGTCGTGGAGGAACGCAAGAACAACATCCATGTTCGTGACGGCATCAGTGAGGAAGCGTTCGTCAAAATGAGAACGGCACGGGGCGTGACTCTACCCCTGCCTCAACTCATCATCCCCTCCATCAATTCAACATCCGTGGCGGCCATCTTCCCGAGTCGGACCCAGCCGGCAAGCGCCATCTCAAAGCGCCTATCAATGAGCTTTAGATTCGTCGGACTCCATGCGCCCGAAGCAGCTGAGGCGCGATCTTTTCGATCAAGTTACGACTTATATTTACGCAGCGAGATTATGTAGGCTGCGAGGTCGCGAAGTTCTTTTTGCGTTAAATAAACGTTTGGCATCGGCCCGTGAGCGCTAAGCAACCAAGTCGATATACGTTCGGCTGATTGATCCAGTTTGTTGGCAATCGCTGGAAAGCTGGGGCCGCCGCATTTGGTCTCACTATCACATGACAATTCGTACATAGCGCGCGAGCAATGATGCGCCCGTTTTCGGGATCTGGTTTCGTCGGCTTAATTGTTTCCGAGGAGTCGGGAGACCAGTTATCATTTGGCTGACCGCCAGCCAGCGTCGTCATGGTAAAAGTCGAAGTGCAGATCGCGAATATGATTGCGACCATGCTCATGCACCTCTTCAAAGGCAGAATATGCCCGGTAATGTCAAAATTGACCTGTCGCAATTGGCAGACTTCAACTTAATGAATCCAAGGGAGGAGTTTCAGATGACACGGATACTCGAGAATTGAGGCGTTCGAATATACGTATATGTTGCAGTATGCGTTTCTTGTTCCAGGACGAACCTGCCAAAGAAGAGATGGCGCGCGGGCAATTTGGAGAAACTGCCGTCGGCAACCAAGATCGGTCAAAGTCAACGGAAGTTGGACGCGGCGTATGATGAGGCCTGCTTACTCTCCATGCGGGTAGTTAATCTTGGCACTCTTGGTAAGTGCAGCTCGTGAGTCCGGGCGGAGGTACATCATATGGCCGCCGGGGAGAAGATTGAGTGATACCCTGTCCCGCGTGAGTTGGATCGGTAGGCGCGTAATCACATAGCGGCTCGTCATGTAAGGCGTTACGAGATCTGTCATGCCATGCACGACCGCTATCTTTAAGCTCGGATTGAGGGCCAATGCTTCGCGAAGATCATCGGCGGCGCCAACCGCTCCTGAAGGATCGTCCCGTCCCCAGTCCCATTTTCGGCTCACCTCTCTGTTGAGGAGAACGTACGGCCGTTCCGTCTTGAACTTCAAATCGTCGCGCAGGTAGGCGACGAAGCTCGTCGTTAGTGGGGCAATGATATTCTCAAAGACCGGATCGGTGCCGCGGGTTTTAGGCGCCGATGGGAATGGATCGGCGCCATCGACGGATCCGTCATAGGGACTCGCAACTTGGCCCGTCTCATGATGAATTTCCTTAGTGAAGACACTCACGGGCACTCGTCCATTCCATCTCGCAACTAAGGATTCTGGCAGCCCGATGTCCTCAGCGACAGCGGCATACATGGGACGAAATGCATGATGCCCTAGGACCACTGTGATAGCCGCTGTTAAATGCAGTCAGCAACCTAATTTCGCTGAAGCGGACTGTTCGCCAAAATATTGGCTGAGCGCGAAGATTGGCCAGACTCCAAAGGCCATAAAAAGGTCGGTTCAGCAAGCCCCATTTCCGATCCATTTGCCCGATCGATTGAAGCTTCAACATCTCGATCTTGTTAACTTGCCAAGGACGTAACGCTCCGAAAACGATGGAGCGCCAGGAACAGGAAAAGCCCACCGATTGCCGCGATGGCGACGAATCTGGGCCAGACCACGTCGAGCCCGGCGCCGCGGTAGAGGATCGCCTGCGCGAACGACACAAAATGCGTCGAGGGTGAAGCCTGCATAATCGTGCGTAGGAATGGCGGCATGCTTTCGAGTGGCGTATTGGCGCCCGACAGCATGTTGAGTGGAACAGCAGTCAGAATGTAGAGCAGGCCGAGTTGCGGCATCGTGCGGGCAATCGTTGCTAGAAAAATTCCAACCGCCGTCGCGAAGAAGAGATAGATGATTACGCCGCACATGAAGAGGGGTATGGAGCCAGCAATCGGAATCCCAAGAAGGCGTTGCACGACGATCATTAGAGAAAGTCCAACCGCGACTGTGATTACGAGCGCGTTCGCCCAAATCTTCGACATGGCCATCTCAAACGGCGTCAGCGGCATGACGAGAAGGTGATCCATTGTGCCATGCTCACGTTCTCGTACAACAGCCGCACCGGCAAGAATGATGGCGAGCATGGTGACAGAACCGATGATGCCCATAACAGACGTGAACCACGCAGTCGTGATATTAGGATTGAAGGCGATCCGAACAGAAAGCGTCACCGCCGGCGCCGACACATTCTCGCTGCGGGAAACAACCCTGTTGATCTCGGATGTGATAATCTGCACGGCATAGCTCGAGCCAATACCAGCCTGGACCATCGCCGTCGCATCAACGTTGACCTGTAGCGCTGGATTGCGATGGCCAAGGACATCGCTTTCGAAGCGTGGCGGAATGTCCACGACGAACGTGTATCGGCCGGTGTTCATCAACCGGTCGACATCCCGCTCCTCAACGTAGTGCGGCGACCTGAAATAAGGCGGCAGAAAAGCACCTGCTATGCGCCGCGAGAGCTCTGAACGATCCTCGTCAACGATAGCGATCGAAGCGCTGTGCAGCTCCTGTGAGTTGCTCTGAGCCTGCGCCATCACCGCGATCGAGAAAGAATAGATGACGAGTCCAAGCAGGACCCAATCGCGGAAGAAGCTGCGCAGCTCCTTTGTTCCAAGCCAAAAAATGTTCGAAAGCTTGCGCATGTCCGGTCACTTTTCCTGCTTGCTGAGAAGGAGCAGGCTCACGCCGGTGAGACTCGGAATGAAGAGCGCGAGGAGTCCGATATATCTCGCGAGATCGGCGAATCCCAATCCCTTCGTAAAGGTTCCGACACTGATCGGCAGGAAATAAGTCATCGGAAACAGTCGACCCATGATCGCTCCAAAGCCCGTTATCGACGAAACGGGCGTCATCATTCCGGAAAACATCGTCGTGGGTAGTACCGTTAGAATGGCCGTGCCGAACAACGCCGCGATCTGCGTCCGCGTGAATGAGGAGATCACCATTCCATAGCCGGTCGTCGCCGTGACGTAGACGAGCGATCCCACTAGAAGAGTGAAGAAACTTCCCTTGAGCGGCACCTTGAATATCAAAATCGCCATCAGAAACAGCAGAATAAAATTTAGCATCGCCACGACGATGTATGGAGCTTGTTTGCCGAGTAGGAACTCAAGTCGCGTCACAGGCGTCACGTAGAGGTTGATGATAGAGCCAAGCTCCTTCTCGCGCACGATGGCGAGCGCCATCAAAATGGCAGGAATCAGTGCGAGCTGCATGGCCATGGTCGACGGCACCATCGCGTAGATGCTGTCGAAGTCCTGATTGTAGCGAAAGCGTACCTCGATATTCGCCGTCGTGATCGGATCGGACAGACCCACATGGCCACGAATGGCGGGATCGGATAGAAACTGCTGATGGGCGCCCTGCAAATAACCGTGAATAGTTTCTGCTCTGAAGGGCATGGCGCCATCGATCCAAACCCCAACCTCCGTCGGCCGCCCGCGCCGGATGTCGCGACCAAAGCCAGGAGGAATCTCTATCGTTGCCGAAACTTTGCCGCCCTTCAGCCGACTCTGTAATTCCGCGGTATCCCTTAGCGGAGATTGCTCAATAAAGTAGGGCGAACCTCGGAGCTCGCTCAGATAGGCTCGGCTTTCGAAGCTGTTGTCGCGATCAAGTGCCGCAAAGGATAGCGAGTTGACATCCGTTGTTATGCCGAAGCCGAAAATGAGTATTAAAAATGCGGTTCCGAGCAGCGCGAAGCTCAGTCGGATCGGATCACGCAAAAGCTCGAGCGATTCGCGGATCGTGTAGGCGAGCATCCGACGCGAAGAGAATATCGAAGATACAGTTGTCGCCTCTGCTGAACGCTCCGGATCAGATTCTGTGTTGAATGGCGCCATATCATTGGTCGTTTGGAACCTGCCCGCCTCCTCGATGTAAGATATAAATGCCTCTTCAAGCGTCGGCGCATCGCGTGACTTGATCAGGTTATCAGGAGTATCCGTCGCTAAAACGCGGCCAGCGTCCATGAGCGATATGCGGTCACAGCGCGCCGCCTCGCTCATGAAGTGCGTCGAAACGAAGATCGTCACACCGTTTTTTCGCGAGAGGTCGACCAGTAATTCCCAAAATCCGTCGCGCGCGATCGGATCAACACCCGACGTTGGTTCGTCAAGAATCAGAAGCTCTGGCTCATGCACGACTGCGACAGCCAACGACAGCCGCTGCCGGATACCCAGCGGAATATCCTCGGCAAGCTTGTCGATATAATCCGAAAGGCCGAACCGCCAGATCAGAAAGTCGATGCGGTTCTTTATGGAATACCGGGATAAATGGAACAATCGAGCGTGCAAGTCGAGGTTCTGCCGGACAGTCAATTCGCTATAGAGCGAGAACGATTGCGACATGTAACCGACGCGCGTGCGCAGATGCATGTCGCCCGCTTTTGCTGGATGGCCGAACAGCGTTACCGAGCCCTCGGTCGACGGCAAAAGACCGGTCAGCATCTTCATAGTCGTGGACTTGCCGCAGCCATTTGAGCCGACGAAACCGAAAATCTCGCCGCGACGGATGTCGAAGCTTACGTGATCGACAGCTGTGAAGTCGCCGAACCTTCGCGTAAGACCGCGCGCAATGATCACGGGGCCGTCAATCGTTTTGATAGGTGGCGGGATCTCGAGCGTGCGGTGCCCAGCTCTCATCCCTGGAGGAAGAAGACTGATGAAGGCGTTTTCGATCGTCTTCGCGCCCGTCTCTTTCTTAATGTCGGCAGGCGTTCCCATGGCGAGAACCTCACCTGCATTCATTGCGATGAGCCAATCGAACTGTTCCGCTTCCTCCATGTAGGCGGTCGCGACAATGACACTCATGCCCACGCGCCGGCGGCGCATGCGCTGGACGAGCTTCCAGAACTGTCGCCGCGAGAGCGGATCGACGCCCGTTGTGGGCTCGTCGAGGATCAAGAGATCCGGATCATGGATGAGTGAACAGCAAAGGCCCAGTTTCTGACGCATACCGCCCGAGAGCTTTTGTGCCGGTCGATCAGCGAACGACGATAGCTCCGTGCTCTCCATCAGATGTGCGATGCGCGCCTCGCGCTCTATCCAATTCTGGCCAAATAATCGGCCAAAAAACTCGATATTTTCGCGCACACTCAGATCGGGATAAAGATTTTTGCCCAAACCCTGCGGCATGTATGCGATGCGCGGACAGATCGCTCTCCGATCCACAGCCTTCGACATATCCACGCCGAGAACGGTTAAGCTACCTGATTGAATTCGGCGCGCACCCGAGACTAAGGCGAGAAGCGATGACTTGCCGGCCCCGTCCGGGCCGATAAGACCAACCATCCTCCCGGCCGGAATGTCGACAGTTAGGTCATCAAGCGCAAAAACATTCGCATACTTATGAGAAACGCCTTCAAGACGAGCAACAGACGTTTCGCTCGCCATCGTCATGACTTCGCCTGCAGGCGCTCCGGCCACTTGGTTTTGGCATCTGTCAGGACATATGCCATGCCCGGCAATCCACTTCGGACGTAATCGGCGTGTGAAATCGAGCGAGCCGGATCGATGCGCACACGCACACGGAACATCAGTTTGTCGCGTTCGGTCTGCGTCTCAACCATCTTCGGCGTAAACTGCGCCTGATCGGCAATGAAGGTGACGTTCGCGGGAATGGGATGATCTGGGTACGCGTCGAGCACAATACGGGCGTCATCTCCGATTCTGACCCGGCCGGCTTCGAGTGTCGGAAGATAAATGTCCATATAGACGTAGCCGAAATCGAGCATGGTAAAGACCTTGCCGCCCGCAGCCAAAACCTCGCCGGTATTGGCAATACGATAAGCAATCCGGCCAGCGCGAGGCGCGACCAGTGTGTTGTCGGAGATATTGACCCGGAGAAGTTCCGCATCGTGATTGGCCGCTTCCAGAGCATGCACCGCTTCCGTTACACGTGCCTGAGCCGCAATCTCTCCTGCCTGTGCCGCATTGAGAGCTTGCTGCCGCTGGTCAAAGACCTCTTTCGTGATCCATCCACTTTTGAATAAGGAGCTGGCCCGGTCCATTTGCTGCTGCGCAAGCACGAGCTGAGAATGCTGCTGATTCAAAAGAGCATTTGTCTCGTTGATGACCTTCTTTGCCTGCTCTACCTGCGCTTCTGCTTTCTTCAATGAAGCTTCGAGGTCGCGCGTATCCATGACAGCCAGGATCTGACCGGCTGTCACCTTGGCACCCTCGTCGACGCGCAGTTCAAGAACCCGCCCCGGGAATTTAGTCGCTATGTCGATCGGGTCGGCTTCGATCCGCCCGTTGCCGACCACGATTGCGGCCGGGAGCGGCGGCGGTCGATGCATCCACCAGTAAGCGGCTCCGGCAGAAGCTGAGATACCTATGAGCACAACAAGAATCGGACGCCAGCGAAGAAAGCGGCGAACCGAAGTCGACCTCGTCAACGCCGGTGGCTTCTCGATCCTAGGGACGAGTTGTTGCTGTTGAGGCGGAAACCGTTCAGCGGCAACAGTTTCTTTCTCTGCATTTTGCTCAGGCTGCATGGCGCATCGCCCACTCTGCCTAATGGGTTCAAGAAAATTTCTATTGCTCTGGCAGCTCCAATAGCTTCGTGAGCGCCAAGCCCAAACGAAAAGAGACGCAAGAGCACACCGCATTCGCGTTAGCGTTAGCGTTAGCGTTAGCGTTAAGGACTAAAAGGGCGTGTGCGTTGACCTGGAACAAATTTGAGAGCAGTTCAATGTATTGAATATAAGTTTGCTGCCGTCAGCAGCACGGCACTTCGTTTGACGCTTGTCAATGCTCGCGCCGTCAGTTGCTTTGAATTATTGCCAGTCAACAGAATTGCCGGTTACTCAGATGTTAGACATAAACCGCTCGTATCTCGCGCAAAGCTCCTACGCCGCTTTTGCGCTTGTTGCTTCCATGCTCGTCGCCGTTTCGATCTTTGCGACTTGGGCAATTGCCAAGCCGCTTGGTGCTGTCGACGTGCCGTCGGGCAAAGATTTATTTCTTGAGCATTGCGCGCAGTGTCACGGCAGTGACGGCACCGGCAATGGGCCCATGGCCGGTGTGCTCAATGTGAAGCCGGCAGACCTCACGACCCTCAGCAAACAGGAGAACGGCAAATTTGATGCCCCGCGTATTGCCGACATCATCCGCTTTGGCGGCGACATCTCCGGACACGGGACGCGCGCCATGCCAATTTGGGGCTTGGTCTTCAGCAAAGAGGGCAATGGCGGCAAGGCCGGCGCTGCTTATTCCCGCCGCGCCGTCATCGAACTCAAGTCCTATCTTCAATCCATTCAGAAGTAAGTTCGAGAAATGGAAGCTTCTATCCAAATCAGTTTCGAACACGTCGAGCATAGCGATGCGATCGAGCACCGCGTCCGCGAAGAACTTGACAAGCTTGAACAATTTTATGGGCGCCTGACCGCTGCTCGCGTCGTCATCGACAAGGAGCAGCGTCGCCATAGCAAGGGCGATAGCTATAGTGTTAGGCTCATCTTCACAGTTCCGGGCGTAGAGGACATCGCCGTCACGCACGATCCGGCCAAGACTGGCCGAAATGAGGATCTCAACGTCACAATCTCCGACGCATTTTGCCGCGGCCCGCCGCCAATTACAGGACCTCGTTCGCAAGAGACGAAGACCTCCCAAAGCGAACGCAGCTGACTCTGGGCAGAACTAGCATCGGTCGATATGCCGCCCAACTCCTCACCTCGGCAGATCATTGAAGTGCGCGTGAAGGAGCTTTCTCAACTCTTCAATTCTCTTGACCCTTCGCCATTCCCGGAAAGGGATCTCGACGACGATGCTGCGGAGTATATCGTGGGATGGGCTCGCGAACTTCCAACGCATGCGGAGTTTGCAATAGCTATTCATCTGCCCGAACTTGAAGCCAGGAAGGCAGAGGAGCGTGACCTGAGAACGGCGCTTCTAAATTACTTCGTGCAACGTGCCGAAGCTCAGCAGCGCGAACTTAACGAGCTTTTCCGAATCGGACGCCGTTACGTGGCAATTGGCCTACCGATTCTCATTGTCTGTTTCATGTCGAGTCAAATTGTGCGTTCGCGACTCGGCGCTGGTCCATTTGCCAGCACGATTGCGGAAAGTTTGCTGCTTGTCGGCTGGGTTGCGAACTGGAAGCCGATTGAAACATTCCTCTACGACTGGTGGCCGTTGAAACGGCGCCGTGATCTCTATCGTCGTCTCGCTGCCGCCGAAATAATAATGAAATAATAATAGAGCCGAGACATGTCGCTGCGGCAGTAGCAGATCCGCCGGAGCGCAGATAGTTTGCAGCTTTTAAGACGCCCCCGCGGGCATGCGCAAAGCTGATCTGCGGACTCCGCATTTAATTGCGTCGAAAGGACTGATCCAGATCAAGGGCCGGAAAGTAATAATCGTAAATCGTACGGCAGATAACTGCGATACTGGCATCGAAATGAGACGCACAATGAAAGCGCTTATCTACAAAGGCCCCGGCGAGAAAGCTGTCGAAGACCGGCCTATTCCGGATATAAGAAACCCAGGCGATGCCATCGTGAGGATTTCCAAGACGACGATATGCGGCACCGATCTCCACATCTTGAAGGGCGATGTTCCAACATGCAGTCCCGGACGAATCTTGGGTCACGAAGGGACTGGCGTTGTTGAGAAAGTCGGACCAGGCGTCGCGACTTTTCGCGCCGGCGACCACGTTCTTATTTCTTGCATCTCCGCATGCGGACGCTGCGAATACTGTCGGCGGGGCATGTACTCGCACTGCACAAGCGGCGGCTGGATTCTTGGCAACGAGATTGACGGCACACAAACCGAATACGTTCGAATCCCTCATGCCGACACGAGCCTCTATCGAATACCGGAAGGGATCGATGAGGAAGCTCTCGTCATGCTCAGTGATATCCTTCCGACCGGATTTGAGTGCGGAGTTCTCAACGGCAAGGTTGCGCCAGGCAGTACAATCGCAATTGTAGGCGCCGGCCCGATCGGGCTTGCGGCCTTATTGACAGCGCAATTCTACACGCCGGCAGAAATCATCATGATTGATCTTGATGACAACCGGCTCGAAGCCGCAAGACGCTTTGGCGCCACAAAAACGATTAACGCCACGGGAAACAAAGCCACAGAAGCTGTAATGAAATTAACCGGCGGACGCGGCGTTGATACAGCCATAGAGGCCGTAGGCGTGCCTGCTTCGTTTCTGACCTGCGAGGATATCATTGCACCGGGAGGAACGATTGCGAATGTCGGTGTCCACGGAGTCAAGGTCGATTTGCATCTTGAGCGTCTCTGGAGTCAGAACATCACCATAACGACGCGCCTTGTCGACACCGTATCTACGCCAATGCTGCTGAAGACCGTTGAGGCACACAAGATCGACCCGACAAAGCTCATTACCCATCGGTTCAAGCTCGACAAAATTCTTGATGCCTATGACACCTTCAGCCGAGCGGCAGAGACGCGGGCCTTGAAGGTTATCATCGAAGCTTGACCAAAATCATCCAACTCGCAAAGCAAGCGACGCGGCAACGGCAAAGATCCTATTCAGCGACAAGCTTTAAGCGCATTCTGGAGATTGCTTGGATGCGAGAGATGAAATTGAGCCGCGCCTTCACCCTGATTGAGCCCGGGCCAGTGGTGCTCGTGACGACCCGAGACAAGGGTAGGAGCAACATCATGACGATCTCTTGGATCATGGTGCAAGACTTCACCCCGGTATTCGCTCTCGTTACCGGAAGCTGGAATTATTCGTTCGCCGCTTTGCGAAAAACCAAGGAGTGCGTGATTGCCATTCCCACTGTCGACATGCTGGATCAGGTGGTAGGCATTGGAACATGCTCGGGCGGCGATACTGACAAGTTCGCCAAATTTGGGGTCACGGCCGTCGCTGGAAAGGCTGTCGGCGCGCCTTTGATTGCAGAATGCCTCGCCAACATCGAATGCAAGGTCATCGATCTTATCCAACGTCACGACATTGTCATGCTTGAGGGTGTTGTTGCGCACATCGACGTTGGGCGGAAAGAAAAGCGCATGCTGCATGCTGTCGGCGACGGCACATTCGTAGCGGACGGCCGCAAATATGATCGGAAAAAAATGATGGCTACCAAGCTTCCAACGGGTCTCTGAAGACGTAGCTATGCTTTTGAGCACTCGAGCGTGATCGATCAGTGCGGCGTTGAAGGAGCGCTCCCAATGATTGTCGACGTCCAGACGACAAGATCAGGCAGCATCGATCCAAAGGCTGCATCGAGCGCGCTTGCGGCACCAACAGCATCCGGTGAATGAACCGGCTTATTTATGCGGAAGAGACGCGCACCGTCCACATGGCCTTCGCCATTGAGAACCTTGGCGGAGAACTCGACATCGGCGGTCGCTGGTGTTCCTGCAAGAATTTGAAAATTGCGAATATCCGTTACGAGTTGAAAATCCGCCGTTGTGCCTTCGACCGGTCGCGACACCTGACCCAGAAAGCCGGCATTTTCGAAACTCTGCACAATACTCGATTGCACTTCCTCAAGCAGCATGTCGCTCCACTTCGCTTCCGGCGTAAAAGGCTTGAGCCCGCCATCGTCCCGGATCAGAATTTTGTCCTGCCCGAGCGCAGCGGCAGCTGTCGGATATTGTACAACCAGCAGGCCCAGGGCAGGCTTTCGGAATTTCGGGAACCTGCGCGCAGCCGTCAGGTCAAAGACCGCGTTCTGTGCCTTCGAGCCCCCAGTCATGCGCTCAAGCCCGGCAAGAATGCTATCGACACGATCCGAATTGCGTGCAAGTGCGTCTGTAAACTTGCTGAGATTAGCGATCGTGCTTTTGAGAGGAGCGGAATTTTCCGAAACGACGGCATCGACCCGATGTAGCGCACCCAGCGCGGCTTCGGTCATTGTTTTCCCCGCGTCTGGATCTGCGATCAGAACAGGTATATCCGCAGAAGATGTCCCTGATGGCAGCGGCGTGCTCGATCCGCCGGTAAGCGCGACAGCAGGTGCACCCATTAAACCCTGAAAGGCAATTCCCGCTTTGGTATCGCTACGCACAGGTGCGGACGGCGCCACCGCTACCGTGACGACAACTTCCTTTGGGGTGGCAGGATTGAGATCGAGGGCCGTCACCTCGCCGACGCGAACGCCGTTGAACTGCACGGCAGAGCCAACAAGCAAACCCGCGACGGAATTCTGATAGCGAATGCGATAGTACGATCGTTGCTGTAGGGCGCCAGTCGTATTGAGCCAGTAGGTGAATGCAAAACCCGCGACAATAACCGCGAGCGTGAAAAGACCAACGAGAATGTAACGAGCCTTGTTTTCCATGGTCATCCTCACTCGCGTTGCCTCGCGCTCCTGCTCAGAACCGGCCGCCCTTTTCTTTCGCCGAAGTATGTTCGCACCCACGGATCCGCAGAGACTTTCATCGCTTCAAGCGTGCCTGAAGCAACGACTCTGCCGTTTACGAGCGCAGCAATGCGATCACAGACGTTGGCAAGGCTCGCTAGGTCGTGCGTTACCATGAAGACCGTGAGGCCCAGGGTCTGTTGTAACGTACGGATCAATGCGTCGAAATCGCTCGCGGAAATAGGGTCGAGGCCAGACGTTGGCTCGTCGAGAAAAACGATTTCTGGATCGAGTGCCAATGCACGGGCAAGAGCCGCACGCTTGGTCATACCTCCGGAAAGTTCTGATGGGTATTTCTCCGCGTCCCTGGCATTGAGACCGACCATATCGAGCTTAGCGAGAGCTACATCGTCCATGAAGCCTTGCGAAATGCCCAAGTATTCACGCATCGGAAACTGGACGTTCTCCAACACGGTGAGAGACGAGAACAGCGCTCCGTGCTGGAAGAGAACACCACAACGTCGCTCTATCGCGCGCCTTTCCTCATAACTCATGTGGTCTATGTCGCTACCGAGGACCTCGATCGATCCCTCTTTCTTCTGCAGCAGCCCGATGATTGTCCGGAGAAGCACCGACTTGCCACTGCCGGAGCCTCCAACGAGGCCAAGGATCTCCCCGCGAAGGAGATCTAAGGAAATGTGATCGAGAACAATAAAGTCATCGAATCCGACGACGAGGTCGCGCACACGAATAACGGGATCGATCGACTGGCCCATGCCTTCACATCCCGATTGAGGCGAAGAAAATGGCGAACAATCCGTCCAGAACGATCACGAGAAATATCGATTTGACGACCGACGACGTGGTTTGACGTCCAAGAGATTCCGCACTGCCCTTCACGGCAAAACCTTCGGCGCATGCGACTGCTCCGATCGCCAGCGCCATAAATGGCGCTTTGATAATGCCGACCTTGAAGTGCGTAATCGATATCGCGTCTTTCAAGCGAGCAATGAAGATCTCGGGACTCATATGTCCGTAAAACCAAGCGGTGAGTCCACTGCCATAGAGCGCAGCCATTGAGCCAAGAAAATCGAGCATCGGCAGCGCGATGATCAATGCGACAACGCGGGGGAGCACAAGGATTTCAACAGGATCGAGTCCCATAGTTCGCAATGCGTCGATTTCCTCACGCATCTTCATCGATCCAAGCTCGGCGGTGTAGGCGCTCCCAGATCGTCCAGCGACCATGATGGCCACGATTAAGACGCCGATCTCGCGCAGAATGAGTATCCCGACCATGTCGACGACATATTCATCCGCTCCGAATTTGCGGAAATGGAAGAAGCCCTGCTGCGCGATGATGCAGCCAATCAAAAATGTAATCAGAAGAATGATCGGAACTGCCTGCCACCCAACGCGATCGAGCTGATTGACGGCGGACGTCAAACGAAAGCTCCGCGGATTAAGAGACACGCGAACCGCAGCGTTGCCAATTTCCCCAACCATTGCGAGGAAATCTAAAAGGCCGACTTCCATGCGGAGAACGTTCTGCCCGAGAACGCTTACGACGGAATTTAATGACCAACTGGCCTCAGCGGCTGCATGTGGATTGTCGGCAGCTTTGCTGACACGATTGAATAGATCGCCGTAGTGCTGCGGCAAGCCATGCAAAGAAACATCACAGCTACTCATTGTGGAGCTGCGCAACAGCCGGTAGAGCGTTCGAGCGCCGAATGTATCGAAGGCTTTGATATCCGTTGCATCTATCTCGAAAGATCGCGCCCCCATTAGGTCTCGCGCGATGACATCCAGTTCACGCGCATTATCCGCTGTCCAGGCACCGCTCGCCTTGAACTTTGTTCCACCATCGTCGTCGATCGGCTGCAGTAGCTCACTTCCCAAGGCAGGGCCCCTACGCATTCAGGCCTTTGGAGGCCGCTTCCATCTCGCATCCGGACAGCTCAATCCGTAGTCGCGGACGCACGCCACCGAGATGTTACAGAGATTATGCGGTGGAGTTCTTCCTAGGCGTTGATGCCCGTCAACGACTGCTCATCAGCTAGAGGTTTATTACGCCTCGGCTTTCTCCCATTTGGAGACCGGCGAGCCTATGCGAGGATGTTGTCGTATGCCGTCTTACACTTGGCCATCGCTATTGGCAGCCTGCATCTTATGCACGCTGAACCTCGGGGTCGCCGACCTGAGCGCCCAGTCCAGCGACATCGATCGCGGCGAAGCGATTCTTCAGCAAAAGTGCGCGCGATGCCATGGGATAGGGAGGACCGACGAGAGTCATCATCCACAAGCGCCGCCATTTCGCGATGTCGTAAAGCGCTATCCCGTAGAGTATCTCGCCGAAGCATTGGCCGAAGGCATCGTTTCTGGGCATCCGGACATGCCAGAATTTGTATTCCAACCCGACGAGATCAACGCGATCCTGGCCTATCTCGACAGCCTCAAACGCGTCGCGCCAAACAAGCCGTGAGTCCGGCTGAAAGGGGGAAAATCCAGGACATCTCGCGTGCCACCCTCATTGTGCCGGCACTGGCTTCAGGCTCAGGATGTATGCGACGACGTCGTTGCGATCTTTTTCCGAAAAGAGAAAATTCGGCATCGTGGGATGCGAGGTCTCTAACCAGACAACGAGTGCCCGTCCCGTCATACCGCCCGTTTTGGCGACACTCTCAAAGCTCGGCGCATCCTGATTTTGAGATTCGGTTTGACCGCGCCCGACGGCGTGACACTCTGCGCAATTTCGCTGCGCGAAAGCGTAACCTGCCTTGGCATCGCCCGGCTCCTGCGCGTATGCTGAAATAGACAGTATGAGTGCGGTAGCCATCGCGGCTCCATACCACGCACACCGGCTTCGATACTGTTTCAATGTCACCTCCTATGGGGCCACTCCTAGTGCGATAGAAATATAGGAACGGACACATGGCCGAGCACGTCGCGCGACGCGCCGCCCAGAAAGAATTCGCGGAATCTGGAATGCCCGTAGAGTCCCATAACGAGCAAGTCCTGGTTTCGGCTCTTGGCATAATCGAGAAGGGCATCTCCGACGGAAAGACCGATCTTGGGGATGGATTCGATCTCGGCCTCAATGCCGTGCCTGGAGAGCGATGCCAGGAGTTCGGCCCTTAATGCAAGATCGACATTCTCAACACCATCTTCAAACACAGTCAGAAGACGCACGTGCCGCGATTTCCGCAGCAACGGCAAAGCATCGAAGACCGCGCGCGTCGCCTCTTTTGAGCTCTTCCACGCGACTGTGATTTCCCTGCCAATCGATAGCAAGTCGCCTTCTTCTGGCAGCACGATGACCGGACGCCCGCTCTCGATGGCAGCCCGTTCGGCAACATCATCGATCCACCCGTTTTGCGGGGCTCGGCTGGTAACGATCAGATCTGCCGTTCGGCCGTGCTCAATTACCGAATCCGCAACGGACGCATCGAAACTCGACTTATCGAAACGCCATTCATGGGTTGCCCGCTTGCCTTTGAACAGACCCTCGAATTTATTCCTTACGCGCTCTGCCTGGCCCTCGAATGAGCGCAATTGCTCATCCAGCCAGGGTCTATCGCCCACGCCAATGGCCTCCTGCGGAGGGGCAACCGACGGCAGAGCATAAAGGCCGATAACGTGCGCGTTATCGCCCCCCAACGATAGCGCGACGCTTACGAGATTTGGCACGCGCGGCTCGTCATTGAGGCTCAACAATATTGTCCGATACTGCATCTTAGACTCCGAATGGATACGTTTCGGGCATACCCTCGACTTCCAGAACGTCCAGCGGATGGATGGCCGATGTCCGGTCGATCCAAATATATTCGTCGAACTGTAGCGGCAGCTTCGCTTCGAAGTAATGACTGGCGAGTTCGCTCTCTGGCCGGTAGATCACGCCGATCGCCCGTTCGAGCAGCGGCTTCATCAGTCTTTCGGCGAGATCGTCCTGAGCCGCTCCTTGGAGTGACAGCATCAGCGCCGGCGCGTTCGTCAGGTGGAAAAGACGCTCGTAACTCTGTGGATGCGCAGGCTGAACGTTCATGACCTGCATTGGACCATCCCATGCCGAGGCAGCAGCAACGGTCCCGTCGTTTGTTCCGAAACCAATGGCGTAGCATTCGGGCTCAAAATGCCGCCGGCAAAGCTCGCCGATGTTGTATTCACCTCGCCGGCCCATCTCCGTCGCGGACGCATCACCGACATGGGAATTATGAGCCCAGATGACTGCTTTCGCGTCGGACCCATGAAAATCAAGCGCATGTTTCAGAGTATCGAACATGTGGCTGTCGCGCAGATTCCAGGACGCGCGCGAGCCGTAATACATCACCCGATAGTAACGCTCGGCGTTCGCGACGAGACGGGCATTCTGAGCAGCATCGAAGAAGCGGTCGCCATCCTCGGCCAAATACCCTTGCTGTCTTTGCAGAAGCTCGACTAGCAAATGCGCCACGTCCTGCTCGCACTTACGATAAGCGCCTGTCAAAGCTGCGTGGCCGTAGGCCGCCGGATCTGCTTCCCATGGCATCAGGCATCCGTAGCGTTGACGCGCCACTTCGGCGAGATCCGGATCGACCGTTTCCAGGTAGCTGATGACCGCACGTACTGAGCTGTAGAGGCTATAAAGATCCAATCCGTAGAAGGCGGTGCGCTTTTCATATTCCAGCGTGGCGTTGCGCTTATGCAGCCAATCGACAAACGTCCGGGTTTCCCGGTTTCGCCACATCCACGCCGGGAAGCGCGCAAACGCAGTCCATTCGGATCGCGGTACATCACGATGACGGACATAATGATCGATGCGCGCAGCGTCCGGCCAGTCCGCCTCTACGGCGACGATATTGAAATGCTTGGATTCAATCAGCCGGCGCGTAATGCGTGCCCGCATTCTGTAGAATTCCGACGTGCCGTGGGTCGCTTCGCCGATGAGCACGACCCGCGCCTCTCCGATCCGCTGTTCCAGTAACCCGAGATCGGCATCCTTCAGATCGGAGAATATGTGCGCGTGTTTCGCGATGAGCCCTGGCACCGAGACGCTAACAGCCGGTCTCGTCTGAATGACACGCGGCGGATGCGCCTGCCATCCATCGTCTTCGCTTTCCCAGCCCTCCTTGCCGATCAGCGGCACGAAACGGACATCCGCAATATCCTCACGCTGAAAGTCGTCCTCCGTGGTCCGCGTGATACGGATGAGTTCTTGCGCGCGCGGGTTCTTTCCAACGGGAATGACCATGCGGCCGCCTACCCTCAATTGCCGCATCAATGACGCTGGCACATCCGGCGCGCCGGCCGACACGAGTATGGCATCGAACGGTGCTTCTTCCGCCCAGCCCTCTGTACCGTCGGCGTGACGAACATGGACGCGTTCGCAACCCGCCTTTTTCAGGTTCGAAGCCGCGCGTCGCGCAAGCTCGCCGACGCGCTCGATGGTGAAAACATCGCCTGCGATCCGCGAAAGGACGGCCGCCGCATATCCGGAACCGGCGCCGATCTCCAGCACCTTCTCTCCACCCTGGAGAGCCAGCGCCTCGATCATGAACGCCACGATATAGGGCTGAGAAATCGTCTGGCCCGATCCGATCGGAAGCGGGCTATCCTCATATGCCTCGCTTCTGAGTTCCTTCGGCACGAACAGTTCACGCAAAACCTTCCCCATGGCGTCGAGCACGAGCTGGTCACGCACGCCACGTGCCTCGATCTGCCTCTCGACAAACTGCCTTCGTTCGATCGTTTGCTGTTCGACATCGTGCTTCATACTCTTACCCTCGCGCTCGCTCGCGACATGAGGACACCCAAGTCATTATAGAGTGGAGCGCGCTTGCACTTGCGGCAGATCAAGAGAGGGGAAATTGGACAGGCGAAGCGCGCCTCAGAAAGATAAAGATCCGCGGAGAAGCGAGGTTCCTTGTCGGACAATAATTGCTGCGATGATTGATTTGAAACAATGCGCGTCGCCATGAGATGTGACCTTGATGCCGGCTCACTCATGGAGGCTCAGATGAATTCTGGTGGCTGCCGAAAGCAGAAGACTTCTCCGCATTTCGACCGAAAGAGCGAGAAATCTTACGCTCTCCGCGGATGTGTGTTGCTCGAATGGCGTTTGACGGCTCTCGGCTTGAATCCCAAAGGCATCGAGCGGGTATCGCCAGAAATACTTGAACGTCTGCGCAGCACGTGCGCCGCGTGCTCCCACAAGCAACAGTGCTTCGACGACATGACCGATGGTATCAACGGTTCGAGCTGGGAACGCTACTGTCTCAATGCGGAAACGTTATTGTTGCTCGCGGCCACCAAAAAGTCGGACATAAGCATAAAGTGAAAAATCGCGCCGGACATACGGCCGTCGCGCGAGCGCCAGTTCGCGACATTCGAGCTCTCAAGCGGCCAATTGCTCCAGCTTGTTCTCGTCGAGAATATGGATCTCGGTCGCGTTTACAATTTCGATGACACGCATGCCGCGGAGCTTCGTCAATGTTCGGCTGACCGTCTCGATCGTCAGACCTAGAAGATCGGCAATGTCGGAGCGGCGCATGACCAAGCTGAAAACGCCATCATTCACGCCCGATACCGCGGCGCGATCACGCAAGCCGATCAGGAACATGGCGATCCGCTCCATGGCAGTGCCTTGGCCAACGCAGACCAGAAGATTCCGGGCGGTTGCAAGCTCCGCCGACACCGCCTTGTAAAGCTTTAATGCCAGATTGGGATCGGATGCGGCTGCCTGCTCCAGTGTCGCTGCTGGGATGCACTTAACCTTAGCGAGGCAGATCGCTTGGGCATCAAAGATATAATCCTGACGGAGACCGAGGCCGATATAATCGCCCGGATACGCGAAATCGATGATTTGCCGGCGGCCGTCGCCCAGAACCTTCGACAACGCAATAACCCCCTGTTCGACGTGGAAAATGTGCGTCCTGGGATCGCCATCGCAGAAAATGTATTCCTTGGCTTCGATCCTCCGGAAAGGGGCATTCTCAAAGCTCTCGCGCTGCTTTCTTTCGTCGCTCGAAAGTAGCGCATGAGGCTTATCCGAAACGATATCATGAGCACGCGTTGTTCCGCTCAACATGTCCGCTCTCCTGTCTGCCTAAAGGCCTCATCGACCGAGCGACATAGAAGCGGCTAAGAATCTCAAGGGTATGCGCCAACGGTAATTAATTGTAACATTTTGTAATTTCGAAATCCCCGCGTCCGGAACTTCGGAAGAAACTGATATGACAACGAAAATACTTGTCATTGATGATGAGCCCGAAATCCGGCGTCTGCTGAAGACGTGCTTCGAGCGAGAAGGTTATTCTGTTGCTGAAGCTGCAGACGCAGCGGCGGCACGCGCCAGCTTGGAGCGGGAGGTGGCGAGCCTCATCACGCTCGATCTATCTCTCGGCCAGGAGGATGGACTCATCCTCGCACGCGAAATACGTGCAAAGCATGACGTCCCCATCATCATGGTTTCCGGCAAGGGCGATACCGTGGACCGTATCGTCGGTCTTGAGATTGGCGCCGACGATTATATTTCGAAACCCTTTAACTTGCGCGAAGTGTTAGCCCGTGTTCGCGCCGTCTTGAGACGACGTGAAGGCAGCAATCGATCGGCCTTGGCGGCGCCCTATCCTGAGCACGAGGTTTACGAGTTCGCAGGCTGGGTAATGGATATAACAAGCCGAGAGCTTAAGGATGAAAAAGGCGTACCGCGTGAGCTGACGACTGCAGAGTTCAATCTCCTCGAGATATTCGTTCGGAGACCGCATCGTGCTCTCACACGCGACGAGATCATGGACTTGTTGAATGGACACGACTACTCGCCGCTTGACCGCTCGATTGACGCGCTGGTCAGCCGACTTCGCCGCAAGATCGACTCCAATGTAGGCGCGTCGGCGAAGATCAAGTCCATCCGCAGCATCGGCTATATGTTCGCGTGTGACGTGAAGCGGATGAAAGGCTAAGCGCTCGCTACGAGCGGGGACGCCAAAGCAACCCAGCGTCCCCGATCGATCATAAGCTCACGCAGCTCTCTTTGCTTCGATTTGCCTCTCGCCCTTGATCTCGATTTTCCTCGCGGATTTTTGTACCTCGGGCGGTTTCGGCAGCGTCAGGGTAAGGACTCCATCCTTGAACGATGCCTGGACCTTGTCAGGATCAACATCGTAGGGCAGCGAGAGTCGCCTTTCAAACGAGCCGAAAGACCGCTCGATGCGATGATAGGAACGGCCTCGCTCGTCCTTCTTCTCGTCGGTCTCGGATTTCTTCTGACCCTTAATAAGAAGATCGCCCCCGGTAAGCGTGATCTCGATGTCCTTCTGATCGACGCCCGGCAACTCCGCAGTAATCTGTAATTCCTTGTCGGTTTCAGAGACGTTCATGCGCGGACTTAACTCTCTTCCGGATTGCGCCTGTGCCCATGGCGTCTGCGGAAAGCCAAATTCCTTCGTCCAGCTTTCGAAGAGCTCGTCCATTTCGTTGCGCAATGAGCTGAGAGGATGGCGGTCATCTCGCCAAAGCCGGGGCAGCATATTTCGAACTAACATCACAACCTCCATTCGGTTACATTGGTCAGGATCACGGTATTCGTGCATCCGGATACTCCCTGGAAATTGGGCGGCCTTGATGCGAGTCAAGGGTGCGGCTGAGGCAAGAGCGAACGCCCGCATAAGCTCGCTGGGCCGAACCGCCGGTTCGCCGGGGCGGATGGTCAAATCTGCCGCTTTTCAAGCGTCCTGCGCACGACTTCTGCAAGATCGCTTTGTGTGTAGGGCTTGCGTAAGATCGGCCACGCGGCGGCGGCAGCCGCGATGTCGGTCGCTTCGTCCGCAAACCCAGTCGTCAGAATCACCGGCAACGCCGGATAATGTTCGCTAATCCATTTTCCGAGATCGATCCCTGTCAGCCCGCCGGGCATCATGATGTCACTGAACACCAGATCGACCTCTAATCCACTCTTGAGCGCGTCGCGCGCCGCCGCGCCCGTGATAAAGTCGACAACGTCGTAACCGAGGCGTTGCAGGCGCTGCACGGTCAATTCACGTACATCTCCATTGTCCTCGACGACCAAGATGCGCTCGCCCCTCCCTCTTTCCTCCTTCGACGCGTTTGCCGCCGAAGCAGCCGCACCGACCTGATCCAGGCACCGTGGGAAATAGAGATTCACCGTCGTGCCAACGTCCGGCTCACTGTAAATCGTGATGTTCCCGTCAGACTGCTTGATGAAACCATAGATCGTGCTGAGGCCCAATCCAGTTCCACGTCCCGGTGGCTTGGTTGTGAAGAATGGCTCGAAGACTCGGCCAAGTACTGCCTTACTCATTCCGATGCCGTTATCGGATACCGATATGCGCACGTAATCGCCCGCCATTAGCGGCCCTTCGAAACCAACCTCATCTCTTTCCAGTATGACATTGCTGGTCTGGATGGAAAGTTTGCCGCCATTCGGTATTGCATCACGCGCATTGATGGCGAGGTTGATAACCGCAGATTCAATTTCACCCGTATCTGCACGCACAAGCCATAGATCTCGCGCAAAACTCGTCCTCAGATCGATCGTGTCACCCAGCGTGCGGCGAAGAAGCTCCGACATGCTTTGGACCTGTTCGTTCAGATTGATCACTTCCGGAACCAGTTGCCTTCGGCGTGCGAACGTCAGCAATCTTCGGGTGAGCCGCGCACCAGAATCAGCTGCCCTAACTGCGCGGGATAGAAGCTCTCGATCCTCTGTATTCGAAACCGCCCCTTCCAATAGCTCGAGGTTACCGGAAATAATCGTCAACAAATTATTGAAGTCATGGGCAATGCCGCCTGTCAGTTGCCCGATAGCCTCGAGCTTCTGAAGCCTCAGAGAACCTTCTCTCCGCTTCATCTCCTCAGTCATGTCGCGGAAAAGGCTGACGACTGTCATCTGCGTCTGATCGGCGGCCCTAATGGCCGCAACATGTCCCTGAGCTGGGAATTTGCGTCCGTCCTTGCAACGCAGGACTGTGGAGATAGCGATGCTTCCGCCATCGCTCCTCGCTGCCAAATCCTTTTCCAGTTTCTTCTTGTCGGGCGGCTCGTGGAAGAGCGCTGTCCAATCGAGCCCGGCAGCCTCGCTCGCGCTATAGCCAAACATGCGCTCGGCAGCAGGATTGATCAGGACAATCGGCCCTCCTGACGCTGAGATGACAAGCGCTTCCGGCACATGATCGAAGACAGCTCGAAACATCAATGACTGGCGGTCTATCTCCGCCTGCAAGCGGGCGTGCGAGCTGAGATCGGTCATAATGCCGGAAAAAAAGCGCTCGCCGGAGACCTTGAACTCGCCTACGGCGAGGTGAAGTGGAAAAATCGTGCCGTCCTTGCGCTGGCCCTCAACCTCTCGGCCGATACCTATGATCCGTTTCTCCCCCGTCCGCAGATACCGTTGCATATATTGATTATGTTGCGTGCGGTACGGCTCCGGCATCAACATATTGACATTGTGACCGAGCATTTCAGCTGACGTATAGCCGAACATGCGCTCGGTCGCGGGATTTACGGCTTTTATCAGGCCTCTATCGTCGATGGCCAATATTGCAGCGGCGGCGGATTCGAGGATTGCCTGCAGCATAGACCAGCCTTTGCGTTCGTTTCATATATGCGGTTATGCGATCATCGCGACGCACGTACCTTTAGCAGGCACATTGCTGAAGCGCACAGTGCATGATCCAGATCAATTCCCTCCTCGAACTGATCTCGATCAAGGCGTTTCCACGTACACAGTGCAAATTAGCTTTGAGACGCGAAAAGGCAAACAAGGTTATTCCTGGCATGAAATACACACGGACATGGATACTGGTTGCAGACGGAGGCCGGGCGCGTATTCTGGAAACGACAGGGAAGGGGCAACGCATGCAGCTCGTCGCGGGATCGCAGTCGCGCCTCGACAATCCTCCGAGCCACTTACTTAGCGCGGATGCTCCAGGGCGCGTTTATGAATCTGTCGGACACTCCCGCCATGCTGTCGAACCACGAAGTGATCCGCACACCGCTCTAGAAGCTTTGTTCGCCAGCCAGCTTGCAACCATGCTGGCTGACCACTCGGCGAAGGACGCATTCGATCGATTGGTTGTGGTTGCGCCGCCCGCTATGCTTGGCAATCTCCGCAAAATGATCAAACCCGAGGTGCGAAATAAAATCATCGCCGAGATCGACAAGGATCTGACCCGCCTTCCAAATAACGAAATTGCCTCTCACATCGAGAATGTGTTCAACTTTTAGCGGCTGAGACAACCATCGCCTGCCAACGCCTCCCGCGACGCGCTGCCGCTATCCCTCTCTGATGCAGAGCAATAACGGCATCGAGAGTGCGCATAACCTATGGGCCACGCAGCTGAAGGAGAGGAACAATGCAAGCGTCAGTTCCCCGATGGCCGATGTTCCATCAAGTACTTCGCCGCCAGAAGCTGATGGATGAGATCATGGAGGCGAGCCACGTAGACGTGGTCGAGGTTATGCGGGTCGAGGTAGGTGAGGCGTTCATGGATGCGCGATCGAAGTGCCGATTTTGCATCTACGAAACCAGATGCCGGGCATGGCTATTTTCACCTGAGACGAAGAACGGACCACCGGAGTTCTGTCCGAATGCAGAGCTTTTCAGGATGTGCAAACGCACCAAGCCATGATCTGCAAACCGGCGCAATTGCCAGAGAAATCAACTCATTCGCGCCCGGAACGTCTGCGCCGTTTTCGGCCATAATTCCTTTAGCTCGCCCGGAAGCTGGCCAATCACGTCCGAGATTTCGCCTGGGTCGCAATGGTGCGCAAGAAGTGCGAAGACATCCCGAATTGCCCGCTCCGAGGGAACCGCATTTGGAAAATTCTTCTCCGCAACCTGATGGACGAATTTCTGTCTCAACCGCGTGCGAGGGACGCGTTTGCGAGGCTGCCATCCTTCGTAATAAATGCCGCGAACAAGTGTCGGTAGTTGAGCGCCGAGGTCGACGGCCTCCTCGAGCGTCAGCCGGTCCCGCAAGTGGTGAAGTACTACACGAAGAACTGCAAGCGACTCCTGAACATCTGCAAGATCGCCGTTCTCGATCAACTCCTTCAGCCATTCCTGCGTTTTTTGTACGGTCTGCGCAATTGACGGAGGGACTGTCACAATCAGCGCTCCATTTCTTGTTGAAAGCCGAATCTGCACATCACCGCGCATGATGTGCCGACACAGCGGTTATAACCTCACCCGACAAATCGCGCGACGCCGCATGCGAGATATCGCCGAGCGTTAGCATGCCGACCATCCGCTTCTTCTCGTTAATGACGGGTAGACGGCGGATTTTCTTTTTTTCCATAAGATGGACGGCGTCCTTGAGCTCGTCGCTATCGTTGCAATAAACGATGCCTTTTGACATCACGTCACGCGCGGTAAGACGGGATGCATTTTTGCCATCCGAAAATCCGCGGCACGCAATGTCCCGATCCGTGATCATGCCGATCAAGCGATCGTTCTCGCCGACGGGAAGCGATCCGACGTCTAGGTCCTTCATTTTCTTCGCGACTTGCGCGAGCGGCGCCTCGGGAGCTACCCATTCCGCGTTCTTATGCATTGCTTCCCTGACTTTCATGGTCATCTCCTAATCAAAAATTGGAATCCATGACGCATCGAAACACGTCGGCTTTGATTCCGATCAACGGAGGCCTTCCGGCGTCAGGAACTCCGACAGCAAATATACTTCTCAAAATGGGCGAAGTTCACACGGCCGATGCAGTCTCTCTGAATTATCCGGAAGCAAATGACTGCTTAATGCGCATCAAGTTCCGCCGGCAGAAAGTCGACTTAACTCGTCGCCGAACCTGTCACCGGAGCGTCGGTCATGCCGAACCTGATCATCCACCCGATTATGATCCTCGCGGCCTTTATTGCCAGTTATTTCGTGGCTCGCAATGCCGTGAACTTCAGCATCGTTCAGATGGTTGTCGCCCTCCTTCTTATCACGGGCCTTGTCGCCGTTGCCGCTTTTTGGGAATTCCTTGCGGATCGGCTCAACGCAAAAAAGCGCTGATGGTTAGCGACAACCAAGCGTTGCTGGTCGAGAAATAGGCACCGAATCCGAAAAGCTCCTGCTCATCAGCCAAACCGGCTTGATCGCATTTCTACCCGTGTCAGCAACTGATCTTCTTCCCGGAAACAGCGTTTATTGCAGCAATGGCGAGGTGCTACCGTTGAGGTCCACGCCCACGATTTCGGCCCGGCCTGCGAGCATGCTCACATATTGTTGCAGCGCTTTTTGCTCGACCGCCGCACGGAGACGTTCGCCAATGCGGTCACGCACGAGATCATAGGGAAGCTTCGATCCCGGAATCTGTTGGTCGATCGCGACGACGTGAAAGCCGTAACGCGTTTTTACGAGCTCCGGCAGAAGCCCTGGCGGCCTCAGTTTAAAAAGCGCCGTCTCGAACTCGGGCACCGTGTCGCCGCGCCCGATCTGTCCCAGATTGCCGCCGTGCTGGCCAGAGGGACAATTGGACAGCTCGCGCGCTATCGCCGCGAACCGCTCCGGCTCACGCAGAAGCTCGTTCAACGCCTCCTCGGCGCGGGCGCGCATCTCGGGAACGTTGACGCGGGGCGTCACCTGAAAAAGGATATGCCGCGCGTGAACGAGATCGCCGCTTTCAAATTCCCGCGGGTGCTGATCGTAATAGCGCCGGCATTCGGCATCGGTTGGCGTTGGCGTCGTTACCTCGCGTGCGAGAAGCGCTTCGACGGCGGCATCAACCTGATCGCCGCCGGCGTCCTTCGCAAGCAATCCCACCGCGACAGCGCGCTGCCGCAACAGCTCGCGGACCGCAGCGAATTCATGAGACGTTTGCGGCTCTCCCTTAACGTCGACGCCGTTGACCGAAACTGTCATGAGCGGATCGGCTCCTTGGCCCGCGTCTTCGGCGTGCGCACGATCTGATAGGGCCGGACTAGATAGGCAAGCGCACCGGCTCCGCTCCATATGTGGATCATGCGCGTGAACGGCGAAACGAGAAACAGCGTGAAGCCGAGCAGGATATGAAGCTTGTACGTCAAAGGCACACCAACCATCAGTGCGGCCGCTCCGGCATCAAGCGTGACGATGCCCTTCACGTAGCCTGTCAGAGTTTCAAACAGTGCACCATTCATGTGATAAGCCGAGAGCGGGACAGTCAGCAAACCTAGTGCAAGCTGCAGCCACAGCATGAACGCAACCGCGATGTCCCATTTGCGGCTGTTCAAACGAATGCGCGGATCAGCAAGGCGACGGTGCAACAAGATCGTCAAGCCGACGATGGCAATCGCCCCGGCAATGCCACCGACAACCATCGCCAGAAGCTGGTGAGCCGCCGGCGTGAGCGCCCAGTCGACCATCCAATGCGGCGCCAGAAAGCCGGCGAAATGGCCCAGGATGACGACGATCACGCCGTAATGAAAGAGATTGGATCCGAGCCGCAGTTCACGTTTGCGCAACATCTGCGAGGAATCGCTTTTCCACGTATAGGGTTCGCGATCGAACCGGATCAGGCTGCCGATCAGCAGGACCACCAGACAGATATAGGGATAGACTCCAAACAGCAGCGTATTGACGTAAGCATTGGAGAGCATGTTTCGCCTCCTATTGATTGACTTCGCCGCCTGCGCCAAGCGTAGCGTTGGCAAAGGCAGGCTGTTCCGCCCATTCCTGATCGATGTTTTCACGCAAATTGCGCACCGGTGGAATTTTTGCGGCGTCGATCGGCGGCTCGCCTGCGATGACCAACAACGCCTGCAGCACCGACGCATAGCGGCTCTGGCGCGCGATCAGCGACCGGCAGATGCTGGCGAGAATCGCACTGCAATCGGCAAGCAGCTCGCGTGCTTCCTCAATGGACTGCTGGCTGAGATATTCCAGTAAGACCGGAAGAAAGTCCGGCAGCTCGCGTGAGGAAAGCTCGAAGCCTGACTTGGCATAAAGCTGCTTCAGATCGATCATCGCCGTGCCGCGATCGCGGCTATCGCCATGCAAATGCTCGAAAAGATTGAGCGACAGCGCGCGGCCGCGGTCAAAAAGATCGACGTAGCGCTCCTCGACAGCCAGTAAATCGTCGTGATTTAGCTCCCCGATCAGAGCGAGCAAACCGGCGCGCTCGCGCTCCGTTATAAAGCTTGAACCGAGAACGACTTCGGCGATGTCCGGCAACGCCTCGCGCATTGCCGCTGTTGGATAGGAAAGAAGCGCGCTCAGAGCCTTGAAGATCAGCATGTGCGGTGTCCTCATGTATCGAGCGGCCTGACGGGGGTCATCTTGCGCCGGCCCATCTTGCCACCGAACAGCGTCGACTGCGGCGGCCCGAAATCGCAGCCATTGCCGAAGCTGAAGCCGCACGAACCTTTGAGTCCGTAGGCATCCTCCGCCTGCTCGCGATGGCTCGTCGGGATGACGAAGCGATCCTCGTAGTTGGCAATGGAGAGATAGCGGTGCATGTCCTCGACCTGCGCAACCGAAAGACCGGTTTGGTCGAGCACGGCCGCGCCACCATCCTCTCCGAGCTGGCGCTTTCGAAAGTAGATGCGCATCGCTAGCATACGCTCGAGAGCCGAAACGACCGGAGCCTCGGCACCAGCCGTCAGAAGGTTGGCGAGATACCGCACTGGAATGCGCAGTGACCGCACGTCCGGAATTTCACCGACTGTATCGATCGCCCCGGCATTCGCGTGCGATTGAATGGGAGAGAGCGGCGGCACGTACCACACCATCGGTAGCGTGCGGTATTCTGGATGGAGCGGGAACGCAATTTTCCAATCAACCGCCATCTTGTAGGCGGGCGAGCGCTGCGCTGCTTCGATCCACGCATCCGGCACGCCATCCGCGCGCGCCTTCGCCGCCATCTCCGGGTCGTGCGGATCTATGAATAGCTTGAGCTGCGCCTCGTAGAGATCCTGTTCATCCTCGGTGGACGCGGCGTGCTCGATGCCGTCGGCATCGTAAAGCAGCACGCCGAGATACCGAATGCGTCCGACGCACGTCTCCGAGCAGACGGTCGGTTGTCCGGCCTCGATCCGCGGATAGCAGAAGATGCACTTCTCTGCTTTGCCCGAGGTCCAATTGTAATAAATCTTCTTGTACGGACAGCCCGACACGCACATGCGCCATCCGCGGCACTTATCCTGATCGATGAGGACGATGCCATCTTCCTCGCGCTTGTAGATGGAGCCCGACGGACAGGACGCGACGCAACTCGGATTGAGGCAGTGCTCGCAAAGCCGCGGCAGGTACATCATGAATGTATTTTCGAACTGCCCGTAAATGTCCTTCTGTACAGCCTCGAAATTGTAATCCTGCGAACGCTTGTCGAATTCGCCGCCAAGGATCTCCTCCCAATTCGGGCCCCATTCGATCTTGTCCATAGGGCGTCCCGTAACAAGCGACAGCGGCCGCGCAACGGGAGAGGTCGGCAGCTCCGGCGCAACGTGCAGGTGCTCGTAGTCGAAGGTGAAGGGTTCGTAGTAATCGTCGATCTCAGGCAGGTTCGGATTAGCGAAGATGTTTGCGAGCACGGCGAGGCGCCCGCCCTGCTTGGGCACGATCTTGCCGTTCTTCTTGCGCTGCCATCCGCCCTTCCAGCGCTCCTGGTTTTCCCAGTCTTTCGGATAGCCGATGCCAGGCTTTGTCTCGACATTGTTGAACCACGCGTATTCCATGCCCTGTCGCGAGGTCCACACCTGCTTGCAGGTCACCGAGCACGTGTGACATCCGATGCACTTGTCGAGGTTCATGACCATCGCGATCTGGGCGCGAATTTTCATAGTGCGGTCTCCTCGATCGCGCGATCGACAGGATTGGAGTGGTCGAGCCAATCGATCTTGTTGAGCTTGCGGACGATCACGAACTCATCGCGATTGGATCCGACAGTGCCATAGTAATTGAAGCCGTAGGCAAGCTGCGCGTACCCGCCGACCATGTGCGTCGGCTTCAGCATGATACGCGTGACCGAGTTGTGAATGCCGCCGCGCTGTCCGGTGATTTGCGAACCCGGCACGTTCACGATCTTTTCTTGCGCATGGTACATCAGGCACATGCCATCCTGCACGCGTTGGCTGACGACGGCACGCGCGGCGATCGCACCGTTGAGATTGAACAGCTCGATCCAATCGTTGTCGACGATGCCCGCCTTTTTCGCATCGGTTTCCGAAATCCAAACGATCGGCCCGCCGCGCGATAACGTCAGCATGATCAGGTTGTCGGTGTAGGTCGAATGAATGCCCCACTTCTGATGCGGAGTGATGAAGTTGAGGACGATCTCACGTTCGCCGTTGCTGCGCTGGCCGAGCATCGCGCCGACCGTGCGCGTATCCACGGGCGGCCGATAGACCGCGAAGCTTTCACCGAAATCGCGAAACCAGCGATGGTCCTGATAGAATTGCTGGCGACCCGTGAGCGTGCGCCACGGGATCAGCTCCTGCACGTTCGTGTAGCCGGCCGTATAGCTGACGTGTTCGCTCTCGATGCCCGACCACGTGGGTGAGGAAATGATTTTGCGCGGCTGCGCTTGCACGTCGCGATAGCGGATTTTCTCGTCCTCGCGCATCTCGGCGAGGTGCGTGTGGTCACGACCCGTCACCTTGCCGAGGGCCTGCCACGCCTTGACCGCAACTTCGCCGTTCGTTTCCGGCGCCAGATAGAGAATGACTTCGGCGGCATCGATATCGGTTTCAATGCGCGGCCGTCCCTCAGTCGGGCCGCCATCATTGACGCGATAGTTCAAGTTGCCGAGACCTTCCACCTCCGTCTCGGTATTCCACGAGATGCCTTTGCCGCCATTGCCGAGCTTGTCTGCAAGCGGCCCCAGCGCCGTGAACCGCCGATAAGTATTTGGATAGTCGCGCTCCACGACAGCGACTTGCGGAGCGGTGACGCCCGGAATGAACTCGCACTCGCCCTTTTTCCAGTCCTTCACGTCGAAAGGTTGCGCCAGCTCGCCTGCGGTATCGTGCTGGATCGGCGTCAGCACCACGTCACGTTCGACACCCAGATGTCCCACCGCAAGCTCGGAGAAGCGCTTCGCAATCGTCTTGTAGATTTCCCAATCGCTGCGTGCCTCCCACACCGGATCTACCGCGGCCGAAAGCGGATGGATGAAAGGATGCATGTCGGACGTATTGAGGTCGTTTTTCTCGTACCACGTGGCCGTCGGCAGCACGACGTCGGAATAAAGACAGCTCGTCGACATCCGGAAATCGAGCGTCACGACCAAATCGAGTTTGCCTTCAGGTGCCGGATCGCGCCAGGCGACTTCCTGCGGCTTTGCCTCTCCCATTTCGCCGAGGTCTTTTCCCTGCAGACCGTGGCGGGTGCCAAGAAAATGACGCAGAAAATACTCGTGTCCCTTGCCCGAAGAGCCGAACAGATTCGACCGCCAGATAAAGAGATTGCGCGGGAAATTGACCGGATTATCCGGGTCCTCGCACGCCATCCCGATCTCGCCCGACTTCAACCCTGCAATCACATAATCCCGCGGCCCCACGCCATTGCGCTCCGCCTCTGCCGCAAGCGTCAGCGGATTTGCTGCGAGTTGCGGCGCGGATGGTAGCCAGCCCATGCGCTCAGCGCGGACATTCAAGTCGATCATGCTTCCGCGATAGGGCGCAGGATCGGCAAGCGGTGACAGCAATTCAGCAACGTCGAGCTTCTCATAGCGCCACTGATCACTGTGCGCGTAGAAGAACGACGTACCGTTCATGTGCCGGGGCGGACGCACCCAATCGAGCGCGAATGCCAGCATCGTCCAGCCGGTCTGCGGTCGCAGTTTCTCCTGCCCGACATAGTGCGCCCAGCCGCCACCGGAAATCCCGACCGTCCCGCACATCATCAGCATGTTGATGATGCTCCGGTAGCCCATGTCCTGGTGGTACCAGTGATTCATGCCCGCGCCGATGATGACCATCGAGCGGCCCTTCGTTTTTTCCGCGTTGCCGGCGAAATCACGTGCCACGGCGATCGCTTTGTCGGCGGCAACGCCGGTGATCTGCTCCTGCCAGGCAGGCGTGTACGGCACGTTGTCGGAGAAATCCTTGGCACAAGCGCCGCCAAGACCGCGGTCGAGTCCGTAGTTGGCGCAAAGCAGGTCGAACACGGTAGCGACAAACGCTTCGCCGTCCGCTAGTGCGACGCGCCGCACGGGAACGTTTCGCAGCAAGACATCTCCGCCCTGATCGTTCTCGCGGAAGTGTTCATGTTGTATGCCGCCGAAATACGGAAACGCGACCGAAACGATCTCGTCGTGCCGATCGATCTGGCTCAGCGCGAGGCGTACGTCTGCGCCCGTCTCTCCGTCCTTTGGCTCAAGGTTCCAGCGCCCCGCAAGTTCTCCGTCTGCCGGCCAGCGATAACCGATCGAACCCTGCGGAACGACGAGCGCGCCGGTTTCTTCCGCAATCGCAATCGTTTTCCACGCCGCGCGATCCGATTTCGGCGCGTCGGGCAGATCGCTTTGGCGAACATAGCGGTCGGGCACCCAGCGCTTACCATCCTTTCTCAACCGCACAAGCATCGGCATGTCAGTCAGACGGCGGCAGTAATCCTGAAAGTAGGGCACCTGTCTGTCGAGAAAGAACTCGCGCAGGATGACGTGGCCCATCGCCATCGCCAGCGCCGCGTCGGTGCCCTGCTTCGGATGCAGCCAAAGATCGGAAAGTTTCGCGACCTCCGCATAGTCGGGCGTGATGGCCACGACCTTCGTGCCGTTGTAGCGCGCTTCGACGAAGAAGTGCGCGTCGGGCGTGCGCGTCTGCGGCACGTTGGAGCCCCAGGCGATGATGTAGCCCGAGTTATACCAGTCGGCCGACTCCGGCACGTCGGTCTGCTCGCCCCATGTCTGTGGACTCGACGGCGGCAGGTCGCAATACCAATCGTAGAATGAAAGCAGCGTGCCGCCGATCAAGCTCAGATAACGCGCACCCGAGGCATAGGAGACCATCGACATCGCCGGAATGGGAGAGAAGCCGACGACGCGATCCGGCCCCCATCTCTTGATCGTATAGACATTGGAAGCGGCGATGATCTCGCTCGTCTCTTCCCAAGTCGAGCGCACGAAGCCGCCGCGTCCGCGCATCGACTTATAAGACCGTGTCGTCTTCTCGTTCTCCACGATCGCGGCCCAAGCCTCGACTGGCCCAAGCATCTTTCTGGCTTCTCGCCAGGCCTTCACCAGTCGTCCCCGCACCATTGGATATTTGATGCGGCTCGCGCTGTAGAGATACCAACTGTAGGACGCCCCGCGCGAGCAGCCGCGCGGTTCGTGATTGGGCATTCCGGGACGTGTGCGTGGATAGTCGGTCTGCTGCGTCTCCCACGTCACGACGCCGCTTTTCACATAGATCTTCCAGGAACACGAACCCGTGCAATTCACCCCGTGCGTGGATCGCACGATCTTGTCGTGCTGCCATCGCTGCCGATAACCTTCCTCCCACATGCGATCTTCATCGCGGACCTCGCCGTGACCATCGGCGAACGACTCCCGCCGCCGGGAAAGATAGGTCAATCGCTCGAGAAAGTGGCTCATTGAGATGCCCTCGTCATTCCATCAGGCTTGCATCGCGTCCTTCGTCGTCGTTGTCGGACCGAGCGGTGAGGCTCGTCGTACTTCGGTTATGTAATTTAGCGTCAACGAGACCAGCACGATTCCGTAAAGGAGCATGAAGCAGCTCGAGTTTACGCCCAACCAGTCGAGAATGGCGCCGAACATGATGGGCAACAAGAAGCCGCCGAGACCGCCAGCCATGCCGACGACGCCGCTGACGATACCCATGTTGTCTGGAAAATCGTCCGCAATATATTTGAAGGTAGAAGCCATGCCGCAAGCGAAGGCGAAGCCGAGCAAAAAGAGCAGCGCCGTAAAGAACCAATACGGCAGCGCGATCTCGAAACTCAAAGGTTCGCGCACCGTATGCACCGTTAGATCCGTCTTTGGATATGACAGCAGGAACAGGCAGATGGCCGCGACCCACAGCACCCACCATGTCACGGCGTGTGCGCCAAAGCGGTCCGAAAGCCAGCCGCCGAGCGCGCGAAATACACCTCCAGGCAACGAGAAACAGGCGGCAAGTAGCGAGGCCTGCGCGATGGAGAACCCGTACTCAGTCTTGAAATACTGCGGCATCCAGATCGAAAGGGCCGTGAAGCCGCCGAAGACGATCGAATAATACTGGCAGTACTTCCAAACGCGCGGTTCGCGCAAAACCGCGAGCTGCTGCATGATTGACTGCTGCTTCCCGTCGCTGCGCGCCGGATCTGGCGCTGAGAAAATCCAGAACAGTCCTGCCGTAGCGACCAAGGCCACCGCATAAATTTTCGGCACTAGTTCCCAGCCATAGGTATCGATAATAGCAGGCGCAACGAACATGTTGAGCGCGGCGCCCACGGTTCCGGCGCCGAAGAAGCCCATCGCGAAACCGCGCCGCTCCTTTGGGAAAAACCGCGCTACGTAGGGTGTGCCGACCGCAAATGAAGCGCCGACGAGCCCTAGCGCCAGACCTAGCAACAAAAACTGCCACAAAGCTGTCGCGTAAGAAGATAGCCACACCGGCACGGAGCAGCCGAGCAAAAGCAGCAGCATGATGCGCCGACCGCCGAAGCGGTCCGTCCAGGCACCAAGCGGCAAGCGGCATATCGCACCGGTTAAAACGGGTGTCGCGGTCAGCAATCCGAACTGAGTACCGTCGAGGCCGAGTTTGGCGCGTATCGGAATGCCGACGACGCCGAACATCATCCAGACCGCAAAGCAGACGGTGAAGGCCCAAGTGCTGACCAGTAGAACCGACGTGCTTCCCGATCTCGCCATCCGAACCTCTAAGCCAAGCATGCCGATCGTAGGCGCTGATCCATATTATGCAAGAAGAGCCGCGGCCGCGATAGCTCGACGGAGGTTGTCCAACGCTGCGATAGGAACATCGCGTCGTTCCGAAATAGGACGGTCGTGGAGAAAAGAGCCCGTCGGGACGCCAAGAGGAGTCCTCGCTAAACATATACTTTGTATGCGGCCCCGTATTGACTGGTATCAAATCCGATTTGGAAAGAAAGTCGAATTATCTACAAGAGTCCCCAATCGGCCAAATACTCCGGAGATCCCAGCGGAGGCTATGATGCCGTTTCAGAGCCTAGACAACCTGCCGCCATCACTGCGATCGCGCCTACCCGTGCATGCGCAGGAAATCTTTCGAGCAGCCTTCAACAATGCTTGGCAGACCTACAATGCGTTGACCGAGTACGCGCGCGAGGAGCTTTGCCATCGCATCGCGTGGTCAGCGGTCAAGAAAAAATACCGCAAGCTAGGAAATTCCTGGGTCAGTCGATGACACCTCGCGCCAGCTCCAAGCTCCAGAGCCCACAATCTGCGGCACCACAAGCGTTTTGGCTTGCCCCGATAGGCGAGGCGATGCGCGTGCTCGCGAGCCGGTGGCAGGGATTGACCTCGGCCGAAGCAGCAGCGCGGCTTGCACGCGACGGCCCGAATGTCATCGACACACGCCGGCACCAAAGTCTTGTCGCAAAGATAGCGCGCCGCGTCGCCGAGCCATTGGTCGCCATTCTGCTGATCTCCGCCGCAATTTCGGGTGGGATGGGTGATTGGCAAAGCTTCGCCGTAATTGTCCTGATCGTTGCGTTATCGATCATTCTTGATGTCTTCCAGGAACATAAGGCCGAATCCTCAATCGCCGCGCTGCAGCGTTCAATTGCGGTCACCGCAACAGTGCGCCGCGACGGGCTTCCTGTCGAATTACCTGTCAGAGATATCGTGCGTGGGGATGTCGTCGAATTACGCGGCGGTGATCTTGTACCGGCTGACGGTATTGTGCTCGCGAGCCGTGCCGCAATCGCCAATGAAGCAATCCTGACAGGCGAGCCTTACCCGGTCGAAAAGTCGCCGGAGACGTCAAAATCTCCGTCGATTGCGGATGCCACCAATGCGCTGTTTGCCGGGACCACGATCGTCGGCGGCGAAGCCATAATGCTGGTCCAGCGCATCGGAGGAAAAACGAGCTTCGGTGCGATTGCGGCCTCCGTCCAGACGAGAGAGCCGCCGACCAGCTTCGAGCGGGGTTTGCACGGGCTCGGTGTTTTGATTCTTCGGCTTACCGCTTTCTTGGTGCTTTTCGTTCTTCTGACACAACTCGTCAGGCATGGACTTTCGCTTGAAAGCTTCATGTTTGCTGTCGCGTTGGCAGTAGGCCTGACGCCGGAGTTGCTGCCGATGATCATGACGGTGACGCTGGCACGCGGTGCTGTCCGGATGTCGGAACGCCGGGTCGTCGTCAAGCGCCTCTCTGCCATTCACGATCTCGGTGCCATGAATGTCTTGTGCACCGACAAGACAGGAACGCTGACGGAAGCAAAGATCGCGCATGTCGGTAGTTTCGATGCGGATGGCCGCGAAAGCAAACGCGTTGCGGAACTCGTTCAGCTCAACAGCCGCTTCGCGAGCGGCATGCGCAGCAATCTTGACGACGCGATCCTTGCCGGCGCGCCCAAATCCAAAAGTGATTGGGACCACGTCGACGACGCGCCCTTCGATTTCGAGCGCCGCCGTGCTTCGGTCCTCGTTGCCCGACGTGACGAGCACCAGATGATCACGAAAGGAGCGCCAGAAGCACTTCTCGCTCTCTGCACGGATATGGAACGGTCCGATGGAAGCGTCGTCGCCCTGGACGATGTCATGCGCCGAAAAATTCTAGAACTCTTCGAGGACAAAAGCCGCGACGGCCTGCGCCTGCTCGGAGTCGCCCGACGGACAATGAACCCCGAGTGCTCCAGAATAGCGCCTGCCAACGAGGTGGCTCTGACATTCGTCGGATGCGCGGCTTTTCTCGACCCCCCAAAGGCAACTGCGCGCGATGCCGTGGCGCGCCTCGTCAACGCCGGCATAAGCGTCAAGATCGTTTCGGGCGACGCCGCGCCGGTCGTCTCGCATTTGGTCGAGATGCTGGGTATTCCAGCGCACGGTGTTCTCACGGGCGACGAAATCAATAAGCTGACTGACAGGGCCTTGGCAGACCGGGCGATCGTAACGGATCTCTTTGTCCGCATCTC
>NZ_DASZTY010000010.1:0-4544 GCF_035548195.1 Hyphomicrobium sp.
GGCGAGCCGCGATGCGGCGGTTGAACGTCGGGTCGCTGCCGGCGGTTCGGCGCATAAGAGTGCGCCCGACGTGCGTCGCACGCCCAATCTTTCCGACGAAAAGCGGGTGGCCGCGCAACGCGTGGCGTCTGAATTGCTCGAACGGCTCGGGCCGCTGATCGACCTTGGTCTCGGATACATTTCGCTCGACCGCAGCACGCCGACGCTCTCCTCCGGAGAGCTGCAGCGCCTGCGCCTCGCGACCCAATTATCGTCGCAGCTTTTCGGCGTGGTCTATGTGCTCGACGAGCCGTCGGCGGGGCTGCATCCGGCGGACGGCGAAGCCTTGCTCACGATCCTGCAGCGCCTCAAGGCCGCCGGCAACTCGTTGTTCGTCGTCGAGCACGATCTCGACGTGATCCGCCATGCCGAATGGTTGGTCGATGTCGGACCGGGCGCCGGCGAGAAAGGTGGCCGGGTCATCTACAGTGGGCCAACCGCGGGGCTGGCTGATGTCGAGGCTTCTATCACGCGTCGTTATCTGTTCGATAAACAGACTGCGGTCGAGCGGACGCCGAGAAAGCCTAAGGGATGGTTGCACCTAGAAGGTGTGGCGCGCAACAACCTACATGATCTCGATGCCGCGTTTCCGCTCGGCTGCTTGACGGCAGTCACGGGCATCTCGGGCTCGGGCAAATCCAGTCTTGTCAGCCAGGCGCTTCCCGAACTGGTGAGCGAGCGGCTCGGGCGTCCGCTTGCCGTGTCCGAGGAGGAGGTTGATCCCCTGCTTTCGATGGCACAGGAAGCCACCACAGGACACCTCGCGAGCAGTATGGATCACATCCGCCGTCTTGTTCAGGTGGACCAGAAGCCCATCGGGCGCACGCCGCGCTCCAATCTCGCAACCTACACCGGCCTCTTCGATCATGTCCGCCAACTTTTTGCCGAGACGCCCATAGCGCGACGGCGCCGCTACGGCGCAGGCCGGTTCTCGTTCAACGTCGCACAGGGCCGTTGCCCGACCTGTGAGGGCGAAGGCTTCGTGATGGTCGAGCTGCTGTTCCTGCCCAGCGTCTATGCGCCGTGCTCGGTCTGCAACGGCAGCCGGTACAATTCGCAGACGCTTGAAGTCGAATGGCATGGCCGCAACATCGCGCAAGTACTGCAGATGACCGTAGACGAAGCCTGCGCATTCTTCGCCGATGAACCGCAGGTGCTGCGACCGCTCAACGTGTTACGTGAAATCGGACTCGGCTATCTGCGGCTGGGGCAGCCGGCGACGGAACTCTCAGGCGGAGAGGCGCAGCGCATTAAGTTGGCGACCGAACTACAGCGCGCGCAACAAGGCAATACGCTCTATATCCTCGACGAACCGACCTCCGGCCTCCATCCTGCTGACGTCGACCGCCTGATGCGCCAACTGCAAGGACTTGTCGATGCGGGAAACACCGTCGTCATTGTCGAGCATGACATGCGGGTTATCGCGCAAGTGGACTGGGTCATCGATCTTGGGCCTGGAGCGGGAGAAGACGGGGGGCGCATCATCGCCAGCGGCACGCCCGACAAAGTTGCTAATGTAGCGAATAGTCGGACGGCGAAGTACCTGAAACCGCTCGTGCCCCAAAGCGGGAACGGAAATAAAAAGTAGCCAATGTCCGAGCCCGGATCATTGCTCATTTCTTCCAGATGTCGGCCATTCAGCAATCTCAAGGCAGTTCACAGCCTGCCTAATGCATCTTCTTCAGCTGAGAATGTTGCGCGGTGTCGTGCGACGCGATGTGGTCGTGATCTTGATGTTCATGCCCCGGAGCGTGAATATGGACATGATCATGTATATGAAGATGGCGGTGAATCTCAGCGGCCACGAGACTGCCCTCCCGCAGACTTACCGCACGGGTGGCAAGTTTCTCGATAAAACTTCGGTCATGCGAAACGATCACCATTGCGATCGGTAGCGAGTTCAAAATTTCGCTCAGCCGAGCAAGATGGGTCTCATCGAGCGCGTTTGTGGGTTCATCGAGCAAAAGAACCTCGGGCCTCATGGCAAGGACAGAGGCCAGCGAGACCAGTCGCTTTTCGCCACCAGAAAGTCGATGTGTTATGCGATCAGCGAGGCTGACAAGATCAAGTTGCGCCAGCGTATCTTTGGCCCTGGCCGTCGCGGCAGCCTGCGACATTCCGAGGTTTAATGGACCAAAGGCGACATCATCGATGACGGTTGCACAAAACAGCTGATCATCTGGATCCTGGAACAGAAATCCGGCTTTTGTCCGCACTTCGCGGAAAGAAGCCTCTGTTGTCCTTTCTGATCCGAATGCAAAGACATTCCCTTGCACCGGCCTCTCGAGTCCGACAAGCGTACGCAATAGTGTCGTCTTACCACAACCGTTGGCACCGACAAGTGCGACGCGCTCTCCCGCAGCCACGGAAAGCGACACATCGTTGAGCACGGCGCGCCCACCCCGAACGACCGTGACGCGGTTCAGTCCGAGGAGGCGACTCATAGGAAATGTCCTGCGCCGATCAGGCCAGCGACCACACCAGCAGTGACACTGACGCACACGGCATCGCGCCACGTCAGACGGCCGTCCGCTGCTAGCGAGTACCGCCCGTTGAACGCACGACATCGCATAGCTTCTTCAATGCGCTCGGCGCGATCGAGTGATCGGATTAATATCATGCCTGCAAGATTGCCGTATGCGCGCCACGTATGCCACGTCGAAGAAGGGACAAAGGCTCGGGCTCGCATTGCCTCGAGCAACCGTTCCATCTCTCCGCGAAAAACGCCCATATACCGTACTGTGAAGAGAAATAAGTGCACGAGCTTATACGGAAACCCTAAACCAGCCATAGCGTAGCCAAGCCTGGCCGGTTCCATGGAGCCAAGCAGCGCAAAGACTGCAATCACCGATGCGTTGGCCTTGAGGGCTATCACGCATGCGTGCAGCAATCCTTCTTTCGAGGCGGAGAAGGAACCGATCGAAAAGACCGTTTCGCCCGGCGTGGAGAATGGAAGCAGCAAGAATAATACCAGCATAAAGCCTTCAACGTGCAACAAGCGATGTCCAATTGCGACCATCGGCTGGCCTGCTAACGGCACTAACGCCAACGAAAGCAGCACTGCAATGAACAGATCAGGAAGACCTTGAATAGATAGCAGCGCCAAAATAAAAGCCAGCACTGCACCAAGACGCACACGCGGATCAAGGCAGCCGAGCACAGAACGCTCTAGGATCTCCGGAGCGGCATCGCCGCAATCTGTGTGTCCTCCGCTCATACAAGCCCTTTCGTGCCGGATTTATCGTTTTCAGTCGATCGTCTTAGATCAGTAGACCGCCGAGCCGACATCCACATCGCAACGCCGGCGAGCCCAAAGATCATACCGATACCCCCAACGATATCGTTGAAGCGAATCCGAGAGTCGGCGACCGAGAAGGCTTCAAGCAATGGCCGCACCTGTCTTGAAACGGCGCGGTCAACGGATCGATCAACAAGCACTCCGATTTCGGCGGGGGAACTACATGCCGGCTCCCCAGAGGCAGCGGGAATGGGCTTCCCTACCCCGAGCGTCCCGACAGGCAAAGACAAAGCGTCGGATGCATTGGGATCGAAGCGATCCACATCAAGTGTCGACTGTGCCATATGGCCGTCGCCGGCGTTGACAGTAACAATAATTGTCTGCGGTTTTTGAGGATGCCAGTTGAATCCGCCATTATCGTCCGTGTTCCCGCGATACAGTTCCTTACCTGACTTGTCCTGGACGATCAGCAGGGCTTTTCTCGGACGGCCCCCGCCAACAAAAAACGCATAGCCCGTAATCGAGCCGTCTTCGACTGTCGCAAACACCTTTAGCAGATGTGCTTCCGCGGGGAGATTTGCGGTGAGGAGCAGTAAGACGGCAAGCACAAAACGCGTCATCTTAAATCCCTATCTCGCCCTTCAACAGCTCGGGTTTTACGCGACGGATGAAAACAACAGCAAAGCCGGTGATTACGCCCTCGCCAAACATCAAAGGAATGTAAGTTGCAAGCATGATCCGCGCTGACGGAACATAGTCCGATGACGAGAGCGCCAAGCACAATGCTACCAAGCCCCCCGTGCCCATTACCGCCAGGCCAGCACAGATACCTGCCAACACGGCAGCTCTTGTAATGCTACCTCTGGAAATCGCGGGAGCAAATATCGCCGCAAGCACGACCCCCGGTAGCGCCATATTGACGGTATTGATGCCCAGCGTTGTTAAGCCGCCAAAACCAAACAAAACCGTTTGTAGAATGAGCCCTATGAGAACCGCGGGAAACGTCAACGAACCAATGATCAGGCCCATCAAACCACCAAGCAACAGATGCACGCTGGAGGGGCCGACCGGAACCGCAAATAGAGACGCCACAAAAAACGCCGCCGAGAGGATCGCTGTGCGCGGAATCGCCTTATCGTCCAGGTGCCTTAGCGAAACGCCGACGCCAGCAGCAGCGATAATGCCACCGCCGATGAGAACGGGCACCGAGAGCACACCATCAGGAATATGAGCCAAGCGAGCACCTACGGGTTTGTCGACTGCCTCA
>NZ_DASZTY010000011.1:0-6079 GCF_035548195.1 Hyphomicrobium sp.
CCCGAGTCTCGTAGGCTTTAGATCAAGCCGTTGTCGGCAAGAAAATTTCTGGCAACGTCCTTGATGGATTTTCTACTCACGTCGACCTTTGCGTTCAGGGTCTGCATGACGTCATTGTTGAGCTTGGCCGACAAATCGTTCAGCGGCTTTTCGATGCCCGGATTTGCTTTAAGAATTGATGTACGCACCACGGGGACGAGATCATAGCTCGGGAACGCCCCCTTATCGTCAGTCAATAGACGAAAATTGAAGGCCTTCACGCGGCCATCTGTTGCGAAAACAAGCGCGAGGTCAACCAGACCGTCTCGCAGCGCTTGATAGGTGAGCCCCGAATTCATCGACCTACGTTCATCGCGTGTCATGCTGAAGCCGTACGCTTTTTCCAGGGCCGGCAGACCATCGGGTCGGCGCGGGAACTCGGCATCGAGGGCCATGACCAGATGCTGACCGTCGTTGTAAGATTTCGCGAGGTCGGACAATGTCTGGATTGAATTGATCCGATCGTTCGAGGCTCGTACCGCCAGCGCATAGGTGTTGTTGGCCTTGGACGGGTTGAGCCACGTAAGGCCTAACTTCGCGTCGAGTTCCTTGACTTTCTTATAGGTGTCCGCGGCGTTCATTCGGGCGGCGATCTTGTTGTAGGCAACAAGCGATGTCCCGGTGTATTCCCAGTAGACGTCGACTTGGCCGTTAACTTGCGCGTCGCGAAGGACCTGCGAGCCAAGACCGTCTTTCTTATCGACGTCGAAGCCTTCGTGTTTTAGCAATTGCGTCGTCATCTCGGCCAGCAGCAGCTGCTCGGTGAAGTCTTTACCGCCGACGACGATGGTCGTCGCCTGCGCGTAACCGGCCACCGCAACGGCACCGACGCAAACAGCGGCCAGCGCCAAAATCGTGGCAAGAGATTTCATTACGATGCTCCTGTCGTCGTGGTCGAACTGGCGGGATCGCTTTTCATAGAGGACTTAGCGTAACGGATTAACTCCGCGAGGGACGGTCCAGAACTGCACTTGGCCCATCAGAAAATCAACGAGAACTGCCAGCAAAGCTGTCGGAATGGCGCCAGCAAGCATGGTGTCAAATTCATTCAGGGAAATACCCGCAAATATGAGTTCGCCGAGCCCGCCGCCGCCAATCAGAAAGGCGAGCGGTGCGGTTCCGACATTGATTGCAAGGGCGGTGCGGATCCCTGCATAGATGACGAATGCTGCATTCGGCAATTCGACTTGCCAGAGAATTTGATTGGAGCTCAGCCCCATGCCCCGAGCCGCTTCGAGCAAATGGGGCGGCACGGCACGGATACCGGCGATCGTATTGGCGACGATGGGCAGCAACGACGCAATGAAAAGTGCGAAAATGGCAGGCGTATCGCCGATACCCAACACGCTCATCGACAAGGCCAGTACGGCGAGCGTCGGAATGGTCGCTCCAATGTTGAGAATTTGTATTGCCCATTCGCCGTAACGATAGAAACGCGGACGCGTCAGCAGAATTCCGGTCAGCACGCCGACAACGATTGCTAGTCCTCCAGAAATGGCGACGAGCTCGATATGTTGTCTTCCAAGGTAGCGGATGTCATCCCAGTGATCGAAGAGGCTCGGCAACAGCCCGCTGCCCCAAGCCCACGCCCCAAGCATAAAGATCATCAGATAAAGCGCATTGCGCCAGATATTGCGCAGTCCGGCCGCTGCCACGATATCTTCAGCCATCGCGATTGATCTCGCTCAATAGGTGCGTGATACCGCGGAGCGTCACATATCCCTTGAATATACCGTCACTATCCACACAGGCGAGCCACGTTCTGTCATGGCGAAACATCGTGGAGACAGCAGTCCGAAGATTTTCGTCAGGCGTAACCGTTGTTGGCAGCGGTTCGTGGTTTTCTCCGACCGTGCCCTTGATACCGCGCGCTTCCGCGAGTTCGACATAGCCACGCGCTTTGCCTCGGGGCCCAACCATCACGATGGAGCGATGGCCGTTCTCCTCCATCAGGGCGACGGCTTTTGCGAGCGTATCTTCGGCGCACACCCGTGGAGGGTCCGGCATCATCGCATCTTTTACTGTGAGCAATTGAAGGCGCTTCAGGGTACGGTCGCCGCCGACAAAGTCGGATACGAAGTTGGTGGCCGGTTGGGCGAGAATTTTATCGGGCGTGTCGTACTGGATGAGCCGACCATGATTGAAAATGGCGATGCGGTCGGCCATCTTGACCGCCTCATCGATATCGTGACTGACGAACATAATGGTTTTCTTGATCCGTGCCTGCATCTTCAGGAATTCGTCCTGAATGATCTCGCGGTTGATCGGATCGATTGCGCCAAAGGGCTCATCCATGAGCAAGACCGGTGGATCGGCCGCGATGGCACGCAGGACGCCTATCCGCTGCTGCTGTCCGCCAGAAAGCTCTTTGGGATAGCGTTTGAGGAAGGTCGCAGGGTCCATAGCGACCATGTCCAGCAACTCGGCGGCGCGGGCTCGCGACTTTGCGCGCTCCCAGCCAAGCACATCCGGCATGAGACAGATGTTGTCTTCGACCGTTTTGTTGGGAAACAGCCCGATCTGCTGGATCACATAACCGATGGACCGGCGCAGCTGCACCGGATCGCTTTCAGCCGTGTTTTTGCCGTCGATAAATATCTGCCCGGAACTCGGCTCAATCAGCCGGTTGACCATCTTCATCGTCGTCGTCTTGCCGCAACCTGATGGGCCAAGAAGCACGCAAATCTCGCCCTCGGGAATTTCGAGCGTGACGTGATCGACTGCGGGAACGGTGGTTCCGGGGAACGTCTTCGAGACCTGTTCGAGCCTGATCATGCGGCGCTCCCCCCTTACACTCGAAGCCCTGGCGAGGTGAGCAGACGTTGCACCGCAAGCAGACCGATATCCGCAGCAACGGCAAGCACACTCACGGCCAGCGCACCGGTGATGAGCTGGCGGGGGTCAGTCTGGCTAATGCCGCGAGCGATGAAGTCACCTAAACCGCCGGCACCAATATAAGCGGCTATGGCCGTCACGCCGATATTCATCACCACAGCCATTCGGATGCCGATCATGATCACCGGCGCCGCAATTGGCAGTTCCACTTCGCGGAGGCGTTGCAAACGCGTAAGCCCCATGCCGCGGGCCGCTTCTCGAAGCGCCGGGTCCAAATTTGTAATCGCCGCATGCGTGTTGCGGATAATTGGAAGCTGCGAATAGAGCAGAACCGCGATCACTGCCGGTACGTAGCCGATGCCTTGTCCGATCGGGGAAAGGACTGGAATCATAATCCCGAACAATGCAATCGACGGTATAGTCAGTATGATCGAGGCGACGTAGAGCACGACCGCGGCAAGGCGCTTGTTCTGGCTGATCGCAATCCCAATGGGCACACCCGTGAGGATCGCAAGCACGAGGGCAACACCAACGATAGCGATATGTTGACCCGTACGGCTGACGATCAGTGACCAGTTTGAAAATATATATTGCAGAACATCCATCGCAGGTCATTGGCCTTGCAGCGATCTAGTGCGGAATCTTCAGATCGCGTGTTCTCATGATGAAACGAATCGTACAGCGCGTCGTGTAACGATTCAATCGCTTGAGATCGTAGAGGACATTTGTGTTGCGCCTGAATGCAAAGCGGACGACCGCTTTCGATTATACGCAGAATAAGCCTTCACGCTCGGGAAGAACAACGATGACAAATTTCGGCCTTCGACTAAAAAAGCCAACAGTGAGCAAGAATTCCTGGACGTTGTGGGACATTGCCATTTCGCCGCTACCGGTGCCGGCCTCTTGGTACGCGATTCCCCTTCGCGTTGTCGTCGGCTTCGGCTTTTTCGAACACGGCTATGCGAAACTCGCACGCGGCTGGGAACACTTTGCCGGCATTCTCCACGCGATCGGCATCCCTTTCGCCGATCTTCTGGCTCTTGCAACTATCTTGATCGAAGTCGTCGGCGGAATCCTCGTTTTTGCCGGCGCGTTCATCCCACTCGCGGCCGTTCCGATGATTATCGTTCTTCTCGTCGCGACGTTCACCGTTCACATTCAATATGGTTTCAGCTCGATAAAACTTCAGTCGTTTGGCACCGCAGGAGCACATTTCGGACAGCCGGGGTACGAAACCGATCTTCTCTATATCGCCGCTATCATCGCCCTTTGCATGGGAGGGGCCGGCCCATTGTCGTTTGATGGATACGTAAACCGACGACGCGCGCGATGACCGAAAATTCCGGCATTGTGAGATCAGGCTCATGCGGCAACAAGGGCAACAGCGTCATCCGTTACCGAGCCCGCGCAAAAGAGATGCGGGCGGTCACGCATCCGTCAACCTGCCTTCTTCAGACCGAGTTTCCAATTCGGCCGAACGTAGTGGCACGTGTAGCCGTTCGGATATCTCTCCAGGTAGTCCTGATGCTCCGGCTCCGCTTCCCAAAAGTCGCCCGCTGGAACGACCTGCGTGACGACCTTTCCCGGCCACGCGCCGGACGCGTCCACGTCGGCGATCGTTTCCTCCGCAATGCGCTTCTGATCAGGGTTTGTGTAGAAAATCGCCGACCGATAACTGAGCCCGACATCGTTGCCCTGCCGGTTCAGTGTCGTCGGGTCGTGGATCTGGAAGAAGAACTCAAGGATTTGCCGGTAGCTCAATTTTGCCGGATCGAAAATAATTTCGATGGCTTCCGCGTGGGTGCCGTGGTTGCGATACGTCGCGTTCGGTACGTCGCCGCCGGTATAGCCGACGCGCGTCGAGATTACGCCTTCATAGCGGCGAATGAGGTCCTGCATTCCCCAGAAGCAGCCGCCTGCGAGAATTGCACGTTCCTGACTCATTAAACGTCCTCCACCTGGTTCAGGTATGCTCCGTAACCCTCGGCTTCCATATCTTCGCGGCGGATGAAGCGCAAAGACGCGGAGTTTATGCAGTAGCGCAGACCGCCCCGGTCTCTCGGACCGTCGGGAAAAACGTGACCGAGGTGACTGTCGCCATGGCTCGACCGGACTTCCGTCCGGTTCATTCCGTGCGACCCGTCATGCAGTTCTTTCACGTTGGCAGGCTCGATCGGTTTCGTGAAACTCGGCCAGCCGCAACCCGATTCAAACTTATCCGATGACGCAAACAGCGGCTCTCCGGAGACGATGTCCACGTAAATGCCCGGCTCTTTGTTATTGAGATACTCGCCTGTGCCCGGCCGCTCCGTACCGCTTTGCTGAGTCACGCGGTACTGTTCGGGGGTGAGCTTGGAGACGACCTCCGGGTCTTTTTTATATGGGCCCATTTTCTACCTTTCATCTGCGGCCGTTTGCATACTCCTGATACGCTTAATCCGGCGTTTTTGTTACACGACGATACCTTATTAACGCGCTTCGCATCGTCTAGCGACAGGACCGATTGCGAAAGAATTTTTTGCATGACTTGTGATTTTCGTCGCCCCGCGTTGCTTTACTTATTTCTGCGCGCCGGGCGGGCGGACGGTTTCAATGTGCACGAGGTCGCATATTTCCGATCGCGCGCCAGATGAGCCGCTGGATCGATCAGCGCCGGTCTCGTTAACACGACCGCCTAAACAAAAATGACGCCCGCGCGGAATTGTGCGAGCGTCATTTGATTGTTGTCTAATGCACCAAAGGACCGGCGCACTATCATGCGCCGGCCAAGTTGCTCGCAAGCCTTTTAGCTGTCTTCTTTCACGGAGGAAGCGCTTAAGGCAGCGAGAACACGGTGAGCGATCCACCCAGGTTGGTGTACTGCTTGAGGCCCGAGTAGCCACCGACAGCACCCAGACCATCGGTCGGGTTCGTCAAGCCGGCTGCCAGACCGATACCGGCCCAACCGCCAACGCCCGACAGCACGGCGACGTACTGTTTGCCATCATGCAGATAGGTCATAGCGTTGCCGATGATGCCCGACGGCGTCTTGAACTTGAACAGTTCCTTGCCGGTCTTCTGGTCGACGGCTTTGAAGTAGCCTTCGAGCGTGCCGTAGAAGGCAACGCCGCCAGCTGTCGTCAGAGCACCCGACCAGACCGAGAACTGCTCAGGCTTCGACCAGACGATCTTACCCTTCGCACCATCCCAGGCGATGAAGTTACCC
>NZ_DASZTY010000012.1:0-3593 GCF_035548195.1 Hyphomicrobium sp.
GACTTCACCGTCCGCAAGTTCAGGCGTTCGTCTGTCGCCGACCTGCGTCCACCGCATCCCACCGCAACGTTCGTGACGATCGCGATCCGCCCCTCTTAACCGGGTGAGACGGGGCGAGCCGATAGCGCTGATTTGCCCGACGAGGGAAGCGGAATGTTTTTGCGCAGAGGGATGGACGGGGTTTTGGTGATTTGCCCATCGGGTTGATGTGTCGCGGGCGGGCGAGAGGATTTTACTTGCGGGTGAGGCGACCCAGCTCGCAGCACAGAATTAGGCTTCGCTAAACCATGATATATTCGGTTGGAATAAGGCGTCATTGCGAGCGCAAGCGAAACAATCCAATATCGCGGGCAAAGACCTGGATTGCGTGGTCGCTTTGCTCCTCACATGGGTTTGTCTGACCACGGTCGAATGGCCGAGTGCAGTGCCCGTGTCGCCAAGCTATTGGTCGGTATCCGTCCGAAGTTCGAAACGCATTGAAAGATTAGGCGCGAAGAAAGACTATGCGGGTTTGCGATTGCGACGAGGTCGGGTGCCCTCAAGCCCGGGCCTCGCGCCCGTGCCATATCCTCGTGATCAGGATATTTCCGTCCGCGGGCAGGGCAGCGTAACGTACGAGGTATCCGGAGGAACTAAACCGGACTACGATCTGGCGAATGTCGGGGTCCTCGGTCGTCATGCCCAGATCAGGAAATTCCTGCAATCACTCGATCGCCGTCCAGATCGACGCTAATGCGCGACGCGCGGCGTCGGGATTGCTTTGATCAAGAAAGGCTCGCAATCGCTCGATGTCGTCGATGGCATCGGGCGAAAGCAGGATCATTTGTTCTCGCGAGGCGCCGGGCGTGGCAGCTCGTTTGCCGAACCCCAGCTTGCGACCCAGGTCTTCACGTCAGCCAGCGGCACGGCCGCTCGCGTCTCTCTGAAAACATCGAATCGTCGGCGGTCTTCCCCAATATCGGGACCCGCGACGTCGACGACGGAATCGAGAAGCGCGACGGCTTCGGCGAGCACTGCGGCGACATCCTGCCCGCGCTCATCAGCCATTTCGCGCAGACGCGCATCGGTCTCGGCGTCGATATCCAGCGTGCGACGGATGATGTTCATGGCCAATAGGATAGTTGCGGAGAGTCGATTTGTCGAGATGACGAAGCTGCCCTCGCGGGTTAGTTAACCCCGCCAACTAGCGCGCCGGCTCCTTGGTCTGCTCCTCGGCTACGACCGATTCCGCAGGCCTGGTCGAGCGGACCATCAGAAACGTTCCCGACATGCCCGGCAGCCGCCAACGCCCATCGATTTCCGTCGCCTCGGCATTGACCGTGCCTTCATAGAAGACGGTGCCATAGCCATAGCCAGGTGGTTCGTAACGTTTGACGAACGAGACCGCGCTGCCCGACCGATGACCCGCAATCGAAGCATTGTGGGTGCTGAGCGGGCAAGCGGGACTGGTGCAGGGCTCGGTCACGTTTCCGGCGAGCGCGCCACCGGACTCGATGAGCGTCGCCAGAAACGTGACTATTCCGCGCGGGTGGGTATAGGTGCCGTCCCAAACGCCGGTCAGACTGTCGGTCATTGTGGTCCAATTCAGTTCGGAGGGTAGGTCAGCGAAGAGTAACCCGCCGATCTCCGAGCGGAAAGCTGATGGGTTATGCCTTCGGCTAACCCACCCCAGCTATTTCCGCGCGACCTCGATGCCGGTGAACTTAAAACCCTTTCCTTCCGCCTCTTTGTAGTCGCCGGTAAATTTCAGAAACTTCCAGTATGACGCTTCTATTTCTATTTCCGTTGGATTTAAGCCCAAGGGATCTTTAAAGCCTTTAGCTATCAGCGCACCAGCTTTGAGTTTTTCGTAGATATCGTTCAATGCATTTCTACGAGCCTTTTCCCGTAGCTTGTGCAGCGCAAGGTTCCTTGCACTCGCGTCTCTAGCGGCCTCACGTAATAGTGTCATGGATTCAGAATCTTCGCTAACTGGTGCGGACCCAAACGGCACTCCAAGAGCTTCTCTTTGAATTGAAAGCTCTCTCATATGCTCGCTTAGTTCTTGAACTTCATCTTCTGCGACATGCGCACCCTTCATCAATTCGGGGTTAGCCAATTTGAAGATGTCGTAGGACGAATGCCAATGACGGTTTTTGTATCTATGATAGGCCCGTGGCCCAATAAGTCCTAAAATTACTCCGATAAAGACCCACACTATTATTTGCAGCAAGCGGTTTTCTGCCAGCGCCACGAGATCATCGTACGCACTTAGTGCAGCCGTTGCAGATGCAAGAACCGTGTCGGATAAATGAGGCACCTCCGGCGTGTTTTCGTAGGTAACGAGGATTAGAATAAAATTCGCAACGCCGAAAATTGCGAGCCCGAGGATGGCAACCTTGCGAACGGGGTTATTAAGCGCGAGTGCGGACAAGTAAATCCCTCCCAGCGTAAGCACTAGCGTTACGATCTGCGTGGCTAGACCGACCAAAATATGATCTCCCCTCTAATGAGTGTACCCATAGAAGGATATTCTCGCACGAGAGTGTCAAGTCCCGTATAGTCGCCATTGCGAGGAGCAAAGCGACGAAGCAATCCACTGACATCGCGACCGTTCTGGATTGCTTCGCTTCGCTCGCAATGACGCTAGTCATTTTGACAAGGAGCGCAGCGTAAAAAAAGCCGGGCTTTCGCCCGGCTCTTTCATTTTCGATGGATGCCCGGGTCATCTAGCGCGAAGACGCGCTTCGCGCTTTTGCCCGGGCATGACGAGTTGAGAGGGCGGAGAGGCCTTCGCCTCACAACGCCTTGTTGCTCTCCTTCACCTTGTCCGCATCGAGATAGACGTCGCTGCCCATTTCCTTGAACTTGGCTGACATCTGCGCCATGCCTTTTTCTATTTCTGAAGACGGGATTTGATCGCCTTCGGCTCCAAATCCCTTTTGTTCTTTATCATTCAAGGTCGCGGCGTAGTCGCGGACGTCCTGGGTGATCTTCATCGAGCAGAATTTCGGGCCGCACATCGAGCAGAAATGCGCGACCTTGTGAGCTTCCTTCGGCAGCGTCTCGTCGTGGAATTTGCACGCGGTATCGGGGTCGAGGCCGAGGTTGAACTGGTCCTCCCAGCGGAAGTCGAAGCGGGCGCGGGACAATGCGTCGTCGCGCAGCTGCGCCGCCGGGTGGCCCTTGGCGAGATCGGACGCATGCGCCGCGATCTTGTAGGTGATGACGCCGGTCTTGACGTCATTGCGGTCGGGCAGGCCGAGATGCTCCTTCGGCGTCACGTAACACAGCATGGCGCAGCCGAACCAGCCGATCATGGCCGCACCAATGCCTGAGGTGATGTGGTCGTAGCCCGGCGCGATGTCGGTGGTCAGCGGCCCCAGCGTATAGAACGGCGCCTCCCCGCACTCCTTGAGCTGCTTGTCCATGTTGATCTTGATCTTGTGCATCGGCACGTGGCCGGGGCCTTCGATCATGACCTGGCAGCCCTTGTCCCAGGCGATCCTGGTGAGTTCGCCCAAGGTCTCCAGCTCCGCGAACTGCGCGCGGTCGTTGGCGTCTGCGATCGAGCCCGGACGCAGACCGTCGCCAAGCGAGAACGAGACGTCATA
>NZ_DASZTY010000013.1:0-225607 GCF_035548195.1 Hyphomicrobium sp.
TTCGAGTTCGTCGATGATATCTTTCATTAAGCTGCCACCCTGCTTAGCGGTAGAATTTGGAAGGCTCTCTAGCATGGCGCCGGGACAGCGCAAATGCCGAGAGATCGCGGCCTTAACGATCGCCCCGAGATAGGTCCTAAATACCCGAAGGCCGCACCAATTGGCGGTCACTTTGCGCCGGCGGCCGCGGCAAGTTGGCGCCCAAAGTCGGCAACCTTGATTTCGGTGATGCCGGCGCCCGCGATCGGCTGAATGGCAACAGCGCGCGCCCGCGTCGCGGCCCAGGCGAGCGTATTGCCGATAAATTCCGAAAGAGACTCGGCGACGACAAGCTGACCGCCGGCCTGCTGCAGATGCCGTTCTGCTTCGGAGCGGCTAACAAAGACCTGCAAGAGATCTTCCGAGCCGGACCATGGGCCTGCGGGTGTCAACCTCGCGCCGTCGTCGTCGCCGACGATATAAACTTCACCCTGCTTCGCCGCCGCTTTGACGAAAAGCGGCACCGCCTCCGCCTTCAGCCGGAGTTGCAGATCGACCGGGTCGATCTCGGCCTCGATCGGGTCGGAAACCCAATCCGTGCCGACGAAGCCTTTCGCCTTAGCGATGCCCGGGAGAAGGTCGGCAGCAAACGTTGCGAGCGTAATTTCCTGGAGCGCGTTGTTGCCTGCCAATGCCTCGGCCCATCGCGTCGCTTCGATCGGGTTCGACCAAAAAAGCTGGACCCCCTTGCCACGCACCTTCTGAGACGCGACGGATGCAGTCTCCTCGTCGGCAAACGTCAGCACACGTCCCTCACTCACGGCCCGGCGGACGAACCGGTCGCGTTGCGCAAGCTCAGGGATGCGTGGCCTGTGCAGCATGGGTCGTGCCTACGCGCGAATCAGTTTGCATGAGTGTGAGACATTATATGTTGCGATAGCAAGACGGCGATAAGGGCCCGGTTCTGCGGCATCGACCGCGCACCGCTTGATCTGCCGGGAATGTATACTTACGGTTGATGCCTCAACAATGTGGGGTGGCTTGGACATGACCTATCCGGCCAAATCTCGTGACCGAACTGCTAATCGTCCTCGCGCTCATCCTCCTCAATGGACTTTTTGCGCTCTCCGAACTCGCCATTGTTTCCGCCCGCCGGCCACGCCTGAAGGCCATGGAGGCCGCTGGCCGCCCGGGTGCCTTCAGCGCCCTCGCGCTGTCGGCTGATCCGGGGCGCTTTCTCTCCGCCGTCCAGATCGGCATCACGCTTATCGGCATCGTCAACGGCGCCTATTCAGGCGAGACCTTCGGTGAGTACGCGGCATCCTATCTGCAGAGCCTTGGATTGGCGGAAGCCTGGGCCGAGCCTATCGGCTTCGGGGCGGTCGTCGCGGCCATCACTTATCTCTCCGTGATTGCGGGAGAGCTGGTGCCGAAGACGTTGGCGCTGCGCAACGCCGAGAGTATCGCATGCGCCGTGGCGCCGATCATGACCGGCTTTGCCAAAATTGCCGGACCCGTCGTGTGGCTGCTCGACAGCTCAACACGATTTGTCTTTCGCATTCTCGGCATTTCGCGTGAGAGCGAAAGTCGCGTCACCGACGAGGAAATCAAAACGATGATTGCCGAGGCGGAAACCGCGGGCGTGCTCGAAAGCGGCGAAGGTGAACTCATTTCGGGTGTTATGCGCTTGGCGGACCGGGCGGTGCTCGGGCTGATGACGCCCCGAACGGACGTTGACTGGATCGACGTGACTGCACCGGAAGAGACGATTAAAGCGCGGCTGATTTCGACCCCGCACTCGCGCTTACCCGTCGGCGAGGGCTCGGTCGATAAGATGATCGGCGTCGTGCAGACGCGTGAGCTGCTTGCAGGGCTCCTCTCGGGCAAATCGTTCGAGATCGCTGCTTACATTCGAAAGGCGCCGGTGATTCCGGAAACGAGCGCCGCGCTGAATGTTTTATCGGTGCTGCGCAACGCCGAAGTGCCGATGGCGCTCATCCACGATGAATACGGCGACTTCGAAGGACTGGTGACGCCCGCAGACATTCTTGAAGCCATCGCGGGCGCGTTCAAATCGGACACCGAGGGACTAGAGCCTCATGCCGTCGAACGTGACGACGGCTCGTGGCTGCTGTCCGGCGCCATGCCCGTCGACGAGATGGCCGACAAGATCGGCATACCGCTTCCCGAAAACCGGTCCTACGAAACCGTTGCGGGATTTGTTCTGGCTGCGATCCAACACATTCCCAAAACCGGCGAGCATACGGATATCAGCGGCTGGCGCTTCGAGGTCGTCGATCTCGACGGCCGGAGAATAGACAAGGTTCTTGCGAGCAGAGTAGCACCGCTGCGTCGGCGGGCTCCTTAGGGAGACGGCGCAAGCAGCGTCAGCCAGCGATAGGCCGCATCGAATTCGGCGCGGCGGCCGCGACGGCGGGCGGCAGCTTCCGCATCCTCGCCCCAAAGCGAGATCTGATAGTCTTCATCAACGTGCGCATCGGCCCAGGCTATATCCGGCGAGATGGCGCCACGCGCCAGCGACAGCGTCAGAAGCGCCGATCCCATCAATGTTGTCAAAACATGTAAGCCGGTCAGCCGGAAAGCATCGTGAGGTTTCAAGGCTTCCGCGACGGCGGCGAGCGCCTCAGACGGCTGCGGAACATGCATTACGCCTGGCACCGCCCTAAAGGTCGCGTGCAATGCATTATCGGCCCATGCGATGACCGGATTCCAAGCCTGAGATTGCCGGACCACAAGTTCATCCGGGGTCTCGGCCCGATAACAGACGAGATCGCTACCGGCATAGGCAAGGATGTCGTTGGCAACCGCGTCCATCGTCTCGCTGACGGCGTCGATGGCCGTGTTTGCAAACCGGGTCAGCGGCATGCGCGACGGGTCGACGAATTCATTTTGCGCCTGCCACTCCGCTGCAATGGCTTCGGCAAGCGCGCGCGTCGGCACGGCGAGCGCTTGCTTTTTTGGCGTTTTGACTGGCCGGCCGTCGAGCAGAATTTGAAACGGCGCGCTGCCGGAGACAGTCGCTGCCTTATAGAAGCGCTTGGCGAGCGGCTTTGCCAGGCTGTCGCTGATGACGCGCTTTGGCGGAGGTGCGTTGGCGGCGCGCTCCAGATCGGCGCGATGTCCGCCGTTGCCGTTGGAACCGGTGTCGGTCATGCCACGCACCTCGCGTTTGCCAGGGCCTTGTCAACCGCTGCGGGCAAATCGGCAAACCGATCGACAATGAGCTGCGCTCCGGCTTCCTTAAGCTCCGCGATGCTGTGATAGCCCCAGGCAACGCCGATGGATGGAACACCGGCAGCCCGTGCCATCTCGATGTCATAGGTCGTATCACCGATCATGACTGTCGCTGACGCATCGGCACCCGTTTCAAGCATTGCCTTCAAAAGCATCGATGGGTGCGGCTTGGAAGGATGATCGTCGGCGGTTTGGACCGTAGCGAAGTGCGCGTGCCAGCCTTCCCGCTCAAATAAGCGATCAATGCCCCGACGTGACTTTCCGGTTGCAATGCCCAGGAGATAACTGTCCCTGCTCGCCAAATGGGCAATAATTTCCTTCGCCTGCGGGAACAGAATTTCGCTCTCGGCCGGATCGTGATTCAACTCCCGGAAAGCGGACTTATATCGCTCCGCCAGTTCGACGCGCGTTTCATACTCCGCTTCCGGCGCCAACGCGGAGCAGGCTTCGAGCAGCGACAGGCCGACGACGGACAGCGTTGCCTCGCGCGTCGGCGGTACCATGCGCAGCGAGGTAAACGCGTGCTCCATCGACAGGACAATGCCCGCCTGGCTATCGACGATCGTGCCGTCGCAATCGAAAACGACCAGTTTCATGATGCAGTTCTATCAACGCGCGTGAACCGGGGCAAACCTGCCGCATTCTCGCCGGACCGACCTTAATGCCGCAACGCGCGGCGCCTTATTCGGCCTTGAACCGTCCGGGATCGAAGCCGAGCAAGTCCCACGAGGCGGCCATATGCGCAGGCAGCGGGGCGGTGACGTCGATCGTCTTCCCACCCTTAGGATGCGGAATTACGAGACGCCGCGCATGCAGATGCAGCTTCTTTTCTATGTTCTCGGCAGGCATGTGGACGTCGCCCTCATACTTATTGTCGCCGACGATTGGGTGACCGATAAGATGCATATGAGCGCGAAGCTGATGCTGCCGTCCTGTCACCGGCTTCAACGAAACCCAGGCGGCCTTGTGCGCAGCCCGGTCGATGACGGAATAATGGGTCGTCGCATGCATGGCGACGTCCTGCTCGCCGGGTTTCGCCTTCCGGACGCGGTCGCCGTCCGGTCCGGATGCTTTGACCAGCGCCGCCTCGACCTTTCCCTGCGGCGGCTTCGGTACGCCTTTGACAAGCGCCCAATAGGTCTTGGCGGCAGAGCGCGTCTGAAACGTCCGCCCGAGCTTTGCCGCGGCGTCGCGCGTCTTGGCAACAAGTAAGACACCTGTCGTATCGCGGTCGAGGCGATGCACGAGACGCGGACGCTCGCCGCCAAAGCGGTCCGCCATGCCTTCGAGCATCCCATCGATATGTTTTTTCGTGCCTGTGCCCCCTTGGACCGCCAGGCCAAAAGGTTTGTTGAGAACGAGCACATGCTCGTCCTCGTACAGGATCATCTTTTCGATCGTGTCGCGGTCGCCTTTCGAAACGCCCATCGCTGGCCGCCCCGACGGATTGACCTTCTTCGGCTCGCGAATGATTGCTGGAACCCGGATTTCCGAACCCGCGCGCAACCGGTCGTTGGCCTGCACCCGCTTTGAATTCACCCGTACCTGGCCCGAGCGAAGCAGCTTCTGCAGATAGGTGTATCCCACTTCCGGAAAGTGGACGCGGAACCAGCGGTCGAGCCGCATATCGGCTTCGCTCTCGGCAACCCGTAATGTCTCGACCTTGCCTGTCGTGGTCGCGCTACTGACGTTCGTCATCACCGTCGCCCAACGAAAGCGATAAATCCCGCATGCATAATTGCGCGTGCGCTGGCGCAGGCGAAAAGAGAGAGCTTCATCGTGTTATTCCGAGATTGATCGAGCGGAAGCTATAGCGGGCGTGCAGCTATCAAGGAAGCGATATGAATGACAACCGGCTGGATCAGCTCCGCTTGTGCGGCCCGCACCAACCGGGCAAATACGAAGCTGCGTTGCTCTTGGCAAATGCCAGAGCTTCCTCCAGCGCCGCATCGGGGTCGCTCTTGATTGTCTTGCGATCGACCCGGCGCCTCAACGCATCGGCCCAAAGAAATTCGCTGAACGGCGTCGTATCCTTGGCGTAGCCGCCAGCGAACCGAAGCTCGCCTGCCAGGCTGCGGTACGGATCGTCTTCGAGATCGGCGACCGATTTCGGCAGTTTCGTACGGGGCTGCCGGACGCCATCGGTATCGAACGGATGCATCCAGCCGCGATTGTCCATGAAAGACCAGAACTCGTCTTTTTCAAGGGCGTGCAAATCTGCCAGTGTCGAGGTCAGCACCTCCTTGACGCCTTCGTCGTAAAGTGCGCGTGCGAGGTGATGGTGATCGACGACATACAGGTGTTCCTTCGGTCCGCGCACGACGGGGATCATATGTCGTCCGAGAAACCCGCTCGCTTTCGACCTATCGAGCCCGCGCCACGCCTTGCGCTTTTCGTCGACCTCCCGCATGCCGACGGTCATCTGCGTCGGCCTTAGATCGTCAATCGCAACTGAATAGAGAACGGGAGACGGCGTATGTGCGTGCGGCTCGGCCATTGGGACACCTCACTGACTAGGAGCGACCGTTGCGTTCGGCCCGAAGTTTCGCCCAATAATCGAGCCGTTTCTTGATCTCGCGTTCGAAACCGCGCTCCGGCGGATCATAGTATTTCGGACGCTTCCTGAATTCGTCCGGAAAGTAGTTCTGGCCAGAAAATGCTTCGGGCTGATCGTGGTCATAGAGATAGTCAGACCCGTAACCTTCTTCTTCCATCAATTTCGTCGGCGCGTTGAGGATCGTTTTCGGCGGCGATATCGAGCCATGTTCCTTGGCTGCGCGCATGGCGGCTTTGAATGCAACGTAGTTGGCGTTCGATTTCGGTGCCGTCGCCATGTAGATGACGGCTTCCGCGATCGCGAGTTCTCCTTCGGGGGAGCCAAGAAAATCGAACGCCTCTTTTGCGGCGTTGGCAACGACGAGCGCTTGCGGATCGGCAAGGCCGATATCCTCGACGGCCATGCGTACGACGCGGCGGGCGATAAAAAGCCGGTCCTCACCCCCGTCGAGCATGCGGCACAAATAATAAAGCGCCGCGTCTGGATCGGAGCCGCGCACTGCCTTATGCAGCGCCGAGATCAAGTTGTAATGGCCTTCTCGCGACTTGTCGTAAAGCGGGGCACGCCGCTGCACCAGCTTGACGAGCGCATCGCGGCCGAGCGGCTTGCTCTTCGCGGGCGCAGCCGCGAACACGTCCTCAACCAGATTGAGGATTGCGCGGCCGTCACCATCGGCCATGCCCTTCAGTGCTTCGCGCGCATCAGGGTCTAGCGGCAGAGGCCGTCCGACTTCCGCCTCCGCGCGTTTCAGGATCGTTTCAAGGTTGGCGTCATCGAGCCGGTTGAGAACCAGGACATTCGCCCGCGACAGCAGAGCGGCGTTGAGTTCGAAAGATGGGTTTTCCGTTGTCGCGCCGACGAGCGTGATTGTGCCGTCTTCCATGTAGGGCAAAAAGCTATCCTGCTGCGAACGATTGAAGCGATGGATTTCATCGATGAAGAGCAGGGTGCCCTTGCCCTGCTCACGCGCGATCTTCGCACGCTCAAACGCTTTGCGAAGTTCGGCGACGCCGGAGAAAATCGCCGAAAGCTGCTCAAAGGCCAGGTTCGTTTCTCCAGCGAGCAATCGCGCAATCGTCGTTTTGCCAGATCCCGGAGGTCCCCAAAAGATGAGGCTCGGCACGCGACCGCTTTTGAGCATCCGGGTCAGCGTACCATCGGGTCCAACGATGTGATCCTGGCCGACGACCTCGGAAAGCGTTTTAGGACGCAGCCGATCGGCCAGCGGCCGCGGCGCGCTTTTCTCAAGTCCGGCAGCTTCAAAGAGATTCGCCATGAGGTGCATATATAGAGGCCGGCGCGCGCTGTTCCAACGACATCATCGTCCAGCCACGTGCCGGGCCTTTGGGTCCCGGGCCTCGCGAGCGGACTCGTGCGGGACGCCAACAGGGGATCCGGCCGCATGAAATGGTGCGTATGCTTATGCGCGAACCGCGACATTGACCGTTTGCGGCTTTCCGGAATTCGCGCCGGAAGCGTCGGTCACCTGCACATCGAAGCGCGCGGACGACGCGTCGGAACCGTCATGCGCAAAAAGCACGCAGCCCTCCGCCAAATCGGCCTGAGAGAAAGTCGCAATAGGCGATTTCGGAGCATTCGCGAGGGCGACGAAGCCGCCCTGTGCATTCGATACCGTGAACGTCAGATCTTCGGGCTTGTCGTCGGGATCGACTGCATTGAGGTCCGCAAGCGTGATACGAACCGAGCGGCCTTTACCGACCGTCAGGTCGAGATCGCCCGCAATCGCCGGGGGAATATTGCGGATGTGCGCCGAAAGCTCCGCGCCTTCTTCCATCGAGAGGCGGCCATATTTGATCTTGCCCGCGGCGCTGCCGGTACTGCGGAGCGCAAAAAGCTGCTGCACACGCACGTCGCCCTGCACGGTGCCGCGAATCTCAGCCGTATCGGATTTGACCTGCCCGAAAAGCTTGCCGCCTTCCTGCACGACGACCTCCGAAGCCGTCACGCCGCCCTCAACGTAACCCCAGATCTCGACGCGGCGCCCGCTCCTGACTTCGCCTTTAAGAACGGCGCCCTCGCCGACGATCAACACACCTCGGGTATCAGGCATCGGCGAACTCCGTTACGCAAAACGATGTCTGCGAATCTCGACCATAATTTTGTCAGCTTCTCGACACTCGAGAACCCAACTCAAGCAATTGCGGCGTTAACCTTGAAGTATTTTGTCAGGCGAGCGTCACGTCCTCATGGAACTGATTGCTGATGAGCGTCGGCTTCACGTAACCGGCGCGGATTGTGAAATCGCCGAAGCGTTCGCCTTCCTGACGTTCCTTGGCATAACGCAACAGGATCGGCTCCAGCAGCGACAGTGCGCGGGCCTCGTCCACGTCCTGCGCATAGAGCTTGTTCATGCGCGCGCCGTCAAACGCGGCGCCGAGATAGAGATTGTACAAGCCTGGCGAGCGGCCGACGAAGCCGATTTCACCTAGATACGGCCGCCCACATCCGTTCGGGCAGCCCGTCATGCGGACAACGATCTCCTCGTCCGTCAGTCCCGCCTTTTCGAGTATGCTTTCGAGCTTCGTCAAGAAATGCGGCATGTAACGCTCGCTCTCGGCGAGCGCCAGCGCGCACGTCGGCAGCGCGACGCAGGCGATACTGTTCCGCCTGGCACCGGAAAGGGACTTCGGGGCGACGCCGTGCTCGGCAAGAATCTTATCGATTTTACCCTTCGCGCGCGCGGAAACGTTCGTGAAAATCAAATTCTGGTTCGCGGTCATCACGAAATCGCAGATATCGAGATCCGCTATCGCGCGAATGGCGCTTCTGAGGCGATGTCCGGGCGTATCCTTGATCCGGCCGCTGTCGATATAAATCGTAAGGTGCCATTTCTTATCTTCACCCTGGCGCCAGCCGATGTGGTCGCCATTGCGCGTGAACGCATAGGGCCGCGCCGGTGCGAGATCGAAACCGAGGCGCTTGTTTACTTCCGCCTTGAAATTCTCAAGTCCATGATCCTCGATCGTGTACTTGAGCCGCGCTCGGGCGCGATTCGACCGGTTCCCCCAATCGCGCTGGACGGTCAGGATCGCTTCGGCGACTTCGATCGCCTTTTCATGGCTGCAATAGCCGAGAACGTCACCAAGGCGCGGAAACGTTTCCGGCACCCCGTGCGTCATACCCATGCCGCCGCCCGCTGTTACGTTCCAGCCGACGATTTCACCGTTCTCGACAATGGCGATGAAGCCGCAATCGTGAGCGAAAACGTCGACGTCGTTATCGGGCGGTACTGCGAACACAAATTTAAATTTACGCGGAAGATATGTCTGCCCGTAGATCGTTTCCTTCTCGGGATCGGTGACGATTTTTCCGGGGATCGGTGCGCCGTTAAGCCATATGTCGCTGTAGGCGTTTGTCCTTGGCAGGAAATACAGGCTGGTGCGCTTTGCGAGTTCGAAAGCCTGCCGGTGCGCCTTCGATAGATAGGGGTTGGCGACCGACATCACGCCACGCGTCACATCTCCGCAAGCCGCGATCGTATCCAGGCCTGCAGCGTGAATAGCCTGCATCGTACGCTTGAGATTGGACTTGATGATGCCATGGAACTGAAACGTCGCGCGCGTCGTGACCCGCAGTGTCTTGTTTCCAAAGTTGACCGCGATATCGTCGAGCTGCCGCCATTGCGAGGAGGTTACAAAGCCGCCCGGAATGCGCAGGCGCACCATGAACATGAAAGCCTTATCAAGCTTCTTCTTGGCACGCTCGCCACGGACGTCACGATCATCCTGCATGTAGGAGCCGTGGAATTTTATGAGCTGTGTATCGTCATCCGCGATTGCTCCGGATTCGACATGCACCAGCCCTTCGCTGATCGTGCCACGCAGGAAGTGGCTGGCTTCTTTGATATGCTCGGTCTTAGATGGCTTGCCGTCTGTCATTGTCGTCCTCGCGGAACAGCTGCGCCGCCCACAGTCATTCGATATCGGTCTTGAATTTCAGTGTCAGTAGACGTCGCGTTGATAGCGTCCAGCCTTCGTGAGCTCTTTGAGCTTGGCGCGCCCGGCATCCTCGTCGCCTTTTGCCGCTTCTGCGAGAATTTTGACAAGAGTCGCATCGACGTCTTTCGCCATGCCCTTTTCATCGCCGCAGACGTAAATATGTGCGCCTTCTTCCAGCCAATCCCGCACCTCGGCGCGGCGTTCCCACAGGCGATGCTGAACGTAGATTTTCTCCGGTTGATCGCGCGAGAATGCAACATCGATTTTCGTCAGATCGCCGGAGGCAAGATAGTCTTGCCATTCGAGCTGATACAGAAAATCATTGGTGAAGTTGCGCTCGCCGAAAAACAGCCAGCTTTTGCCTTTGGCTCCCGTTGCAACGCGCTCCTCGACAAATGCGCGATAGGGCGCGACGCCCGTTCCGGCTCCGATCATGATGATCGGGGTATGTCCATCGGCCGGCAGGCGGTAATGCCGGTTCGGCTTGACATATATTCGCGCCGTCGAGCCCACTTTGCGGCGCTCGCCGAGATAGGTCGAGGAAACGCCCTTGCGAGTTTTGCCGTGCGACGTCCAGCGTACGGCGCCCACCAGAAGGTGTGCTTCGCCCGGGTGCGCCTTCAGGCTCGAAGCCACGGAATAGAGACGCCCCGGCAACGGCCGCAGCAGTCCGACAAGCTGCTCAGCGGCAAGCTTTTCAGGATACGTTTCGAAAAGATCAATCAACTGCCGATCGGCTGCGAACCTGGTGTAGGCTTCGCCTTCGAGCAGCGCCTTAACGTCCGAGCGCCCGGTGAGCTTGGCGTAGTTCTCCACCGCCGATCGCGACAGCGTCGTCACGTCGTAAGATTTCTGTAGCTTGAGAAGCAGCGCCGCATCCGATGAAAGTCCGACGGCTTTCAGCAGCTCGTCGACGAGCGCAGGATCGTTCTCCGGCAAAAGCCCGATCGCATCGCCCGGCTCATAGGTGAAGCGTGGATCTTCGAACGCAAATTCTACGTGCCATGTTTCGCGCGTCGAGCCGGTTCCATTCAAATTGACGAGTGCCGCAATTTCGGACTCGAGTGGATTTTCCGCCGTGAACAGCGGCTCGCCGTCGTCGGGCTGAAAACCCGCGCCGCCGAAATCGACGTGCACAACCGTACCGCTGGCACCGGCAGGCGCATCAGCCGGGGCAAATTTCGCAAACGAACTTTCCGTCCACTCCGCCGCCTGCTTCGCGTAATCGAGATCCAAATCGACGCGTTCGGCAACGCGCTCTCCGCCCAGTTCCTCAAGGCGAGCGTCGATGGCTTTGCCGATCGCGCAGAATTGCGTGTAGGCCGTGTCTCCCAGCGCCAGGACAGCGAACCGGACGCCCTCAAGACGGGGCGCAGCGTCGCCCATCAAGGCCTGATAGAAATCTGCGGCGCGGCTCGGCGGGTCACCCTCTCCCCACGTAGCGGCATAGACAACGACGTTTTTCGACTTCGCCAGCAACGCCATGTCCGCGTCCGCCATGTCGTAGACCTTGGCATCAATGCCGTGCTTCTGTGCAACTTTCTTGGCTTTGCCGGCGAGCGTCTCGCAGTTGCCGCTCTCGCTCGCATAGAGGATTGTCAGCGGCACACGCGGCTTGGCAGCGGGAGCCGCCGTCTGCATCGCGCCCCCGCCCTGCGCTGCCTCGAACCCTGCAAAGAATCCTGCGAGCCACGCGCGCTGCTGCGGCGTCGTCCGGGCAACGACTTTGTTCAATGTATCGATGTCTTCCGGCAGGAACGGCGCGTTGCGCGGAAGCAATGGCGTGGCGGTCACCTAAAGGCTCTCCTCGTCGGGGGCCTTGGCCCACTGGTTGAAACGACGACCTAGCGCGCTTCTTACAGTCGGGAAAGGCCCCGGCCGGGTGGTCCCTCAGGACGCCACCGGCTCAATTTTCAAAACAATCCGTGGTCGGTAGATCGCTGACGATGCCTTAGCTCGATTAACAGCGAGTCTCCCGCCCGTACCATTAAGCGCATTCTAGGCATCTTTGGAACAATTTTCTACTAACCTGCGGCGTTCCACCCCGAACACAACAATAATATTCTAATAATTGGCCCACGATCAGAGGTTGTATGAACCGACAATCTTATTGGCCACGCCGCTGGGGCATTGATCAAACGAACGGCAATCGACGTTGTCACCGCGCTCCGCGTTACTCACACGCAGACGTGAAGCGCCTTGATTTGAAAACGTCGGGCCATCCATGATGTTAAGAGACGGAACGCGGAGCGGCTTGACTTTGTTGGGCTGATCCGCAGATTGGGCCTGCACAACAAGTGTCTGCACCAATCGGGTAAGCTCTCGGCGGGGCTTACGGAATGGAAGCAGTTTATCGCTTTGGAGGAAACACGATGAAGGTTTGGACGAAGCCCGCGGTTCGCGAGCAGGAAGTCGGTCTCGAAGTCACGAGCTACCTGCCGGCCGAAATCGACCTTATCTAACGGTTGATTTCTTCGGTCTCACAAAACCGGTGAGATAACGGCGCGGCGGTCGGTGAGGCTCATCGGCCGCCGTAGTCTTATCCGTCTACAATTGAAGCGCCTCCGGCTTTGGCGATCCGGCGGGCGCGAAGATACCGACATCGATGATCATAAAAGTTCTCGGATCCGCCGCTGGGGGCGGATTTCCGCAGTGGAACTGCAACGGCCCGCAATCGGCGAAAGTGCGGGCAGGCGCTGCTGGATATAAGGCTAGACTACAGTCGTCGCTCGCTGTTTCTGCGGACGGGGAGAACTGGCTGTTGCTCAATGCTTCCCCCGATATACGGCAACAAATCAACGAAACGCCTGAACTGCAGCCCGCGAAGTCGGGCGCCAAACGAAACTCGCCGATCAAGGCCGTTGTCGTCACCAACGCCGACGTCGACCATATCATCGGGCTGGTCGGACTTCGCGAGGGTCAGCCGTTTTCGATCTACGGCTCCGATCTCGTCCTTGCAACGCTCAGGGCGAATTCCGTCTTCAATGTCTGCAATCCCGATATCGTTCCGCGCATCGAATTGCCGTTGGACAAACCTATTCCGCTTAAGGGAGCGGGAACGGATCTTGGCATCACAGTCGAAGCGTTTGCTGTACCCGGCAAAGTCGCGCTCTTTCTCGAAAGCGGCGGTGCCGACGCGAACTACGGTAGCCGTGATGGCGATACCATCGGACTCAAAGTCACCGACGCAAAAACGGGCAACGCTTTCTTTTATATTCCAGGTTGCGCCGAAATCGACGCGCCGCTCGCCGAGCGCATACGTGACGCCAATCTCGTCTTCTTCGACGGAACTCTTTTCGAAGACGACGAGATGATCAAGCAGGGCCTGCTGCAGAAAACGGGCAAACGGATGGGGCACATGTCCCTGTCGGGGCCAGAAGGCTCGATTGCCGCTTTCGGCAAGCTCAACGTCAAACGCAGAATTTACGTCCACATCAACAATTCGAATCCGATTCTGGACGAGAACTCAGAAGCTCGTAAAGTCGTCGAAGACGCCGGATGGGAAGTCGGATTTGACGGCATGGAGGTCCGCCTATGAACCCAGTCAGTCTCGAAAGAAGAACGGCCGAGCTCCGTGGCAACGAGCCGCCGATGTCCGTCGCAGATTTCGAAGCAGCTATCCGCGCCGTCGGCCCAGAGCGCTATCACGATCTACACCCGTTTCATCACATGCTGCATGGGGGCAAGCTAAATAAGGGCCAAGTGCAGGCCTGGGCGCTCAATCGCTATTGCTATCAGTCGGCCGTTCCGCGCAAAGACGCGGCGCTCATCAGCCGGGTCTACGACCGCGAGTTGCGACGCGAATGGATGCATCGCATTCTCGATCACGATGGACATCCGCCGGAAGAAGACGGGGGAATCGAGCGTTGGCTCGTGCTGACCGACGGCCTCGGGCTCGACCGCGAGTATGTCATTTCGCGCCGCGGCGCGCTCCCTGCGACGATCTTTGCGGTCGAAGCTTATGTGACGTTCGTGCGCGAGCAGCCTCTTACCATCGCCGTCGCATCGTCGCTTACCGAATTGTTTGCGCCGAAGATCCACAGAGAGCGCATTTCGGGCATGCTCGAAAACTACGATTTCATCGACGACAAGGTGATGGCCTATTTCAAGCGGCGCTTGACGCAAGCACCGCGCGATGCCGATTTCGCCCTTCAATATGTTCTTAAGAACGCCCGCACACGCGACGAGCAGCAAGCCTGTGTCGACGCCGTTCGCTTCAAATGCAACGTGCTCTGGGTACAGCTCGATGCGCTTTATCACGCCTACGTCGATGGACATATTCCGCCGGGTGCGTTCCGGCCGGAGGCGTGATGATGGAAGCTGGAGCATCCCGTACGCGCACGATGATCGTACCGGAATCGAAACCCGGAATGCCGCCGCACATCAAGCTGCGACACGATCCAGGACGCGGACGCTGGCACGTACTCGCTCCAGAACGCGTGTTTGAGCCAGACCCGATCGCTATTGAGATTTTGAAGCGCTGTGATGGCGCGACTACAGTCCAGCAAATCGCTACCGATCTCGCAAAAGACTACAATGCTCCACTGCAAGAAATCCTTACAGATACTATATCTATGTTGCAGGAGCTTTCGGATAAGGGCGTGATTAAGGCCTGAGAAACCTGGGAAGAAACGGAGCGGACGTCATGAACGAAATTGCACCGTTGGAGCAGTTCTCCGAGGCACCTGTGGTCGAGGCTTGCGCTCGCGCTCCGGTTGGCTTGCTCGCCGAGCTGACGCACCGCTGCCCGTTGCAATGCCCCTATTGCTCGAACCCGCTGGAACTCGATCGCGTCAACACCGAGTTGACCACGGCCGAGTGGCAGGACGTCATGCGCCAAGCCGCAGAACTCGGGATTCTTCAGATCCATCTGTCGGGTGGCGAGCCGACCGTCAGGAAAGACTTGGAGGACATCGTCGAGGTCGCCGCGAAGGCTGGCCTCTATACGAATCTCATCACTGCTGGCGTTACGCTGACGCGCGACCGCCTTAAGAAGCTGAAGGACCTTGGCCTCGATCACGTCCAGCTCTCGATTCAAGATGTCGACGACGCCAACGCCGAGAAAATCTCCGCTTACAAAAATGGCCTCGCCAAAAAGCGCGAACTCGGCAAGTGGGTGCGCGAATTCGACATGCCGTTGACCATCAACGCGCCGATCCATCGCCACAATATCGAGAACCTGCCGAACATCATCAATTTCGCCGTCGAGATGGGCGCTGGCCGTATCGAGGTCGCGAACATCCAATATTATGCTTGGGCCTTGAAAAATCGTGCCAGCCTGATGCCGACACGCGCTCAGGTCTTGAAGAGCGCGGAAATCGTCGAGGAAGCCAAGGAGCGCCTGAAGGGCATCATGGTCTTCGACTTCGTCGTGCCCGACTATTACGCCAAGACGCCGAAGCCCTGCATGGGCGGGTGGGGCCGTGGCGTCATGAACGTCACGCCGCAGGGTCGTGTGCTGCCGTGCCATGCCTCCGAATCGATTCCCGGTCTTCAATTCGACAATGTCAAAGACCGGCGCCTCGCAGATATCTGGTTGAACGGACAAGCCTTCCAGAAATATCGCGGTACGAGCTGGATGAAGGAGCCCTGCCGCAGCTGTCCACGACGCGAAATCGACTTTGGCGGCTGCCGCTGTCAGGCGATGGCGTTCACCGGCGATGCGGCAAACACGGATCCGGCTTGTAAATTCTCCCCGCATCATGCGGCATTTGTGGCCGCGGCCGAACAGGAGAGCGCGGAGGCGGCTCCCCCGCCGTTCGTCTATCGTCGCATGAGCCCCCCGAAACCGGCAGCAAAATAAGCCAAACCTGCAACCTTCGGGCGTACCACGATATTTTAACCGGTAGTCCTCCTATGGTGCGGCATTCTGTTCGCCTGGCGTTCAGAAAAAAAATGCCATTCTGTGCGAGCTAAGTTATGAGTTGCGGCGTTTGAATAGCGTTGCTCAATGGCGAAACGGGAAGGAAGCTCAGGATGCGCAAATGGATTTTGGCGGTTGCCATGATCGCCGCCGCACCGGTCGCGGCAAATGCCGCCGATGCGGAAGCTGGCAAAACTGTTTTCAACAAATGCAAAGCCTGCCATCAGGTCGATAAGAACGCTGTAGGTCCGCACCTCGGCGGGATCGTGGGCCGCAAAGCAGCGTCGGTTGCGGATTACAATTATTCGGCTGCACTGAAGAAGTCGGGCATCACTTGGGATGAGGCTGCGCTCGACAAGTGGCTTCAGGGCCCGGGCAAAGACGTTCCGGGTACTAAGATGATCTTCCCGGGCGTCAAGGATGCCACGGATCGTGCCAACCTGATCGCATATCTCAAGACGCTGAAGGCTCCCTGAGCCTCGGCTGATTGATAAGGCATTGAAGGCGCCGCGAAGAGGGGTTTCCTCGCGGCGCTTTTTTATTCGCGGCGCAGTCGATATGGAACGCTCCGCTGTCGTCAGCGTGGACATTTGGGTCGTGAGCTTCGCACGGGCTCACGCAAGTGACGATTAGGGATTCCCTGGTTCTCATCGCGGCGCGGAGCGGCTGTCAGTCATCGAGCGGCTGAACGTCGGCGGCATCGAGCTTTGACAGCATCTCGTCCAGCGATCGTCCATCAATTATCAGCGATGGCGCGATATCCTTCAGCGGAACAAGGACGAATGCCCTTTCCGCAATTCGCGGATGCGGCACAACATAATCCGGCTCATTGATCTTCGAATCGCGAAACGTCAGAACATCGACGTCGATATTCCGTGGGCCCCAGCGCCGGGTCCGCACACGCGCCATATCGTTTTCGACGACCTGACAGCGTCGCAACAGCTCGCGCGCCGTCAAATCCGTGCGGACAGCGATGCAAGCGTTGACGAACCAATCCTGATCCGTCACGCCCCATGGCGCCGTTCGGTAGAACCGCGATTGAGAAATGAGCGTGACGGCACCGTCCGCCGTCAAACGTTCGATAGCTTCCTCGATATTGCGAACTCTGTCGCCGATGTTCGAACCGAGTCCTAAAGTGGCGTCGAACGCCAACCCGGGTTGAACAGCCGACGATTTGTCGGACCGAGGCATATCGGCGCCCCGCTCAATCGTACTTGATATAAGCGAACCTTTGATCGCCGTGTGGCGTCCCTTCGAGCCCTTTGCCTTCCTTACCAGGCTGCCAATGGACGACGTCCTCGATCTTCTTTGCGAGCTCCAGGTCTTTCGCGGTGATACCCTTCGCCGTATGCGTCATCAGCCGGACTTCGACCCAGGCGTACGATGCCGTGATGTCCGGGTGGTGCCACGCAGCTTCCGCGAGATGACCGACTGTATTGATGACCATCAGCGTGCCTTTCCAGCCCGCCGTCTTGTAGGTGCGGCGAATCCAACCGTCCTCAAGCTTCCATGTCGGCAGATTAGCTTGTAACCAAGCCTTAACGTCGGCTTCGGACATGGGTTTTTCGCGTTCGGCGCTCATCTTGCCCTTATGCTCCTTTTGTCGGACAACTCAGCCTGAATCCTACCGCCGCCCCCCACGCTAAAGCAAACGCGATAGGGCGGCCTGGATAATTCAGCGAAAGGAATTCCGCTTCGTGAGGCCCTCCCCCGCGCTTACGGCAACGATCTGTGTAACCGCTCCGGCGCGGCTGCATCTTGGCTTTCTCGACCTGAACGGCGAGATCGGCCGCCGATTCGGAAGCATCGGACTTGCAATCGATAAACCGGAAACGGAATTGACGCTCCGACGCTCATTGCGCAACGAGGCACGGGGTTTTGAAAATAGGCGCGCGCTCACATTGATCGAGAAATTCAACCGCGATACGGCAAGCGGTGGATACACGGTCGACGTCCGGCGAGCTATCCCGGCGCACGCAGGACTTGGCTCGGGGACACAACTTGCGCTCGCAATCGGTGCGGCGATCGCGCGCATGGAAGGCCGCGTGTTGTCGGCAAGCGATTTGGCCGCCATGGGCCACCGCGGCGCGCGCTCGGGCATCGGGCTCGCCGCATTCGAAGCCGGAGGCTTTATCGTCGATGGCGGCAAAGGCCGCGACGATCGCCCCCCGCCGTTGACGTTGCGCGCCGATTTCCCCGACGACTGGCGCATCCTTCTCATCTTTGACGAACAAGGTGCAGGCGTTTCCGGTGAAGCGGAATTAACGGCTTTCGCGGATCTGCCCGAGTTTCCTCAAAGCGGAGCGGCCCACATCTGCCATCTCGTTTTGATGAAGCTTATTCCCGGTTTGAAGGAAACCGACCTTTCGCAGTTCGGCGCCGCGATAACCGAAATCCAGGAGATCGTCGGCAACCATTTCGCAAGTAAACAGGGAGGCAGTGCGTGGACCAGTCCCGCAGTCGGACGGCTCGCGCGCCGCATGCGGGACATGGGCGCGCAAGGCATCGGACAAAGCTCATGGGGGCCGACGGGCTTCGCATTTGTCGAAAACGGGGCTGCTGCACAACGCCTCTATGATTCTTTAGTCGAAGACGCTAAAGGCGACGGTCTCAGCATTCTCGTTGCGCGAGGCCGCAACACCGGCGCCAGCATCGAAACAATCCAAAGCTAAAAAGAACGGAGCTTGAGATATCCATGAGCGAGGCTACCCCAATTCTGCATATGCTCGCGCCGCTGAAGCACATGAGCCCCTTCGACGTGAACATGGCCGCCGACGCTGGCTATAAAGTTGTTGTCCCCTACATCAACGTCGAGCTGAACGAAGTCGCCGGTCTGATTCAGGACGCAATTTTCTCACGGCCGCCGAACTACGGGGTGCGCACCGGCTTCTTCGTGGGCGGTAAAGACGCAATTCTCGCTCTCGATATGCTTGACGCTGCGAAGAAGGCGATGGTGCCGCCGTTCGAATGCTCCATTTTCGCCGACCCGGCCGGATCGTTTACGACGGCTGCGGCGATGGTCGCTTGCGTCGAGAAAGTCCTGAAGGACAAGTTCGGCAAGTCCTGGAAGGGCGTCAAAGTCGCCGTCTTCGGTGCTACGGGCGTCGTCGGATTCGCATCATCGATCATTGCCGCGCTCGAAGGCGCCGACGTCCGGCTCGTAGCTCATCGGGGCGTAGAACGCGTCGTTAAGAGCGCCAAGGTCTCGAAAGAACGTTTCGGCGTCGATCTCGAAGCGGTCGCGGGCGAGACACCCGAGCAGAAAGCCGACATCATCGCAAATGCCGAAGTGATCTTCGCCGCTGCGGCTGCGGGCGTTCAGGTCGTGTCGAAAGAGCACAAAGCGCTTGCCAAGAACCTCAAAGTTATCGCCGACGTCAATGCCGTGCCGCCGCCGGGCGTCGAAGGCATGGAGCTGTTCATGAACGGCGAAAAAATTCCGGGCTGCGACGCTCTCGGCGTCGGCCCGCTCGCAATCGGCGATATCAAATACAAGTGCGAGTCCGGCCTGTTCAAGCAGATGCTTGATTCCGACAAGCCGCTGTCGCTCGACTTCCGTCATGCTTACGCAAAGGCGAAAGAACTCGTCGGCATATAATAAGAATGTGGCCGGTGAAGCGGTCCTGATCGCAGCGTTCTCCGGGCGGGCTCTCGCGCAGTCCGCCCGGCGCGCCGGGTACGCACCGCTCGTTGCCGATGCCTTTGGCGATCTTGATACGCAAGAGGCCGCCACCGCTGTCCGCATCGTCGACGGGGCGGCGGCAGGCTTTCACACAAAACCTCTCATTGCAGCGCTGGATGCACTCGCCGCAGCGGCTACGACCAAACTCATCGGACTGGTTTTGGGCTCTGGCTTCGAGGACAAGCCGCGCCTGATCGACGCCCTCGGCAGGCGCTATCGTTTGCTCGGAAATCCGCATCAGACCTACCGCCACTGCAAAGACCCAGCGATTTTCTTCGCCAAGCTCGACGAACTCGGAATTGCACATCCGGAAACACAATCGGAGCCGCCGACCCCCCCCCAAGGCTGGCTGAGCAAGCGCACCGGCGGCAGCGGCGGCCGCCACATTCGCGTCTGCACATCGGCGCCGGCAGAACGACGACGACGCTATTTTCAAAAGCAGCTTATGGGCGATCGCGTTTCGATCGGCGGCGTGGTCGGGCCGCAAGATGCGCGGCTAACGCTGTCACGGCAATGGATTGCTCCATCGAGCGAGCAACCGTTTCGGTTCGGGGGCGCCGTCTCGATGCCAGATGCCGATCCGGATCTTCGCCGCGACCTTGAAACCTCGGCAAGACGCATTGCATCTGCCTTTGATTTGATCGGCATGGCCTCGTTCGATTTTATCGTCGTTGACGGCCGTCCGCATCTTCTGGAGGTCAATCCCCGGCCGGGAGCCTCTCTCGACGTCATCGACGATGACGAGGGCTTTCAGTTTCGCGCCCACATCGCCCAATGCACGGGAACGCTTGCGCCCGCCACCACCATTCGACGGAGGAATGCGCGCGCGATGGCCATTCTGCATGCCGACCGCGGGCCGTTAACGCTGGGAAACACGCCATGGCCCGAATGGTGCGCGGATCGCGGCCCACCCGGCACGTTCATTCCCCGAAACGCCCCGCTTGCGAGCGTCCTCGCCGAAGCGTCAACGGCCGATGAGGCGGAGCGTCTCGCCCGTGCGCGCTTGGCGGAACTGGAAGACCTGCTATACGAACACGCGAAATCCTGACCGACCGGAGTTCTCCACCCGATGCAAAGTGTAAAAAAGCCCAGCGTTTCGGCGCGCGCCGCCAAGCTCGTCGATGTCATCGTTGCGGATGCGGATGCGTTGCGCATTTCCGTTTCGAAGGGTCCTGGCGGCGAACGTCTGATCGATCTCGGCGGAACTTCGCTTGGCAGTCTCGAAGCGGGCCGCAGACTGGGTGAAGTCTGCATGGGCGGCCTCGGCACCGTGGCCTTCACGATGTCTTCGGGCTTGGCGAACTGGCCGCTCGGGGTGGTCGTCAGCTCGACGGATCCCGTTATCTCTTGTCTTGGCAGCCAATACGCTGGCTGGACGATTCAGGATGAGGCAACGAAATTCTTTGCGCTTGGCTCCGGACCGGCGCGCGCGCTCTCGCGTGTCGAAGATCTCTATAAAGAGCTGAACTACGCCGACCATTTCTCGCAGGCTTTTCTTGTTCTCGAAGGCGACAAGGCACCGCCCGCTCCGGTATTGGAGAAAGTTGCACAGGCCTGCGGCGTGAAGTCAGAGGGATTGAACGTTCTTTTTGCCACAACCTGGAGCCTTGCCGGGACGGTTCAGATTGCTGCCCGCGTCCTCGAAGTCGCGATCCACAAAGCCCACGCATTACACTTCCCTCTCGAAAACATTTTGGACGGAACCGGCACTTGCCCAATCGCGCCGCCATTTCCCGATTTCGTGAAAGCCATGGGCCGGACCAATGACGCGATCATCTACGGCGGACGCATTCAGCTTCTTGTGAAAGGATCGGACGCCGAAGCGAAAAAACTCGCGGACGGACTTCCGTCGAGTTCGTCGTCGGCCTACGGCAAGCCGTTCGCTGAGATTTTTGCCGAGGTCAAAGGCGACTTCTATAAAATCGACCCGATGCTATTTTCGCCGGCTCAGGTCACGGTCTCGAACGTCGAGACGGGCAACTCCTTCCAAGCAGGTAAGCTGGCGCCGGAGATCGTCGATGCGAGCTTCCGCTGAGGCGCACGCCAAACCTCTTTTAGGACACGGAGCGGGGCTTCACTTCGCGCTGCTGATCGAGGAAGGGCGCGGCGAATGGCATGCGCGACGCATCGTTCGTTCGCTCGAAGAGATGGGCGCGCGCGTTACCGTCTCGTCGCTTCCTCACTGTGCCTTTGACACCGGCCTACCGTCCGGCATCGACATTCCGGGTTTCGACGGCGCTCTGCCGGATGGCGTGTTCGTCCGCTCGATTTCGGCTGGGACGCTGGAGCAGATCACCTTTCGCTTGGGGCTTCTGCACGCATTACGCGAAAGCGGTGTCCGCGTCTGGAACGATGCACGCGCCATCGAGCGGTGCGTCGACAAATCCCAGACAACGTTTCTCCTGCATAAGAACGGCATTCCGACCCCGCGAACGCGCGTATGTGAAACGCTGCAGCACGCGCAGGAATACACTGATGGCCTCGACCGGCCGCTGGTGATGAAGCCGCTGTTCGGCAGTCAGGGAAAGGGCATCGGCATGATCTCATCTGCCTCCGAGCTGCCCGCGGCCGAGACGGTCGATGAAATGTATTACATGCAGGATTACGTCGCGCCCAAGGATGGCATTTTCGAAGACTGGCGTGTACTCGCGACGCGCCACCGCGTCATCGCCGCGATGATCCGGCGCGGTACAAGCTGGGTGACCAACATTCATCAGGGCGGAAAGGCCAAAGCGCACCTTCCCGATGACGAAATGATCGCCGTCTCGATGGCCGCGATGCGCGCCGTCGACGCTGATTACGCCGGTATCGATCTGATCCGTGCCGCCGACGGAAAACTGCAGGTTCTCGAAGTCAATTCGAACCCGGCATGGCGAGGCTTGCAAGGCGTCGCTGATGTGAACATCGCCTGGGCGATCGCTGAAGACTTCCTGCGCACCGTCATCGCGCACCGTGCGAGCCTTGGCGTCGGCGCGCCGGTGGCGCTGGTCTCATGACCGCGCCGCTCGCGCCGGACCGGATTGCCGCCGCGTTTGTCGCGGCCTGCCATGCCGAGCTCGACGCGCTGAAACCCGGAAACGTCCATCGTCATGCTGCGGGGCACGGCATGGAAGTCGAGCATTTCGAACGGGCCGCCGCCGCCGCTGCTCCGTTTATTGCCGATCCGAATCTGAGCGTCGGCCAACGCATTTTGCGGGCGACGGAAGCGAGTTTTGGCGCAACCGGCCTGAACACCAATCTCGGAATCGTCCTGCTCTGCGCTCCGCTTGCAAAGGCCGCCGGCGAGACAAGCCTCGGCATCGGCCTTCGCCGACGGCTGGACATGATCCTTTCGGCTCTTGACGAAGCGGATGCCAAAGACGCATTCGCCGCGATCCGTCTTGCCAATCCCGCAGGGCTCGGAAAAGTTGAAGCGGGTGACGTCCACAACGATACCAAACCGATCACCTTGATCGCAGCGATGCGTCTCGCGGCCGACCGCGACCGCATCGCGCACGCCTACGTCACCGCCTATTCCGATATCTTTGATTTTGCACTGCCCCTTTTCCAGGAGGCGCGGGCAGTTACGAATGATTCCAATCTCGTGGTCACGACGCTGCACATGGCGCTGCTGGCCGAATTTCCCGATACCCATATCGTACGCAAGTACGGCGCAGACGTCGCAGAAGCCGTCCGAGAGGAAGCGCAAACACTCAAATCGTGTTGGTCGCCTGTTGCGACTGCGAAATCCCTTTCGCGATTGACCGAATTTGACACCAAAATGAAATCCGCTGGGCACAATCCGGGCACGACCGCCGATTTCGTCGTCGCCACGCTCTTCGCCGCAGGGGTAATCAATCGGAAACCGGCGTGAACGCCGCTTTTGCGGCACTTAAGGGCTTGTCACTCCCGATCACCTGAGGCAATACAGGCGCCGTGTCCGTAAGGATCACGGACCTATCCATTGCGGCTGACGCTGGTACTCATGACACCTGGGCGCCGACGTGCGTGGATATTCATCGCAAGAGCAGTACAGCGAAGTCCCGACATCTGACGGGGGAGCGTTGGTGCTCGTATCGTTTCATTCGTGGGAGGAACCCCCCTTATGGCCAAAATCAATAAAGTCATGGTCGGCGAGTCGCTCGTCGGCGACGGCAACGAAGTCGCTCACATCGATCTCATCATCGGACCGCGCGGATCGGCTGCCGAGACGGCGTTCTGCAACGCTCTGACGAACAACAAGGACGGCTTCACGACGCTTCTCGCCGTCATCGCGCCGAACCTCCCCTGCAAGCCGAACACGATCCTTTACAACAAGGTCACCATCAAGGACGCCCGCCAGGCCGTTCAGATGTTCGGACCGGCTCAGTACGGTGTCGCGAAGGCCGTTCAGGACTCGGTTGCTGAAGGCATCATCCCTGCCGCTGAAGCTGACGACCTCTACATCTGCGTCGGCGTGTTCATCCACTGGGAAGCTGCCGACGACGCGAAGATCCAGGACTACAACTATCGCGCCGTGAAGGAATCGATCGCGCGCGCTGTTGCTGGTAAGCCGACTGCTGCCGAAGCGACCGCTCAGCGCAACTCGGTTCAGCATCCGTTCGGTGCGAAGACTTGAAGCGGAAACCGTCCTCAGCAGGTCGATAACAACAACAACTCTGCCCCTCCCATGAAGGGGGGTCTGCTGCAGCGATTGGGTAGACTGCTCTCAGGCCGTTACAGCGGTTAAGACAAGAGCCGGAGCCGCACCACACCGCGGTTCCAGGTTCGCTGGAGCGGCTGCCGCCTCAAAAGACATTACCGGCCGGCGATCTGTTTTAGATCGCCGGCCGAAATTTTTTGCGCATGCAGAATAGAGGCAACGAGGGCGCCAGCTGCCCCGGCCTGCTTGATGCGATTCAAATCGTCACGATCGCGAATGCCGCCAGCCGCGTATACTTTCCGTCCGCTTGCGCGCGCCGCAATTCTTTCAAACAGCTCGACATTGGGCCCGCCGTCGCTGCCGATGCGATCGAGCGTCATGACAATAACGCGGGACGGCCAAAGGGACGAATCGGCGAGTAGCGCATCCGGCCCCATGAATTCGCCGCCGCGGAAATCGAGCGACAAAACCGTGCGCGCCGGAGCTTCCGCCGCTATGTCGTGCCAATCGCGAACGGATTCGAGGCTTTCAGAGCCAACGACGAGCGTTGCAACGGGAGCTGCCAGCACAGCCCGCGCCGCGCTGCGCGATCCGCTCCCGGCGTCGATCCAAATTTCCGTGCGCGGCAAAACTTGGCTGAGCGCCGGGACGAGATGCGTGTTCCGTCCCCTACCTTCGATCCCGTCGAGATCGGCGATGTAGAATTTACGGAATGGATGAAGCGCCCTCAGCCCGCGCGCCACATCGGCGGGATCGGGAGTCGCCGCGAGCGGTGTCTCGATCGGGCGATAGGCCGAACGCTTGCCCTCCACGGCCCGGACCACCTGGCCGCGTGCGACGTCGATAACCGGAATAATGTCCACTGCTTGCCTCCTCGCCTATTGAGTGTAACACGAGCCAGGATGGCAAGGTGAATACGCGAAATGACGATTGTCGCCGGATATGACGTTGGTGGCGCGCACCTGAAGGTCGCGCGAGTCGAGAACGGCCGCCTTGCCGACGTGCGCCAGATCGTCTGTCCGCTGTGGCAGGGGCTCGACCGATTGGATTCAGCGCTTGCCGAAGCGCAAGCGGTAACGGACGGCGCCGCCGTGCACGCGGTCACGATGACAGCTGAGTTGACGGAAATTTTCGAGAGCCGCGAGCAAGGTGTCTCGGCGCTTACCGAACGGCTTCGGGATCTCCTGAAGGGCGAGATTCGAATCTTCGCCGGGCTTAAAGGCTTCACGGACGTCGCGACAGCGCGCGGCGATCCGCTGTCGGCTGCCTCTGCAAATTTTCTGGCCACCGCGCGTCTCGTTGCCGAACGGCAACCGCGATCGCTTTTGATCGATATGGGTTCAACGACGACCGATATTATCGCCTGCGACCGGCCGCAGGGCTTGACCGATGCCGAACGTCTGCACACCGGCGAGCTCGTCTATACCGGTTTGACACGCACACCCGTTCCCTCCATTGCAACGCGTGCGCCGCTTGCAGGCGAGTGGCAAGGGTTAGCGCGTGACGCCTTCGCAACGATGGCCGACGTGCAACGCATCCTCGGCGATCTCCCTGACGACGCCGACCTCCACGTGACGACTGACGGCCGGGGCAAATCGCTTGCCGAAAGCCTCGCACGTTTCGCGCGCGGTTTCGGACGCGACGCGGAAATGCGGCACCTCGCAACGTGGCAAACGTCGGCAGCCTATATCGCTGAACGGCAACTGCGCGCGATCCATGACGGAGTACTCCAAGTGCAATCGCGACCCGGCATCGAGATTGCGTCTGTCGTCACTGCGGGGATAGGCGCTAAAACTGCTGCGAAAATTGCGGAGAGGTTGTCTTTGCCATGCAGCGATTTCGGGACCCTCATCGGCGCGCCTGACGCACAACGGCTCTGGGCGACACGTTGTGCTCCGGCTGTAGCGGTCGCACTTCTTGTAAAACAATAGGCCACGGTTCGGAAACCGCGGCCTATTGAATTCGGCGAATTGCGGAAATCGATCAGTCGTGCTCGCGTTCAAGCCGCACGATGTCGAATGTGCCCGCTTCGAGCTTCATATCATATTCGTGTCCGTTATCGCGGCGTGCATCTTCAATCTTCCAGTAGCCGTGATCCCACTTGATATATCGCCACGAAATGAACCCCATGCGATGCAAATGATCCGCGACGGCAGCCGGGTCGTCCCGCATTTCACGGTGGGTGGCAAACGCCGGTGCGCTCAAGGCAACCACAACCGCCGTGGCTGCGAATGCGCGACGCGCAAAGCGAGAGACTTTATTCATCGAACTCTACCTTCTTTCATGGAGAATGCTGGTGGGAATGGACACCGAATTAACGGATGTCATTCGGCATGGTTCCTTTCACATGATAGTAAGAGGGAAATGAGACAATAGCCATTTCGTACGCCATCGTTTATTCGACATCCTTAAGTTGCGACGCGAGGTGCTGTGTTTCAAACCCGGTTGCAGCTTTCAACGCCCGGTATTGTTCGCGCGCCTTTTCGCGGTTGGCGTTTGCCGATTTTGTCGCGGCGATCAGGATATTTCTTGAAGTGTGCTCGGTCGAAACGAACTCGATAACCTTGACCTTGTAGCCGGACGCCTCAAGCAACAATGCGCGCGCGGCGTCGGTTACGAGATCGGCCTGCCGTTGCTTGAACAGCGGATATTTTATCAAACCTGCCAGACCTTCTGCAGCGTCTTTGATCTGCGGAGCAAGCTCGTGCTGACAGCACGGCGCCACAAGAATCATCTTGGCGTCCGAATGGATGCCGAGCGCCATTGCGTCGTCCGTTGCCGTATCACAGGCGTGAAGCGCAATGACAATGTCAACCTGCTTCGCCGACGCCTGCTGCGCCTCCGCCGCATCAAAACGGAGACCAGAGAAACCAAGTTCGCGCGCCAGAGCGTTGCAAAAATCGACGAGATCGCCTCGCATTTCGATACCGGTCATTTTGCATGTGCGCGCAAGCGTCGTCGTCAGATGATCGTAGAGCGCGAACGTCAAATAGCCTTTGCCCGACCCGATATCGACGATCGACAGCGCACTGTCCGGCCGCGCGCGGTCGTCTTCCTTAAGCAAGGTGTCGATAATCTCAATGAAGCGGCAGATTTGGCGATACTTGCCTTGCATCGACGGCTTCACACGGCCATCTTTGTCCGAAACCTGCAGCGCTTTGAGATATGGGCGATCCGGTGCCACGAGATACGATTTGGCGCGATCGTGTGCCGCCGGGGCAGCCGCCTTCAGCGTCGGCTTTCCCTTCGTCAGATGCGGCTCGCGCTTCTTGCTGTATGTCAGTGTCATATCACGTTCGGTCGAAAACAACGTCGCGCTGAGATAATCGGCGCCGATCTCGGACTTGAGATGATTGATTCCGTCGTTGAAGGAGAAAGTCTTCGTCTCGTCCTTGCGCGCGAACGTCGTGACGAGCTTCAGATGCGGAACCTCTTTCAACAGCACGAGTGTCGCGACGGCCTTGCGCGGCTCGCCCTCGGCTCGAAATTTCCCGAGCGTCAACTTGATGAACGTTTCATTTTCAAGCGCCTCGGCCAGCGCCGCGACGAAAGTTTTCTTATCGTCCGAGACCGCCTTCGTCATGGCGTTTCGGAGGGCTTATCAAACCGCGCCTGACGCCACGCGTTGATCTTTTCCATTAGCCATTCCCACGCTTCTTCCTCGCGCGGGCCTGCCGTTTTTGAGATGGCGATTTCAAGGTACTTCAATTCGCTCTCGATCTTTTCCGGCGGCAGCATCTTCAATCGCGTCGTCAACACGGCAAGTTCGAGCACGGCGGCTTGTGCGCGATTGAATCCGTCCCAGACCTTATGCGTTTCCTGATGTACGACCGCGCAGGCAAAGCGCGGCCGGAGTTCATCTTCGATGAAACGCTCGACTTTGAGTTCCCAATGCGAAACGCAATCCGTAAGACGATTGCCTTTTATTTTTTTCGTTGCCGTCAGCGGCCAGAGCTTGCGGCCCGTCACGCCGCCTGCAAAGACGCGCACATCGTCCGTGTGGCTCGCAACGGCGTAGGGATGAAGATTGAGGTTTTCGAGAGTCTTCGATGGTTTGAACGGCGCAATTATCCAGTGCGAACCGTCCTCGATCAGACCAAGAGGCGCAACATAGGGCTCTCCCGAAGCATCCAATGTGGTGACGATCGTTTCGACGATGCGCGGCATCAGCAATCTCCTTCACACTCCAGCGTTGCCCGCAGCAATGCGTCGTCGGACGGCCCAAAAATGGACCACGAAAGCCCGCTCCGCGCAACGATCGATGGGATGAGAGCGTCAACGACCCCCTGATGCGCCAGTTCCTCCAAGTCTGCGGTCTTCGCGACATTGACGGATTTCAAGAGCAACAGCCGCGCGCCGAGCAACTCTGCCAGTCGCGCGGCAAGGCTGTCGGATGTGGCATCCCATCCCGCGGACACAAGGTCGTCGTTGGCGATCATTGCGAGCGGCGCCCACACCGGCACCTTGCCGCAGTGCAAAGCATCGGAAATCTCGTCCAGCGTCTCGACAATCCGCAAGCGCTCCTGCTGCGCCGTTATCATCTCGGCCATCTGATGCATCGCCAGCATGGCAAGCCGGTGCGCCAGCGCATCGTCAAATTTCATCACTGGCTGCAAAGCGCGGATGCTATCCGCAAAAGGTCCGCCGCCGGGAACCACGACAACAGGAACGTGGGCGGTTGCGATTAATGGGACGATAGACTGCATGCGCCCCGTTTCGGCGAGACTGCCCCCGATTTTCACGACGAGCAGGCGATTGCCCCCCGCTGCTGTCTCAACCACGGGCGAACTCGCGCGCCGCATCTCGCGTGGCCGGGCGAATGATCTCGACCCCGCGCAGCGGGCCGCGTTCGAGCTTTTCCAGCATCACGCGAACAGCGACGATGCGATCGTCAGCCAGAACGCGGTCGGCGATTCGCTCGGCGAACGTCTCGACGAGCTTGATATGGCCGCCTCTGGCAAGCTCAACGATGATATCGATGATATCGGCATAAGACGGCACTTCCGCCATCTCATCTTCGACGCTGAATACGTCGCGGGCGAGCCGGGCTTCGACGGTAAAGCGCACCTTCTGCGTTACGCCTTGCTCTTCGGCATAGACTCCGACGTTGCAGTCGACGACAAAGTCGCGCACGAAAATGGTGTCGCCGATCTGACGCGACTTGACTGCCCCACGCTTCGATTTCGCGGCGTTACCAGCGGCCGGTGCCTTACGGGCTTTCTTCTTATCCTTCATGCGACAGACCTCTTCTGCGCCGCATCGGCCTCCCGGGCCCGCTTGATTTCGAGACGGATCGCGGCGACGCGTGTCGGATCAAGAGTACTCGTACGGCCCTTTGTGCAGAGCGCGCCGCGAAAGCCGAGAATGTCCGGACCGAGGCTCGCCAATCCGGCGATGTCCTCCATTCTGAGCGATCCTGCCAAGCCGCACATCAGCCCGTGAGCACGGGCCGCCTGCACAAACGTCAAAAGTCCGCCAGACGGCAGAAACGAGGTCAGACGGCCTGACGCTTTTTCGGCCGTGTCCAGCATCACTCCTATGAAACCATGCTCCGCCAGGTACGGAATGACGGCGTAATCGGGTTTCTGGTCGGCCATCAGCACTGCAAAGAGGCGCGTGCGTGAAAGGCTCGCAAGACCGAGCGCCGCAATGGCCGGCCGCGGATTGCGATCGCCGAAGAATCCGACCTTGACGATATCGACCCCTGTCGCGGCCATAGCCTCGGCTGCGCTGACCAGCGCATCAGGATCAGGCGGCAAATCGCCGACGGTCGCGCTGACCGGCAGCCTCCCGTCGATACGCGCGACGATGTCTCTGACGACCGCCCCTGGCAGCGCACCCAACGCGCCGGACGAAGGGTCCTTGCAATCGATGACGTCTGCTCCGCCGGTCCGCGCGAACCCCGCCTCATCCGCATTCGTCACGCTTGCGAGAAAGCCGGGATGCACCCGCCTCAATCTTTCGATCATTCCATCGCCCGAGATTAATTCCTGAGGTGAGCCAGATCAGATCGCAAAGATGCGATTTTGCTCAGCGAGCACCGCAGCCCGATCGCGACGCTGCGCCTCCGTTAGGCCGACGACCGCATCCTGCGCGACACTCGCCTGTCCTGGCGCCAGACGCAAGATCCGCGTCCCCAGTTGTATCGCCTCAGAACGATCGTGTGTCACGAAAATAACCGTCGTAGGCTGGCGATGCCAGAGATCCATCAACAGTTCGCGCAGACTGGCCGCCGTCGGATCGTCGAGCGAGACAAAAGGCTCATCCATAAGCAGAATTTCGGGCTCAAGGATGAAGCCGCGCGCGAGCGCCGCACGCCGCTGCATGCCGAGGGATAACATCTCCGGATAGGCATTCATAGCCTGGCCGAGCCCGACCCGCTCTAACATCGCCGGAATTTGCGCGTGACGCGGATCACCCTTCGGAAGCACGAGTGCGATGTTTTCATAAAGCGTTCGCCAGGGCAGAAGCCGCGGGGTCTGGAAGATGAATGTCAGACGGTCTTTGGCAGGTCCGAGGTCGATCGTACCTTCGAAATCCTTGTCGAGGCCCGCGATGATATTGAGAAGAGTCGACTTGCCACAACCCGACGGGCCGGTAATCACGAGGAACGAGCGTGGCGCGACCTCGAACTCCACATTGTTGAGGACGAGCTGCGCTTCGCGATCCCCCACCGCGGGGAAGATCTTGCGCTTGACAGAAACGCGGATGGGGCCATTCGCGTCTGCTCCGTTCAGCGGCGCCATGCATTCACCCGAGCTTGCAGCGGTTGGAGCACCGCGAATTCGATCAGTTGCACGATAAAAATGAAGGCGAGTGCGTAGGCCAGGATCGTGCTGACGTCAAATTCCTGGAAAGCGATACCCAACCGATAGCCGACGCCGTTGGATCGTCCAAAAGCTTCCACGACGAGAACGATTTTCCAGACGAGCGACAAACCAGAACGCGCCGCCGCAGCGAGGAACGGCGCAAGCTGCGGAACTGTCACATGCCGCAGCGTCTTCCACCAGCCAAAGCGATACATCTCCGCCATCTCGGACAAATCCTTCGAGAGGCTGCGTGCGCCTTCGCGCATATTCACCGCGACGTTGGGGATCTTGTTCAGCGCCACAGCCGTGATTGCTGCGGCGTCGGTTAATCCAAACCAGATGTAGCAGAGCGTAATCGTCACAAGAGCGGGCAAGTTGAGGAACAGGATCAGCCACGCATCAAAGAACTTATCAGCCGTTTTGTACCGGCCAAGCGCCAGGCCGATTGCCGTGCCGATAAACATCGAGATGACAAACGCGATGGCGACCCGAACGAGAGTTGCGGAAACATGCTTCCATAAATCGCCGTTTTCCGCTTCGCGCAGCATAACGTCGAAGACGACAACCGGCGTCGGCAAGTATCTGTTTTGAAGAACGTCGGCGAGAAACTGCCAGAAGAGCCCAAGCACAATGAGCGATCCAGCCATCCAGGCGAACCGTTCGATTGTGGAATTGGACCCGGCGGCGCGGACCGGCTTAGGTATGGAAGAGATTCTGGTCGAAACGGGTGCCATCGCCAACGAGTTCCGCGTCTCCGAGATCGATGAGAAGGTTGGTAAGTTTCTTCGCCGCCGCCGTTTCTTGCGAGCCCCAAGGTCCTGTGATGCCGGACCGATAGTAATCCCGGATCGCGGCAAGCTCGGCATCCGACTTCGGCCTGATCAGTGGCTTCAGCCGGGTCCATGCTGCATTCGATTTGGCAAGCACGGCGTTGGCATCGACCACCGCACTCAATAACACATCGACCGGAATTGAGTTATCCTTGACTTCCTTATCGGACCAGATGAATCCGACAAGAGCTGGCGTCGGGCTGACGCCCAATCCCTTTACGACATCCGACATGGACAACAATTGACGTGCGCCGCTCGCCTGGAGACGAGCCGCATACGTCCAGAAGTTGAGAACTGCATCCAGCCGGCCGCCATTGAACTCTGCCGTAACGAGCGGTGCCGCTCCGAAGATGGGCTCGGCAAAGTTCGCGATATCCTTGCCGAGCTTCTCGCGCGAATATGCGCGAAGGAGTATCCAGCTTTTATCAATGCCGGTCCCGGCGACGCCAAGTCTCTTACCCTTGAGATCTGCCAGGGATTTGATCGTGCTATCTTTCGGCACCATCACGCTGCCAAGAGCTGCCGAATACGGGGCGAACTTGAGATCGTAGCCTTTGGCGCGCTGCCGTAACGCCCACGTCCAGTCGCTTACTATAACGTCGGCGCTGCCTGAAAGAAGTGCGATAGGCGCCGCGGGATTGTTGGCAACCTCGATGACCTGAAGATTGAGTCCGTGCTTCTTATCGATGCCTTCGGCGCGGATCGTCTCGATCAGCCAGCTCACCGAACCGAATTTCACCGACGTCAGGCGCACAGGTTTGGCCGACGCCCTCGCCGATCGCGGCAACACCGCAGTTGTCGCCAGAGCCGCGGCGGCAGTGAGCGCCTGGCGTCGCGTGAGATCGATCATTGCTGTCCGGCCTCGACGTTGAAGCGATTTTTCCAGAGATATCGAACGCCATGCAGCCAGAGATCGTCGGAATCGCCATTGATCGTGGCGGACATGGTCTTCACCGGCTTCCCAGTCTTGGTATCGCGTGCGATGATCTGGAGTGTGAGGGCGGCGCTCGAAAGCTTGTCGATAAAGCCCGTAACGGCGAGGTCTGCGCCCGCTTCCTTGGCAATCGGGACCTCGCAGCCGTCACACTTGATGAAGGGCGAAGCCGCGTCGATTTCCTTGGCTTTCGACGACAGGTCGACGACCTCGTAATTGCTGTCTTTCTTCATTAACGATTTCAGCTCGTCCGCCGCGAGTTTCAGTCGCCTCAGATCGTCCGGATCGTTCTGGGGAATAAGCTCTCCGTCCTGCTGCGGATCGTGGAAATCAAAGGGGAAGACTGCAACCTTCGTGGCGGCTTCCGCAGGAGAGACAACCAACAGAACAAGAAGTGCATATAAAAAGCGCAACGTCATCGGGCGTTCGGTCCATTTCGCGTATAGGGGTTCAGTCGTGCGCTCGGCCGAAGCGCGCCAGGACTTCTACGTGCGCGTTATCCCTCCGACATTGCAAGAGGTTCCCAGAGACTTTGATAAAAATGCCCGGTCACAAACGCGCGAGCCGGAATGCTCTGCCTTGACAAGCTCCCGATACGCCCCCTTTTACAGCAACACAGTAACATTAGGCGTGCTGGGCGGTCGGCGCCGCGCTGCCTTACCGAGACACATTGGAGTTGGATAATTTGGCCCAAACAGCCCGTTTTCCGCTGCGTGCGCGCTCTTGGACTGTCATGCGCGCAGGCTTGGCCGTCTGCTGCGCTTTCATAGCATATCCCGCTTTGGCCGAAGATATTGCACCGCAACCTATTCCGACCACTCCCGCGGCGCCCCACGCTAGCGGACCGGCGACGCAATCCAGCGCCACCGATTCCAACAAGAAGAAGCTTTCCATCTCCATTCTTTATGTGAAGCAAAACCGCCCCGACGACGAGCTTCCTCTCTCGCTGCTCGATCTACCCTCTCCCGACGACGGCATCGCAGGCGCCAAGCTCGGCATTGCCGACGACAACACCACCGGCCGGTTTCTCAACCAGTCGTTCAAGCTCGACGTCCTCAACGGCGACGTCGACGATCTGATCAAAGGCGCCACCGAAAAAGTCGCCGCGGGCGACAACTTCATCATAGCCGACATGGAGCCAGACGCGCTGCTGAAATTCGCCGATGCGATGAAAGGCAAGCATGCGCTGATCTTCAACGCGGGAAGTCCCGACGACCGCCTCCGCCAAGAGGATTGCCGGGCCAACGTTCTGCACGTCGCACCCAGCCGTTCGATGCTAACGGACGCCCTCGCGCAATATCTGGTCTGGAAGCGCTGGCGCAATTGGTTGCTTGTTGACGGCCCCAATCCGGACGACAAGCTGCTCGCCGATGCGTACCGTCGCTCCGCCAAGAAATTCGGCGCCAAGATCGTGCAGGATTTGGAATTCAAGCAACAAACCGGCAGCCGACGTGCCGATGGCGGCTACGAGCAGGTGCAGCAACAAATCCCGTCGTTTCTGCAGAACGCGAAAGATTATGATGTCCTCATCGTCGCCGACGCGAAGCAGCTCTTCGCCGATTATTTTCCGTTTAGAACCTGGGTTCCGCGCCCCGTCGCGGGCTCGGCAGGGCTTACGGCATCGAGTTGGCATCCGGCGCTCGAATTCTGGGGCGGCACGCAGTTTCAACATCGCTTCCGCCGCTTGAATAGCCGCATGATGCATCCGATCGACTACGATGCGTGGGTTGCGACACGCGTGGTCGGCGAGGCTGCAACACGCGAGCGTTCCGCGGATTTCGAGGCAATGCGCAAATTCATCCAATCGCCAGAGTTCGAAGTGGCCGCCTTCAAGGGCGTCGCCACGAGTTTCAGAACCTGGGATGGACAGCTTCGCGAGCCGCTTATCATCGGAACGCCGAAGCTTCCCGTCAGCGTATCGCCGCAGCCCGGTTTCCTGCACCAATCCAGCGTTCTCGATACGCTCGGTTTCGACAAACCTGAAACCAAGTGCAAGGCTTACACGCAATAGTCATGCCCCACACCGGCCATTCACAGCAGATTTCCAACCAGAGCTTTTTCACTTGGAGACTAGGGATGTCGCGACCCATAGCGATTGTTACTGCGTTTCTTTCGGCCACCGCGTTCGTCTCGACCGCGACTTCAGCGCAGGCTTATACGGCTTACGTCACGAACGAGAAGGACAACACCGTCAGCGTCATCGATACCGATAAGCTCCAGGTCATCAAGACGGTTAAGGTCGGTCAGCGTCCGCGCGGCATCGTCATGACGAACGACGGCAAATGGGTCATCATTTGCACCAGCGACGACAATGACGTGAAGATCTACGACGCGAAGACGATGGAGTATGTCAAAACCCTTCCGTCGGGCCCGGACCCTGAATTATTGACGCTTCATCCCGACGGTCGGCGCCTCTACATTGCCAATGAGGACGATAACCTCGTGACGGTCGTCGACATTATTACATCCAAAGTCATCACGGAAATTCCGGTTGGCGTCGAGCCGGAAGGCATGGGGATGAGCCCGGACGGCAAAGTGCTCGTCAACACGTCGGAAACGACGAACATGGCCCACTTCATAGACACAACCAAGCACGAGACATTCGATAACGTGCTCGTCGACAGCCGCCCGCGCGTCGCTCGCTTCAATGCTGCTCAGACGCAGCTTTGGGTATCTTCGGAGGTCGGTGGCACCGTAACTGTCATCAATCCGGCGGACCGCAAAATCATCACCAAGATCAGCTTTGAAATTCCTGGAATTACGAAAGAAGCCATTCAGCCCGTCGGTATTCAAATCACCAAGGACGATAAAATCGCGTTCGTGGCGCTCGGACCGGCCAACCGCGTCGCGGTCATCGATACGAAAACCTTTAAAGTCCTGAAATACATTCTCGTCGGGCAGCGCGTCTGGCACATGGCGTTCACTCCCGATTACAAATATTTGCTGACGACCAATGGTGCCTCCAACGACGTTTCGGTCATCGACGTTGCCAGCGAAAAGGCATTCAAATCCATCAAGGTCGGACGTTATCCCTGGGGTGTAGCCATCTCACCGCACTGATTGGACCAAACTCCAGGACTGAACCCGGGCTTTCGGAGACGAGCGACGCCAACGATGACAGCAACAGACCCGCAACTAGGGCACGCCGAAAAAGACAAAACTCCTGCGCTTGTCGTCAACGGCGTCAGTCATAGCTTCGGCGACAAAAAGGTGCTCGATAACGTCTCGCTCACTGTCGAGCAAGGCGCCTTCGTCATGCTGCTCGGACTCAACGGAGCGGGCAAGTCGACGCTTTTTTCGCTTATTACCCGGCTCTACGACAACGTCAGCGGCCAGATCACGATCCGCGGTTTCGATGTCCGCCGGAAACCGTCGCAGGCCTTGCAACGCCTCGGTGTCGTCTTTCAGAGCCGCACGCTCGACGTCGACCTCACGCTCATGCAAAATCTTAAATATCACGCGGCGCTGCATGGCTTTTCGCGGAGCGATGCCACCCAAAGAGCGAAGCTCGCGCTGGAGATGATCGGTCTCGCCGATCGCGCGGGCGAAAAGGTTCGCGCCCTTTCCGGCGGCCAGCTTCGCCGTGTCGAGATCGCACGCTCTATGATGCATCGTCCCGATCTGCTGTTGCTCGATGAACCGACTGTCGGGCTTGATCTTGGCTCGCGTGAAGGCGTCATCAAGATTGTGCGCGAGCTGGTCGCGAAGGAGCATCTCGGCGTGCTCTGGGCAACGCACCTTATGGATGAGGTTTTGCGAACCGATCAGGTCGTCATCCTGCATCATGGCGTCGTGCTCTACAACGGCGGCGTGCCGCAGCTGCTATCGCAGACGGGAACGACGAGCGTTCGCGAGGCATTCCGTGCGTTAACCGGCACCAAGGCATCCATCGAGGAGGCCGCTTGATGTCGGCATCGGCATTTTCAGGCGCGACAGCCGCGACCTTCGCAGAGGCCGAGGGAGCTGCGCGGCGCCGATTAGGTCTTGCTGGATACGTCGCGTGCTTCAAGGGCATCGTCTGGCGCGAGATCCTGCGCTATCTTCACCAGCGCGAGCGATTTCTCTCGGCTCTCGTCAGACCTTTGATCTGGCTCTTTATCTTTGCCGCAGGTTTTCGCCAGACGCTTGGCGTCTCGATTATTCCACCCTACGAGACCTACGTTCTCTACGAGGAATTCATCGCTCCGGGCCTTATTGCGATGATCTTGCTATTTAACGCGATGCAATCGTCGCTCTCGATGGTCTATGACCGCGAGACGGGCACGATGCGAACGCTGCTGGTCAGCCCCTTCCCGCGTTCGTTCCTACTGCTTTCAAAGCTTCTTGGCGGCGTGTCGGTTGCGCTCCTGCAATCCTTCGCTTTCCTGTTTGTCGCGTATTGGTGGGGTATTCAGCCGCCGCCAATTACCGAGGTAAAGCTATTCACCTTCTACGATCCACCGACCTGGGCGGGCACCGCGATCGAGAAAATGTCCGATCCGATCGTGAATACGCTTTTTTCCGTGCCTACGTTCGTGCAGCCGTTCCTCGGCTATCTCACGGTCATACCGGCGATCATCCTCGCGGGCCTCATGCTCGGCGCGCTGGCACTCTTCATTTCGTCGGTCATTAAGCAACTTGAGAACTTCGCCGGCGTCATGAACTTCGTGATCTTTCCGATGTTTTTCGCCTCTTCCGCGCTTTATCCATTATGGCGGGTCCGCGAGGCGAGCCCGCTCCTATATGAAATTTGCCGCCTCAATCCATTCACCTATGCCGTTGAACTTATCCGGTTCGCGCTTTACGGACAGGTCGACACGATTTCGCTCGCCGTCATTGTGGGATGCACAGTGTTGTTTCTCGCTGCGGCGGTTTTTGCTTACAATCCATCCAAGGGTCTGATTGCTCGGCGCGGCGGGCCCGGAGGATCCGCATGAGGTATGACATGACAATCGTCTCGCATATACGCCGTCTCGGGTGGTCCGTTGCCGCCGCTTCCGCGTTGGCGGCTGCACTCTTCTCAAGTCCAAGTCTTGCGGAGGACGCCGCCAAGCCCGCGGCGCAAAAAGATGAATGGCCGTGCGTCTATCGCAAAGTTCCGGAGTTATCCGCGGCAACGATCTGGGATGGCCCGCCGATCACTGATACGACGAGCTGGAACAACGACGACGATATACGGAAGCTCTCGCAATATCTGATATCGCGGCGCGTGAAGTCCGAGGAGGTCGAAGCCGCGATCAAGAAATTCGCGGAGGGCTTGCCCGCTGACAAGCGCGACGCGAAGCTGACCGAGCTTTTTGCCGCCGTGCTGACGCGGACGAATCAAGACCGCAGAACCGTGATGCATGGCATCGAAAAGATGCATAAGCAGCAGGTAGCGCGATCGAAGGAGATTGAAAAGGAAGCGCTGAAGCTCCAGCCCGAGGAACAGGCCGAAGCAGAAAATCCGTCAGCGGAAGCCGGTGTCGCCGGCCAAGAATCCGACGCCGAAACAAGATACAAATGGGAAGTTCGGGCCTTCCAGGAGAAGCAGGCCAACATCCCGCTTGCGTGCGAGATTCCTCAGCTCATCGATGAGCGAGCTGGCGAAATCGCCAGAGATATCCGCGCTCAGATGAAGAGCTGACACGCTCGTCCGTCAAGGTCTCCCGCCAACAAACGATTGAGCCTCGGGTGCCCGGCGCGTGCGCCCGAGGCTGCCGCCGCGCATTCGGCGTGCGCCGGCATAAATTATTTTTACTCCCTGTTAGTCTTAACGCGTCCTTAACCAAGGTTGACGTAGTCTCAACGTCATCGAGCTCCGGCGTCGCTATCTCAGACCCTGAGATCGTGGAATGCAAGTGAATGTGTCGTCTTCCCTGTTTCGCGTTTTGTGAGGTTGACAGATGCAATACGAACTTGTCTCGCGTGCCCTTGCCTACGTTTCTTGCCTCTCAACAATGAGCCTGTTCATGACGTCAATGGCGATTGCCGCCATCAACGTCGGAAAAGTGCATCCATTGCTCGCCTGTTCGGCGCCCTGCGTTTCGGGGATCGTCGTTGCGGACACCGAGCAATTCGGCGGATTGGCGAACCAGCCCCAACTCACAAAGCTGGCCGCTACGCTCTGGTCTGCCAAAATCTGAAGACATACGCATGCCCATCGCTTTGCCGATCTTCAGTTGAGGTTCGGCCTTCGGTCAGAGGCGCGCGCAATATCCGAAACGAAGAGGCAATTCGCACGCAACGATTGCCTTCAAGATGTAGGGAAGGCTGCGGCTTCCCTGAACTGCGGAAAAGACAAAGAGAAGAACGCGAGCCTTAGGCCTAGCTTGCGTTCCTTTGCTTTTTCACCACGCGGTCGATCTCCTGCAACTCCGACATCAGCGCGCCGAACTCCTTTAGCGGCACCATGTTGGGGCCGTCCGACGGCGCTTTGTCGGGATCTTGATGCGTCTCGATGAAGAGTCCGGCGACGCCGGCTGCAACGGCTGCGCGCGCCAGAACCGGAACGAAGCGGCGATCACCGCCGGAGGACGTCCCCTGGCCGCCCGGCTGCTGCACGGCATGCGTCGCGTCGAAGATGACGGGTGCGCCAGCCTCTGCCATTTGGGGCAGCGCGCGCATGTCCACGACGAGCGTGTTATAGCCGAAGCTCGATCCGCGTTCGGTCACGAGCACATTCGGATTGCCGGAGCCCGTCACCTTCGCGACGACGTTCTTCATGTCCCAGGGTGCCAGGAACTGCCCTTTCTTGATGTTGATCACGCGCCCCGTCTTGGCGGCGGCAACCAACAGGTCGGTCTGGCGGCATAGAAACGCTGGGATTTGCAGCACGTCGACGACTTCCGCCACGGATGCGCATTGGGCAACCTCGTGGACATCGGTAACGACGGGCAGGCCGAACCGTTCGCGGATTTCGGCAAAAACGGGTAACGCCGCATCGAGGCCGATCCCGCGCCGCCCAGCGAGCGAGGTCCTGTTGGCCTTATCGAACGATGACTTGTAGACAAGACCGAACCCGAGCTTTTGCGCGGTTTCCGACAGAGCCGCGGCCATCTCCAGGGCGTGCGCGCGACTTTCCATTTGGCACGGCCCCGCTAGGACCGAGATCGGCGCATCGTGGGCGAAAAGGACTTTTCCCGCTCGGACTTGAGCGGCTGGCTTAAACGTCTCGTGCTGCGTCATATGCGGTTTTATACCGGCCATCAGCGCGCGCAGCGAGCCCTCACGGACAAATCAACGGGTAAAAAGCGCTTGTTTGCGGATTTGGACCGACACAAACAAAAACGGCGGCCAATCGGCCGCCGTCCAAGGAACCTAAAGGTCCGAATTCGTTAAATAAGATCGATCTCAGCCGGCAGATAGCTGGTGACTTCGAGACCGACTTCCTGCTCGCGAACTGCGGGCTTCGTCCAAACTTTCATGGTGTGTCCTCCTCCGAATTCGACAGGTTTGTTCCTGTTAAAAGTTTACTTAGTGAAATAACGCCCAAAACTCCAATCTCTTTTCGCTAACATCGTCCAAACTTTTCGTGATCACGAAATGGTGAAGTGTTATATCGTTTCGTACACTTAGTCCTCCGTCTTCTGACGGCGAACGACCCCTCCGATTTTGCGCGGGACCGCGGCGCAAATATTTTCTGAGTTCAATGAAAACGCGCAAACTGCACGCCAACGCCGGGATCGGAAAGACGATCCGATGACGGAAATTGTGCCCTTTGCGTGCCACCTACCGGCGAGGATGCCTTTGGATTAGGCACTGGTTAGGTCGCTCGTGGCCGCGCGTGGTATAAGGCGGGCGCAAGCCGCGACTCGGGATCCGGCACCACAAAAACGATGGGGACCATAATGGCAATACTAGAACAATACCCTTGGATTGAGCCGGTTTTGATCGGCGCCGTGATCGTTTTCATCCTCGATCTGATCGGCAATATAATTTCGTTCTCGAACCGCTTCCTGAATGCTTTGGTGACTGCGATCGTCTTCGCCGTCGTGTTCGGCGGTCTGCTGTATAGCGGCGCCCTGAAACTCGACGTCCGTACTGTGGAAACCGCGCCGGCCGCAACAACCGCGCCGGCCGCACCGGCAACGACGCCATAACGGCGCGACTCCGACCTATGAAAAACGAAAATCCCGGCCGCACCGCCGGGATTTTTTATTGGCCGCATCTGGCAAATGCGTTTTGCTTTATTTGAAGAGCCGCATTGCGTCATCCGCCAGAAGCCCCCCTGCGATCTCGATCGGCGCGAACGGCGCCTTCGCCGCAACGTCTTCCGCCGACAGCATGATCTGACCAATTTTGGTCGCAAGTTGATCGACCGAGGCTGCAAAGACCAGCCGCCCGATCCCGCACCAGAGAATCGCGCCCATGCACATGCAGCACGGTTCGCCGGACGTGTAGAGCGTCGCGCCTTTGAGTTCCTCCGGTCCGTGCGCCGCAAGAAAAGCCCGGATGGCGACCATTTCGCCGTGTGCGGTCGGATCTCGATCAACACGAGTGCGATTATAACCGTGAGCGAGCACCTCACCGTTCCTCACGATCACAGCACCGAACGGGACTTCGGCCTTCGCCGCTTCGTCGATTGCAAGCTGCATAAAACGCTTATCGTGGGGCAGTACCGGGCCAAATCTGGCGCGCGCTTCGCTACTGGCAACGACCGTCGCGGCGACAAGCGCGGTGCCACTCTTCAATAGACTACGCCGATCCATTTCGATCCCCATCCACGCCCTTAAACGACTGCAAAATGCGCGCGCAGCAATCGAACGTCGATGGCTAAATCCAGCCTCTCACACCTTAGGCGTGTAAAAGCTCAAGCGCTGTTCCGATCCGAGACGTTGGCATTGGCGGACCAGTGCCTCATACCAACCGGCTTTGCTCAACGGCGGCGGCTATGAAGCTGGCGAACAACGGATGCGGATCGAACGGGCGTGACTTGAGCTCGGGATGATATTGCACGCCGATGAACCATGGATGGTCGGGATATTCGACCGTCTCAGGCAACAAGCCGTCGGGCGATAGCCCGGCAAATCTGAGCCCGGCTTTTTCGAGCGCTTCGCGGTAGCGCATGTTGACCTCATAGCGGTGCCGGTGACGCTCGGAGATCGCCATCGTTCCATAGACCTTGGCTATATGACTTCCTTCGGCGAGATCCGCTGCATAGGCTCCGAGGCGCATCGTCCCGCCAAGCTCCCCGCCCTGGCGCCGCTGCTCCAATTCGTTGCCGCGCATCCATTCCGTCATCATCGCGACGACCGGTTCGACCGTCTCGCCGAACTCGGTTGAACCCGCGTCGCGTATGCCAGCCAAATTGCGTGCGGCTTCGAGGCAGGCCATCTGCATGCCGAAGCAGATGCCGAAATAGGGGACACCACGCTCGCGCGCGAACTTCGCAGCGAGCATTTTTCCCTCCGCGCCGCGCTCGCCGAAACCGCCCGGCACGAGGATGCCGTTTACGCCCTCAAGATAAGGCGCCGGGTCTTCGCGCTCGAAGATCTCGCTCTCGAACCATTCGAGATGGACCTTGACGCGGTTGGCTATGCCTCCATGCACCAGCGCTTCGTTCAAGGACTTGTAAGCGTCCTTGAGCCCGGTGTACTTGCCAACGATTGCAATCGTGACCTCGCCTTCGGGCTGCGCAATACTTTTCGAAATGGATTCCCAACGCGCGAGATCCGGTTTCGGTGCGCCCGTAATGCCGAAAGCCGCAAGCACTTCGCGATCAAGTCCTTCGCGATGATAGGCGAGCGGCACATCGTAGATCGACGCCACGTCGAGTGCCTGAATGACCGCTTCCGGCCGGACGTTACAAAACAGCGCGATCTTTTTGCGCTCGCTGACCGGAATATCGCGATCGGACCGGCAGAGAAGAATATCGGGCTGGATACCGATCGAACGCAGCTCCTTGACCGAGTGCTGTGTCGGCTTGGTTTTCAATTCACCTGCCGACGGGATGAACGGCATCAACGTCAGGTGGATGAAAACCGATGATCCGCGCGGCAGCTCGTTGCCGAGCTGACGGATGGCTTCGAAGAACGGCAGGCCCTCGATATCGCCGACCGTGCCACCGATCTCGACCAGCACAAAATCGACGTCCTCGTTGCCGGACAGAACGAAATTCTTGATCGCATCGGTGACGTGCGGAATGACCTGCACGGTTCCGCCGAGGAAGTCGCCGCGGCGTTCCTTGGCGAGAATGTCCTGATAGATACGGCCGGTCGTGACGTTGTCCGACTTCTTGGCCGGCACGCCGGTGAACCGCTCGTAATGGCCGAGGTCGAGGTCCGTCTCGGCACCGTCATCGGTGACGAAGACCTCCCCATGCTGATACGGGCTCATCGTGCCCGGATCGACATTCAAATATGGATCAAGTTTCTTGAGCCGGACCGAATAACCGCGCGCCTGAAGAAGCGCGCCGAGGGCGGCGGATGCGAGACCTTTTCCAAGGGAGGAGACCACGCCGCCGGTGATGAAGATATACCGTTGCATGGGCCTTGGTTCTTGCACACCCGGCACCGGATTCGGAAGCGCCTTTTTTGCACCTCCACCATTCGAAAAGGTCGCAATGCTGGCCTGTTAACCCCGCGAGCTACGTTGCAGCTACCTGCCGCAGTGTTGGGAAACTTCCTGGACGGCTGCCATTTGCGCGTCGGGCGGCACCGTTTCCGACGCCAGTTCCGCCTTCAATGCCTCAGCCGTTCCATGGATCGGACGCGACGTCGGATCCTGCGCGTCCGTGCCATAGCTGACGTCGATTGCGACAGTTCGATAGTCCAAAGGCTTCACGTTGATCTGGCCGTCCTTGTTGGCGATCTTCGTCTTGCCGCAGGTGATCGATGTCTGCGGCGCCGTCGCCCTGAATGTCTTCGCGTGCTGCTCCTCGCCGTATTCGGCGGCGCGTGCCATGGCTATCTTTTCGAGGCGCGAAGCCGGCGTCCCGGGAGGACCGGATGCCGTCACATGAAGGCTGCCGTCGGCATTTGCGGAGACCGCGTAGCCGTTGGGCGAAAAGAAGCTGGCGGGCTGGTACGAAGCGATCGATGAGGTCGAGAGATCGCTCATGTTGGCGCCGCAGGCAGCCATCAAAAGCGATGCCGCACCCGCGATCGGAAAGGCGGCCTTTCGAATGCAGACTGGGCCTCGGCTGAACACAAGCCGAACCCCCCTACGAACATGCATGGCCATGATGTGTCCCCCTCGCCCCAGCCCCATGCATATTTACAAGGAACTGTGCCCGGGTCCATCCGGCTCGATGCGCGGGGCCGAAGGTCCCAGTGGACCAATTATCGTCTACTGGTTCTGAGGAACAGCAGGAGCGTTTCCGCGCTGCTGAAGCTTGTCTAGAATGCCGCCGCGGCCCGCCGGCGCTTTCGACGTGTTTTCGCCTGGAACGGCAGGACCGGTCGTCGGAGCCGCGCCCGAGCTTCCCTGATCGAACATGGAGCCGACGGGCGCCGTATGGCGAGCCAGCAGCGTCAAAAGAATGCTGGTCAGAAAGAAGGCAGCCGCCAACGCCGCCGTCGTGCGCGTGAGGAGATTGGCGGTTCCGCGACCCGTCAGAAAGCCACCGCCGCCGCCACCGCCGCCGATACCCAGCGCGCCACCCTCGGATTTCTGCAGCAGCACGACCCCAACGAGAGCGGCGGAGATCATCAGGTGAATGACAAGGAGGACGGTGGCCATAACGGAGTAATCCAAAAGCTTAAAATTTGATCGCGAGGCCGACGGCCGGCCCTTGAGCGGCCGCTATACACCACGCCGAGCTATCCGGCCAGTCCCACCGATTCCAATGCCGAGAAACATTGGAATACCGTGCAAAACTCTGGAGTTACGGGGCGTCGTGCGGGAGGACGACCGTTTCGCCGAAACCGAACGCAGGAAGTTTCGGAGTTACGCCGTCCGATGAGCCTTTCTGCGGTTCACCACCGCCGCTTTCCGCCGCCGCCGAAACCGATGCAGCGGCCGATCCCGAGCCATGCGGCCGTTCGAGGCTGCCAGACTTCTGAAGCTTCTTAGATTTTTTATGCGAGATGTGCTTCCGCAAACGCGGCTTTTTCTTCGCTTCCGGTTTGGCTCCGGGTTTTACGGGATCCTTGACCACCGGAGCAATGGGGTCCGCGTCCGAATTGATCTCGATGCGTGCCGCAGCCTTGCTCGCTTTTTCCGCGTCGGCCGAGAGCTTGGCATCGCGGCATCCGAACCGCACCTGCTCGTCAAGCGTGATATAATGTTTGATTTCCTGCAGGCGATCGGCCGAGAGATGGGCCTTTGCCCAATCCGGTCCTTTGGCCATGTCGGAGAGAATACCTGTCTTCAAAAACTTGCTCTGTTCGAGCCGCAATTGCGCGCAGGTGTCCTCGTCCAGTTTCGGCTTAGTTGCATGCGCCGCAATCGCAGGAAAAATCCAAGCGGCCACGAGCGCGACAGAGAATCGGAAGAATGGCATCACTTGCCCTCATAAGCGCGAACTATGGCCAGAAAATCACTGGCTTTAAGACTGGCGCCCCCGACGAGCGCGCCATCGACGTTTGCGACGGATAGCAATGTCGCCGCGTTATCCGGTTTGACCGAGCCGCCATAGAGAATGCGGATAGAGCTACCTTCTGCACCCGCGATATCCTTGAGATCCTGGCGGATTGCGGCGTGCACCGCTTCGACATCGCTTGCCGTCGGTATCAATCCGGTGCCGATTGCCCAAACCGGTTCATAAGCGATTACCGTATTGGCACCGTTTATTTCTTTCGGCAGCGACGCCTTGAGTTGCCGAGACACGACGGAGAGCGTTGCGCCAGCAGCGCGTTCGCCCTGGGTCTCGCCGATACAGACAATCGCCACAAGACCGGCGCGATGCGCGGCCGCAGCCTTCGCCCTGACCTCGGCGCTCGTCTCGCCGTGATCGGCGCGCCGCTCCGAATGGCCGACGATGACCGCCGAAGCTCCCGCATCCTTGAGCATCTCAGCCGAAATGTCCCCGGTATGCGCGCCGAGCGGCTTGGCGTGACAATCCTGAGCGCCAAGCGCCAGACGCGTACCGGCGACGGCAGCGGCAAACGACGCGATGACCGTCGCTGGCGGCGCAATAAGAACGTCGGCGGCAACGGCGGCCAAAGGTCCGCTAAGAGCATCGCGGATGGCGGTGATCTCGCTCAAGCTCCCCTTAAGCCCGTTCATCTTCCAGTTTCCGGCCACAAGGGGCCGACGTTCTTGCTTTTGCCCTGCCATGCTGTCCCTTTGTGTCGGCTCGAGACGGCGTTCTATACAGTTCCACGCCGTTGCGGATGCATGCACCCTCTGCCCTTGCAATCTGCTGCGGCCTGCGCTTCATATCATGCCAGTCCGCCCCGTCACGTGGGGTCATTTACCATACGAAGCCGGTTGACCCTACGCCCTCCCGCGCGGCAGCGTCACGCTTCCATCAACGGGAATTTCTACTTCCATGCTTGAAGCATTAAGACGCGGCGCCCAAACTCCGGTCGCCAAGCTGCTGTTCGGAATTCTGGTCTTCAGTTTCGGTATCTGGGGTGTCGCCGACGTTTTCCGCGGCTGGGGACGCGGCTACGTCGCGAAGGTCGGCCGCACCGAAATTTCAGCGGAAGAATTCCGGCGCAGCTATCAGAACGAACTCGATCGAATTTCGCGGCAGACGAAGCAGCATATCACCGCCGAGCAAGGTCATGCCTTCGGGCTCGACCGGCAAGTGCTTGCGCAGCTCGTCGCCGGTACCGCAGTCGAAGAGCATGCAAAGCAGCTGGGTCTTGCTCTTTCAGACAAAACGCTCATTGAGAATATCGAATCCGATCCGAATTTCCAAACCAACGGCAAATTCGATCGCCGCGGATTTGAGGGGCTTTTGCAGCAGATGGGGCTTAGCGAGCTGGGCTTTCTAAACCTTCGCCGGAAGGACGAGCTGCGCTCCGCAATCATCGAGTCCTTTTTGAACGCTCAGACAGTGCCGAAACCGCTGTTTGAAGCAATGCACGCTTATAATGATGAAAAACGCGTTCTCGATTGGGTCAAGATTGATCCCGATGCGGTCACCGTCGCCGAGCCCGACGAAGCGACGCTGAAAAAGCGCTATGAGACAAACAAAGCGCAATATATGACGCCCGAGTACCGTAAGGTTCAGGTGCTGACGCTGACGGCGGACGAACTCAAGAAGCAGGTTCAGGTCTCGGACGACGAGATCTCCAAGTCTTACGAACAGAACAAAGATAGCTACAATACGCCCGAGCAACGGCGCGTGCAGCAGATCGCGTTCAAGGATAAGGCAGCGGCTGAAGCCGCTCTCAAAGCGCTGCGCGACGGCACGAAGACATTTGGTGAAGTCGCAAAGGAAGCGGGCGCGAAGGATACGGATGTCGATCTCGGGCTCGTGACCAAGAAAGCCCTGATCGATCCGAAGATCGCGGACGTCGCTTTCTCTCTGGAGAAAGACAAGTATTCCGATGTCGTCGAGGGCCGGTTCGCGACGGTGATCCTGCGGGTCACGCAAATCGAGCCCGGTGTCACGCATACGCTCGCGGATGTGAAGGACCAAGTCCGCGATAAGCTCGCCTTAGAAAAAGCGCGCAATGACCTGCAAAACAAGCGCGACGAGATCGAGGATGAACGTCTCGCAGGCAAGACGCTGAAGGAAATCGCGGACAAGTTGAAAATCGGCTTCAAGGAAATTCCTGCCACCGATGCAACCGGGCTCGCGCCCGACGGCAAGCCCGTAATGGTGGTGCCCTACCTTCGCCAGATTGTGGCGCGTGCCTTCGCTCCCGACAGCAACGACGACAGCCCTGTCGATTTGCCCGACGATGGCTTCGCCTGGGTCAATGTGCTTTCGACAGATGCCCCCAAACAGAAGCCTTATGATGAAGTCAAAGACGATGTGAAAAAGAACTACATGTCGTCGGAGCGCCATAGGCTCCTCGATGAGCTCGCGAAGAAGCTCACCGACAAGGTCAATTCCGGTCAGCCTATGACCGCAATCGAGGGCGAGGCCAAGAACAAGGTCGAAAAGACCGAGCCGATCACGCGTAAAACGATCCCGCAAAGCATCACGCAGGCGATGGTGACGCAAGCTTTCGGGCTGCAGAAAGGCCGCGCCGGACACGGTCCCTCGCCCGACAACACGACAGAGATCGTGTTCAAGGTCGCCGATATCATCCCCGCGCCTGCTCCGTCTCTAACCGAGACCGACGAACTGAACCACCAGCTCCAAGATCAATTGGCCAATCAATCGCTGAGCGAATACACTGAAGCTCTGAAGGCCAAATACGGGACATCGATCAATCAGGCAGAACTGAACGCAGCCGTTGGCGTCAGCGAAGAGTGAGCGAGAGGTGGCTGCCTTGACGTCACCGCCGTCGCCAGTCGACGCAAGGTCCGGTTCGGGTGCCGAGATATATCCCGCTCGCGAAGATTTCGCTCGGGTCTATGACAGCGGCACCGCACAAGTCGTCTGGACGCGTCTCGTTGCGGATTTAGAGACACCCGTCTCTGCCTATCTGAAGCTCGGCGACTGCCGGCCGATGAGCTTTCTTCTCGAGTCGATTGAAGGCGGCTCGGCGCGCGGACGCTATTCGGTCATCGGTTTCTCGCCTGACGTGATCTGGCAAGCCGAGGGCAACACCGCACGCATCAACCGCACACCCGTCACCGATCCGTCGGCCTTCGTCGCCGACGATGCACCGACGCTGCAGTCCCTCCGCAAGCTTCTGGCCGAAAGCGCAATCGCTCTGCCGGAAGCTCTTCCATCGATAGCTGCGGGCATTTTCGGCTACATGGGCTACGACACCGTCCGCCTGATCGAACAATTGCCGGAAATGACACCCGACAATTTGGGCGTACCGGATGCAATTCTGATCCGCCCGACGCTGATGCTCATCTTCGACAATGTGAAAGACGAGATGACGCTTGTAACGCCGGTTCGGCCCACTCCCGGCAGTTCTGCCCAAGATGCTTACGCGTCGGCGGTCGGCCGCCTGCAAACCGCTATAGACAGCCTCGAAGCGCCGCTGCCGCACGCCTCGTCGAAGGCCGCAATCGATATCGAAGTTCCGGAGCCGGAATCGAATACGTCCGCTGCCGAATACATGGCGATGGTCGCGAAAGCGAAGGACTACATCAAGGCCGGCGACATTTTTCAGGTCGTGCTCTCGCAGCGTTTCTCCGCGCCGTTTGCCTTGCCATCGTTCGCGCTCTACCGCGCGCTGCGGCGGCTCAATCCGTCGCCGTTTCTGTTCCATCTCGATTTCGGATCGTTCCAGCTCGTCGGATCGTCGCCCGAAATTCTCGTGCGCGTGCGCGACGGCGTCGTCACCATTCGCCCGATCGCAGGCACCGCGCGCCGCGGCGTCAATGAGGCCGAGGACAAGGCGCTGGCGGCTGCGCTGCTCGCCGATCCCAAGGAACGATCCGAGCATCTGATGCTGCTCGATCTCGGCCGCAACGATGTCGGCCGCGTCGCGGCGCCCGGCACCGTCACCGTCACCGACCAGTTCGTCATCGAGCGCTACAGCCATGTGATGCACATCGTCTCTAACGTGATCGGCACCCTCGACGAAAGAAATCACGACGCCATCGACGCCTTGATGGGCGGATTTCCGGCGGGCACCGTTTCCGGCGCGCCGAAGGTCCGCGCCATGGAAATCATTGCGGAACTCGAAAAAGCGAAGCGCGGACCTTACGCCGGATGCGTCGGATATTTTTCAGCGGGCGGCGAAATGGACACGTGCATCGTGCTTCGCACCGCGATCCTGAAAGACGGCATGATCCACGTACAAGCCGGCGCGGGCATCGTTCACGACAGCATCCCCGAGAACGAACAGCAGGAATGCATCAATAAGGCGAAGGCCGTCGTTCGCGCCGCCGAAGAAGCCGTGCGCTTTGCCTCAAAGCGATCGGGAACACCCGATTCAGGCGGCAACGGCGGCATGTTCGGCTGAACGCATTCATACCCCTTCAACGTTATGGCCAGGCCCGGCCATCCAGAGCCTCGCCGGAAAGAGCCCTGGATGGCCACCTCAGGGCGGCCATCGAGTATTGGGGACACAATAAAAGCTCCGTTCAAGCCTTCGTCTCTAATTGCGGTTGCCGACGCCAACGCCGTGCCCATGCGCGCTGCCACGGCGTCCATCGCGGTCGCCACAGCAAGCTGACGACGCTGTGCCAGATGGCGTAGAGCACAAACCAGAAGAGCACGCGGACCGGCACCACGCCGAGCGCAAATAGCCACCGCTGTGCGCGTTTGGACGCCGCCGCTCCGTACGTCTGCGTCCTGGCCCGCACCCACGCGCGAACCTTGTCCTGCCCGAGAACCCGCTCCGCGATGCGCAGTGCAACAAAAGCCGCCACGACGATGGGAAGCACAAGCCAAAGCACGATCCAGAAAAGCTGCGTGAGCAGCCAGAACGCGATGCTCACCAGCGTCCCAAGCAGCCACACGAACGGAGCCAGCACGTAATCCATCTGTCACGGGCCTTTATTCATCCGCCTTTCGTTGCGGCGACGCCGCCAATACCCTACAGCTTAACGGCACGAATGACGTGCTGTAGAACTGCGGATCATCCGCAATGCCGGCTCTGGGGCGCAATGCTAGCACTCGCACTTCTTCGACACGCGAAATCGAGCTGGGAATCCGGAGAGCTGGATGATTTCGATCGTCCGCTCAACGCGCGTGGCCGCAGTGCGGCGCCCCTCATGGGGGAAGCTTTGAGGTCCATAAAATTCGAGCCTCAACTGATCCTCTGCTCGCCGGCCAAGAGAACGCGAGAAACGCTTGAGCTGTTGGAAGCGGATGGTGCCGATACGCATGCGCAAATCATCTTCGACGAACAACTCTACCTGACGAACCCCGAAACCCTCCTCGACCGGCTACGTCAAGTCGCCCCGACGAGCAAAAGGGTCCTCATGATCGGCCACAATCCGGGACTGCACGGTCTCGCTTTGATGCTGACCGAAACCGGAGATGCGAAATCGATTTCGCGCATCGAGGACAAATTTCCGACCTGCGCGCTGGCGGTTTTTTCCTTTCGGGAGACCGCATGGCGGGATGTCGGCTCCGCATCAGGCCATTTGGAAGTGTTCATGACGCCGCGAGACCGCGCTTCGGCCGTTTAAACTGGGATTTAGGACGCCCACATTCTTGTGTCGCACACTGCGTCCGGTCTGCTAGATAGGTCCCAAATCCGGCCTCGGCCATAGGTTGTCCTACAAAGGCGAACATGCTGATCCTGATCGATAACTACGACAGCTTTACCTACAATCTCGTTCATTATCTGGGCGAGCTTGGCACAGAAAGCGTCGTGATCCGCAACGATAAGGTGTCGGCGGATGAAGTCTTGGCAAAGAAGCCGCGAGCCATTGTTCTGTCGCCGGGGCCTTGCACGCCCAACGAAGCCGGCGTCTGCCTCGATCTCATAAAAAAGGCTGGGTCGAAGGTCCCGCTGCTCGGCGTCTGTCTCGGTCATCAAGCCATTGGACAAGCTTACGGCGGCAAAGTCGTACGCGCTCCGACGCCAATGCATGGCAAGCTCTCGACCATCACCAACACCGGCAAGGGCATCTTTAAGGGGCTTCCAAAACAATTCGAAATTACCCGCTACCATTCGCTGATCGTCGATCGCGCGACGCTGCCCGATTGTTTGGAGATCACGGCTGAAACGGACGACGGCATCATCATGGGCCTGCAGCACAAGTCGCACCCTGTCCATGGCGTGCAGTTCCACCCCGAGAGCATCGCCTCGCAGCAGGGCCATGCGTTGCTCGCGAACTTCCTCTCGCTCGCAGGCTTCACGCCGAAAAGCCGCAAGGCGGCCTAACCCGTGAGATTCCACTCGTGACGACGACACCAGCAATGACGACCGTCGCCAATCCCGCCCGCGAGTTGAAGCGTCTGATGAACCGCATCGCCGATGGCGAGACGCTCGGCGACGACGGCATGCAGGAAGCCCTTGATCTTCTGATGTCCGGCATCGCACCGCCGGTCGCCATGGGCGCCTTTCTGATGGGCCTTCGCGTGCGCGGCGAAACGATCGACGAAATCACAGGCGCCGCCAAATTCATGCGCAGCCGCATGACGACCGTCGATGTGCCTCCGGGTGCTGTTGACATCGTGGGGACGGGCGGTGACAGCCGCGGAACTTATAACGTCTCGACGGCAGCTGCCCTTGTCGCGGCCGGTGCCGGAGCCATCGTAGCGAAACACGGAAATCGCGCGGTGACGTCCCTCTCGGGAGCATCGGATGTGCTTGCCGCACTCGGCGTTACCCTCGACGTGCCGCCGGTCGTCGTTTCGCGTGCTATCGCCGACTCCGGTGTCGGTTTTCTCTGGGCGCCGCTCTATCATCCCGCAATGAAGGCTTGGGCGCCGGTCCGGGCCGACCTCGGTTTACGCACGCTTTTGAATTTGCTCGGTCCGCTTTGCAATCCCGCCGAGGTGAAGCGCCAGGTGCTCGGCGTCTACGACAAGAAGCTCGTCCAGCCAATTGCCGAAGTGCTGCGCAAGCTCGGCTCCGAGCACGCCTGGGTCGTCCACGGCGCCGACGGCATGGACGAGCTGACGACGACAGGCGTCACCCACGTCGCGGAATTGAAAAACGGTGACGTTTTCGCGTTCGATCTGACACCAGAGGATGCGGGCCTGCGGCGCAGCGATATCGCAGCGCTCAAGGGAGGCGATGCCGCGACGAACGCGGCCGCAATCCATACCCTGCTGCAGGGCGAACCTGGCCCCTATCGCGATATCGTCCTGCTGAACGCGGCTGCGGCATTGATCGTCGCCGGCAAGGCCGACGGGCTGCGTGATGGCATCGAGAAAGCCGAGACTGCGATCGACAGCGGTCACGCCGCGCGCGCGCTCGATCGTCTTGTCGCCGTCACCAAGGATACGGTGTGATCGATGACCGATATTCTCGACAAGATAACTGCCTACAAGCGCGAGGAAGTCGCCCGCGCGCAAATTCTGAAGCCGCTGCGCGTTATTGCTGAATATGCGCGTTCGGCACCTAGGGTCCGCCCGTTCGCAGGTGCCATCGAAGCTAAGCTCAAACAAAAACAACCTGCGCTGATTGCCGAGGTCAAGAAGGCATCGCCGTCTAAAGGCTTGATCCGCGCAGACTTCGATCCGCCTGGGTTGGCCAAGGCTTACGAGGCCGGGGGAGCCGCCTGTCTTTCCGTCTTGACCGACCGGCCGTCGTTTCAGGGCGCTCCCGATTTCCTTACCGCGGCGCGCGAAGCAACCTCGCTTCCCGTCCTGCGCAAAGACTTCATGATCGACACCTATCAGGTTGCCGAGGCACGCGCATGGGGTGCTGACTGCATTCTCATCATCCTTGCCGAGGTCGATGATGCGACCGCGCATGACCTTGCGGAAGCCGCAAAGGATTGGGGCATGGATGCGATAGCGGAAGTTCACGATGCGGCTGAGCTCGATCGCGCGCTAAAGCTAGACTGCCGCTTGATCGGCATCAACAATCGCAATCTCAAGACGTTCGAAGTAAAACTGGAAACCACCGAAGAGTTGGCGCCGAAAGTTCCAAAAGATCGCATCGTCGTTGGCGAAAGCGGTATTTTCACACCTGCCGATCTCACGCGCCTCGCCAAGGTTGGCGTCCACACGTATCTCGTCGGCGAAAGTCTGATGCGTCAGGCCGACGTCACCGCCGCGACCAAGATATTGCTCGGCAGAGGCTGAAGCACCGTGAGCAAGCTCTCCCACATCGACGACAAAGGCGAAGCCCGCATGGTCGATGTCTCCGGCAAAGCGGCAACAGCAAGACGCGCCGTCGCGGAAGGGTTCATTTCCATGCGGCCCGAAACTCTGGCGCTCGTCGAAACCGGCGAAGCAAAGAAAGGCGACGTCATCGGCGCGGCGCGCATCGCGGGCATCATGGCGGCGAAGAAAACGCACGACTTGATTCCACTTTGTCATCCGCTGGCGATTACGAAGGCGTCACTCGATTTCGCGATTTCGCACAAGCCATCCGGTATCCACGTTACCGCCGAAGTGAAAGTCTCGGGACAGACGGGTGTCGAGATGGAAGCGTTGACCGCCGTGACCGTCGCCTGCTTGACGCTCTATGACATGCTAAAGGCCGCGGACAAAACGATGGTGATCGAAGGCGTGCGGTTGGTCGAAAAAACGGGCGGCAAATCGGGGGCATTTACGGCGCCTGAGCGGCGCAAGGAACGTTCATAATATGGCCCTGCTTCCCGTTGCCGAAGCGCTGAAACGCGTGCTCGCATCTGCGACCCCGTTGGGGACGGAGCTCATCGGCTTGCGCCAGGCCTTGGGACGCACGCTTGCCGAGCACATCGAGGCACGTGTCGATAATCCGCCGTTCGATGCATCCGCGATGGACGGCTATGCCGTGCGTGCGGTTGACGTACCGCAAGTGCCCACGATTTTGACAATGATCGGCGAGTCAGGAGCCGGACGTCCATTTTCCGGAGAGATCGCGCCCGGCGACACTGTTCGCATCTTCACCGGCGCTCCGCTTCCCACGCGTTCAGACGCCGTCGTTATCCAGGAAAACACCTCGGCCGATGGATCGCGCATTACCATTCAAGACCCCGTGAAGCCCGGCGATAACGTCAGGCCAACGGGACAAGACTTCCGAAAAGGCCAGCGTTTACTGGAAAAGGGCAAACGCCTGACCGCCCGCGACATCCTTCTCGCAGCAGCGGCCGGGCACGCCACTCTTCCCGTCGTCCGTCGTCCCATTGTCGCGCTTCTTTCTACCGGCGACGAACTCGTCGAACCTGGAACCGAGCTTGGACAAGGGCAGATTTCTGCTTCGAATTCATTCGGGCTCGCAGCCGTTGTCGAAGCGGCGGGCGGCGAAGCGCGTGTGCTTGGCATCGCCCGCGATACCCTTCAATCGCTTGCTGCTGCGCTCGATCAAGCCGCAGGCGCCGACGTCCTTGTGACGATCGGCGGCGCGTCTGTCGGCGATCATGATCTTGTCCGTCCTGCGCTCGAAAAAGCCGGCGCGAAGCTCGATTTCTATAAAATCGCGATGCGACCCGGAAAACCGTTATTTTTTGGCTCGCGCACCATCGGCGGATCACGCCAGCATTGCCTCGGCCTGCCAGGCAATCCGGTTTCTTCTCTCATCTGCTCGCGCGTCTTTCTTGTTCCGCTTATCGGCCGGCTGCTTGGGCGCGAGGCGCCTCTCGAAAGTATCGACGCCGTGCTGGCGGAGCCGCTTCCCGCAAATGGCTCGCGCGAGCACTATATGCGCGCGCGTCTCGACCTCAGCACATCGCCGGCGCGCGCGGCGCCCTTCAAAAATCAGGACAGCGGCCTCATCACCGCTCTTCAGAATGCGGACTGTTTGATCGTCGTCCCCGCAGACGCACCGGCTCAAGCCGCCGGCACGCCAGTGAAGGTCCTCAAGCTCGACATCTGACCGCATTCCCGCCACGTCGTGCATAATCTTTGTGCAAACAAGCATTTGAAAAATCGGAACATTCACGCCCTGCATAGCGTTGAACTCGTATCGTCACACGGGACGCGGGCCAATGCTCATTCACACAGGCTATGATATCGGGCTCGAGGTTTCGGCCCCGACGCCGCTGCTTCTCCTTTTGGACATCCATCCCGACCGGCGCAACGACATCCTCTTTGAGGATGAATTCAATTCATTGCATTTGCCGGTTGAGCCGGGTCTCGATCTCTACGGCAACCGTACCCAAAGGCTGGTCGTACCGCCGGGCAAAATGGAATTTTCCTATCGTGCCGTTATTCGCGATTCCGGAAAGCTGGAGGAGCATCCCCTGGAAGCGCGCGAAGTGCCCGTCGGCGATCTGCCCACCTACGCGCTGCACTTCCTTTCCGGCAGCCGCTATTGCGAGACCGACGAGTTGACGGCGATTGCTTGGCAGCTGTTCGGAAACATCGAGCCCGGATATCGCCGCGTTAAAGCGGTTTGCGATTTCGTGCATAACCACATCGCGTTCGACTATAAGGCCGCGCGATCGACGCGAACGGCTCTAGGTGCTTACACGGAGCGTATCGGCGTCTGCCGCGATTTCGCGCATCTGGCGATCGCATTTTGCCGTTGCCTCAATATCCCAGCCCGCTACGTCAATGGCTATCTCGGCGATATCGGCGTCCCGCGCGATCCGGCGCTCATGGATTTCAGCGCCTGGTTCGAAGTTTATCTCGATCATCGCTGGATCACGTTCGACGCGCGCCATAACGTGCCGCGCATTGGTCGCATCGTCATTGCCCGCGGCCGCGATGCCGCCGACGTTGCAATGGTGACATCGTTCGGCCAACACACGTTGACGCAATTTACTGTGGTCACGGACGAGGTGGCGCCCCAGAACCCCATTGCCACGGGCCAACACGCGGCGTAGCTCGCAGCTCAGAGATCAATCAGTCCTTGGCGCGTTCGACGTAAGAACCGTCCGCTGTCATCACAACGACGCGTGTGCCTGCACCGATATGCGGCGGCACCATTACGCGCGCACCGTTTGAAAGCTTGGCCGGCTTGTAGGACGACGACGCGGTTTGCCCCTTAACCACAGGATCGGCTTCGACGATCTCGAACGTCACGCGCTGCGGCAGCTCGACCGAAATCGGGTTGCCTTCGTGTAGAGCGACGAGGCAGGTCATGCCTTCCTGCAGCCACTGGCCTTGATCTCCCAAAACGTCCTTGGGAATGGTGATCTGGTCGAATGTCTCGGGGTGCATGAAGTTGTACCCCATGTCGTCTTCGTAAAGGAAATTGAAGTCTTTTTCATCGAGGTAGGCGCGCTCGACCTGATCGGTCGTCCGGTAACGTTCAACCACCTTCACGCCGTCGGCGATCCGCCGCATTTCGAGATGGGTAACGGGCGTTCCCTTTCCGGGATGAATGTTTTCCGCATGCATCACGACGGCGAGCTTGCCGTCGAGATCGAGAACATTGCCTTTGCGGACCGAGCTTGCGATAACCTTGACCACCTAACGTCTCCGTTCTGAAATTCGAAATGCCGCGCCCGTCCGCTGGACGGCCGGTCAGTCGGTATCCTCATGGGAATCTGACGCGTCTCTTACCCGCTTACCCTCGCGTCGCCAAGTGCGGCAACGGCACCGCAAAAGCCCTAATTTCAGCCATGTCCCAATCTTCACCCTGGTGGAACCCCGGCCGGCATTCGGATCGCAGGCCCTTTCTCGTGGCGCGAAGCCGTATCAAGGCCGCATTGAGGGAGTGGTTTGGCTCCGAAGGTTTCCTCGAAATCGACGCCGGATGTCTGCAAATCTCTCCCGGCAACGAGACGCACCTACACGCATTCCGCACCGAGCTTGTCGGTACTGATCTCGCGCGCCGGGATCTTTACCTGCATACCTCGCCGGAATTTGCCATGAAAAAACTGCTCGCTGCGGGCGAGACGAAAATTTTTACATTCGCCCCCGTTTTTCGCAACCGCGAGCGTGGCGCACTGCACGCTCCGGAATTCACGATGCTGGAATGGTATCGCGCCGATGACGACTACGAGACGCTTTGGCGCGACTGCGCGGCCATCCTTACGATTGCAAGCGATATTACCCGGCGCGCGACTTGGACGTATCGAGGCAAAACGTGCGAAGCCGCAGGTCCATTTCAAAAACTCACACTCACTAAGGCATTTGAGCAATTCGCGCATATTCCCCTTTGCAAAACGCTATCGACCGACGGCGTCGATCGTGAGCGCTTCGCGGCCTTGGCTGAGGCGAACGGCATTCGCGTCTCAACGGATGATACGTGGTCGGATATTTTCAGCCGTGTGGTGGTGGAGAAAATCGAACCCGAACTCGGCCGCCGGTATCCCACGATCCTTTACGAATACCCTGCAAGCGAGGCTGCGCTTGCGCGCCCGTCGCCTCGCGATCCGGCCGTTGCGGAACGCTTCGAGCTCTATACTTGCGGTGTCGAGATGGCGAACGGCTTCGGAGAACTGACCGATGCCGAGGAACAGCGCCGCCGCTTCGAAAGATGGATGGCGGAGAAAAGTCAGATCTACGGAGAACGCTACCCGATCGATGAGGATTTCCTTTCCGCTCTGGAGCAAATGCCCAAGGCATCGGGCTGCGCGCTCGGCTTCGACCGGCTCGTCATGCTCGCGACCGGCGCCGAACGGGTCGATCAGGTGATCTGGACGCCACTGCCCGAATGAGGGCAAGTAATTGGATTATCACGTCCCCCTCCCCATTTGAGTGCAGGGAATGGGGAGAGGGAGAAGAGCAATGCACGAGCAAACACATTCAGGCGGATGCCAGTGCGGAGCGGTGCGCTTTCGCATTGCAGGCCAATTGGGAGATGCTTCCGTCTGCCACTGCCGCATGTGTCAGAAAGCGTTCGGCAGTTTCTATGCGCCTCTCGTTTCGGTGCGCAACGCGAAGCTCACGTGGACACGTGGCGCGCCGAAAAAATTCCGCTCGTCGAATTTTGTCGAGCGCGGTTTCTGCGCCGAATGCGGCACACCGCTGACGTACGAGGCGCCCGACGGCATCGCGGTTGCGATCGGTGCGTTCGACAATCCGCAAAACATTACGCCCAAGCTGCAGTGGGGCATTGAAGGTAAGCTCCCCTACGTCGATACGATTCCGGCACTCCCCGCGCATCACACGCTTGCCGATACGAACGCGGCGCCGTTTTTAAAGCAGCTCGTTTCTCACCAGCACCCGGATCACGACACCGCGCAATGGCCGCAGAAATAAAACGCATTACGCGAAAGCTCACCTCTGGTGACGATCTCATCGCCGCCGGTCTGATGCCGCGCGCCGCATCGTCCCTGTTAAGTGAAGTGGGCGCGCGTTATGCCATTGCGCTCACGCCCACCATTGCGAGCCTGATCGACACAGGCAATCCGAACGATCCGATTGCCCGGCAATTCTTGCCCGATGGCCGCGAACTCGAAACGCATCCCGCCGAGCGCAGCGATCCCATCGGCGACATCATAAAAAGCCCAGCGCCCGGCATCGTGCATCGTTATCCGGATCGGGTTTTGCTGAAAATCGCGAGCGTCTGTCCTGTCTATTGCCGCTTCTGCTTCCGCCGCGAAATGGTCGGTCCTGAAAACGGCGAGGCGCTCTCCGCGGACGATTTTGCAGCTGCGTTGGATTATATCCGGCGCACGCCCCAGATTTGGGAAGTCATCCTGACCGGCGGCGATCCGCTTGTCCTTTCCCCACGCCGCATCCGCGAGGTGACACAAGCGCTATCTGACGTCTCGCACGTCAAGGTCCTTCGTTGGCACACACGTGTCCCTGTCGTCGATCCGGAGCGCATCACGGACGAGCTTGTCGATGCGCTGCGTACAACAAACAAAACGGCCTTCGTCGGTCTTCACACCAACCACGTCCGCGAACTGACTGACGCGGCGCGCTCCGCCATCGCCAAGCTCGTCGACGCCGGAATTCCGCTCGTCAGTCAGACTGTTCTTCTCCGAGGCGTGAATGACGATGCCGATACTCTGGAAGGCTTGATGCGCGCGCTCGTCGAAAATCGAGTGAAGCCGTATTATCTTCACCATGGCGATCTTGCGCCGGGGACGGCGCACTTTCGGACAACAATCGCCAGAGGTCAGGAGCTGATGCGCGAATTGCGCAGACGCCTGTCAGGTCTTGCCTTGCCGACCTACGTGCTCGATCTCCCGGGCGCATACGGAAAGGTGCCGCTGGATAGCTATAGTTCGTTCGATGCACGTGGACGGACCCGCATTCACGATGCACATGGGCGTGAGCATTTTTACGACGACTGTTGTACCGCGGCTGACACGCCGTAAGACGCGAACGGCCTAAATCCGGCGACGCCATTCGCTCGTAAAATATCGGGCAGGCGGATCGACGCCTTTGCCAAGGTCGAGCGCATCGACCTCATCGAACCATTTGTCCCGCGCGCTTTCCGGAAGCTTCGTTCCGCACCACGGGCAATGGTCGATCAATAGATATGATGCCGTGCCGTCATGGATGATCAGGCCGTATTCATCCATGACTTCATTGTAGACAATGAGCGCATCTGCGCAGTCGAACGGGTCTGCGTGCTGGTCGCAATCGAATTCGAGCGCCTTCACCATCGAAGCGCAGCAATGGACGACCGAACGCGTAGGCGGGCTCCAGTCCCCAAGCGGCAACCAGATGACTCGTCGGTCCGGAAACAGTGTTTTCGACACAGGGGCGACTCTTCCAGAAGGCAACAACAGCTATTCCACACGCATTGCTACTTTCGATCAATCCTCAGATTGTCATAGAAAATCAGTGGATTGCTAAATACTCGGCGCATGTTTTTGTGCACACGGATATTTGTCACCGTTCGCGATGAATTTTGCTTGGGATTGGTACCTTCCAGTGCCAAACTGTCACAATATAACGGGCAAAGACCTCCTGAAGCGGGGCAAATCAGCCAGGGATGAAACATGAACGAGCAGCTTAAGCGCGATAAGTTTTTCGGCGCATGTCCACATGACTGTCCGGACACCTGCGCAATGATCTACGAGGTCGTCGACGGCAGGCTTGTTGATGTGCGCGGCAACAAAGACCACCCGATGACGCGCGGCGGCTTATGCGTCAAGCTCAAGGATTTTCATGATCACCATGTCAATCCTGATCGCCTGATGTATCCACTCAAGCGTTCCGGTCCGAAAGGCTCGCGAAAATTCAAGCGTATTACCTGGGATGAGGCAATTTCCGAAATCGGCTCGCGGTGGCGCGAGATTATTTCCGAATACGGCTCGCAGGCCATCATGCCTTACAGCTACCTCGGCAATATGGGCCTCGTGCAAGGCATCAATTCCGGCGATCCATTCTTCAACAAGCTCGGAACGACGGTCAACGAAAAGACCTTCTGCGCCTCGGGCTCATCAACGGCCTGGCTTTTGACCGTCGGCCCAACCGGTGGCGTCGATCCCGAAAGCTTTGTCCATTCGAAATTCATCGTCATCTGGGCGTGCAATTCGATTTCGACCAATCTTCATCATTGGCCATTCGTTCTCGAAGCCCAAAAGCGCGGCGCCAAAGTCGTCGTCATCGATTCCTATAAATCGCGCACCGCGAAGGCCGGTGACTGGCACATCTGCCCGAAGCCGGGCACCGATGGCGCGCTGGCGATGGGCTTCATCAATTCCATCATTCAGCAGGGCTTGGTCGACCAGGATTACGTCGACAATTACACCTACGGTTATCCCGAGCTGAAGGAACGCGCCGCCGACTTCACGCCCGAATACGTCGAGAAGGTCACCGGCGTAAAAGCTGCCGATGTCCAGAAATTCGCGCGTGAATTCGCGACGGCTCAGCCTTCCGTTATACGCATCGGCGTTGCGCTGGAGCGGAGCGCCGGCGGCGCTCAGGCGATCCGTGCCGCATGTTGTCTGCCGGCCCTTGTAGGATCATGGCGCCACGTCGGCGGTGGTCTCCTGCAGATGCCGCTCTGGGATTTCCCGATCGACTGGGTAAAGGCCGCACGTCCGGACTGGATCAAGCCCGGCACGCGCGTGGTCAACAATCTGCGCCTTGGCGCGGCGCTGACAGGCGAAATGAAGCTCGATCCGCCGATCAAGAGCCTGTTCGTGTTCTGCACGAATCCCGTTTCGCAGGCGCCTGAAACGAACAAGATCGTCGAAGGCTTGCAGCGCGAGGATCTGTTCACAGTCGTCTCAGAGCATTTCCTCACCGATACCGCCAAATACGCCGACATCGTGCTTCCTGCCGCGATGGCCGGCGAAGCCGAGGACATGATGTGGTCCTGGGGGCACTTCTATCTGACGTACAATCAGAAGGCCGTCGATCCCCCCGGCGAATGCAAGCCGACGAGCGATATGTGGCGTCTGCTCGCGAAAGAGATGGGCTTCGACGATCCGGTCTTCAAAATGACCGACAGCGAGCTTTGCGCCGAATATATCAACTGGTCCGACCCGAAGATGGGCGGCATCGACATGGAATATTTCAAGCAGCACGGCTTCTATAAGATTGACGTTGGGCCGGCCGATACGCGCACGCCGCATGCTGAAGGCAAGTTCCCGACGCCTTCGGGCAAGGTGGAATTCCTGCTGCACGATGCGAAGAACTTCGTCGCGGGACCGTTCCGCGCGATGTACGAAGGCGAGCAATCGGGCGAAGACGTCGATCCATTGCCGGGTTACGTGCCAGCGCGTGAGCGGCCCGAGACCAACCCGGAACGCGCCAGGCTCTATTCGCTCAACATCATCTCGCCGAAGAGTCACGCATTCCTCAACTCGTGCTACGCCAACGAGCCGCACAAGATCAAAGTTCAAGGCGACCAGTTCGTCATGATCTCGCCCGGCGACGCGCAAAGACGCTCCGTCCGCGACGGCGATCCGGTCCGCGTTTATAATGACCGTGGCGATTTCGAAGGCGTTGCACGCGTGACCGACGATGTTCCCGACGGTGTCGTCGTTGCCACGCTCGGCTACTGGCGCTCGTTGAACCGCTCCGACGGCTCGGTGAATTGTATCTCATCTGACGCGTGGTCGGGCCTCGGGCGCGCGCCGACCTTCTCCGACAACCTTGTCGAGGTCCAGCGCGTCAACTGACGCGAAGGACAACATTACCCCGTTTGTCGTCTTGGGCGAGCCCCATCTGCGGCGAGATCCGGGGCTTGCCCAGGAACGCCGGTCTGGTCCCGGCTCTCCGCTTCGCCTCGGCTCGGATGACAGTATTTCATTCGGGGCCACAAATAGTGATGTCGCCCTGTTCCCCGGGTGACAGCGGCGCATGTTTGGTTGCGTTACCAACAGACCCAAAAAGCACCTGCGGCCGCCTTACCTTCTGCTTACGCAGAGCATTCCACAAGAAACACGGTCGGCCGCCCAAAGCACGGGATACCCATGGCACCGACACACGCGGCTCTGGCCGCGATCATATATCTGCTGGCGAAGCATGCCGTCGCCGACTTCTTCCTACAGACGCCGTTCATCTACAGCCAGAAGGGCACCTATGGCGCGCCGGGCGGCGTGCTGCATGCGTTCACCCATATCATATTGACTTTGCCAGTTTTTCTTCTCTTTCCGGCCGGCAGTGCAGCGCTCGCCTTCACCCTTTTGACGGCCGAATTCGTCGTGCACTATCACATCGACTGGATGAAGGAGCAGGTCGTCCGCCACTACGGCTGGAAGTTCGCCGATCGCCAATATTGGTGCGCGCTTGGGCTTGATCAGTTCCTGCATGGGCTGACCTATGTTGCCATTCTCTGGATCTGGCTTCCTATAGGCTGAAGCACCGTGTCTGAGCCCCGCGACTCTGCCATCTTGCGAACCGCCCTGCCTCTCTGCCATATGCGACGGGCTAGCCGCTCCGGGCATTCTGCGCTGATATCGCGGCTGTGATGTAACGTTTTGGTTTCCGCTGGCGAAACTTCTGGAAGGCATGATTTTTGGACCGGAAGGCTCGAGACGCGGAATGGTCGGAGCTGATGCGCACCGCTATTGCGGGCGACGAGGCGGCTTACCGCAAGCTTCTCGCGGAACTTTCCCGGCTTTTGAGAGGAGTCGTCCGGCGCGGCTTCGCTGGTGTCGGCGTGGCGCGCGACGATGTGGAAGACGTGGTACAGGACGTATTGCTGGCCGTTCATCTGAAGCGGCACACCTGGGATCCGGCGATGCCCTTGGGGCCGTGGGTCTTGGCCATTGCGCGCAATAAAATGATCGACGATCTGCGCCGTCGTGGCCGCCGGCCCGAGGTCGCGCTGGACCTGTCTCAGTTCGATATCGAAGGTGAGGACCAGCAGGCTTCCATCGACGCTCACGACGTTGATCGTGTGTTGAACGGGTTGTCCGACCGCAACCGTGACATCGTGAGGTCGATCAGCATTGACGGCCACTCGGCGCGGGATGTCGCTGACCGACTCGGCATGACGGAAGTTGCCGTTCGCGTCGCGCTGCATCGAAGCCTGAAAACACTGGCCGATACCTATCAAGAGAAAGCGGGATGAAGACAGACGACCTCATCAATGCGCTTGCAGCCGACGCCAAAAGCGTCGAGCCGCCGATTGCGCGCACGTTTGCGGTTGCGCTTGCCATTGGTGCCGTGGTGTCGCTCATCGCCTTCATGGTCACGCTTGGACCGCGTCCTGATTTTCCGCAACTATTGACGAATTCGGTGCGATACACGTTCAAGCTGATTGTCATGCTGAGCATTGCTATTCCGGCGTTTTTTATCGTGCGCGGCCTCTCGCGGCCCGATTTCGATCCTGGCCGAAGCCTTTGGTGGCTGGCGTTTGGACCGGCGCTTCTCCTGCTCGGAATTGGAATGGAGCTAGCCGTCGTGCCATCGGGCGACTGGCATCAGCGCATGATTGGGCATAATTCCTTCTATTGCATGACGATTATACCGATACTGTCGGTCGCGCCCTTCCTAGCAATGCTCTACGCCCTGAAATCGGGCGCACCGAGCCATCCAGTGATTGCGGGCGCGATTGGGGGCGTCCTTTCCGCTGGAATTGGCGCCACGCTTTACGCGAGCCATTGTCCGGATGACAGCCCGCTTTTCGTGGCGGTTTGGTATCCAGTCGGCTTTGCAGTAATGGCCGTCCTCGGCGCGCTCGCCGGTTCGCGCTTTTTGCGCTGGTAGCGGCCGCACTCCCCCGCCCCGTACCCGTCCAGGGAAGGGGAGAAGTAGTTTATTCCCCCTCCCTTGACGCGAAGGGGTTAGGCGCAATTCGTAAGGGGCGATGTCTGAAGCACATATACTCCGCAATCGCAGACAAGGGCTCCGATCTAAAGCAAGTCACGCAACCGATAGTAAAGCATGCCGAGCGCCAGCATCTGATTGCCGAACCAGCCGCTGAGCGGCAAGCGCGTATGCCGGATGCGATCAAAAAGGTCGAATCTTTCGGTCGTCCCACAGATAGCATCCGACACAATTTCTGCCGCGATATGCGTGGCGTTGACGCCGTGGCCCGAGTAGCCTTGCAGCACGTACAGATTTGGCGCCAGGCGTTCGATGACCGGCACACGATTTAAGACAATTGCGATACGGCCACCCCACGCGAAATCGATCTTCGCATTCTTGAGCTGCGGAAAAATCTCGATCATGCGGGGACGGATCGAGGCGCCGATATCTTTCGGATCGCGGTTCGAATAGTTACAGCGTCCGCCGAATAGCATCCGGCGATCCGCAGACAGCCGATAATAATCAAGCACGACATTGCTGTCGCATACGGCGAGATCTTGCGGATTGATCTGCGCAACAATGCCTTCGCTTAAGGGCTCGGTCGCGATGATGTAGCTCCCGGTCGGCAGCATCAATCCTTTAAGCCGCAACAGACCGAAGTGGTCGAAGATTTCGCCGCCGATAACAACCGTGCCGGCTTCTACTCGTCCTTTTTCCGTTTTGACCCATGGCTTGGCGCCACCTTCGAGGGCAATGACGCGCGTATGTTCGAAAATTTTGACGCCGAGTGCGGAGGCAGCCCGCGCTTCGCCAAGGCAGAGATTGAGCCCGTGCAAATGTCCGCTGCGCCGGTCTATGAACCCGCCGTGATACGCCGACGTGCCAAGCACGCGCGGCAGATCTTCGGGCTCGACCAATTCGAGATGACCGCCCTCCCCTTCCCGCACCCGCTGTTCGAACTGGGCGCGGATGGACTGCATGTGCCGCGGCCGCGCCGCGACTTCCATCCAACCGTACTTCAGATCACATTCAATGCCGTACTTCGCGATGCGCTGTTCTATGATTTCGTGCCCGCGGTAACGAATGTCACGCACGAGCTTTGCACCCTCTTTGCCGAGTTGCTGCTCGATCATCGCTTCGCCGCTGATGCCGCCTATCATCTGGCCGCCGTTGCGGCCCGACGCGCCCCAACCGATGCGATGGGCTTCGAGAAGCACGACCGATCGCCCGCGTTCGGCCATTGTCAGCGCTGTTGCAACGCCTGAGAAACCGCCGCCGATGACGCAAACGTCGGCCTTGATCGCGCCTTCGAGCGACGGATATCGTGTCGGGTCGTTCGCCGTCGCGGCGTAGTACGATGCTATGTGGTTTTTCCCTGTCACGATGGCACGATTATCGTGCTTTCCAGGAAAGCACAAACCGCCGGATTGACCGCTTAGTCCGTCGCGCCGAAAGCCAAGCGGCGCTCCCGTTCCGCACGCTGCGTCTGGCGACGGCTGAAGTAAGCCGCACACAGAACACCGAACGTCACGATTCCGATCAAGATCGTCGAGATGGCATTAATCTCCGGGGTTACCCCGAGCCGGACCTGGCTATAGATTTTCATCGGCAGCGTCGTCGCGCCAGGCCCCGTGGTGAAGCTTGCAATCACCAGATCGTCCAACGAAAGCGTAAACGCCAGAAGCCACGCGGAAACGACAGACGGCGCGATGATCGGCAACGTCACCTGAAAAAATGTGCGCACCGGCGTCGCGCCAAGATCCATCGCCGCTTCCTCGACCGACTTGTCGAAGTCCTGCAATCGCGCCTGCACGACAACCGCCGCATAACACATCGTAAACGTGATATGCGCCAGCGTAATCGTCCCGATGCCGCGATCGATGTTGAGCGCCACGAAAACCAGAAGCAGCGACAAGCCGGTTATGACGTCGGGCATGACGAGCGGCGCAAAGATCATCCCCGAGAATAGTGTCCGGCCGCGAAACCGGCCCATCCGTGTCAACGCCAACGCCGCAAGCGTCCCCAAAACTGTCGCAACCGTTGCCGATACGAACGCAACACGGATCGTTACCCATGCCGCGTCTTTTAGCGATTGGTTCTGGAGCAGTGACCCATACCACTTCGTGGACCAACCGGCCCACACCGTTACCAGCTTCGACTCGTTGAAGCTGAAAATCACGAGAAGCAGGATCGGAATGTAAAGGAATGCGAAACCGAACGTCAGCGACGTCGCATTAAACCAGGAAAACCGGTTGTTCATCGCCCCGCCTCCCGGACCGCTTCCTGCTGCCGCTGGAACAGGACGATCGGAATGATCAGCACCAGCAGCAAAATCACCGCGACCGCCGATGCGAGCGGCCAGTCGCGGTTGCTGAAAAATTCGGACCACAATGTCTTTCCGATCATCAGCGTATCGGACCCGCCGAGAAGATCCGGAATGACAAACTCGCCGACAGCCGGAATGAAAACGAGCAGACAGCCCGCAAGCACGCCCGGCAACGACAGCGGAAATGTGATTTGCCAGAATGCACGCCAGGGCTGCGATCCGAGATCCTGCGCCGCCTCAAGCAAAGCCGGATTGATCTTTTCAAGGCTCGCATAGAGCGGCAGGATCATGAACGGCAGATACGAATACACGATGCCGATATAAACGGCCGTCGTCGTGTTCATGATTTGTAACGGCTCTGAAATGAAACCAAGCTTCATGAGAAACAGGCTGAGAAACCCTTCGGGTTTCAGAATGGCGATCCAGGCATAGATGCGGATCAGGAAGGACGTCCAGAACGGCAGGATCACAAGCATCATAAGCGTCGGCTGCCAGGCTTTCGGCGCTTTCGCCATGCCGTAGGCCATCGGATACGCGACAAGCAGCGTAAGCAACGTCGAGATCGCCGCGATCTTGAGACTCGACAGATAGGCGTTGACGTATAGAGGATCGCTGAACAGAAACGTGTAGTTCTCGAAATCGAGTTGTTTGAGGAAGTTCCATATTCCCGTCGACCAACTGAAGATCGGCACGTAGGGCGGAATAGCGATCGCGGAATCGGATAACGACAGCTTGAAGACGATGAAGAACGGGATGAGGAAAAAGACGAGCAACCACAGATAAGGCGGCCCGATCACATACCAGCGGCGATAGTTTGCGGTGTTGGTGCTCATCGCTCTCGCCTCAACCCGTCAGAATAACACCAGCGTCAGTTGGCCAATCGAGCCAGACGTTCTCTTCCCAATTGATCGTGCGCTCGACGGCATGCGCCGAATTTGCGCGGAGCGCCGTAACGCGCTGTCCCCCTGGCGTGCGTACGTGATAGTGCGAGATGGATCCGAGATAGCCGATGTCCTCGACCTTGCCGGGAATGGAATTAACGGCGCTCGCCGGCTGGTCATGCGAAATGCGAATCTTCTCCGGTCGCAGCGCGAGCCAAACCTGTTGGCCGACAGAGACCGACTCTCCGCTCCTGGTTTTGAACTGATGCCCATCTTTCCCTTCGATTTCGATGCATCCATCGCTGCGGGCGGAGACATTCCCTTCGAAGACATTGACGTCGCCTATGAAGCCCGCGATGTACCGGGTCTTCGGATTTTCATAGATATCGCCCGGCGTCGCGACCTGGACCAGGACGCCTTTTTCCATGACCGCAATGCGGCTTGCGACCGTCATCGCCTCTTCCTGGTCATGCGTCACGATAATGAAGGTCGTGCCGGTCGTTTCCTGGATGCGCATTAGCTCGAATTGCGCCTGCTGGCGGAGCTTTTTGTCGAGTGCGCCGAGCGGTTCGTCGAGCAGGACGATGCGCGGCTTCTTGGCGATGGCGCGGGCCAACGCGACGCGCTGCTGCTGTCCGCCCGACAGTTGGTTCGGCTTGCGCTTCGCGAATGGGCGCAACTCCAGCATCGCCATTGCTTCCTCGACTCGCGTGGCGATCTTATCTTTCGGCATCCCCTCCTGCCGAAGCCCGAAGCCGATGTTTTTCTCGACCGTCATATGCGGGAAAAGTGCGTAGGACTGGAACATCATGTTGACCGGACGCTCGTAAGGCGGCAGTGCCGAGATGTCCTGGCCTCCGACGATCATCCGCCCGTGCGTCGGCCGTTCGAATCCCGCCAGCATGCGCAGAAGCGTGCTCTTTCCGCATCCTGACGGTCCGAGCAGCGCGAAAAACTCGCGCTCGTAAATATCGAGGGTCACGTTATCGACGGCCGTGAAATCGTCGAAGCGCTTGGTGATGTTTTCGAACCGCACGATCGGCGGTAGATCCGGATCTTTCCAGGGCGCAAAGCCCGATTGAGGCGCGGCCGTACGTGGTCCGGCACGCTGCTGCGGAGCCGATGCCGTTGCGTCGTGCTTCATCCCTCCGACTACACCCCCCGTCATGCTCGTTCCCTTGACTGGCTCGCTTAGACAAAAATATTTTTGTTCGATCGGACGCCCGCAAAACGAAAAGGGCTCGGTCATTGACCGAACCCTCCAGATTGCCGGGCTACTGCCCCGTGATCACCTTCGTCCATGTGCGTGTTACGACACGTTGCGTTTTCGGATCGTACGCGGTCTTGACGAACAATCGCTTCATCGTATCCGCATCGGGATAGATCGATTTATCCGACTTGATCGTATCGTCGAGCATCTTCTGTGATGCGAGGTTGCCGTTCGCATAGGACACATAGTTCGATGCCTTGGCGATCACCTCGGGTTTCATCATGTAATTTAGAAAAATATGCGCTTCCTCCGGGTGCTTGGCATCCGCAGGAATGGCCATTTCGTCGAACCACATCTGCGCGCCTTGCTTGGGCAAAGAGTAGACGATCTCCTGCCCGTTTTTTGCTTCTTGCGCGCGGCTACGCGCCTGCAAAATATCGCCCGAGTAGCCAACGGCAATGCAGATGTCTCCATTGGCAAGCGCATTAATGTACTCGGAAGAATGGAACTTCCGGACATACGGACGAACCTTCTCAAGCAGCGCTCCGGCTTTCTCGATGTCCGCAGGCTTATTGCTGTTGGGATCAAGCCCCAGATAGTTCAAGGCCGCCGGAAGGATATCGTCCGGCGCATCGAGCATCATGACGCCGCAATCCTTGAACTTAGAGATGACGTCAGGATTGAACACAAGATCCCAGGAATCGACTGGCGCGTTTGCCATGCGCTCCTTCACCTTCGCCGCATTATAGCCGATACCCGTCGTGCCCCACATATAGTTGATCGCGTATTGATTGCCGGGATCGTATATCGCCAACTGCTTCATGATCTCCGGCCACATGTTGGCAAGGTTCGGCAGCTTGGACTTGTCGAGCTTTTGAAAAACGCCAGCCGCGATCTGACGGGATAGAAACGGTCCGGTCGGCACGACAACGTCATATCCGCTTCCGCCCGCCAGGAGCTTCGTTTCGAGAACCTCGTTGCTATCGAAAACGTCGTAGACGACTTTAATACCAGTCTCTTTTGTGAAGTCAGTCAGAATGGAGGGATCGATATAGTCCGACCAGTTGTAGACCCTGACAACTTTTTCCTCAGCGCCTGCTTGTTGGCAAATGAGTTGACCCGAAATGAGAGAGGCAATAGCTGCAAACAGATACACGGCGCGGCGCGCCACTTTCCCGAACGTCAACATTAAATGTCTCCACGGACTGGTGTGCCCGAGCGGACCCTGCGCCTAGCCTGTCCCAACAAAGGGCTTGCCGCGTCACACGGCCTTTGCTCAACGCCGACTATTCTGCCAGTTAAATTACGAAGCACAATAACATCCTGCACTAAACCGCCGGACAAACGGCTTTTGCCTGTTACGACATCATGGCGGCGCAAGATTGGGCGAATTAAGCTTGCCGTCCAGAACCTGCATTTTGAGCGGATCGGATGGCCTCGCCTTTAGGCCTGGCATTATTTATGATGCTCATGGAAAGTGGTGCTGCGGCCTCGCTTCCCTCTACCAGCTGCCCTACTCTCTGAGACTTATGAAAGCACGCTCGTCGGAGACCCGACTCCCCGATGGCGACTGTCGCGGCGAAGGCTGATTGCCGCGTACCAGCACGACGAAAATATATACGACCAGGTGACTCATGACGGCTCAAATCGGAGCTATCCCCGGCGAGGACGGCGAATTCGGCGCTGGTTCGACGCCTGAAACATTACGACATTGGCTGAGACAGCATCGCATCGAAGAGATCGATTGCGCGGTGCCTGACATTGCAGGCGTCGCGCGCGGCAAGACGATGCCCGCGGAAAAGTTCGTCAAGCTCGATCCGGTGCATCTGCCGATTTCGATCTTTCATCAGACGATCACGGGAGACTACGTCGGCTTCGAAGAAGATGGCCAGGAGCTTTACGCCGAGAGCGACCTGATGATGGTGCCCGATCTCGCAACCATCAGGCCCGCGCCGTGGGCGTCGAGCCCGACCGCGCAAGTGATACACGATGCGCTCTGGCAGGATGGAACACCTGTCGAGATTGCCCCGCGTAACGTCTTGAAACGCATTGTCGCGCTCTACGAAAAGGAAGGCTGGCGGCCCGTCGTTGCGCCGGAACTCGAATTCTACCTTACCAAGATGAACCCGGATCCCGATTACCCGCTCGAACCGCCGACGGGGCGATCGGGCCGCCCCGGCGCAGGGCGCCAAGCTTACAGCCTTGGCGCGGTGGACGAATACGATAAAATCGTCGACGATATTTATGAGTATGCCGAGCGGCAATATTTGAAGATCGATACGATCATTCAAGAGGGCGGCGCGGCGCAGCTCGAAATCAATCTATTGCACGGCGATCCGGTCGATCTCGCCGATCAGGTTTTCCTTTTCAAGCGCACCATTCGCGAAGCCGCTTTCACGCACAATTGCTATGCGACGTTCATGGCGAAACCGCTCGCGAATGAGCCAGGCAGTGCCATGCACGTGCACCAGAGCGTGGTCGATAAAAAAAGCGGAAAGAACATCTTCACACTCGGCAACGGCGAGCCGAGCAAGCTCTTCTTCAGCTTTCTTGCCGGTCAACAGACCTACCTGCCGGCCGCCATGTGCCTCCTCGCGCCTTACGTCAATTCGTATCGCCGTTTAGTCCCGAACGGCGCAGCGCCGATCAATGTCGAATGGGGTTACGACAATCGCTCGGCAGGCCTGCGCATCCCGGTTTCCGACGATACGGCGCGACGTGTCGAGAACCGGCTGGCGGGGGCCGACTCCAACCCCTATCTAGCACTGGCCGCCAGCCTCGCATGCGGATATCTCGGGATGAAGAACGCGATTGAGCCTCGCGCCGCGGTTGTCGGAAATGCCTATCGCAATGACCACCAGCTACCGCGCGGACTGCTGGAGGCCTTGACCGCTTTCGAGGAAAGCACGCCGCTGCACGACGTGCTGGGCAAGCGCTTCTGCCACGTCTATTTGGCGTTGAAGCGAAGCGAATTCGAGGAATTCATGCGTGTCATTAGTCCCTGGGAACGGGAGCACCTGCTTTTGAGCGTGTGACGCTCAGGAGCGGGCTAAAAGATTTTCGACCACCTCAGGAAGCGCAACAGACTTTTTCCCTAAGATTCGCCGGGAACTTTTACTCGGTGGGTTTGCGAGGCTGAACGCAAACATATCGCGCAATCGCGCTCGTCTAAAACAAACTTATGGCATCCTGGCTCAATGGCCAAATCGCCATGAGAAACATTCTTGACCCATACGAAAGCTGAGTTTTATTTCGACACCACGTTCAATTTATTCGCGCCGTCATTCAAATTTGGACCGCGGCACTCGCTTTTATGACAGCTATATGACATATATGCTCCCCGAAAGCATTTGGGGGATCAGCTTATGCCAAAGCTGGGTTCGGACCGCGTCCGCATTTTCATAAAATTTGCCGCGCTTATCGTTCTACTTTTATCCGCTCCCTTAGCCTGGTCAAATTTGGCCAGACAAGCGCCAGCACTTTTCACAAGATTTCCCCCAGCCCATGGTAATGGAATTTGGTTATATTGGATTGGCTTTGCCATTGGGATTGTCGCCATAGTCGCAACGCCATTTCTCAATAGCGCAACATTACGAGTCTTGTCGGCACTTACTATTCTACCAGGATATATTTTTGAAAGGACGGCGGTATCAATTGGTGCTCTAGAGCCCAACCTGGAACGAATGACGTATGATTTGCTTCATTTGTGCTGGACAGAACTGGGCAGCACGAGCGCTGCTCTCGAGGCATACGGTAACGCCGCAATCCCCTATCTGATTATCGGCTCGGTTTTTCTTTTTGGGTCCGCAATTTCGCCGCCGAAAAAGATTTCACTTCCTAACGTCTTTTTCTTTGTCTTGCCGCTTGCCTTTTTCGTCACCGCATTTGTGGCACAGAAACCTTATTCTTATCTGAGATTTGTGTTCCCCGCGCCATATAATGTTCCGGCTTATTTGCTCCGCGTTGTCATGTTTGAAAAGCACTACACAGGCAACAAAGATCAAATATCAATCGTTCCTACAAATTCTGGTGTACCAAATATCGTATTTATTCTCGACGAGAGCGTACGAGGCGATTTCATTTCTCTCAATCGACCAACTCTTGACGACACGCCTTACCTAACAAAAGCCGCTAAGGAAGGTGTTTCATATGGAATCGCCACATCGATCGCGAATTGTTCGGCGGCATCTCGTCTTGCCCTTCGTGCCGGCGCGCGGACAAAGGACCTTCCTGACAGAAAAGATAAAACCCTGCACAAATCAACTTTTTGGCAGTATGCAAGGGGAGCAGGATACAAAACCATATACCTGAATGCATTTGCACATGGTTTTATGTATCATAGCTATATGAACTCTCACGAAGCAAAGTTCATTTCAAAGCAATACCCCTTTAAACCCGAGATAGAAGTCGACAACAAAGTCGCAGAGCGCATAAAAAACGTTCTCGCAGACCCCGGCAAAAAATTTATTTTCGTTGAGAAATACGGCGTCCATTATCCCCACGACGGTCATAACGCACCACCCAACTACGAATATGAACCAAAAGGCATAAATACCTTGCCTATGAGGTATTCGCAAGATCAGCGGGCTGTTGTCCGCGAATATCTTCGTTCGATACGTTGGAGAGTAGATGAGTTTTTTGAAAAACTAGGCGATACGCTACGTCGTCCCGATATACTTATAATCTATTCATCCGATCACGGACAGAACATGTTCGAGAATGGCACCAAGGGACAGCACTGCGATGGACCTAACGCGTCCAGAGGCGAAGCAGAAGTGCCTCTTCTTGCCTTTTCTGGAGATGCTACGCTTTTGGCCAAACTTCGAAGAAACAGTGACAAGTGGTATAATATGGCGTCGGCAGAAGTAATTTTCCCGACCCTTCTCGTTTCGATGGGCTACGAACCGACGGATGTAAATAGGCTATACGGGCCATCCTTGTTCGACGCGCCAGTTCCGATGCACAGATATTTCATGGCACGCGACCTCTGGGGCACGAAGAAGATTATTGAAATTCAAAGTGCGCATGCCCCCTGACACTCGGCATCCCGTTTTGATCGACGCGAAAACAAAAACTTAATCTTACTACTGATTATTCGGAAAAATACCCACAAAGACGCATTGTTTCAAATTATTTATAATATCACATGGTGGCATAGCCGCGGGGAAATGCCTTTCCCAAGGCATAGAAACCGCACATTGCGCTAAGCGACGGACGAGAACCGAACAGATGAATGTTCAGCCGGAAACAGACGCAATTCGAGGCCGCACTATTCTGTTCGTAGACGACGAGCCTCTCTCGCTCAAATATTTTAAAGCTTCCGTCGGGCGTTACGCCAACGTCGTCACTGCAGACTCGCCGGACGCGGCTTTGAAAATTCTCGAATCCCAAGGCGACGCAATTTCCGTTGTCGTGAGCGATGAGCGCATGCCTCGCGATAGCGGCGTTTCGTTTCTCAGCAACGTGCGAAAATCTTGGCCCCAGGCTGTCCGGATCCTGACTAGCGCTTACGCGAATATCGATTTGCAGCAAGCCATCAACGGCGCGGGCATTCATTGCTTTCTGCCGAAGCCGTGGGATCTCGACGAGCTATGCTCGGCGATGCAGGAAGCCCTCCATGTCGAACGCGCGCAAGATCGCACCGATGCCAAGGAGGAGCGGGTTGCGGACGCAGAAAATGCCAGCCTGGAGTTGCTCGCCGTTCTGAGCCGTGAGCTTGTGCGACCACTGCAGTCGCTCGAAGCAGAAGCTTCCGTGCTTTCTGCTATGTCTGAACTCCAGACCGCTCTGCAGGTACCGAACAGGCAATCTCAAACCGCGAGTTGGTCGGCACAGCTTCGCGCCGGAAAAGCGGGAGCAGCCGCAGGCCGAATGCAGCGCGACATCGCCTATTGCAAGGCGCTTGCGGAACCGATCTCGGCGTTGGCGGAAAGCCTGTGCGAACCTCTAAGCAATCAGACCTTCTCCATGACCGAGACGGCTAGCGCCGTCATGGAAAAAGTCACGGGAAGCGCCAGCGGGAAGTTCATCACTCTGGATGCCCGGAATGATTTCCAATACCGCGCGCCGAAGCAGGTGATCACATTCGTCCTGCTCGATGTCATGCGACGGACAATCCGCCTTGCCCGCAATGGCGCCGACATCTTGATAGAACTCGTTCCATCCCAAGAGTTCAACGAAGTGCGGATTATCGCCCCCATTCCCCGTGCACCAGGCAATCATATTCCGGAGCTCGAGCGTGCATGCCGGAGTGCATTGTGGGCTTTTGGCGGCGAATTGTTGCTTTCCAGTGACAATACGGCGGGTACGGAAACCGCGTCGATACGCCTGCCCAAGCCTCAAACTGGGCTTACTGCTTCAACTCATTAACAAAACTTAAAAAATCATCTAAACGGGATCTTAATCCGACGCACCAAAACTGAACGCATGTGGTAAGGTTGATGCAACAGGCCACATCATCAGTTATGGGAGCAGGTCCTTGCGTATCGAGCGAGATATTGACCGCACGGTCTCCTTCAGAAGCAGCCAGGGGACTATTGTCCGAGGCACGCTCAGCAAGCTCTCACGACAAAGCGTCGTCTTCGAAATCTACAACCCCTTTTCTCCGATCCAGACGAGCGAGGTGCTGAGCGACCTGAGGGTCCGGCGCGGCAAAAATATTCTTTACGAGGGCGACGCCGTTGTCACTGGGGTGGTGAATACGAGCATCCTGGTCGTGGTTTCCGCGACTCTCGTCAACAAGTGGTCGGCCGTCGATACGATCCTCTCCGAGCCCGCAGGGCTTCGGTCGGAGGTCGAGCATTTCGTCACCGAGTGGGAACGCTTAAACCGGCTCGATCCTAATTATCAGCTCAAAGTCGGTGATCTAAGGTCGTTCCTGACCGATTTAAGCTTCTGGCTCAATCAGGTGGATCTGGCCGTCGAGGGCGAGCCCGGCGCATCCCCGATGCTGCTCGACGCCGACCGGTTTGAAGAAATCAAAGTCCCCGTCATGCCGCGCCTCACCAACCTTTTCATGGAATTGGAGGAGGCCTGCCGACAGCTGGACGGTGACGAGGTCGAAAACCATAAGCAGTTGGCTCAGCGGGACTTATTACCGCTGATGATGGCGTCGCCCTTCTTCAATCGAGTCTACTCCAAGCCGCTCGGCTACGCCGGGGACTACGAAATGGTCAACATGATGTTCCGCAAGGAGCGGGGCGGAAAGACGACCTACGGGCAGATCGTCAACGACTGGCTTCTGAACGGCGGCCCGCCGCAGGCCCACCGCAACCGGATTTTCATCCTCGAAAAAATGCTCGAGCAGGCGGCCGAGGAAGCGAGCCTGAGCAATAAGTGTCCTCGCGTTCTGAATGTCGGCTGCGGACCGGTGCAGGAGCTGCAGCTCTTCATTGGAAAAAACAAAGCAGCGCATCGTTTTTCGTTCGATTTGCTGGATTTCAATGCCGAGACGCTCGATTACGCAAAACGCCAAATCGAGACGATAACGGCTGGCCGTACCGAGGCGCCTAAAGTTACTTACATTCTCAAAACGGTACAGGAGCTGTTGCGCCAAGCTATCGAAATGCCGGCAAATGCACAAAGCTACGATATCGTCTATTGTGCGGGCCTGTTCGATTATCTCTCGGACCGTGTTTGTGCCAAGCTCGTCAAGCTTTTCTACCAGTGGTGCGAACCCGGCGGGCGCGTGATCGTCACAAACGTCCATTCTTCCAATCCCGTGAAAGGATTGATGGAGCATGTGATGGAATGGCATTTAGTGATGCGCGACGAGTCAGATATGCTGCGCCTCGCGCCCGATCAAGAATCGGCAAAAATATATACGGATGAGACCGGTATTAACGTCTTCCTTGAGATCGTTAAGCCGACTACCTAGTGCAATGGACGACAAGTTAGACCTTCATCAAGCCTTTGAAGCGGATGAACACGAGCTTCGGTTAAGGCAGTCGAAGGTTGCCTGTATCCTCGGCATCGTCCTAATTCCGGCCGGCGTGACGCTCGATTACATTACTTACCCTGGTCAGCTTATCTCGCTAACCGGAATAAGGTTCGTTGCGGCCGGCTTGATTGCCGTCATCTATGCCTTGCATTTCTGGGACAAGACCGCCGTCTACGTCCGCTATCTCACAATGGCCGGACTGCTGATAGCCGTGACCTCAATCGCCTCGATGGTCGCCATCACCGATGGCGCGATGTCGACCTATTACAACGGCCTATTCCTGATTCTTTTCGCTGTGGGCGTACTGGCGCCGATGCAGCCATTCGAAGCCACGCTTCTTTGCATCTCGACACTGGTCATCTACATCATCGGCTGCTCGCTTGTCCCGAACGCGGATCTCGCACGCAACACGCTGCTGAATAACCTCTACTTCCTCGTTCTGACGTGCATCATCTCGGTGACGGCGGTCCACTTCAATTACCGGCGCCGCTTCAACGAATTCCGGCTGAAATTCAAACTGGCGGCACAGCACCAAGAGCTTTCGGCGCTCGACCGGTTAAAGTCGCAATTCTTCGCCAACGTCAGCCACGAGCTAAGAACGCCGCTGACGCTCATTCTCGCTCCCGTCGAAAAACTCAAATCGGAAGTCGCGGCTTTGGCGGGGCCGGCGCAAGAGCTGCTCGACGTCATCGAAAATAACGCTCTGAGGCTTCTCCGGCTCGTCAACGATATTCTGAGCTTGATACGTCTTGAAGAAGGACGAGCCACGCTCGCCAAAAAGTCGATAGATATGGCGCACTTCCTGAGCCATACGACGGCCTCCATGAAGCATCTCGCGGCGATGAAGGAGGTCATCCTCGACCTCGAAGAACCGCGTGGCGATCTGCATATCGACGCCGACCCGGACGCCCTCGAAAAAATCGTCGGCAACGTGATCGCAAACGCCATAAAGTTCACGCCGCCCGAAGGCCGCATCGATGTCTCGGCGGCATTGGAAGATGAAATGGTTGTGGTGCGAATTTCCGATACGGGTATCGGTATTCCGCCAGAGCAGTTGCCCCATATTTTCGACCGCTTCTATCAGGTCGATGGCTCGGCCACGCGGCGGCACCAAGGCTTGGGTCTCGGCCTCGCTTTGGTTCAGGAATTGATCACGCGCCACGGAGGTGACGTAACCGCTTCCAGTGATTCCGGCCGCGGTACGACATTCGTTTTACGTTTTCCTCACGCTCAACGCGATACTCAGCAAAGCATGGGCAATTCCGAGCCGACACCCGATCGCTTGGCGAACGATCCCTTGCGCACGTTCGATCGCAAGGCCTCGGCGCGCGCGATCGCTGAATTCGACGCGCCTCCACGGCCCGTTTCCGAAACTTTATCCGGCAAAGATACGCGCGGGCTGCCCCTGTTGCTGGTTGTCGACGACGAGCCGGACATGCGGCGCTACCTCGTGACGATGCTCAGGGAAAGTTATCGCGTCATCGAGGCCGGAGACGGCATTGCCGCACTCGAAAAGGCAAGGTCGGCCCTTCCCGATCTCATTCTGCTCGACGTTATGCTCCCCGGTGTCAGCGGGCTTGAGGTCTGCCGCACGTTGAAGGAGCGTTCCGAAACGCGCCCGATCAAGATCATCGTTCTGACCGCGCGAGCGGATGAAGAAGCGAAGATCGTAGCGCTCAAGAACGGCGCCGACGATTTTCTTATCAAGCCCTTCAGCGGTCTTGAGGTTCGTTCGCGCATCGCCAATCTCATCCGCGCCGCTCAACTCGAACGCGATCTTCAGCTTACCAACGTCGAGTTGAAGCACAGCCTGCAGCAGCTTCGCGAAACCGAGGCTGCCCTCGTGCAGAACGCGAGATTGAGCGCGCTCGGTACGATGGCTGCTGGGTTACTGCACGAAATCGGCAATCCGCTGAACTTCATGGGTACGGCGCTGCAGCTTGCCGCTCGTGATCCGACGATCCAAGGCGATCCAGACACCGCCGACACAATGAAAGATATTCAGGCAGGTTACGACCGCATTCATCGGGTCGTCACGGATCTGCGCGGGTTTACCGCGCCCCAAAAACCAGAACATCCGCGTCCCTTCCCCATCGACGCAGCTATCGATCACGCGCTTCGTTTTACGGCACACGTTCAGAAAGGGATAAGTATAAAGCGCGATATTGCTGTCGCCGGAACGGTGTTCGGATCGCAATCGACGATCACGCAGGTGCTCGTCAACCTCATCGCCAACGCCGTGGCAGCCGTCAGAACTATCGAAGAACAGCGCCAGCCGGAGATCAGGTTGAGCTCGTGGGTCGAAGGCGACCAGCTTTTTGTCTCAGTTCGGGACAATGGAACGGGGATCGATCCCGCAATCCAGTCACAGATATTCGATCCTTTCTTCTCGACAAAGGAAGTCGGCGAAGGAATGGGCCTTGGGCTGGCGGTCAGCCACCGCATTATTGCCAATCACGGTGGTTCACTGAGTGTTAAGAGTTCCCTTGGAGAGTGGACTGAGTTCCGTTTCAATCTGCCGCTTGCGTCAGAGAAAGAAGACCAGTTCCCTCATGGACTCGTTTCGTCCTGATCAGCCAGTCGAGATCTTGATCGTCGACGACGAGCCGCAAGCCGTCAAATATTTCAAAAAAGCATTCGGCACCAAATACGACGTCCTGACCGCGACGAGCGCGGACGAAGCGGAGGCTTTGGTGCTCTCCGGCAATCATAACATCGGTCTCGTCATCACCGATCAGCGCATGCCGGGCCGAAGCGGCGTCAGCCTGCTCAACAGGATTCGCAATGAGCGCCCCGATATCATCCGCATGCTGACGACGGCTTACGCCGATCTCGACAGCGCGATAGAGGCCGTGAATAAAGGCGAAATCCTCCGCTACATTTCGAAACCGTGGGATTTGCGCGTCCTTGAGGCCGAGATCGATCAGGCGATCACGTTCTATCTGCTCAAGAGCGAATATGACATGCTATTGCGCGACAAGCTCAGCGCATTGCATCGCAATCTCCTCCGCGACCGCATGAATGGCCTCGCGATCATGGCGGGAACGCTGCCCTACAACAACGCTCCGCGGACGATGTATAATTATCTGAAGGATACACTCGCGGAAACGGCATGGCGTCCGGCCATTCAGAAGCAGTGGTCGCAATTCCGCGCCCAGGACCACTGGCGCATTCCGGTTGAGGAAACTCAGCGCGCCATCAACCTTGCCGAAGATCTTATGGAACGGGTCCTCGTCGCCAGCAACGATACCGGCACCGAGGCAGACCTCGTCGCAATTGCGAATGCTTGCGCCCGCGTGATCAACGACGAATATGGCGGCCAAGATACGCGCGTCACCAGCGATCAGTCAAAAATTGCTGTGATGGCGAGCCCCGACGCGATTCAGTCCATAATGCAGATGGTTATGGAACCGATGCGGCGGTGGGCAGCGCCCGGCAGCACACTTCAAGTCGATCTCGCCCAAGGACCGAATGGGGAAGCGCGTATCCGTTTCGAAACGCGGAATTGCGAGCCGTCGAAAGCAGTCCAGGATTCCGTGTTATTTGCACCTGCCATGCAGGCAACGTCCAAAAGCGCGAGTGATTTTTTGAAAGCCCTTCTGGCAATCGGTCATATGGGGGGAGAAGTCACTTCCCCGCCAATGGAAAACGGCTACAAGCAGATTCAGGTCAGCTTGCCAATGCAGCAGACCGTGCGCTCGACAGAAGACGCCATTCCGGCGTTTCCAAGAGAATGGGTTCAGGATTTAAGCCAGGACTACGAAAAGTGGGTCCTGGGCACGCTTGATATTGCCGCTTGAGCGCTCCCGCGTCCATCTTCTCTGTGACCAATCCCGCGCTCTGCCGCAGGGAATTTTGAACCAGGCAAACGCCGTTGGACTGAGCGCCGCGCTCACAACTGAACGCGTGCCATAAGGTCCGTCGACCTCTGGCTCCACTTGTAGATACCGAATCTGAGTATTACGTCCGACTGGGAGGGTTGAGTCCACGGATTCAGCCCGCCTGATCGGTTGACGAGGCTGCTCCTGGCGTAGCCGGGCAAGTCGCAACCTGAGTGCGCCGTGAAGTTTCCCGAATCCCCTGTCAGCAAGGGGCTGTTGTGTTGCGGACCATGCGCATAAGGCGCACCGTGACTTGGGGAAGCATTCGTCAACAACGAGGGAACCCGCGCCGGCAGCCCGAGCTTTGCAGGTAAGGCGCGGCGGCAGTTGCTATTGTGCAGGGGAGAAGGGATTCAATGACAGCTCACGTTCTGCTCAAGGATGAATTCCTGCTCAGCGGAATTCTGGAGAGACAGCGCGCCGCATTCCTGCGCGAGGGCGCGCCGGGCCTCGCAGAACGTACGGCTGACCTTACCAAGCTCAAACGGGCCGTGCTTGCGCAGAAACGAGCAATCGAGGAAGCGATAAACGCCGACTTCGGTCATCGGTCCGCCTACGAAACACGCATCATGGAATTGGCACCCGTCGTTCAGACGATCAATTATCTGCGGCGCAATTTGAAAAAATGGATGCGCCCAGAGCGCCGCCGCATCGCAATCCATTTTGTGCCGGCACGTTCTTACGTCGTCCATCAACCGCTCGGAGTGGTCGGCATCATCTCGCCTTGGAATTATCCGCTGTCACTCGCGCTGATGCCGCTTGCGACCGCGCTCGCTGCCGGCAATCGTGTCATGCTCAAGCCTTCGGAATTGGCTCCCGCGACGACCGCTTTCCTGAAACGGCTGCTTGCAGATTTGTATTCGGAAGAGAAGGTCTCCGTTGTCACGGGCGGCGCTGAGATCGGTGCAATGTTCGCCAGCCTCCCCTTCGATCACCTCGCGTTCACGGGCAGTACGAGCGTCGGCCGGTCCATCATGAAAAAGGCAGCCGATAACCTGGTGCCGGTCACTCTCGAACTCGGCGGCAAGTCTCCGGGCATTATCGGTCCGGGTGCCGATCTCGATGCGGCGAGTATGAGTATCGCCTACGGCAAGCTCGCGAATGCCGGACAGACATGTATCGCGCCTGACTACGTTCTCGTGCAACGCGACCAGGCAGATGCTTTCCTCTCGGGCTACAAGGATGCCGTCGCCAAATTATACCCAGACGGCGCGCGCAACGAAAACTACACTTCCATCATAAACGCGCGGCATATGACCCGTCTGCGGGACCTTGTCGAGGATGCGAAAAAGAAAGGCGCGCACGCCGTTGAGATGTTTCCCGGCGGATTAGCACGTATAGGTGCTCAAAAACTTGCTCCCATTGCGCTGACCGACGTTTCGGACGACATGGCCGTGATGCAGGAAGAAATCTTCGGTCCCATCCTGCCCATTGTCACATACACCGATATCGACGACGCAATCGCCGTCGTTAACGATCGCGGGCGGCCTTTGGCTCTCTACTATTTCGGCAGTGCTGGAGAAGCCCGCCGCAAAGTTCTGGAGCGAACGACATCGGGCAACGTTACGATCAACGATACCTTGATGCATTACGTGCAAGCCGACCTTCCGTTCGGCGGCGTCGGTGCGAGCGGCATGGGCGCCTACCACGGTATCGAGGGCTTCAAGTCGTTCAGCCATGCGAAAGGCATCTTCGAACAGGCTCGCTGGAACCTAGGGGGTCTGCTGCGTCCGCCGTTCAATCGCATCACCGATATTTCGATCCGCTATCTGTTCTGGTGAGGGCCGAGCATCACGGCCCCATGCAGCTATTTTCGTAATCGGTCGCTTCTTTCGACTTCGCTTGGTGCTTCGCCGGGCGGCCGCGGCCCAGTGCGCCATCAGAGCGCGCCCGTAGATAAACGTAGATGTCGTCGAGATAGCACATGACGTTCTTGTTGGTGCCGAATGCGGGCATCACCAGCGTCTGAGCTGTGTTTACGTCCTGTTTGCCTCCCGAGACGATTGCCGCGAACTGGGAGTAATCGAGCGATTTCAAAGCCTGCGTAAGATCGGGACCGAAGCTCGATCCAGCTCCATCAGGCCCATGGCAAACATCGCACGTCCCATTGAAACGGCGGAATCCCGAAAACGTATACCAATCGACAGTCCCGTCCGGCGCGATCTTGTAGGTCGGGTCGCCTTTCGCATCGAAATACTTACCACCCTCTTCCTTCACGGCCTTGGAGGACGCGGGCGGCGTCGCGGCACTGGCTACATCAGCTGCACCCAAAAGGGACGCGCCAATCAGCAATGCACGGCATGCGGAGCCCCAACCAAGGTTAAAAGAGTTCATCGATATCTCCTTGACGTAAGCAGCCTTGCCGCGCGCCGAACGCCGACGTTATGAACTGCGAGGGATGGAATGATGACAGCCATGAAGGACCGGCCTGCGGCTCTGAGGGCACATTGATCGTTAGAGAAGCCGACACCGGAGCTGGATCGGCGATGACATATGCCTGACGCAGAGTAGGCATCTTTGTTCCGATATTGGCTATTTACTTTCCTGTAATGTAAGCAAAAACAATCGTTTCAATCGTGCTCGATCCAGAGAGCGCGACAACGTGAGCAGAGGGAACGAATACGCGTGCAACAGACAGTCGTCAGGGTGATATGTGCAATTGGCCAATCCGGGCAGCTTGGCCTTAACGGTGTGCTTCCTTGGGAAGGAAACACAGACCCAGAGTATGTCGCCGACGTCGCTCGCTTCTTCGATATCACCAGAGGACATGTCCTGCTCGCAGGGCCGAGGACGATCGCAAGCGTCCCGAAGTTCGCATTCGCCGATAGGACGATTGCCGTTCTACGTTCCGACATGGACCCGGAGCAGACGCTGAAGCATTATGCCGGGCGCGTGGTTTTCATCGGTGGCGGCCCGCCCGTTTGGGACGTCTATGCGCGCTTCGTAAGCCACTGGGATGTCACGCGCCTGCCCTACGATGGGCCTGCTGATCGCTGGTTCAATCCCTCTTGGTTGACCTGCGGCAAACATCAGCGGCGCTAGCTGCGCACCCGCTGCCAGTTGCTTTTAAAAAATTAAAGGCGGCGCAATACGCCGCCCCTCCAAGAAAATCGGACGCCCGCGCCGATCGTCGTCAGTGACGCGGCTCGGTGAATGTGAATTCAAAGTCGTCGTTGATGTTTTGCGTCGCCTGCCGCCAATCGGCGCCGCGCGTGTTGTTCGGCGCAGCTTCGATTTCAGCCTGCTCATAGTTCTGCGTCTGCTGATCAATTGCAGCGACGGTCGCGCGTGCCGCATTCCGCGCCGGAAGCGCGAGCAATCTTGTGGCGAGCGTCTGCAGTTCTCCGACGATCGCTTCCCGTCGCATCTCATGCTGGATCGTCACATTGCGCACTTCGCGCAGAAGCTGCTCGTCGACACGACGGATCGCATCGCCGAGCGCACGGATCAGCTCCGTTTCGCCTTGGGACTCTTCCGTCAGGCGAACCAGCATTTCGTCGACGTTCTGATGTATTCGTGTCATGTATATCTTCGCTCCTAGAGACCGAGACTTAAACTTGTGATTCTAGTGGCGAAAAAATGATCGCTATCGCAGCCGGCATGCGCAATGGCGAAGTTCGGCTACCCCACGAAAAATCGGCGATAGTGCTCAGCGTAGAGAAGATGGATCGCCGAACGCGATTAGGCTCACATCGCGCTTAAAGCTCAAGCTCCGAGCGACACAAGCTTTTCCGCGATAGGGGGCGGTTCCATTCCGCGATGCAGCCATGGTGGATCTTCATCGGAACTGCTCAGGTGCTGGATAATCTGGCAGCTCTCCGACTTCAGCTTGCGGCGGACCCTCTACTGGATCGTTGGAACGCTGCCTTTCGCACTCTCCTTGATAAGCCGGTCGATCTGCGTGCGAATGTGCGCCGCCTCGGCTGGGGTATTGGCGCGTGCAATGGCGTGATCGAACGCAATTCGCGCATCCTCGGCTCGTCCCACCTGCATGAGGAATGCCCCCTTCACACCATGAAAATAAAAGTACCCCGATAATTGCTGTTCCAGAGGCTCGATCATTCGAAGTGCCTGCGCCGGCCCTCGTACCTTCGCGACAGCGACAGCCCGATTAAGCGTCACGATGGGCGATGGCTGCATCAATTCCAAAGTTCCATAGAGAAGATCGATTTGCGCCCAATCCGTATCCTGGGCGCGGGGAGCCTGCGCGTGAAGGGCGGCAATCGCCGCTTGCAGCTGGTAAGGACCCGGTCTGCCGTGACGCACCGCTTTGTCTATCAACGCCAATCCTTCGGCTATCAATCTCGCGTCCCATAGCGTGCGGTCCTGATCTTCGAGAACGACGATGGCACCGTCTGCATCCAGCCGGGCCTTTTGCCGGGCATGTTGCAGCAAGAAAAGTGCCGTCAGCCCCATCATTTCCGGTTCGGCCGGAAAGAGACGCAAGAGCAGCCGGGCCAAGCGGATCGCTTCATCGCAGAGCTGCGCTCGTGCATGCGCGTTTCCAGCGCTTGCCGAGTACCCTTCATTGAAGATCAGGTAAATGACCGTTGCAACGGCTGCGAGCCGTTCGGCGCGTGCGATCGCACCCGGCGTTTCAAACGGGATTTGCGAATGCCCGACTTTTCGTTTTGCACGCGTGATACGTTGCTCCATCGCCGCCTCACTGACGAGAAAAGCCCGTGCGATCTCCTTGACCGTCAGTCCCGAGACGATGCGCAGCGCCAACGCAATCTGCTGGTTCGACGGCAAAATCGGATCGCAGCAGACGAACAGCAAGCGGAGGATGTCGTCGCGATAATGCGAAGCATCGAGTTGCTCGGCCATTTGTCCTTCCGCGTCATCGGTATCGGAGATGACGTCCTCGCTTGGCAGGACATCCTCTTTCCGCTTGCGGCGCAAAGCATCGACAGCGACGTTGCGCCCCACAAAGATCAGCCACGACGCCGGATCGCGCGGCGGTCCGTTCGCCGGCCACGCCTTGAGGGCGCGGACACATGCTTCCTGAAATGCTTCTTCCGCGGTATCGAGGTTGCGAAAATTCCTGAGCAGCGCCGCGACAGCCTGCGGTCGCGCTGCCGTCAGAATCTTTTCGATCGCGGGCGCATCAATCACGCGACGCCGGCCTTTGCGGCCGTCCCATCTTGGAAAAAAGCAACGGGGCGTATCTCATACGCACCGCCCGGATTGACGCGGGCAAGTTCGCGCGTGAACGCGAGCGCCTCGTCAAGCGACGCGAAATCGACGACATAAAATCCGAGCAATTGCTCTTTCGTTTCAGCGAATGGTCCGTCGACCACCAAAGGTGGATCGCTGTCCTTCCGAAGCGTCGTTGCGGCCGTTGTCGGCATCAAGCGCGCCACGGGCCCCAGCTTTCCTGCCTTCGCGTAAGGCTCCTGCACGGTCATCAGCTTGGCCATCACCGCGTCGTCTTCCTCTTTACTCCAAGAGCAGACGACGTCTTCGGAATGGTAACAAAGTATGGCGTACTGCATGTCGGCTCCTAGCTTGCTATTCGGCCACAAATGACCGGCTTAGGACGATCGAGCAAGCTGAAGACCGACATGGGTCGGCAGAAATATAATGCGAATTCGTAAAATTTATCGCCCGAAATCAAGCCCGGCGCTCCCCGCGCCGGGCTTTTTGGCAGATCCCTTTATAGGATTTTGAACGTCCGTTCTGGCAGGTCTCCCGAATTCCGGACCGGTTGACCGGAATGCTCGACGACCGCTTCGAGCCGCTCGCCCTGTTTAGGAGCGGGCTTCAGCGACACGCTTACGTCGCGGTGATCGCCAGCCTTCAGTGAAACTTTGCCGAGCGGCGAACTCGACATCTTCCCCGATGCGTTGACAGAGTAGATGCCAAGAGAACCGTCCTTAGGTAAATACGCGTACGTGATCGAGACGGCATCGTTTTTAAGTTTCTGATTTCTTGCGATGATCGACGCTGGGGTGCTTGCGGCCGCCAAGGCGGCGCCGCTTGCAAGGAGCGTGGCGAGAAGAATCCCGCTTAAGACGGCGACGGGACGTTCGAGGGGAGACGCGACTATGTTTCTCATGGTGATGGTCCTCGACTTTGCGGTTTGCGCAGCTGGACTCCAGCTGCCTGACATCCCGCGAACCAGGAAGCGGCTTGGCTCAAAGACGCTTCATCGATCGCTTCCCAACTCCCTTTTCTAATGTGGCTGCCTCAGTGAAAACGACAAGATCGGGGAGTCTTCACTCACCAAAACGTAAGATTTCAAACATCGCGCTTGGCGCCGTTTCCGATCATGGACGGAAATAATCACAGCGAAGTGATAGCGGACGCGGGCTACTCGACGATGATGCGCATCGGCAAATCCGATCGATCGCGCTTGATTAGCAAATCTGCGAGCGTTAAGTGGCACGTCCGCCAGCGTCGAACAGTCATTGCGCGCGACAGCATCATCAGGTTAATGACGTCGATCCCTCCCCGACATGACGAAAGACCTCTAACCATCTATGTCGAAATCGTACCTGCCGCCTCCAGTCATCGACCACGCCGCGCCGCTTTTCTCGAATTACGAGGTAATTTTCTGCGACGTGTGGGGCGTCGTTCACAACGGCATTACGGCCTTCCAGACAGCTTGTGATGCGCTCGAACGCTTCCGGGCCGGTGGCGGCACCGTCATCCTGGTTTCAAACGCGCCGGTTCCGAAGCGGCGCGTTGCGGACATGCTGGAGAGCCGCAAAGTCCCGCCTTCGGCATGGGATGATATCGTTTCGTCCGGCGACATTGCGCTCGCGCACATACAGGAACGCGGCTTCTCTCGCCTCCACTGTATCGGCCCGCAGGATCGTGACCAGGCGTTCTTCGGCACGCTCAAAGCGCGATCGGTCGCCGTGGCGGAGGCCGAAGCCATCGTTTGCACCGGGCTCAATGACGATAGGCGTGAAACGCCAGACGACTATCGCGGTCTGCTTTCTGACGCGCTGGCGCATAAACTCCCATTCGTTTGCGCCAATCCGGATTTCGTCGTCGATGTCGGCGGAACGCTGCTCTACTGCGCGGGGGCGATCGCCGACGTCTACGCCCATATGGGCGGTGCGGTTTTCTGGGCCGGCAAGCCCCATCTCAACGCCTACGAAACAGCCCATCACAAGGCCGAGGCCCTGCGCGACCGCAACGTGCCGCGCGAGAGAATCCTCGTGATCGGCGATTCTCTCCGCACCGATATGAAAGGCGCGGAGAATTTCGGCTGCGATGCCTTGTTCATCGCATCGGGGATTCACCGTCACGAGACGATGGACGACATCAGCCTTTCGCCGAAACGGCTTGAAGAGCTTTTCGTCGCTGGATCGCCGCCGGCCCTCGGCGCCATGGCCGAACTCATGTGGTAGCTACGAAACCGCTCAGGGCGTCGCTGCGGGCGGCGGCGCCTCGCGTTTCGGACGCTTCGGGATTGGCCCATCCGAAAAGCTGTTGAATACGATATCCGGCGACGTCGTATTGTGATGCGACGGTGTTAGCCGGCCGATCCAGATATCGGTCGCGCGCGCGTGGTCAAACTTCATGATGTTGTCCTCGCGCCAGCCCTTGGCACCCTGCTCCCGCACCGCGATGCGCGCCGCATCGTTGTTGAATTCCGTGACGTACATCGAACGAAGCATCGCGAACGGCGCGCCCGAGATGCCCTCATCGAACGAAACATCGAGCGCGATCCGGTTCGTATCGACGTTTGCGATCCTGAGCGTCGCGGTGCCGCCTTTCACGAACTTGAGCGTAAACGTCCGCGTCTTGGGATCGATGCTGACTTCGTCGATACTGACGTATGGCCGCTCAGCGTATTCCACAGGCCCGATGAGAAACGACGATCCGTACGCGGTGATGCGCATATTGTCCGGCGTCATCGGCCGTGGGCGCCAATAGCCGTCTTGCGGATAAAGCACGAGGACTTCCTCCGCATCGTCCGATCCATGTATCCAGAATTGCAGCATGTGAATGCCGCTATCGACGCGATTACCGATGCGGACCTTAGCCGTTGCTGGACGCCAGAACGTCGGAAATGTGTAGCCAATGACCCAGACGGAGGGATCCTCATAAAGCGTCACTTTTTTCGGTTCGCCGGGCGGTTTGTAGTTCGGGTCGCCCGACATGTCGCAAGCGGTCCAGTCGGCTTCGAGATTGTTCCGCATCGCCGACGAGAGATAGACCGGGTGCGCGGCTTCTATACGAAAGGAGCGGACATCTTTGTTGGCGAACGAAACCGCCACATTGTCCTTTTCGGCGCAAAGCACCGGTTCGCTCTCGTTCTTCACATCTACGGCAAGCCCGTCGAGCGATGCGGCGTTCGTCTCTACGGCGAAGGACGCCGAAAGAAGAAGCGCGAGAGCGAGAGCACGAAAGCAGTGCGGCATTGAAGAACTCCGGTAGTGATGATTTCCGTTTTGCGACACAAGAGCGGCGTGGTCGTAACCCGAATTCGCGGCAGACGGCAGGCTGAAGAGAGGGTGCAGAGGCCCGCTGGCCGAGCCTCAATGTCGGATCCTCGCCGAGTTCGATGTTGTAGAGGTAGTCGCCCAATAACGACAACCTCTTGAAGCTGGCGACGGCAATATCACGCATGATCGGCGTAAATTTGAACAAAGGTTCCGTGCGCGAATAGCCCAAGCCGTTAAGCACGGCGTTTTCCGAGCCGTTGACGTCAGGCCTAGTGGATGCCCACGTCGCAGCGCACGACCCAGGACGGTATCGCAAAGACAGGCGCTCGCGGCGATTGCCTCGACGCCCGCCGGTGTCGTAAAGGCTTGAGCCTGCCGCGGAGCCGCAGACCGCCTCTGGCAAGACTTCACATTCGCAATCAGCCGGCACGTCGGATTGAGTTTCTCGCAATGAACGACCAGCGCAGCACACTCGATCATAACCCTCGACAGACGCGGCGAAGCCAGGGCCAGATTGTCGTCGCCCGGGGGCTTTGGCACGCCCGGCCAGGACACGCCGAATTCCGAACCGAGCGCTTGCCTCCGCTCGCACCCGGCGAAGCGCGCGTCGCGACCGAATACTCCGCCATCAGCCGCGGCACCGAGCGTCTCGTAGCGCTCGGCCAGGTGCCGAAAGAGGAATGGCAGAGAATGCGCGCGCCGCACCAGTCCGGGACGTTTTCTTTTCCGGTCAAATACGGTTATTCAGCGGCCGGTGTGGTCACGGCCGGACGGGAAAAATGGATCGGGCGCCGTGTCTTCGCTTTGCATCCACATCAAGATTATTTTCAGGTGTCCGAGTCCGACTTGATCGAGCTTCCCGATACCGTTCCGACCCGGCGCGCTGTTCTGGCTGCAAATATGGAAACGGCGCTCAATGCCCATTGGGATGCCGGCACAGGCCCGAGCGATCGCATACTTGTTGTCGGTGCAGGCGTCCTAGGATTGCTTGTTGCGTATCTGGCGCGCCGGATCGCAGGAACCGATGTCACGATCGTCGATATCGACCCCAGTCGCGCGGAGCTTGCGGCGGCGCTCGATGTGAATTTTTCCGGGCCGGACGACATCGGCGATGATTACCACATTGCCTTCCACGCAACCGCCACGAGCGAAGGTTTGCAGACTGCCATCGATGCCTGCGCTTTCGAAGGACGAGTGGTCGAATTGAGCTGGTACGGTACGACCCCGGTTACGGTTAAGCTCGGCGGCGCCTTCCATAGCCGCCGCCTCCAAATCGTATCATCCCAGGTCGGCCACGTCGCGCCGAGTCGTCGCAGCCACATCGGACACCGCGATCGTTTGGAACGTGCCATCGGGCTTCTCGACGATCCGGCGCTCGACACCCTTGTCGCTCGATCCATTCCGTTCGATGAATTGCCCGAGGCATTGTCCAGCATCTGGTCATCCGCCGCCTTGCCGCCCGTGGTCTGTTATCGATCCGAGTAGAATGAGCCCCATCGCATGTTTTCCGTCGAAGTCCGCGACCGCATCATGATTGCGCACTCCCTCCCCGATCCGTTTTTCGGACCGGCGCAAAAGCTTCACGGCGCGACATATCTGGTGGACGTGACATTCTTCCGCGAACAGCTCACCACCCAGAACGTCGTCGTCGATATCGGTGCCGCTCTCGACGTGCTCGGCAAGACGCTGAAACCGCTCGCTTACCAAAACCTCGATGCTTTACCCCAATTTGGCAGTCAGCTCACGACAACCGAATTTCTTTGCAAGTATATCTTCGATCGCATCGCCGAAGCGGCCCGTACCGGTGCGCTCGGCGCGGATGGAAAAACCCTATCGCGCATCCGCGTCACGCTTTCGGAGACGGATCTCGCGCGCGCGAGCTACGAGGGAGCGATCGGTGGCTGAGGCTGTCTTCGCCATTCCAGGAGATTTGAAGAGCGCAACCGGAGGCTATGCCTACGACCGGCGCGTGATCGAATCGCTCCCCGATTTCGGCGTGTCCGTCTCGGTATTGCCGCTGCCAGATGCATTTCCTAATCCGACCCCGGCCGATCTTGCTGAAACGCATCATCTTATCGAGAGCAAACCGCGCGATGCCGTACTCCTTGCCGACGGACTGGCGTTCGGCGCATTCAATGAGGATTTGCTGAACGCTCTCCAAGGCCGCGTCATCGCTCTCGTACATCATCCGCTGTTCCTTGAAACGGGATTGCCACACGCGCGCAAGGTCGAACTGAAGGCAACCGAAGAGCGCGCTCTTTGCCGCGCCAACCACATCGTCGTCACGAGCCGCGTCACCAAACGTATTCTCGTGGACAATATGGGCATCTCGACGGAAAAGATCACGGTGGCGGAGCCTGGCACCGATCCTGCCCAACGGGCGACCGGAACGGGCGCGCCGTTGCAGATATTGTCCGTGGGCACCGTTCTTCCGCGCAAGGGCTACCATTTGCTCGTCGAGGCGCTTGCACCTCTCAAACATCTCGATTGGCGCCTGACGATCGCCGGCGCTCTCGATCGCCATGCCGAAGCCGTCGCGACCCTGCGAGAGGCCGTTCGCGCAAATGGCTTGGATGATCGCGTCACTCTCGCCGGCAAGGTCGTTCCGGCCACGCTCGAACGCTACTATGAGAGTGCCGACCTGTTTGTCTCCGCTTCGCTATTCGAAGGTTACGGCATGGTGCTCGCGGAAGCGATGGCCCGCGGGCTGCCGATGGTCATCGCGGCGGGTGGCGCTGCTGCCGAAACCGCAGGCGACGCGGCGGCCCTGCACGTTGAAGCCGGAAATGTCCTCGCTTTGACAACCGCACTGGAGCGCGCATTAACGGACAAGAAGCTGCGTGACCGGCTTGCCGACGCTGCGTGGGAAGCGGGCCGCACGCTGCCGACGTGGCATGAAACGGCTCGGCGCATCGCTGCCGTTATTCTGGGTCTACGCTCGTGAGCGAATTTTCCTCCGAGTGGCTCGACCTCCGCGAGCAAGCCGATGCGCGCGCCCGTTCTGCGGACATCACGAATGCTGTCTCGGCGCATTTCGCTCTTCGCGATGAGGTGCACGTTCTCGATCTTGCGTCGGGAACCGGCGCCAACCTCCGCGCAACCGCATCTTTGCTGCCACGGCGGCAAGCTTGGACTCTCGTCGATCACGATGCCGCCTTGCTCGCGACAGCAAAAAAACGCTTGGCAAGCTGGGCCGACACGTTCGAAACCGAAGGCGAAGCCCTGCAGATGAGAAAAGACGGCTGCGAAATTGCCGTTACCTTCACCGTGGCGGATCTCGCCATTGAAACAGCAGCTCTTCTCGATAAGCCCTGGCATCTCGTCACGGCCTCGGCATTCTTCGATCTTGCTTCCGAAACCTATATCCGCTCGCTCGCGAAGATCCTTGCCGCGCGCCGCACCCCCTTGTACGCCGCACTCACCTACAACGGCTTGCGCCGCTGGATACCGCATCGACCGGCCGACAATCAGATGGCAGCCGCATTTCATCGCCATCAGATGCGCGATAAAGGCTTTGGCAATGCGGCGGGTCCGCTGGCTGCATCGGTCCTGGGTGATCAGTTTCGTTTGCATGGCTATACCGTGCTCGAAGGCGATAGCTCCTGGCGTCTCGAACGTGGCGAACGCATGCTAATCGAGGAACTCGTGCGCACCCATGCAGTCGCCGTCTCCGAGATCGGCGGTGTCGAAGACAAGACAATCCTTGATTGGGTCAAAGTTCCGCGAACCGGTACGCTCGTCGGCCATACCGACACCTTCGCGGTACCGGGCTTGGAGCAGAGTTCGTTCGATTAGAATTCCTTTTCAATCAAACTGCGGGCGCCCATGTCTCAGAAGCCGATGAGCCTCATTCAGATCTATCGGCGCGCACTCGGCTTGCTCGCTTCGGAAAAATATCTCGCGATCGGACTTGCTGCGGCGGGCGTCTTTATTGCGGCAGTACAGCTGGCGGAACCGATTTTATTCGGACGTGTCGTCGACGCCTTGAGCAAAGGACAGAATGCGTTCGGCTACATCGGGCTGTGGGCGCTGCTCGGATTGTTTGCCGTTGTCGCAGGCGTCGTCGTCAGCATCAATTCCGACCGGCTTGCGCACCGCCAGAAGCTGAAACACCTTGCGAGCATCTTCGAGAAGACAATAGCGCTGCCGCAAAGCTCTCATGCCGCACGCGGTTCCGGCGCTACGATCCGAACGATCCTTTCTGGCACGACAGCATTGTTCTGGCTATGGCTCGGCGCCATGCGCGAACAATTGACGGCCTTGTTCGGCATCCTCCTATTGATCCCAACCGCGATCGGTATGGACCCGCGCATGGCCGCAATTCTTCTCGCGCTGGCCGCCACGTACACCTTGATGAATGTGTTCGTGATGCGCCGCACCGCCTACGGACAGGCCGCAGTCGAAAAGCACGAAACAGCACTGTCGAGCCGCGTGGTGGATGTGATCGGAAACGTCACCGTCGTACAGAGCTATGCGCGGCTGCAAGCCGAGGCCGACGCCCTGCGCGGCTTGTCGCGCGATCTCCTGGCTGCGCAGTATCCGGTCGTCACGTGGTGGGGCATCCTGACTGTGATGCAACGTTCGGCGGCGACGTTGACGATGGTCGTGATCTTTATCGCGGGCGCGATCCTTGTCGGACGCGGCGAGCTGACTGTCGGCGAGATCGTAAGCTTTGTTGCATTTGCGACGCTGCTCATCAGCCGCCTCGATCAGTTATCGGCATTCATGGTCAAGGTCCATCAGCAGGCCCCTGCCCTGACTGCGCTGTTCGAATTGATGGACGAAGGCAGCGGCTCTCAGGACAAACCGGGCGCGACGCCACTACAAAACGTTTCAGGCGCAGTTGCATTCGACAACGTCACATTCCGCTATGCCGGCAGTGCGCAGGGCATCACCGGCGTCAACTTCACCGCAAAGGCCGGAGAAACCGTCGCAATCGTCGGGCCGACGGGGTCTGGCAAATCGACAACGATTGCGCTGCTCCAGCGGTTTCAGACGCCGTCGTCGGGACGCATCACGATCGACGGCCAGAACATCGCGGACGTCACGTTATTATCGTTGCGGCGGGCGATTTCGGTCGTATTTCAGGATGCGGGACTGTTCAACCGCACGATCAGAGAAAACATTCGCATCGGCAAGCCTGACGCCACCGAGGCCGAGGTCCAACGCGCCAGCAGGCTTGCAGAAGCGCACGACTTCATCATGCGCAAGCCGGGCGGATATGACTTCATGATCGGTGAGCGCGGCCTGGCGTTGTCCGGCGGCGAACGACAGCGCATCGCCATCGCCCGCGCCATTCTGAAGGACGCGCCCATTCTCATCCTCGATGAAGCGACGAGCGCGCTCGACTCCGAGACGGAGGCGAAAATCAAGCGTGCTCTCGATACGCTGCGATCCGGACGCACGACCTTTGTCATCGCACACCGGCTGTCGACAGTCGCCGACGCCGATCAGATCCTCGTTCTCGATCACGGCCGCATTGTCGAGCGCGGCCAATTCTTGGAGCTTGCCGAAGGAACCGGCCTCTTTGCTCGCCTTGTCGCGGAAGGCGGCTTCACCGTGCCGAAGACGACAGAAAAGCCGCCGCCTGAAGCCAATGGCAAGTCTAACTGACCGCGTGCTTACCGATACAAATCGGCCCGCGTTGGCGGCAACGGAGGCGGGCGTTTCGCAGATTTGGAGGCCAGCGTCTGATAAAGCCGCAGCGAGCCGCGCGAAAAGCCGAGGCTGACGCCTGCGAGATACGCAACCCAGATGCGATACTTCTCCTCGCCGACATAGCCGATGGCCTCAACTTTGCGCGCAGTCAGCCGCTCGCACCACAGCTGGCACGTCCGCGCATAATGCATCCGCCACGCTTCGACGTCGTGAACTTCAAAACCTGCGCGCTCCATCGCGGTGATCGTATGGCCGATATCGTCCAGTTCTCCGCCAGGGAAAATATACTTCGCGATGGCTTTCTTCTCCGGGCGCGTCAGCCATTTCTTACCGTTCTTCGGTGCGCGATGCGAAATCGCGTGATTGAGGAACAAGCCATCCTCACTCAATAGCGAACGTACCTTCTGCATATAGGCGGGAATGTTTTTGAGTCCGATATGCTCGTACATGCCGATCGAAGCGATCTTGTCGTAGGTGCCGGATATTGTCGAATAATCGGCCAGCTCAAAGGTCACACGATCGGCGAATCCAAGCCGTTTTGCTTTCTCGCGTGCAAAGGCGAGCTGTTCTTCCGATAGCGTGATGCCGTGGGCCGTCACGCCGTACACTTGCGCCGCATGGCAGAGTAAGCCGCCCCATCCGGCGCCGATATCCAGCATACGGTCACCGGGCTTCAATCTGAGCTTCCGGCAAATCATGTCGAGCTTGTCGCGCTGCGCCTGCTCGATGCCGTTCGACCAATCCGTGTAATACGCGCACGAATAAACCATCTCGGGATCGAGAAAGAGCGCGTAGAAATCGTTGGAAAGATCGTAGTGAAACTGAATGTAGTCTTTATTGTCGGCGGTCTTGCGATGCTCGCCCGCAATGTCGCCTTGAAACCCGAAGGCGTCGCGTGCCTTTTGCTTTTTCGCGAATAGGAAGGGCAGAAGCTTCGCACATGTGCGCGCGATATCCTTCGCTTTAAGCTTCGGCGCCTGTGGGCTCTTTTGCAGGCTGCGACCTAAATCGATTAGCGTTCCGCCCGAGAAGTCGATCCCCTTGTCGATATACTGCCGAATGACCGTATCGAGCGTCGGCCGCCTCAGCATTGCGCCGATGACGCCCGGATCGCTGATCGAAATTTCGAAATTCGACGTCGGCGCCTTACCGAGCGGCAGGCGGGTTCCGTCCCAGAGACGGGCCCACGCGTCGAGATCGAAACGCTCGGCGACATCCCGGACAAGCCCCCGTGCCGCCTCAAGTTGCCTGTCCTGCTCCGCGCCCATCCGCTTGCCCTCGTCTCGATTTATTGCGAGGTGCATAACGCATTCTATTGCGCCCGTCTCGTGCGGGGTCGCGGTGTCACGCCGCAGCGCGCGCTTCGATGGACGTCGGCGCTTCCATGATGGCTGCGACGCCCATGCCGCCCGCCGTGCAGACCGAGATCAGCCCGCGCCCGCCTTTGATCGAGAGGAGCTTAGCCAGATTGGCGACAATGCGCGCGCCAGTGGCCGCGAACGGATGCCCGAAAGCCAGAGACGAGCCCTTGACGTTGAGCTTGCTCCGATCGATCGAACCGAGCGGCGCGTCCTTGCCAAGCTTTGCCTTGCAATAGTCCACGTCTTCCCACGCTTTCAGCGTGCACAGCACCTGAGCCGCGAATGCCTCGTGAATCTCGTAGAAATCGAAGTCTTGCAGCGTCAGACCGGCGCGGTCGAGCATCTTCGAAACCGCAATTGTCGGCGCCATCAGCAGACCGTCGCCGCCGACGAAATTGTTTCCGATGTGCTGCCCGTACGTCAGATACGCGAGCACCGGCAGATTGTGTGCCTTTGCCCAATCTTCCGAAGCCAACAACACCGTTGATGCACCGTCGGTCAGTGGCGTCGAATTTCCGGCCGTCAACGTTCCGCGCTCGGATTTCTCGAACGCAGGCTTCAAAGAGGCGAGTTTTTCGAGCGTGATGTCGGGGCGGAGATTGTTGTCGCGATAAACGCCGGCGCACGGAACGATCAGATCGTCCATATAGCCTTCATCATACGCGGCCGCGCCCTTCTTGTGGCTTTCATAGGCGAGCTGGTCTTGGTCCGTGCGCGGGATGTGCCATTCCTGCGCCATCAATTCACAATGCTGACCCATCGATAGACCAGTGCGCGGCTCTGCGACGGTCGGCGGCTGCGGCGCAAGCTCCATCGGTGAAAGCCCCTTGAAGGCTTTCAACTTGTCGAGCGGCGCTTTGCTCTGCCCAACCTGCACGAGGCGTTTGGAAAATTTCTTCGAGAAAACGATCGGCGCATCCGACGTCGTATCCGAACCGATGGAAATGGCGCTCTCGATCTCGCCGGTTGCGATTTTTCCCGCCGACATCAGCGCCGATTGCAGCGAGGTGCCGCACGCCTGGATGAGCGTCACGCCAGGTGTCGAGGGTGCGAGCTTCGAAGAGAGCACCGCTTCACGTGCCAGGTTGAAATCCTTCGAGTGGGTCACGACCGCGCCGCCGACCACCTCGTCGATATGCTGGCCTTTGAGACCGAAACGATCGACCAACCCATTCAGCGACGCCGCCATCATGTCGAGGTTCGAGAGATCGGCGTAAAATGTGTTGGATCGGCAAAACGGGATGCGCACGCCGCCAACCACCGCCACGCGCCGAAGTTCTCGTGTCATCTACCAGTCCTCTTATTCATTGTCCGCGTTTGTGTATGGCGCTGCACTAACAGAAGTCCGCTCCCCTAAGGGGGGAGCGATGAGACATTCCCTATTCCGCTGCCGCACGCGTCGCGGATGCGGGTATGGTTTCCGGATGCGTTTTCTTATAATGCAACGGACCGCCACGGAACGGCGCGAACCCGGTGCCGAAAATCATGCCCGCATCGACGAGATCGGCGCTTTCGACGACGCCTTCATCGAGCGTCTTCTGCGCTTCGACAATCATCGGCTCGACGAGTTCGCGGCCCAGCCGTTCAAGCTCGGCCTTCGAGAACTTTGCGTCGGATTTGACCGGCTTGCCGTCCTTCCAAACGTAAAAACCCTCGCCCGTCTTCTTTCCCAGCCGTCCTGATGCGACAAGCCTATCGAGGCGCGAGCCTTCGCTCGAATGACCGAGTATTTTGGCGACGTGAGCACAGATATCAAGCCCGACGTTATCGGCAAGCTCGATCGGTCCCATCGGCATCCCGAACGTGCGCACGGCCTCGTCGATCTTCTCTTTGTCCTCGCCTTCTTCGAGACGCTTCATCGCCGCGAACATGTAGGGCGTCAGCACCTTGTTGACGAGGAATCCCGGCACGTCCTTTGTGATCAGTGGAAACTTGTCGATCGACGTGACGAACACAGCTCCTTTCTTCACGTCATCGTCGTGCGTTTGAGCCCCGCGTACGACCTCGACCAACGGCATCTGCGGCACCGGCGAGAAGAAGTGCAGGCCGATCAAGCGGCCCGGATCCTTCATTGGCGCCGAAATATCTTCGAGCTTTAGAGACGACGTATTCGTCGCCAAAACGGCGCCCGGCTTTATCTTTGCTTCGAGGTCGGCGAACAGCTTCTGCTTGATGTCGAGACGTTCGACGATCGCCTCGATCACGACGTCTGCGCGCGCAACGCCCTTTCCGGTGGGATCGGCAATGAGACGCGCCTTCGCGGCATCGCGCGTCGCTTTCGTTTTGAACTTCCGCGCGAAGAGCTTGCCTTGCGCCTTGATGCCTTTTTCAAGCTGCTCGGGGGAAATATCCTGCAGCGTCACCTCCATGCCGGACGCGACGCACACGCCCGCGATATCGGCACCCATCGTACCCGCGCCAATGACGTGCACGCGGCTCGGGCGCCATTTGAAACCCTTCGGCGCCTGGCCTTTTAACAACTCCGTCAAACGGAATACGCGCCTTAGATTGCGTGCAGTCTCCGACATCATCAGCGGCGCGAAAGCTTTCGTCTCGGCTTTCTTCATCGCATCGAGGTCGCCGCCATCTTTTTCGAAAAGATCGATCAAGCGGAACGGTGCCGGATAATGATCTTCGCGAACCTTCTTCGCCGTCTCCTGACGCATTTTGGCTGCGAGCAATCCGCGTGCGGGCCACTTCGTCAGCAGCATCTTTGCGATGCCCGCCGACTTCGAACGGCGGTTTTGCAGCACGGCTTTCCGGGCCGCCCAGTGGAGTTCGCCAGGGCTTCCGACGAGTTGGTCGATGAAGCCTTGCGCTTTCGCAACCGTCGCGCGGATCATACCGCCCGTCAGCATGGCCTGCATCGCGGCCATCGGCCCGACTTGCTTGATCGACCGCGCCGTGCCGTTGAAGCCGGGGAAAATACCGAGCTTGACCTCCGGGAAGCCGATGCGCGTTGACTCATCGCGCGTCGCGATCCGGTAATGGCAGGCTAGGATCAATTCCAGTCCGCCTCCGACGCAAACGCCGTGAATTGCCGCTACGACAGGGACCGGCAGTTTTTCGATGCGGTCCAGCAAGCCGTTGACCGGCTTCAGCGCGGCAATAACGTCCTGTTCGCTTTGAAATGTCTCGAATTCGCGAATGTCGGCACCGACGATAAAGCCGCGCTCCTTACCCGACATGATGACGAGGCCCCGGATGGTCTTCGCACGCGCCTCTGCCTCAACGCGCTCGATGATTGCGTCGAGTTCTTCGATGGGCCTGCGGCCGAGCGCGTTCGCACTTTCCCCCTCGCGGTCGAAAGTCGCCCAGGCTATGCCTTCGCCGTCGATCGAAAAGCGCCAGTCCTTCAATTTGGGGACACTCGCTTGCGCCGTCGCCTCACTCATCGCTCACACCTCAAACAAACTGAAATATGCCGCCCTCATTCGGCGGCCAGCGGTTCGCCACCCCGAACGTTATGACCAAGCGTCGCGTAATGGGGTTGTAATTCCGCCGGATCGAAGTGATCGACAGCGATCACCCGCGCAACGAGCTGCTCGACCTCGCGAAGCTGCTCGGCTTCCGAAGCGGTAATGGCGCCCTTTGCTTCAGCCTCAGCAAACCAGTCGATGCCGTGATAGCGGCGAACTAGGCCCTCGCGAATGGCCTTTTCGAGTTTTTTCTCGGCGGGCTCGGCGGCGATCACCTTTTCGAGCGTCACCTCCAGGATGCCGGTCGGATCGTTGACGTCCTTGGAAACAAAAATGTCCCGCGTCAGCCGATCCCGTACTTCGCCCGGTTGCAGCGCATGCCTGGCGACGTTATGCGCAAGCTTATCGGACGCCGGTTTGAACCGCCGGCCAAGCGGGAACACGACGACACGCATCAGCGGGCGCGCCCAACGCACAGGGAAATTGTCTATCGCACCGCCAATCGCCTCCTGGAAACGATAGAGCGCATTCATCGCAGCAAGCTCGACGATGTGCTCGTCGCCCGCCGGGCGCCCGTCATCATCGTAACGCTTCAAGGTGGCTGAGAGCATGTAAAGCTCGGAAAGCGCGTCGGCCATCCGGCCGGTAATTTTTTGCTTGGTTTTAAGACCACCGCCGAGTAGCCCCACGGTGAGGTCGGCGACGAATGCATAAGACCGGCTGGCGCGCCCGAGCTGGCGATACCAATGCGACATACGCAATGCACCATTGGGTGCAGAGACAAATGCTCCTCCGGTCAGATTATGGACAAACCCGCCCGTCGCGTTCGAGAGCGAAAAAGCGATGTGATTGTTGAAGGCGTTCTCGAAGGCATCGAGCCCGCGCTCGCGGTCCGGATTCTGTGCCGCCTGCACTTCCTTGTAGAGGTAGGGATGCGAGCGCAGCGCACCCTGTGCAAACGTAATCAGTGTGCGCGTCAGGATATTGGCGCCTTCGACCGTGATCCCGACTGGCACCATTTGATATGCCGACTGCAGGTAATTCGATGGACCGTCGCAGATGCCACGGCCGCCGTGAATGTCCATGGCGTCATTTACGGCACGGCGCATCTTCTCGGTGGTCTGGTATTTCATCAGCGCGGAGATGACCGACGGTTTCTCGCCACGAGACACCATTGCGGCGGTCATCGCGCGCGCGGCCTCGTTGACGTAAGCCGTCTCGACGATGCGCACGAGCGGCTCTTCGACGCCTTCCATCCGCGAAACCGGCAGGCCGAATTGTTTGCGGATGCGTGCATAAGCTGACGTCACGCGCAGCATCATCTTGGCACCCGCCGTGGCCGACGACGGCAGCGAGATCGCGCGCCCGGCTGACAGGCATTCCATCAACATGCGCCAGCCATTTCCGGCCATCGCTTCGCCGCCGATCACCCAGTCGATCGGGATAAAGACATCGTTGCCCCAGTTGGGTCCGTTCGGAAAAGCGGCGCCAGACGGCAAATGGCGGCGCCCGATGTTGACGCCGGGATGATTGGCCGGGATCAGCGCCAGCGTGATGCCGACATCCTCGCCCTTGCCCAGCAGGTTGTCCTTGTCGAACAGATGGAACGCCAAGCCGACGAGCGTCGCCTTCGGCCCGAGCGTGATGTAGCGCTTCTCCCAGGAAAGGCGGATGCCCAGCGTGTCCTTGCCCTGATAAGTGCCCTTCGTCACGTAGCCGATGTCGCGCATGGTGGCTGCGTCGGAGCCCGATGTGGGTCCGGTGAGTGAGAAGCACGGAACTTCCTCACCCTTGGCGAGCCGCGGCAGATAATAATGCTTCTGCTCTTGCGTTCCGTATTTTTCGATCAACTCGCCCGGCCCGAGCGAATTCGGCACCATGACGATCGTCACCACGTCTGGTGACCGCGACGCGATCTTGCCGAGGATCAGCGATTGCGCCTGCGCCGAGAACCCAAGCCCGCCATGCTCCTTCGAGATCAACATCCCGAGGAAGCCATACTTCTTGACGAAGTCCCAGATCTCGTCAGGGACCTCGCGTAGTGTATGGCGCACCTGCCAGTCGCGGATCATCCGGCACAGCTCTTCCGTGGGGCCGTCGAGGAACGCCCGTTCTTCTTGGGAAAGTTCGATCGGCGGAATGGCCTGGAGCTTGTTCCAGTCGGGCGTCCCGGAGAAGAGTTCGGCGTCGAAGCCGACGGTTCCGGCTTCGAGCGCCTGCGCCTCGGTATCGGACACCTTGGGAAGGATCTTGCGGATCTGAGCGAAGACCGGCGCAATGATCAGGCTTCGGCGAACAGAGGGGATCGACAGCACCGCCAGCGCCAGAAAAGGCAGCCACGCAATCCACGTCCACAGGCCAAAGCTTCCATGTGTCGCCAGCAGCGTAAAAACGCCCACAGCGGCCGCCCAACCCCAAAGGGGTGCCCTCAGCATGCCGAGCGCAAGAAAGCCGCCCAGCGCCAAAAGCAGAAGAACTACGGCTGCCATATCCGAGCCTCCTTACGCGAGCCGCTGACGACCCCGATCAGCGTCCGACTAACATAGGTTGACGTATACGTCATCTCAACGGCGCCCGCCCATCGCTGCATCATCCAACGCGGCCAAAGCTCATTTAACCACGTTTGTGCGGCAGCCGCTAACGTTGCCGATGCAAAGTCAGCGTTCAGCCATGACCGGGATGAGGTTGAGCGAAAATCGTTAAGGAGCTTGGATGCCAGGGCTCGCCATTTGCGGTTCTTCTCCGAAAAGATCCGCAACAGCCGATCGATACCAATCCCGGCTCTCGCGATTGACCTGTTTGCGAAGCTCGGGACTGTCGTCGGGCTTCGATATGAACGGTTCCTTAACCGCCAGATACCCTTTGCCGTCTTTCACGCCCGGAGTGTAGTCGCCGCCGATCTTGGCGCTGTTGTCGGGGGCGAGCATCGACCAGCACGTGTTGCGATACTTGCCGGGCGGCCGCGGCTTTCCGGAAAGATCTGCAATGATGTCGTCGGCGACGACTCCGCCTTGGCTCATGGCCGAGAAGGCCGACTTCGGCATTTCGGACGCGATCGCCGCGTCGCCGAGCACATAGATGCCCTTTACTTTCGTCGAGGTGAAATTCTGAGGATCGACCGGACACCAGTCGCCTTCGGTCAATCCAGCCTTCGCGGCGATCGCTCCGGCTTTCTGCGCAGGGATGATGTTGGCGAGCGCTGCGCGTTCGGTCCGTCCCGATTTCGTCGTGACCTCGCCCGTCTGCGCATTGACTTTGACAACCGCAAAGTCGTCGATCTCGTTCGTCAGATTGATTTCGATGATGTCTTTGTAATATTCGTTGAACGCCTCCTCGAACACCGCCTGCTTCGAGAACGTCGGCTTGGCGTCGAAAAGAATGAGCTTGGCGCGAGGCTTCTTCGTTTTCAGGAAATGCGCGATCATGCATGCACGCTCGTAGGGACCGGGCGGACAGCGGTAGGGATTGGGCGGCACTGCCATTACCACCAACCCGCCATCCGGAAGCGCGAGCAACTTTTCTTTCAGGATCCACGTTTGCGGACCGCCTTGCCAGGCGTGCGGCATCACCTTCGCGGCTTCGGGCGAATAGCCGGCGATGCTGTCGTATTTGAGATCGATGCCGGGCGCGACGACGAGCCTATCGTAACTGAGCGGTGCCGACCCATGCGCCAACGTAACGGTCTTTGCCGTCGTGTCGATCGCCGTCGCGGTATCGGACACGACATCGATCCCGCGCTTCTTGACGCCCTCATAATCGAAGGTGATCGATTGGAACGAACGAAATCCGCCGAGATATAGGTTCGAATAGAAGCAGGTTGTGTATTTTTCCTTCGGCTCGATAAGAGTAACGGAAAGGTTCGGATCGGCTGACTTGAGACGATTGGCAACCGTCGCGCCGCCAGGGCCGCCGCCGATGATGACGACCTTCGCCGAACCAGCTGCAAGCGCCGGCCGCGGTAGCTCGGAAGCTGCTGCGACGACCCCCGCCGCCAGAAGAGCAAATTCGCGGCGCGTGATCTGCGACATCCTTCGAACCTTTCATTTCACGTTGTCGCCTGTTTCTGACGACGTCCATTCACGAAACTACGGCACGCAGCGGGCAATTTGGCAGGATTTGTAGGCTCTTGTAACTGGATTTTCGGTAATGCAGCCGCCTATATAGCATTGCAACATCAACCGCCTTCACCGAAGATAATGCGGCTGCGCACAAAAATTTTGATCCTCGATCGCCGATCGTTTTTGGCTTCGGCGGCGGCAATGGCTGCGCTGATGCCCCTTGTCGGCCGAAGCGCTAACGGCGAGCCCGCGAAACTCGAACGGAGCAAGAAATTCGCGGATGCATTTGCGCAGGTTTTGCGCGGCGTGACGCCAGTCGAGGACAAAGTGACGGTCGATCTTCCCGAGCTTGCGGAGAACGGGAACTTCGTGCCGATCACGGTCCAAGTCGATAGTCCGATGTCCGAAGCGGATCATGTCAAAACCATTCATCTTCTTTCGACGGCCAACCCGCACGCCCGGGTCGCGACATTCCATTTGTCGCCGATCAATGCAGTGGCCCGCATTCAAAGCCGCATGCGGCTCGCGAAGACGCAAGATGTCATTGTCCTTGCCGAGCTTTCGACAGGCCAGATTCTGATGTCGACGACTTTGGTCAAAGTCACAATCGGCGGCTGCGGAGACTGAGAGGCAATATGGCTGCGCGTCCACGCTACCGGCTTCCTGCAAACGCCAAGATCGGCGACGTGATCGAGGTCAAGACGTTGATCACGCACGTCATGGAAACGGGCAATCGCCACGACAAATACGGCAAGCTCATACCGCGCGACATCATAAACACCTTCGTTGCGAAATACGGAGATCAAGAGGTCTTTCGCGCCGAGTTCGGTCCTGGCATCTCGGCGAATCCGTATCTCTCGTTCAAGATGCGCGTCCCAGGCCCCGGCGTCTTTGAATTCGCGTGGACCGACGATGACGGCACGACAACTGTCGCTACGGCGCCGCTGAACGTTTCCTAAGGATTGGCGGACTTTGCTCCGCCGGTCCGAATCCGAATAATTTAGCTCGATACAGCGCTTTCACGCGCCGGACGCGGGTTTTGGGACATTCGCATGCATAGAGTTGCGCGCACCATTCTGATCATCATCATCGCCGGAGTTATTTTCTTCGGCCAGCGCTGGTACAGATACGTGAACAATAAAACGAGCCCCTATGACGAGGTCGGCATTGAGTTGAACAGCGCGATGCCGGCACCGGTCCGCAAATGGGGATGCGATAAACTCCACGCAAACTTTCCGAAGTCGCTTCCGCCCTACGGATGCCAGGCCGAAGACGGCAAGAGCTGGATGTAGGCTCCCAAGGGCGGCAGAGCCCGGCCAAGTTCAGTCAACGCGCGCGTTGTCTCTCAGCAGCTTGTAATTGATGCTATCGAGCAGGGCTTCGAAGCTTGCGTCGATGATGTTCGGAGAGACGCCAACCGTCGTCCAGCGGTCCCCGGTTTCAGTGTCGTGGCTTTCGACCAACACGCGCGTCACGGCATCGGTACCGCCGTCATGCGTCTGCGTGAGAATCCGAACCTTATAGTCAACAAGCTCCATGTTCTCGATGTGCTTCTGGTAGCGCCCAAGATCGCTTCGCAAAGCCTTATCCAGCGCGTTCACCGGGCCATTGCCCTCACCGACGGAGACAAGAGGCTCATCTTCCCCCGCGATCGAGACTGTGACGACGGCTTGCGAGCGTGTGCCGTTTCCATTCATCGCCCGCTGGCGTTCTACGGTCACGCGAAACGAGTCGACGGAGAAAAAACGCGGCACGCTCGCCAGCGCCCGTCGCGCGAGAAGCTCGAACGACGCTTCGGCGGACTCATAGGAGTAGCCCTGATCCTCGCGCGCCTTGACTTCGTCGAGCAAAGCCTGGACGCTGGCGTCTTCCTTCTGGAAGGGTAAGCCCAACCGTTCAAGAGCGACGGTCAACGACGAGCGGCCACCCTGCTTTGACACCAGAATACGCCGTTCGTTGCCGACGCTTTCGGGTGGCACGTGCTCGTAGGTTTCCGGCGCCTTGACCAGCGCGGAGGCGTGAATGCCTGCCTTGGTCGCAAACGCGCTTTCTCCAACATAGGGAGCGTGGCGATCCGGCGCCTCATTCAAGACTTCATCGAGAACGCGGCTCGCGTGGGTCAGCGTCCGCAGCTTTTCCGGTGTAACGCTGGTCGTGAACGCGTCGGCGAACTCGCTTTTCAACAGTAACGTCGGAATGATCGATGTGAGATTGGCGTTGCCGCATCGCTCGCCCAACCCGTTCAGCGTTCCTTGAATCTGTCGGCAGCCCGCGCGCACCGCCATCAGCGTGTTGGCCACGGCATTTTCGGTGTCATTGTGCGTATGGATACCAAGATGGTCGCCCGGCACATGCCTTCTGACGTCGGCAACGATCCGCTCGATCTCGTGCGGGAGCGTTCCGCCATTCGTATCGCAGAGCACTACCCAGCGCGCCCCTGCATTGAATGCGGTCTTGGCTACGGCGAGGGCGTAGTTTCTATTGCATTTGTAGCCGTCGAAAAAATGTTCGCAATCGATCATCGCTTCGCGCTGCGTCTCGACGACGGCGCGAACGGATTGCTCAATGGCTTCGAGATTTTCTTCTTTCGAAATGCCGAGCGCCACCCGCACCTGATAGTCGGACGATTTGGCGACAAGGCAGATGCTGTCCGCTGACGATTGCAGCGTCGCTTGCAGTCCTGGATCATTCGAAATCGAGCGCCCCGCACGTTTCGTCATACCGAATGCAGTGAAGCGCGCAGATTTCAGCTCGGGCCGCGACGAGAACAGCTCCGTGTCGGTCGCGTTCGCGCCCGGAAACCCGCCTTCGATATAATCGACGCCGAGGTCGTCGAGTACGCGCATCAGGCGGCGCTTGTCTTCGATCGAAAAGTCGACGCCGGTCGTTTGCGCACCATCGCGCAGCGTCGTATCGAAAAGATAGAGGCGTTCTTTACTCATGACGGTTTGGCCGGAGCCGAAGCCTTGGCATTACTTGCTTTGAACGGCTTTACCATGGTCGTATTCGATAGCCACTGGTCGTCACGAGGAACGGAGTTACGTTGCATGGCGGTATAGCCCCGGCGTTCGAAGAACGGCACGGCGGTATCACTGGCGTCGACGGTTATAGCCTCTGCTCCGCGCGCGTGCGCAATCCTTTCAAGCGCGTCGGCGATCGCTGTCCCCACGCCTTCCCCGGCGAAATCCGGATGCACATAAAGCATCTCAATCGTTTTATTGTCCTTAAGGGAGCCAAACCCGAGATATTCGCCGTCGAGGTTGACGACGAGCGTCAGCATCGATCCAAGGCGGGCGCGAAAATCGGCAGCGTCCTCCGCGGATGCGGCCCAGGCGAGGCGCTGGTCCTCGTCGTAGTCATCGGCTGTCAATTCCTCGATGCTCTGAGCAAAGAGGTCGCGTAGCGCCATGGCGTCAGCAGGGAGAAACGGGCGGAGCGGAAAATCGTCGGACATTGGATGCGTTTCATAGAAGCAGCCGAAAATATCGGCATGACCGAAATAGGGGGATCGTTCGCCCGGCCTATCGCCTAGGACCGAAGGATGCAACCCCCGCAGCATGTCGTGTGGAGCGGTCTGGCTTCGGCAGGGTTCCGTGGCTCATAACAAGCCTAAAGCTTATGCGCCATGCGCGCCCGCTTCGTCTCAAGATAGCGCTTATTGAACTTGTTCGGCACGATAACGATCGGCAACCGCTCGACGATGCGGATACCATGCACCTTCAGGGCCTGCTCCTTGGCAGGGTTGTTCGACAGAAGCTTTATCTCGGAAATGCCGAGATCACGAAGCACCCGCGCGGTCAGTTCGTAATCGCGGCTATCGATTGGCGCTCCGACTTCAATGTTCGCTTCGACCGTATCCAGGCCCTGATCCTGAAGCGCGTAGGCCTGGATCTTCTTGAACAGGCCGATCCCGCGTCCCTCATGATAGGGTACGTAAACGATGATGCCGTAGGGCGCCTCCGTGATGATCTTCAGCGCCGCTTGGAGTTGCTGATAGCAATCGCAGCGGAGCGAATGGAAAATGTCGCCCGTCACGCAACCGGAATGGACGCGCACGACCGGCACCGAAGCCGACGCGGCCGTGGCTTTCGGATCGCGATGGATCAGTACCAGAAGCTGCTCTTCGTCCGTTTCGCCCCGATACGCGTGGGCTTCGAGCATCAGCTCGCGCCCCTGATAGTTGATCGGAAGTATGGTCTCAACGGACCAGTCTGCTGGCAGCTTCACGGACGTCAAGGCACCCGACTTCATTTGTTCTCGTTGCTCCGGGATCGTTGGGGCTATGCCCCATTCACGACAGGAAGGCAAAGTTTTGCGATAAACAGCATTGATGGCCCCAGAGCCACGAGGTTCCCGGACAAAGACTGCTGAGAAACGCGTCGTTAGCTTAAATGGCCCCGCTCGCCATTTACAATAGATGTTCAGAATGCCGCGGCACTTCGGCCGAAGCACTTGCGGCGCCTCTGTTTGGGTGGTGGTGGAGAGGGCTGGATTCGAACCAGCGTAGGCGAAGCCAACGGATTTACAGTCCGTCCCCTTTAGCCACTCGGGCACCTCTCCCCGGGACACCGGGCGAATGCCCGCCGTCCAAACGAAAGCGCCCTGCCGGTCGAGGGCAGGGCCTTCGTCGGGGTTATCTTCACGAGGGCCTTCCCTGTCAATCGGAAAAGCTGCAAGGTCGAGCGGCTGCGCGGACTTGCGCAGCTTTTTCATGCTCTTCGCCCGCTTCGAGCGGACAAAACCTGGCCTTGGCCCATAGCGAGACGTGTCCTGCCAAAAGACCCTTCCCATAAACCGTGGCGCGAAAAAAAATCCGTTTCAGGTTTCGGCCGCGGCCGTCCCGGGACCAAGCGCTGGCCCAAACCGCAAAAGCGAGGCACGACGAACGCCGGACTCGCCGAGGCGGACGGGCCGGTTCGTCTCTTTGGCTTGCACGCTGTCGAAGCGGCCCTGAAAAACCCGGCGCGGCTCATTCATCGGCTGGTGCTGACGGAAAACGCCGAGCGGCGGCTTCAGGATGCCATTGGACCGATCAGCGTGAAAATCGAACGGATGACGCCGCGCGATCTCGACCGCGTGTTGGGATCCGACACGGTGCATCAGGGCGCGATGCTCGAAACCGAGCCGCTGCCCGAGCCCGACTGGCATCATCTCGCGGCCGCGTCAGACGGGCGTCCTCTCATCGTACTCGATCATGTTACCGATCCGCATAACGTCGGTGCCGTCCTGCGGTCGTCGGCGGTGTTCGGCGCGAGCGGACTCGTCATGACGCGCAGACACAGCCCGCCGCTCAATGGTGTTCTCGCCAAATCGGCATCGGGCGCGCTCGAACTTATCCCCGTTGCTCTCGTCGCCAACCTGTCGCGCGCTCTCGACGAGTTGAAGTCGGCCGGCTTTGCGATTGTCGGTCTCGCCGGAGAGGCCGAGCATGCAATTGAAGAGCTCGATTGGTCGCGGCCGACGGCGCTCGTCATGGGATCTGAGGGCAAGGGTCTGAGAGACCTCACGCGCAAGACATGCGATAAGCTCGTGCGGATTTCGACCGACGGTCCGGTTGCGAGTCTCAACGTGTCGAATGCTGCCGCGATCGCACTCTATGCGGCGATGCTCGCCCGGCGAAGATGACTACAGCCGGCACACTTGTATCGCTGCCGGCTGCATTCGTGTTTGGTTGCACCGTCAGTCACAGATCAGGGGGCGTTCGCAGAAAACGCCGCCGCCGCGACAGACCATATCACCGTATTCGTTTTCAAAGCAGCGCCGATGCGTCCGATGGCATTCGCGCGGACCGCGATAGCAGCCGTCGTCGTAGCGCGAATAGTAGCGTGGACCATCGTAGCCGCCATTCGCGATCGCCGCTCCGACGCCGAGACCGATAATTCCGGCTGCAATGCCAAGACCGACACCGCGACCGCGCCAAGCTTGGGCTTCCGCTGATGCGAGCGTCATGCCGCCAGCGACCGTTGCGATCATCAGTCCACTTACGACCTTATTCATCAAAGACCTCCCTCCATGCGCCAGGGCGGCTAGGTGCGACCCGCGCGGGAAATGGCAGATTCGACTAGAACCTCGGCAACCGCGCCTCGGTTTGTCGTCGCCATAAGTCTTTCATATGCCAGATGAATAGGGCATGACCGGGCAATGTATGCGGCGATCCGGTGCGGAAGGCCGCACGCCCTTACCAGTCGCCTTTGCGATGCCCGCCATAGTGACGGCGATGCCACTCAACGTGATGGTAGCGGCGATTATTCGATCCCCAAGACGCATAGTAGGGCGGAAGCTCACCGCGAAACCGATTGATCACGGGACGACCCCATTCCCCCGAGTTATAGTAGGGGTACCAGCCCCGCGGATCGTAATAGTAATGGTAGTACCGTTCGAGCGCGTCGGCCTTGTATGGATCGAATTCGTGGTAGCGCAAATCCGGGCGGCGCAAGGCATCGAAAGCCGAAGCGGATTGGCTGATACCGAGAGCCGCAGTTATCGCGGCCAGCGCCGCCAAGAATTTCGTGGGCATCGAAATCTCCCAAGAGGTCACGACAAGGCGGCGCGACGCGCCAGCCTGCGCTCCAGAATCGTTGCTAGATTAACTGAAGATCCCTTTAACGCCACGAAAGTTCATCTTCGAAGCGCCTTTTTTGGCTTGAGCGTAGCATCTCGGTCCGGGCGAGAATCGGCTGAAACCTGGTCATTTTATCGTGTCGCGGCTTCAGACCTTTCGCTCGCATGCTGGATTAGATCGACAGCAACAGCGGTCTGCTGAGGCGCGAAACATTTCTCCGCTCTAACACCTGCGCGACGTCGCCAGACCGCTAATACTCTCATCAAGCACGGTGCAGGCAGATATCACCCCCCTCCGATCCGGGGCAAAAAAGCTTTCAAAGCAGCCGGCTTCGGTTTACTTCGGCAGCGTTAAACGTCCACACCAATTGGAGATTTGCGTTGAACATTAGAACCGCCGCACTCTTCGCTGTTCTGGCGGCAGCTGCGCCGCTGTCATCCGCTTCGGCAATGACAGTTTCCAAGCCGCAGGCCGTTGCAACGACGTCATCGGCCGTCGTTCATAAGGCCGATTACAAGAGGAAAAAATACCGGCATAAGCGCCAGCATTACAAAGCGGGCGGCCGCTATAATAAAGCCCCGGCGCACTGGCACCGCTACAACAAGCGTCCCCGTGACTGGAGCCGCCGCGGATGCATTATCGTCGGTCCGATCTGGTGGTGCCCGTAAGCGACAGAATTTGGCGTGACCGCCGGGAGCGGAGGCTCGTTCTCCGCTCCTTTTCTTTTCCGACTGGACGTCAGCGCAGACCCTTTTTCCACCTACCGGGGGGCTTCGTTTCGCTTCGCTTCCTGCGGTGGCTCAATCCGGATAAATGCCTGCCATTGACAAGCCTAATCCGATAAGCGAGGTGTTTCGCGCAACGGCCTCGACCGAGACAGCTTCCGCGTCACGGCGTCAGATCGGACGTCGCAGAGCCGGCTTAGCACAGTGGTAGTGCACCTGATTTGTAATCAGGGGGTCGTAGGTTCAAATCCTACAGCCGGCACCAGCAATACTTGCAAAATCGCAGCAAAAATTCCGGATTGCCTCCCGGGCATTAAGCAATCGTGCGGGCGTTTTTTCCGGTCTTAGAGCAAAAGACGCTCAGCCCCGTCGGGCTGAACCTTGTCACAAGAAATCGTCAGAGTTAGCCTCAGTCTCAAGGCCGATAAGCAGGGCGACAAATGGTAAACGCAGCCGGGCTCAATCGAAATCGGACACGTCGTGACGAGAGTGAAAGTCCAGAGTCTTTAGCCCATGCTCGTGCGAACCTTAGCCATTCTATTGTCGGCACTGATGCACGGGCTGATCGGTTACGCAATTTGGCCCAGTCTGGCTAACGAAAGATTGGAAGTGCTCGACCTTGGCAAGGGGCCTGACATCGTTCTGGCGCCTCAGGGTATGGTCATGAGCGAAGTGAGCAATCTTGGCGATGACGTACAAACGATAGAGACTCGCGACGTCGTCCCGCTCGATCAGCAGAAGCCGCCCCCAGCAGCGCCATCCGTTACGCCACCAGAACAGCTTCGCAACGTCGTCGGGAACATTGAAGATAAGAAGATGCCCGAAGCCGTTGCCATCCCTGCCCAGAAGTCTTCCCTCAAACCTCCGGCCGCTTTACCGGCGGAGCAGCTCCCCGATGTCGTTACCGCAGAGGCAAGCGCGATCGAGCAGGAGGTCAGCCAGGCACGCAAGCCGCCACCCGATCCAGTGCAGCAGCCGGCTGTCGTTCAGGCGGACAAACCGGCCCCGCCGGATGCCCTGCAGCAGCCCAACGAAGTCAATGCGGATGCGGTGCCGGCTCCAAAACAAATCGGAGAACCGGAAGCCGCCAGCGCCGATGTACCCACCGCGCCCACCCAAAGCACTGACAAGGCTGTTGCCAAGGCCGATTTGCCGCCGCCTGACGAGCTTAAGGAACCGAAAGTTGCTGAGGCCGACGCCGCGTCGACACCGAAACAACTTAGCGATTCGGCGATCACCAAGGCAGACTTGCCGTTACCAGACCAGTTGAAGGAACCGAAGGCCACCGCAGCAAACGAACCTTCATATGTCGAGACTGCTGAACAGCCGAAGCCTAACCTCGAAGAAGCGATATCGCAGCCGGAAGAGGTCGCCATCGTGAGCGAATTAAGTTCAGGCGAAGCGAAGACCGGAGGCGATGCACATGCCGTCGGACTTTACCTTGGTAAGATCAACGCGCGGATACAGCACTCCAAAGTCAATCCGCATTCGCAGCATACCGGGCGCGTGATCCTGAAGTTTACAATTGGGACTGACGGTTCGCTGCTTTCGAAGCAGGTCGTCTCATCGTCCGGCTCACGCGTGCTCGATGAAGCAGCCTTGGCTGCAATCGATCGCGCGGCTCCCTTTCCAGCCGTTCCAGCGGCAGTGAGCTTGAAGCCGATGGTCTTCTCGCAGCCGTTCAACTTTATCATCCGCTAGCGCAGCATTCGTTTCATCGTCCTTAGAAGAACGAGCAGGCGATGAATGGTGCCGAGAATATCTTTGCCGCAATACAAAAGAGCGGCCTGGTGGCCGCCCTCTGCGTGAGGCCATTTAGCGTGCGCCTCCCCCCGCAACGGGAGGAGTTGATGTCCCAGGCGTTGTTCCCGGACTCATAGTACCTGTACTCGTGCCCTCTCCGCTCATTCCCGTGCTGCTGCCACTCGATGAGTTTCCGTAAGGATCTTGCGCGCTGCCAGGAACAGGTGGCGCCGTAGGCGTGTATCGCGTGCTGCCGCTACTCTTGAAGTTATTAGGGTTCGTCGTCGATGATCCGTAGCCGGCGCTTCCGGGGGTGTTTGCGCTAGAGCCTGCTCCAACGCTGCCAGCGCCGCCTACGCTTCCGGCTCCGCCGGGCGATGCGGCAAATACCGGCGCGATGCCGACGACCGTCGCGAACGCAGATGCAATAATCAATTTTTTCATCGTCTATTCCTCTGAGCTGTTGGCCCAGCTTGGTGAACGGCGAGAAACTGAGGCTGTTCCTTCAAAAATTCCGAAGGACTATGGAAAGCGACCGTCTAGCGCAGAACATTTTGAGCATATGGCGGATCGCCGCCTCTTCTGAAACGGCGATCCATCTTGACGAGGACTGGCGCCGGCAGGCCGCCGCACGTTCGTTGAGACTATGATTTATGATGCGCATTAGGACGCGAGTAAAAAATAGGAACGATTAGAAAATCATTTTTCAAATACCTCCGCCGGATTGAACCGGCGGAGTTTTTAGTTCTCGCGCACTTCGGCTAGAAGTACGCCCTCTCCACATCAGTGGTGGTTTCCGTGTCCACCATCGTTATGTCCGTGCCCATGGCCGGGACCATCTTGGCCCCCGTGTCCATGTTTTTTGTATTTCACGTGTTTCTTGATCCAGCTGATAAGGATATCGGCGATCTGCAGGTTGTTGTTGTCCTGCATGAACATGTGGCTGTTGCCGTGGATGCCGATATCGGGAAGGGCAACGAACGTCATGTCGCCGCCCGCATCCTTGATCTGTTTTTGCATCGTCACGCATGCGGCCGGTGGCTGCGGTGTCGTGAAGTGATCGCCCACCATGATCAGGATCGGGATGTTCTTGAGGATTTTGATATTGGCAGGCGTGAGATTGGCGAAGCATCCGGTTTCAAGCTGGATGATGCCGCGAACCCCCATTGAGCCCGGCCGCAATGCCGCCATGGTCGGAAATCCGCTCGATTGCGAATGTCCCACCAAAATCGCTCCGCCGAGCTGGTTCGCCAGCGTCGCCATGTTGTCGGGTGAGTTGAAAGGCGCATTCGGATCCGACGGCGTACAATTTCCGTCGGCACAATCCGGAGACGCCGCCTCACTCAAGGTCGAATTCAGATCGGGTATCACCTGCTTATAGAAATCGAGCGTTGCATTCTTGCCGACGCCCACGGTTTGCATTGGGAAGCGCTCATCCTTGAACGGCGTCTTCGTATCGTAGTCGCCCCAGCGGAAAACGTTCCAGGCAAACTTGTCGGTTGCGATCAGAATTGCGGGATTCTTGCTGCCAGGCAGATCGCCCGTCAAAACTTTCTGATACGTGAGCGCGTCGAAGCCCGATCGGCCACGGCCGACCTGCTCACCCATATAAGTCTTGAAACCCTTGCGCGTGAAATATTCGTACCATCCCATGCGACCGTCAGGCGTCGTTTCCCACGTCTTCGATGTCAGGCAGCAGCCATGCACGAAGACGATCGGATATTCGTCAATCGTGTTTTTGGGGATCTGATACTGAACGTACATCTGATTGATCATCGAATTCCCGGAATCCGCCGAGAACGCAGACGGCGAAATGTATTTCGGGTCGATAACGTGCGTGCTTCCGCCGACAAAGAAACTTCCCTGCGCGCTAAGCGTGAGCGGGCCGTAGGTCTTTAAGTCGGAATATTGTTGCGCCGCAGCCGCGCCGCTCATCAAGACGAAGGCCAGAACGGCCGCGCCGCCCGCGGCGAGCCTTCTTACCTGCTTTCGTGATTTGAGCATTTTTCACCTCCATAGACCAACGACCTTAAGACGGCAGAGCAGTACGCTCTTGGCTGGGAGCGAACTGAGTGGGCTGGAAGCGAACGGGCAAAAAGTGATGTCGTATTGGGTGAAACGCCCCGACTAGCTCGCCGACTGTTGCGTAGCTGCCACCCCCCTGCCCGCCTGATTCCGGTATTTCTAGCCTCGGGTTGCGCGTGGAGCTTGAGCATGGCGGACGGACAGCCGAGCAAAATCGGCCGAGTGATCGACTATATATTCGGCCGCAATACGTTGATCGGCATCGCATCCTTCATGCTGCTGATCATATCGGGCTATGCCACGTGGCACGGCATGCGCGATTTCATCGTTGGCGTATCGGCGACGCCGGCGGCTCCGGTCGGGAGTGGTATTTCTGTCCCGAATGACGTTCTCGTCGCTGCCGTCGTTATCGCGCTGACCTTCCTGATGTGGCTGACACTGCGCGAAACGTTCGGCGCCAAGCGGCGATTGCGCGAGCGCCTCGTGACTTTCCCGCTCTATATTTTTCTCGCGATCTGGTCGATCGGCTTCGGGTACGGCTTCTGGTGGAGTCTGATCTCCGGCGCAGAAGCAACCAGGACCGGCCTCGCGGGATTGCAGGAAGATGCGCGCGATGCGAGCGCGGCGGTCGCTGCTCGCCTCGATGCCGTTCGCGGACAACTCGACAACGTCGTCACCTGGTCCGACGGCCAGATGACGCGTGAGGAAACGAGCGGCGGCAGTTGCGGCGTTCCTTCCGGTGCCGGTAAAGGCCCGCTCTATAATGCCCGGCGCAGCGTACGTGATGCCGTTACCGCGCTTCGCGATAGCATGACAAAGTCGTGGCTCGAACCTGTCCAAGCCGATGTGCAATCACTTCGGCAAGCAGCTGAAGGTCTTAGCGGCGCGACAATCGAAGAGCGACAGCGCAATTTTGAACGCAAAGCATCGGAAATCCGTGGGCTTGCGCGCAACATCGCGGCGCGGAGCAATCAACTCGGACGCTCTACCGCCGCAGAGATGCGGGCGCTTGCTGATTCCGTTTCCGTTCGGCCCGGAAAATCCGGGTCGTCATGCTATGATCCGACGCTCGCCGAACGATTGCGTGCGGCCGCCGATCAGGCCGATCAACCGGCCGAATTGAAGCTGCGTGAGGCGGTCTTCAGTGAAGGACCTGCCGGCGTCGCCAACGCAGTCAAAAATCTTTGGAGCAACATCGGCGCCTACACTTCCAGCGCATTCCGATATGTCCTCTCGGGTGGCAAGGTCCTGACAGCCGGTCACACCGAGGAAGGCGAACCGATCACGGGGCGCGATGTCATCGCGCTCCTTGCGACGATCGGCATCGACATGGGACTGCTGGCGATGGCGCTGATCAATCCGCCGCGGGAGCCGCCTTCCGTCCGCCCGTCCGGCGCGCTCACCCGGCAGATCCGCGAAGCCATCGATACGGCAATCAACCGCGCGCCCGGCGCCGATCTCGAATGGGTGCGCCGCCATTTCGTGCATCACAACAAAGCGTCCTATCTCGTCATTCCGAACCTCTACAGTTGTGATCCGGAAAACAAAGACGAGGCGGCGAAGGGTATGGCAGTGAACCAACTCGCTGGCGTGTTGAGCGATCTTGAGTTGGTGCGATGGCCGAAGGGCGGACGCTTGTGGCTGTTTCAGAATAACGAGCTGAAGGAACTCAAGAAGGAGGAGTCACTCGCAAGCGATACCGATCTTACCGAGATCCGAAAAAAGTGGGCAGAAGAGCAAGGTCTGACCGGTGACGAGCTCAAAACCTATGTCGAAAAGCGTGCCGTGCGAAATCACGGCCTCTTCTCGAAAGCCGAGCGTGCTCTGCAAATCGCGGGATGGAGTGAGCCCGCGCGCAACGACATCGAGATTTTCAAGCTGGTCGATACCGAAGGACTGACGCCACTTCTGATGGTCTTGAACGAGCCTCATCATTCAACCGCGGCGCGCGCCGATGCGCCGGTGCGAAACGCAGCGGAAGCGTAGTAAAATATGTTTTTCCATTTTGCGTTTATGCAAATGCCGCGCTCCGGGTGGTTTTTAGCGCGAATGAGAACAATATCCTCGCCATGATCTAGCCAAACTTGGCCTGCGGATTGTGGGCGCAAGACACCAAGCTAGTGTTGGCGGCGGCGCGAGGACGTTCTCTCTCTCGCTGCGCTCTCCCCGGGGGCACCGTGATGAGTACGATCTCCAGAGACACGTTGGGACATTTGCCAGGCCTTACACCAAGACCTCCATTGTCCGCATTTCTCTTCAGAAGCACCGAGCAGATTGCCGACGAACTCGTCGCGCGGGAAATCCTGCGACGAGAATACGTTCTCGAGATGCAGCATCTCGATCCCAAATGGGTGACGGCGCTTTACCTCCGCGCTGTCTGCGTTGGTGCCATCGTCGGATATCGGCCAGCATACGGCTGACACCCACCGCCCCAAGGCCCATTAGCTTCAGACAGCGTCACCCGGAAAACAGGCGTGACTGCATCGCCGTTGGTTTCGATTCACCCAAGTAGCGTTCGATAATTGGGATATGCGGCTCGACAGCGGCTCGACCGGCAGCAATCATCTCCTCGGCGCGATGGAAGTCGAGAACGCCAATGTGTGCCAGATCCGGCGACAACAAGAGGTCCGGCGGATCTCCCATCAAGCGCGCCCGAGCGATGCGATCATGGAAGATGCTGAACGAATTCAAGATCACCGAGGTGATCCCCGGAGCCGTTTCCTTCTGATGTCCGAATAGCTGACGATGCAGAAGCTGCAGTGCGCCCCGGCCGTTCCAACGCGTAATCGGAGCGGTCTGCTCGATCACCGGCTCGTCAGCGATGTCCTCGATGGCGTCATCGACAAGGATGCCGCCGCGGCCGAACTCGCTCGTGAGATTGACGGCAACAACCGTTCGCGCGCCCAGCGCTCGACACACCGACACCGGAATGGGGTTGACCAGACAGCCGTCCACCAACCAACGACCGTTCAGGCGGACGGGGCGCACAATACCGGGAATGGCCGACGAGGCGCGGACTGCATCATTGACACATCCCTGCCGCAGCCAGATTTCGTGGCCGGTCGATAAATCCGTGGCGATGGCTGCGAACCGCATCGGCAGATTTTCGATCTTGAGACCGTTCAGATGGTCGTCGAAACGATCGAAGAGGCGCTGTCCCGCGATGAGGCCGGATCCCGATACGCTCAAGTCCAAATAACCGAAGACGCGGCGCTTGGTGAGTTCGCGCGCAAATTCTTCAAGCCGATCGAGACGGCCACCGGCGAAGTGTCCGCCGACGATCGCACCTATCGAAGTTCCGACGACGATATCGGGCGGTAGTCCGGCATCCTCCAATGCTCGCAGTACGCCGATGTGCGCCCAACCGCGTGCGGCGCCACCCCCAAGAGCCAATGCGAATTTGCCTTTTGACATCTGCCTTATTTCTGAAATCCGATGGAAGGTTGAGCGGTTCGAAGTGACCCACTGTCATAACGCCTACCTTCGCATTTTGGTTCGCAAATGCATCCGGAAAAATCCAGTTTGCTTGACGGCCGGTTATGGGTCGGCATCGGGACCTAAGCGCTCCCCATTTTTCCAAGCTCCGATTGGCCGGAACTGCCTTCCATACCGTGGGTTCATCCAACGCCGCTGGGTGAGTGACAGTCATTTGAACGAAACAACGGAGATTGATTGATGTTAAAATATGTCCTCGCGGCGAGTGCGGTTTTGGCCAGCACATCGTTCGCGATCGCGGCCGAGATGGACCGCGGCAATAGTGGACCGCCAGGCGCGGGAGCCGGGATGTCGAGATCGGCTGGCGCCCATAACCCCGGCCATATGAAAGGCGGTTCTGAATCGCGGGCCGCCGAAGGCGCTCGCGATCATCGCTCGCAGTCGAATGCCGGGCACATGAATCGGAATGAGCGCAATGCGCGCGACGAGAATCGTGGCCCGAAAAATGAGCGCAACGCCAAGGAAGAGGATCACAGCCCAAAAAACCAACGTAACGCACAAGACGAGCGCTCGAAAACTCGGACAGAGCGGAACGCGCGTAGCGATGATACGGGTCACAAGGATGACAACCGCAAGCGTGCCGAGGAGCATCGCGGCGGCGCAGCAACCGGAGCGAGCGAAGGAACTGCGGGCCGTTCCGGCGCCTCCAAAGGTTCAGTTGCCAATGTGACGGCCGATCAGAAGACGCGCATAGGAACAATCTTCTTGCATCACCACGCCGCGCCTGTCCGTAATCTCAATGTTGCGGTCAACGTCGGCGTTGCGATTCCGCGCTCGGTGCACGTCTATCCTATGCCTGCCGATATTGTGACGATCGTTCCCGAATATCGCGATTACATGTACTTCATGATTGACGACGACCGAGTTGCGATCGTCGATCCGGACACCTACGAGGTCGTCGATATCATCGTTATCGCGTAGATGTTTGGTCGGTCATCAGGAATTTAACCGCCGCGAATCCAAGTCGCGGCGGTTTGTATGGTAATGCGATTTCTGCGATGCGCTCAGGAAAATCCCTCGGGCGCCTCGTGAGGCCGATAGGGTTCTTCCAGCCGCGCGATCTCTTCGTCCGATAACTTGATGGACAGCGCCCGAACGGCATCTTCGAGATGCTTCGCTTTCGTGGCACCGACAACGGGCGACGTGACGGCGGGCTTATGCAGCATCCAGGCAAGCGCGACCTGCGCCGGTGACTCGCCGCGCGCCTTCGCGACTTCGACCAGCCGGTCCACCACGGGTTTATCGAGATGGGCACTCTTCGGATAGAGGCGCTGCGCGAACGCATCCGACTTTGCCCGCTCGGTCTCGGGCTCGTCCTGCCATGGCCGGGCAAGCCTGCCGCGTGCGAGCGGCGACCACGGCGTGACAGCAATGCCCTCGGACACGCATAGGCGCAGCATTTCCCGTTCTTCCTCGCGATAGAGGAGATTGTAATAGTTTTGCATCGATACGAACGGTGCCCACCCCGTCGCACGCTGCAAGCCGATTGCCTTCATGAACTGCCATGCGAACATCGAGGACGCACCGAGGTAGCGCGCCTTCCCGGCGCGGACGACTTCGTTCAGTGCTTCCAACGTTTCTTCCAGCGGGGTTTCATAGTCGAAGCGATGGATGATGTAGAGGTCGACGTAGTCGGTTCCAAGCCGATGCAGACTGGCGTCGATCTCAGAAAAAATGGCCTTGCGTGATAGTCCCTTCCCATTAGGGCCTTTGCGCATCGGCATACAGACTTTGGTTGCAATGACGACCTCGTCGCGCCTGGTGAAGTCGCGGATCGCCCGGCCCAGCACGCGCTCGCTTTCGCCGTGCGAATAGACATTCGCCGTATCGAAGAAATTGACGCCTGCCTCAAGCGCCGATTTGATGAAAGGGCGGCTTTCCTCCTCGCTCAACGTCCACGGCCATTTCATCACGCCCGAGTCAGATTGCCCATAGCTCATGCAGCCGAGGCAAAACCTGGAGACTTCAAGTCCCGTGTGTCCAAGCTTAACGTATTCCATGCGATGCTTCCCATTCGGGCCCGCGCGGCTCAATCAAGAACCATCTCGGGCGGATTCGAGCGCTGTTTCTATATCTAGACATCAGAGCCGGCGCTATCGACGGCAGGACATGGCAGGTGGTCACTCAGCTGCCGCCAAAGGCTTCGCGACATCTTCGAGCGGTCGTCCTTCCGCAGCGACTGCCCAACACGCGGCGACGACTGCGGCCCCAATCATGAGAGCGGAGCCAATCAAATAACCGACCAGGACTGTCGCGCGCGATCCGCTATCGATGAGGTGACCCAAAAAGAATGGGCCAAGAACACCCCCGACGCCGGTTCCCACGGAATAAAATAGCGCGATCGCAAGGGCGCGCACCTCAAGTGGAAAGGACTCGCTCACCGTCAGATAAGCTGCGCTGGCCGCCGCCGAACCGACGAAAAACACTGCGACCCAGGCAGCCGTCAGTTGCCGGACCGTGACGAGATTTTCCGCAAAAAGGTAACCTGTAATCGCGAGGAGCAGTCCAGATACGGTGTAGGTCAGGAGCAACATCGGGCGGCGTCCCCATGTATCGAACCAACGCCCTATGCATATCGGACCCAAAAAATTTCCGAGGGCAAAGGGCAGGATATACCAACCGATATCACCCGCAGGAATGCCATAGAATTCTGTAAGGATGAGCGCGTAAGTAAAAAATATCGCGTTATAGAAATATGCCTGCGCCGCCATCAGACTGAAGCCGACGAACGCTCTCCGCTGGTAAATATTGAGAATGGTGGTCGCAACTTCCCATAGCGGCGTGTGCGTGCGCGTCTTCAGCCGCTCAGGCGCAGCAGAAACGCTCGCCAGGATAAATCCCTTCCGGCGGAACGCCTCTTCTATACCGTCAATGATTTTGCCGGCTTCGGCGGCGCGGCCGTGTGTGATCAGCCAGCGCGGACTTTCGGGAATCCAGAGACGCATAAAGAAGATGATCGCGCTCAAGGTGCCGCCTATGGCGAAGGCCCCACGCCAGCCGAAATCCCCAGGAAGCAAGCTTGTATCCAGCAGAACAATCGCTCCCAGCGCGCCGATCGCTGCCCCGAGCCAGAAACTGCCGTTGATGACGAGATCGGTCCAACCGCGCACACGCGCTGGAATGAGTTCCTGAATCGTCGAATTGACGGCAGTATATTCCCCGCCGATGCCGGTACCGGTGAGAAAACGGAAGACAATGAAACTCCAGAGGTTCCAGGAAAACGCCGTCGCGATCGTCGCGAGCATGTAGATCGTGAGTGTCGTGAAAAAGAGTTTTTTGCGGCCGAGCCGATCGGTCAGCCATCCGAAAACGAGCGCGCCGATAACTGCTCCCAGGAGGTAGGCGCTGCTCGCGAGTCCGATATCCGTGTTGGTGAAACGAAGCGTAGGGCTTTCCATCAAGGCCCCGGAGATGGCGCCGACGAGGGTCACCTCAAGGCCATCGAGAATCCAAGTCACGCCCAGCGCGGCAATGACAAGAACGTGGAAGCGCCCCCAGGGAAGACGATCAAGACGCGCGGGGATATCCGTCTCGATTACCGAACCGATGCCGGTTGCGTCGGAAATCGTATCTTGTCGCATCCGGCTCCCCTCGCAGGTCGTCCCCCACATAGGTGAACTACTGGAGCGGTTCAACGTCTATGCACGGCGGCACAGTCTCTTGTGCGCGCGCTCGTCTTTGGCAGCGGCCGCCTATTTCTCGGGTGCTGATCCGGACGCGGCGTCGTCGCCAGCTATAGAGAGATACGCCATTACCGCGGCCGCGATCTGCAGTGGGCCAGGCTGCATCCGCTGAAACAATGCATCGACTGCGGCCGCCTCGGCCATCATCACACCGAGATCTTCCGGCGTCAGAATTTCACGCTGTGGATCGGAACGTCCGCTATCGGCTTTCGCCGTCGGCATGAGACAGACTTTCGGATTTTCGCTGGGAAAAAGAATATACGGGGATCACGGCAAGGCACTGATTAATTTTTAGAGCTGGCGAGCGTGGACTAGCCACGCTCGCCTAGGGCCGAGCGACAGAGGAACATTTTCGCTCTCGTATCGAACACGAGACAACGCGTCGAAGCGGACGAGAAAAGTTGCCGACCCGTATACAAAGTGAGCGCTATGAATCGAGTTCAGACAATACGTATGCTGATAAATATTTTCAGTATCAGCATTAAGCCTTGTCCCCGCGCTCAATGTGACTGTCGTGCGGGAAACGACGAGGTGCCGTCAGCACCCCTGTTGCGATCCGTACTCTCGACCTGCAACTTTTCGTGCCACCGAAAGCTACGGCTATCGCGAAATATATTTGAACCGCGCGGCGTTGCAACTTCGAGCACGGGGCGTTGCCGAGGAACTCCAAACTGATGCATGAGTTACGTATTCTGGTTCCCGCCAAGGAAACGTAGTATGAACAGAATGGCGCTATCGGTCATCGTATCGGCCCTAATCTTTGCTTCACCCGCGTTAGCCCAGACAACGACGCCTCCTCCGGAAACTGCGCCTCCGGTCGCTCAGCCGCCCGCCGATACGACAAATCCGGCCACATCGACGGGCACGGCAGGAACGCCATCCGACGCGACGACGACGAGTTCAGCGCCTGCGTTAACCCCCGCACCCCAGGATTCAGAGGGATCATCCGAAACACCTAGCAGCGTCATTTCCTCGCCGGCTGAACGAAATCGGCTCGATCCTTCGGCGCCTAGCCGATTCAGATTGCAGATCGATCCAGGCAGTCCAGGCGAAAGCGCTACCAACCCAGGCACGGTGTCGTCGAACCCTGCTGCCCCCGGCGAACCGTACAATGCGATCACCGAAGGAGCACCATCGGATAATGGCGCCAGCACTGGCACGGCTGGTCTGGGGGTAACTCCGGCGCCATCACCTCTATCGCCAAGTACGTATCCCCAGCCCTTGACGTTCCCGCCGACACCGCCGGCTACCAGCACTTATCCGGCGCCGCTGATCAGTCCGACGACGCCGTTCACATCCGGAGTGGGAACCGGACTCAACGCAGGTCTTGGGAACACCGGCATCGGATCGCTGGGTCTGAACCGATCCTCGATCGGGTCGCCTAGCGGAATGGGCACGATGGTGGGCAACCATGGCCTTATCTCCCATAGCGTGATCGCTCACGGCGCAATGTCCGGCGGCGGTCATCGGTAAGTCGTGAGAACGCCTAAACGGCGGCATGCTTCGGCAGTCGCCAACGGCGAAGCGTAACTCCGAAGAGGGCAAGGGGACGAACGATGCGAACGGCTCGCGTTATTTTGCTTGGCGGCTTTATCTTGGGATCCGTCGCGCCTTCGATGGCCGAGACCAATGCCGCTCCCAAGCCCGCCGCGGAAAAAGCGGTAACGCCAGAGCCGACAGGCGAAAAGCCCAAGCAAGCGGCGAAAGATCGTCCTTCGTCGAACGAGGGTACGCCCGCGGTCGTCGTCGACGATAACAAGGTCGAGAACCTGCTCGGAAGGGACGTCAAGAGCGCCGCCGGGGAGAAACTTGGACAAATCACCGACGTTATCGTCGGCCGGACGGGCGACGTGCGGGCTGCCGTCATCGATTTCGGCGGCTTCCTGGGAGTTGGCAGCCGCAAGGTGGCGGTCGCGTGGAACGCGCTCAAGTTCTCCAAGGATGCGATCGTCGTCGACATGACGCGCGACCAGCTTCGAGTCACGCCGGAATACCGTCCCGGGGAGCCGATCGTCGTTGTCGGGGTGCAGCACGATCAAACATCGAGCCCCGCTGCACCCGCCGACAAACCAGCGGCGAAGTGAGCCGCCACGCGCAACCCTCGGGCATGGCAATGATCGATGCAATATACCGGCGGGCATGGTGAACCTCGGCTCCTTGCCTCGTCGCAAAGGAGCCACGTCGGTCTCGACTGGTTCTCGTTCTTCGTCGCCGATGTGCAGATGGGCTTCGGTCCGTTCTTGACGGTCTATCTCACAACCGAGAAATGGACGAATGCCGACATCGGTCTCGTCTTTACGGTCGGCAGCGTCGTGGCGCTTCTGGGTCAGCTTCCTGGCGGGGCGCTCGTCGACGCGGTAAGGCGCGAACGATTGCTCGCTAGTCTTGCGATGATAGCGATTGGCCTGAGCGCTTTCGCCATCGCGGTATGGCCGCAGTTCTCGGCGGTTCTCCTTGCTCAGCTCCTTCATTCGTCGGCGAGCGTCATCATCGGACCGGCGCTTGCGGCTATCAGCTTGCGCCTCGTCGGACATGATCTGATCGGAGAGAGGCTTGGCCGGAACGCGGGGTTCGCGTCGGCTGGAAGCGTGGTCGCTGCGGCCGCAATGGGCGCGTGCGGTTATTATCTTTCGAGCCGGGCGGTTTTCTACGTTTCCGCGTCGATGGTCATCCCGGCACTCATTGCGTTGCAGCTGGTATCGTCCAAGGATCTTCGCCGTCATGCAATCGCGATGAAAAAACGAGCTGAATACAGCATCGGCGCAGCCGTCGCCGAGCTGGTGAAGAACCGCGTGTTGCTGATCCTGTCGGCGGCGGTCTGCCTCTTTCACCTCGCGAACGCGTCGATCTTGCCGCTTGTCGCCAACACCATCACATTGCGCGCAAGCGATAGGGCAACCGCGCTCGTGGCGCTGTGCATCATCGGCCCGCAGATTGTCGTTGCTCTCGCGTCTCCGCGTATCGGTCGATGGGCTGACGAGCACGGACGGCGTCCGCTCTTTCTTCTCGGCTTTGCGGCCTTGCCTGTTCGAGCAGCGCTCCTTTCCTTCAGCTCCAACCCGCCGGTGCTGGTCGCGATCCAGATCCTTGATGGGTTTTCCGGCGCCGCGATTGGCGTCCTGGTTGCGAGTTCCGTGGCAGACCTCACGAGGGAGTCAGGCAATTTCAATTTGGCCCTGGGACTCATCGGAATCGCGATGGGTGTCGGCGCTGCAATCAGCACCGCACTTGGCGGCGCTGTTGCCTACCGATTTGGCGCCCCCGCAGCATTCATGATGTTGGCGGCAATCGGCCTTGCGGGATTTCTTCTCTATGCCTTAGCGATGCCTGAAACGCGGCATCCGGAAACCGATCCGTCAGACGAGATCGATCCGGACACCGATACCTGAACCGGGTCGTGAAATTCAGCGGCGTTTTTGCGGCGGCAGATCGGTACAGATACCTTCTAATAGTTCGGCGGCCATTCCGATCGATTCCGATAGCGTCGGGTGGGGATGGATCGTCCTGCCGATATCGACGGCGTCAGCACCCATCTCGATGGCAAGACAAATTTCGGAAACAAGATTGCCGGCCTCCGTACCGACAATCCCGCCGCCGATGATCCGATGCGTTTCCGGATCGAACAGGAGTTTCGTGACGCCCTCTGCGCGGCTATTCGCTATGGCGCGACCCGAGGCAGCCCAGGGAAAGACGGACTTCTCATAGGCAATCTCCTTCGCCTTCGCTTCCGTCTCGGTTACGCCGGCCCAGGCGATTTCCGGATCCGTATAGGCGACGGACGGGATCTGGCGCGCATCGAAATAGCTTGTCTTTCCTGCCGCATTCTCGGCGGCGACGTGACCCTCGTGCACGGCTTTGTGCGCGAGCATCGGCTCCGACGCGATGTCACCGATTGCGAAGATATGCGGGACATTCGTGCGCATCTGTTTGCCGGCCGGGATGAAGCCGCGTACGTCCACTGTCACACCAGCTTTTTCCGCCGCGATCTGCCTGCCGTTCGGTCTGCGGCCGACGGCAACGAGAACCATATCATAGGCTTGCGGCCCGGCGGGAGCGTTGTCGCCTTCGAACGTGACCCGAATGCCATCGGCCTTCGCCTCGGCTGCGGTGACTTTCGTGTTCAGCATGATGCGATCGAAACGACGCGCGTTGACCTTCTGCCAGACGCTAACGAGATCGCGGTCGGCACCGAGCATCAGGCCATCGAACAGCTCGACAACATCGATGCGCGCACCCAGGGTCGAATAGACCGTCGCCATCTCAAGTCCGATGATGCCGCCGCCGATCACCAGCAGCTTTTTCGGAATTTGCCTTAGTTCGAGGGCTCCGGTAGAATCGACGATGCGCGGATCGGACGGCATGAACGGCAATGTCGCGGCCTCGGACCCGGCAGCGATAATAACGTTTTCGAAGCGAATGATCTTTTCATTGCCGTCTTCGCCGCCGACACGCAGGTGATGCGGATCGATGAATGAACCCGTTCCCTGCAACGTCGTCACTCTCCGCGCATTGGCCATCGACGCGAGCCCGCTCGTCAGCTTGGCGACAACGGCATCCTTTTGCCGAGCGAGCGCCTTCAAATCGATCTTCGGTGCAGAGAACGCAACGCCATGCTTTGCCAAGTCTTGTGCAGCGTCGATGATGAAGGCGGTGTGCAGAAGCGCTTTCGACGGGATGCAGCCGACGTTCAAGCAGACGCCGCCGAGTACCGGCCAGCGGTCGACGAGGATCGTTTTGGCTCCCAGATCTGCGGCACGAAACGCCGCCGAATAGCCGCCCGGCCCGGCGCCGAGCACTGCCACGTCGCACGTGTGATCAGCCTTGCGATTTGAGTTTTCGCTTGGGGCTTCAAAATTGGAGGTGCTCATCTCTCCTTCTCCGCCGCTCACAAAACCAGCTGGCGCACGTCGGCGAGCGCGTCACAGATTTTGCGGAGAAAGCGCGCCGCCAGCGCACCGTCGACAACGCGATGATCATAGGAGAGACAGAGCGGCAGCATCAGCCTCGGCTGGAACGCGGCGCCATCCCAGAGTGGTTTGATTTTCGCGCGCATCGCGCCGAGGATCGCAACCTCCGGGGCATTGACGATCGGCGTGAAGGTCGTGCCGCCGATACCGCCGAGACTCGAAATCGAGAATGTGCTCCCTTGGATATCGGTCGGCGTAATCTTACCTTGGCGCATGCGTGCTGAAACCTTCGTCAGCTCCTGACTGAGTTCGAGGATGCCCTTGCGATCGACATCGCGGATCACCGGCACGACGAGACCGTCCGGCGTATCGACGGCGACGCCAATGTTGTAGTAGCGCTTGATGATCAACGCGTCTTTCGACGGCGCAAGAGACGAATTGACTTCAGGATATTCCTTCAACGCGGAAACAGCCGATTTCAGCAGGAATGCGACAAGCGTCACGCGATAGCCTTTCGCTTTCGCATCTTCATCGAGACCTTTGCGATAGGCTTCCAAGTCCGTGATGTCGGCTTCGTCGGCGTTCGTGACGTGCGGAACGTTGAGCCAGGCGCGATGTAGGTTTGGCCCGGTCAGCTTCTTCAGACGGGACATGGGTTTTGTTTCGACCGGGCCGTATTTGGCGAAGTCCTGCGGCGGGATTTCGGGGATTCCGGTCGTTGCTCCGCCTGCTCCTTCGCTGTGCGCAATGTGGCGCTTGACATCCTCTTTTGTGATGCGGCCCTTCTCGCCCGTGCCGCTGAGCTTCGTAAGATCGATATCGAACTCGCGCGCGATGCGGCGCACCGAGGGACTGGCATGAACAGAACCGAAGTCTTTGGGTGCAGTTAATTCCTGCTCCTGATTAGGCTCTCGCGACGGCGGCGATGTCGTGGCGGGTTCCGAAGGCGCTTCGGCATGCGTCTCGCAGCTTTTGCCGTTTCCGCTCTTGGCCTCCGTTTTCTTTGCTTCCTGCTTGGTTTCTCCATCCGATACGTCAAGGCGGAGGATCGCAGTGCCCTCGCTCACCTTGTCGCCGATGTTGACGAGAATTTCCGTGACCGTGCCTTGTTGGGGCGCGGGCACGTCCATCGCCGCCTTGTCACTTTCGAGCGTGATCAGCGGATCGTCGGCCTTCACCTCGTCGCCTGGCTTCACCTGGATCTCGACAACCGGGACGTTGTCGAAATCGCCGATGTTGGGCACCCTCACATCTACGAGCGGCATCTTGTTGGGCCTGTCGGTTTTGTTGGTCAGCTGCGAGCGGGGTTTGGCTTCTCAGGATCAATTCCGTATTTGCGGATCGCTTCGGTGACTTTGGTCGACGGAATCCTGTTTTCGTCCGACAACGCCTTGAGCGCGGCGATCGTTATAAAATGCCGCTCGATCTCGAAGAACGCGCGAAGCGTCCGGCGATAATCAGAGCGGCCAAAGCCATCGGTTCCGAGAACGCTGTAGCGGTTCGGAACCGATGGACGGATCTGATTGGCGTAAAGTTTCATGTAGTCGGTCGAGGCGATGACCGGTCCCTCGCCGCGTTCGGAGATTTTCTCGGTCACGTAGGGCACGCGCGGAGCTTCCTCCGGATGCAGCAGGTTCCAGCGCTCGACGTCATAGGCGTTGCGGGCAAGCTCGGTGAAACTGGTGACGCTCCAGACGTCGGCGGCAACGCCCCAGTCGTCGCGCAGGATATCGGCTGCAGCGATAGCCTCGCGCAAAATTGCACCGGAGCCCATCAGCTGCACTTTCTGCCCTTTTGCGTCGTCGGGGGCTTTCCGGAAGAGATACATGCCTTTGACGATATCGTCTGCAATGCCGGACGGCATCGGCGGATGCTCATAGTTCTCATTCAGGAGTGTGAGATAGAAGAATACGTCCTCCTGGTCCGTCAGCATGCGTTTCAGGCCGTGCTGGATAATGACGGCGACCTCGTAGCCGAACGTCGGATCGTAGGAAATGCAGTTGGGCACCGTTGCGGAGAGGATGTGGCTGTGGCCATCCTCGTGCTGCAATCCTTCGCCGTTGAGCGTCGTGCGGCCCGATGTTCCACCGAGCAGGAAGCCGCGGCACCGTTCGTCGCCGGCAGCCCAGGCGAGATCGCCGACGCGCTGAAATCCGAACATCGAATAGAAGATATAGAACGGCACCATCGGCACGTTCGATGTCGAATAGCTGGTTGCCGCCGCCATCCACGACGCCATGGCACCGGCTTCGTTGATGCCCTCCTGCAGCATCTGTCCGGTCTTGTCTTCCTTATAGAACATGAGCTGATCGGCATCTTGCGGGCGATAGAGCTGCCCGACCTGACTGAAGATGCCGAACTGGCGGAACATACCCTCCATGCCGAACGTGCGGCTTTCATCCGGAACGATCGGCACGATGCGGCGACCGAGTTCCTTATCGCGCATCAACGTCGTCAGGATGCGCACGAAGGCCATCGTCGTCGAAATTTCCCGGCCTTCCGATCCCTTCAGTTGGGACTCGAATGCCGACAGATCCGGAACGGGAAGCGAGATCGACTTCCGCCGCCGGGCGGGCAGATAACCGCCCAGCGCTTTACGCGTGTCATGCAGGTAATCGTCTTCCGGCGACCCTTTCGGAAAGCGGATGAAGGCCAGCTCCTCGATCTTGTCATCGTCGACCGGAATTTTGAAGCGGTCTCGGAAGTGCTTCAGCGCGTCGACGTCCATCTTCTTGGACTGGTGCGCGAGCATCGTCGCCTCGCCGGCGTTTCCCATGCCGTAACCTTTGACGGTCTTGGCCAAGATGCAGGTCGGCTGGTCTTTATGGCGAACCGCGGCATGGTAAGCAGCGTAAACCTTGGAGGGATCGTGTCCTCCGCGAGTCAGGCGCCAGATCTTTTCATCCGACCAATCTTCGACAAGCGCCGCAGTCTCAGGGTAGCGGCCGAAGAAATGTTCGCGAATGTAGGCGCCGTCGCGCGATTTGAAGACCTGATATTCGCCGTCGACGCATTCCTCCATCAACTGGCGCAGGCGCCCCGTCGTATCGCGCGCGAGCAGTTCGTCCCATTGCGATCCCCAGACGACCTTGATGACGTTCCAGCCGGCGCCGCGGAAGTTTCGCTCAAGCTCCTGGATGATCTTGCCGTTGCCGCGCACGGGCCCGTCGAGGCGTTGCAAATTGCAGTTGATGACAAAGATGAGATTGTCGAGCTGTTCCCGCCCCGCGAGCGATATCGCGCCGAGGCTTTCCGGCTCATCCATTTCGCCGTCGCCGCAAAACACCCAGACCTTGCGGCCTTCCGTTTTCGCCAGGCCGCGATCTTCCAGATACTTGAGAAAACGCGCCTGATAGATCGCCATCAGGGGCCCGAGGCCCATCGAGACGGTCGGGAACTGCCAGAAGTCCGGCATCAGCCACGGATGCGGATAGGACGACAAACCGCGGCCGCCGACTTCGCGGCGGAAATTCAACAACCGGCTCTCGTCGAGGCGTCCTTCAAGGAATGCACGCGCGTAAATGCCGGGCGAAGAATGACCCTGCACCATGATGAGATCGCCGCCGTGATCTTCCGACGGCGCGCGCCAGAAATGCATGAAGCCTGTTTCGTATAGCGTCGCTGCCGACTGATAGCTGGCAATGTGTCCGCCGAGCTCGGTCGAGTCCTTATTGGCGCGAAGGACCATTGCCGCCGCGTTCCAGCGGATCGCAGCGACGATCCTGTGTTCCAGCTCGCGATCTCCGGGGTGCTTAGCTTCCTCGCGAAGCGGAATGGTGTTGATGTAGGCCGTGCTTGATGCGAACGGCAGCGCAGCACCGCTCCGTCTTGCACGCTCGACCACTTCCTTCAAAATATCGTCGGCGCGTCCCGTTCCCTCGAACGCGATGACGGACGAAATGGACTCGGTCCAATCCAGCATTTCCGCGTCTTCGGACTGGAAGGATTTTTGCTCGTTCTGACCCATGGCATCCTGTGGAAGCAGCGTGCACGCCTGTGAACATTGCTGAAACTCGGTCGGGCGATTTGGGTTCGGATCGGTTCCAGCAGCTCTTTCCAAGATATGTGGGGAGCGGAGCTCATTCCGTGAATGGTAAAAAATCAGCCAATAGAGCGCGTTGATAACCTGGTAACGAAGTTCCGGTGGAAAACGGCCTTCCGCTTACGCCAGACCCGCATCGCAGCAACGATTGTGTTTGACGGGGGATCGTTTCGGGCAGAGCTTTGTTGCGTTTTCTATGGAGGCGTGAGCGATCGCCCGGCCTGGCCGGAAGGAGACGAAATGCCTGACCGAATTTTGTCCCGTTCACATTTCATTGCCTTTGTCGTTTCATGCACGCTTGCAATGCCGATTTTTTCCTCAGCGGCGGCGGCCTATGACTCGGCCTCCGGTCCGCGCGTCCGGGGCCTCGGCGTGGTGTCTGCCCCTGTCGACAGGCTTGGCCCGACCTTGAGACCCGATCCCCTCATAACGCCGGACTCGGGCTGGCTCGGCAGCGGCACGGCCGGGGCTGTCGGCCTCGGAAGAGCCGGGGTGACCCCGCTTGTTCCAGCCCCCGCTCAACCGGCGCCGACGATTATTCCGACCGTGTCTACGGCGGGACCCGGCAAGGGAAAAGGAACGGGCGCGGCAAAGAAATCCCGCAAATCTCGCGGCCGGATTATTCTCCAAAAGCCCAACGGCTGATCTGCTCTTCAGCATAACCGGCGAACGGTGCAGCAAAGCCGCGTTTCGGTGGAAATCGGCGACGCGCAGCGTTTTCGTTTGCGCAATCGGCGAAAAGCTATGGCACGTTCCCCGCCTCACCTTGCTGCAACCAACCGGAGTTCAGCCCATGCGCCGTAGCTCACTGCCGATAATGGCCGCGCTCGTTCTCGCCGCCGCTTTCACAGCTTCGTCGGCGGAAGCCAAGCAATGCTTCCGCAAAGCCGCGATTGGCGATGCATTGACGGAGGACCTCGCGAAATTCCAGGTCGACGCGATGCTTTTGCAGTCGACGGATTTCAGCATCTATCTCACCTATGTCTCAAGTGGAACGACGCCGGGCTATTCGTTCGGCAAGCGCACATACCATTGCGCGCCGGGCAGCACGATCGGCTGGGAGTGCCGGGGCTCGGCAACGCTCTGCAAGTTCTAGGTCCAATAGACGGTGGCGTTTGTTCGTTACTTGCGTTGATCAGCGCTTCGCGGCGATACGTCTTCGGACACCGCACTTCTCCATCGGGAGTGCGGTTGTCGTCCACCCGGCCATCGTGACGGTCACGACATAGCGACGGCAATCGGGCGGAGCGCCCGCCACGAAATGAACTTTAAACAGAGCCCGCCCGGGCTCGCGCTGCTGTGGCCAGATGAATGTGCCGTTGTCGGGTGTCTTGGCAACGGCGGTATCGATCGCGGTCCGCGCATTGCGGAAATCCATTGGCGAAAATCGCGCGAGAACCGCGCGTGAAATCCCAGGGTGGAGGCCGACGGATTCGGCGCGTCTTTGATAACGATCGTGAGGCTCGGGCACTTCCAATCTTGCGGGCGCATAGTCGGACATCGCATCATCGCGATGTTTTCCCTTCGATGGCGGCCGGCCTGAAGCGTCAGCATCGTTGCTATGCTCGGACGATGGCAAAGACGCTGTCTCGACATCATCCTTGGCGGCGGATTTGTCTTTCGGTGCTGCTTCCGTGTCCCTCGGAGCAGAGACTGGCGGCGTTTCGACAACCGGCGAGGCAGGCTTTGTTTCCGGCGCTGGAGGTGCCGGGGGAGCCGATCGCGACGAAAGGATCGGCGTTGGCCGTGACACGGCAGGCTGCGCTGCTTGGGGCGCGGGTGGCGTTGCGGCGGACGCAATATTCTGCGCCGAAGTCGGGGGTTTGTTTTGGTTTGCTGCGAGCGCCACCGACGCGCGCGCCGGCAGATCGGCTAATGCGGATGCCCAACGCGCAGGATCGTGCGTAAGGATCCAGCTGGCGCATAGAATTATAATGAGAGACACGGACCATGCGAGCGCGTCGCTGGTGCCCACACTCGGGCTGCCGATCCTCTCTCCGGGGGACAATTCGAAACGATTGGCAAAATCGTCATCGCCCTCGAACGAGGAATAAAACGGCTCAAATGTCGGGTCGCGCTGCGGGACGGACATGATCCACCTTCCGTGCCGTTGTCCGGCTTGTATCTCCCGCTAGGAGGCCGAGAGTCCGAATTTTCCGGGCAAAAAAATGACGCCCCGTTGTGCTCATGCGCGCCTTTGCGGATTGGCGCCCGACATGATGGCCGCCGAACGCAAACGCGCGCGGAAAGTTCCTTCCGCGCGCGTCGCATTCAAGTTTGGGGTCTCTATGGATTACGGTCTTCTATGATCGTCGTGGCGCTTGTCGCCAGGGCGAGGACCAGGATGCTTGCCGCCGTGTCCGCGCGGGTGCGGCTTCCAGCCGTGATCCATTGGCGGCCTCATGCCCGGAGGCGAACGGTAGCCGCCCGTTCGCCACCAGCCTGCTTTCCGAGGTCCCGGAGGCGGTGCATGCCAGCCCGGACGCGGCCGAGGCTTGTACGCAAACCAACGATTACGCTGGGCGTACCAAGGACGCCCGACGTAATAGCGATTCCAATAATCATTGACGGCGAACGCAACGACCGGAATGCCGAATGCCGCAACTCCGAGATCCGGAAGCGGACGCATTTCACCGCGATAGTCGAGCGATAGATATTCGCTGTAAACCCAGCCGCGATTTCCTGCCCATATCACATCGCACCAGGATTCATCACGCAGACAACCTCGTACGTCGATCGGATCGCTTTCCGGAATGACGCCGACACTCGGATAATCCGTATCGGGGCCGGAACGCAGGTTCACATTGGCGGTCGCGTAGCCGGGGGCAGCTTCCGCGCAGGGGATACCGACAACGGCAGCCAGTAAAAAGGCACCGAGCCATGTTCCAAATTTCATTTGCTCACCTAACTGTGTTTTTCACACCGTAAGCCAAACAAAGCCAATATGTCAGTGTGATGGCGGATAGCTAAATGGAACGTCTGACTTGACGTTTCCACCTGAATTTTCGGCGCTCCGCACGGTCGTGCAGTCGGCTTCGCAAACTCCAGCACTTTATTCGCTCTGACACTAGGCCAGCGCTTCAATGCGTGCGCTTGAGACGCTCGTATTCATCGGGCGTGCGTGCATCCCAGCTCGCGTTTCGTTTGAACTGCTCGTCGATCGAGGGATCACAGCGATGTTTGGCGCACGGCGGCTGCGGTACCGTTCCGCAGCCTGCGGTGAAGATGACGGCAATCGCAAACAGTCTGCGCATCGACTTTCTTCCCCGCCACTGGGCGCGTTAGCGATTCTGAACTCACTTATGACGCCATGTGCGCTAGCCGCCAACTCTGTTCTCTGCCCAGGTAGCGCGCCTGAACCAATTCGGAGACAGTCGAGGACACGCTCGGCCGCCTCTTCAATCGAGAAATCCATCTTGCTGCGGAATTTGAAAATGCCTTCATTCAGATCCACCGTCCTGAAAAGCTCCCGCATTGCCAGTTCTGCTGTTTTGCTCGCCGCGGCGTTGAGCCTTCCGGGCGCACACGGCGCGTTCGCGGAGCCTTTTTCAAGGCGGGACGTCACAAAGGGTCCGCTCGTTCTCGCGAAGCAAGGCAGCTTTTTTGTCGGAGGCGATGAGGTCGAGCAGACCGCAACAGAACTCGGCTTCAGTATCGGCGGCCACGTCGTGATCAATCAGATGTACGTAAGGTACATGATTCCGCAGACGTCCTTCGCAGGTGTTCCCGTCGTCATGATACACGGGTCTACTCTTAGCGGAAAATCGTTCGAAACGACGCCCGATGGGCGAATGGGGTGGGCGGAATACTTCGTGCGCCGGGGCCATCCAGTCTACAATATCGACGCGATCGCGCGCGCGCGATCCGGTTTCGACATCAGCGCTTATAACAAAGTGAAGGCAGGCGAGCTTCCTCCTTCGGCGCTGCCCGATGCCTTCCGGGTGAGCGCCGAGTTCTCATGGCAGTCGTTTCGCTTCGGTCCGACTTTCGGCTCAGCCTATCCCGATGAGAAGTTTCCAGTCGCGGCGGTGAATGAGTTCTTGAAGCAAGGCATTCCAGACCTCAATGGCGTGTTGCCCGCGCCAAACCCCAATTACAAGGCGCTTTCGGACTTGGCCTTCAAGCTCAAAGGCGCCGTCCTTTTGGGGCATTCGCAGGGCGCGCCCTACACGCTCGAAGCCGCCCTCACCAATCCCGCCGGAATAAGAGGTGCAATCGTGATCGAACCCGGCGGATGCGGAGCAACAACTTATACCGATGCGCAAATTCGAAAGCTTGCGAGGATTCCCATATTGGTCATGTTCGGAGATCATTTAAAAACGGCAGTACCTGGTTTTCCGGGATATTACTGGCAGGATCAATTCAACGACTGCAAGGCATTCGTCGCACGGGTCAATGCCGCAAACGGAAAAGCGCTCCTGCTGTGGCCGCCCGATCTTGGTATTCACGGCAATAGCCACCTTATTATGATGGATAAAAACAATCTGAAGATTGCAGATCTGCTGTTGAAGTGGATCGATAAATACGTCCGCCCGCGATACAATCTGGATGCCAGCGCGCGCAAGGTAGCACAAGAATTGGGCAATTGACGCGCTGTAGGCTCATCATGATGCAAGGGCACGCGCCAAATCCCGTCCCGAACCGTTAAGTCAAATTGTATATATGTTGGTATCCCTCCGCTGGGCTACCGGCTTTCTCTCTTGCGGCAAATTTTGTATGTTATCGGAATTGAAATTATCATTTGGAGCCTGATCCGCCGTTCCAATTGTGCCCCGGGGATACGGCGGGCCGTGCGGCGTGGAGATCATCTCGGTGTCTGAAGACCGGATACAGGCACGTGACCGCCTCTCCTCTCCTCCGATATCGGGAGAAATCGATACGGCGGGTCATATTTTGCGGCACACGACCGTGGCTCCGTTACAGCACGCGATCTCAGAACGACTCGATGGGGTCGGTGCCCTGATTGTTTCTACCAATCCCGGACATTCTGTGAAACCTGCGAGCGTCTCGAGCCATGTATTCGGCTATCGCTGCCGGGGCGCCCGAAGCAGACGCGCCGATAAACCCAGCCGCTCGGCGGGGGCCTTGGGCCGGCCGGGGATGTGTCTTTTCCTCGCGGCCAACGAGGAAAGCGCGTGGGAATGCGAGGGTCCCCATGAGATGCTTGGCGTTTTCTGCGGTGTGCACTTCTTAGCTGACTTGGCAACGGAGGCGTTTGGCGTCGACGGGAATGCGATCCAGATCAATGACGGAGCATTTCAGTGGGACGAAACCGGCGCTCGCCTGGGGCGCCTTGTCGAACAGCGTCTCCGCTCCAATGAGCACATTTCGTCACTTGAACTCGATGCGTGGGCTCAAATCATCGGCCTCCATGTCCTGCGCACATATTCCTCGCTTTCCAAACGATATGAACATGCCGGAACTTCAAAGCTGAGCGCGCGGCAGATTCAGGCGGTCATAGAATTTATCCAAAGCAATATTGAATCCCCTCTCCGGCTGCACGATATCGCCGGTAGCATCAACATGCCCCAATACACGTTTGCGCGGGCATTCCGCAACACGATGGGGACCACCCCGCACCAATTTCTAACCGCCCTCCGCATTGAGCGCGCCCAAAAATTACTTGAGTCAGGATCATTGCCTTTGAGTCTGGTCGCCAATGCAGTCGGCTTTTTCGATCAGAGCCATTTCACGGTGCAATTTCGCCGGGCTGTGGGCATGACACCGGCGCGATATCGCAATGAGCACCGCGGCTAACGCAACCTGCCCCAGCGCTAAACTCAAATCCGCAAATTTCCGCTTCGTCGCCTGATCCGTAGGCATGACATGCCTTCTCACGCGCGCACGAAAATACAATTCCCGAAACATTCTACAATACAGGCGGAGAGAGCCCCGCCTATCCTTTCGGCATTCCAAAATAATAATGAGCTGGGAGGAGCAACTTTGAGAAATGCAGGGGCCAATTCTTCTTCGTGAGCGGCGCTAATATGGCTCCGGCTGAATAACAGCAAAGGCTGCGCCGCTCAGCGCTGAGCAATTGTTGCTCGTACCTTTCTTTCCGCTTCCTACGCACGCAAAGACGGAGAACCGGCAGCCGCTGGTTTCTTTCATACATCTTGATGCTCTTCGATCGGCGCAGCCATGATCTCGGATTCTTCAGAAACCGCGGCTACACATTGTAATTTGATCGACTGGGACAGCCGCTATGGCCCAGAGATAAACGCGTTCGGAAGTTTCAAAGAGCTCGTTTGCAGTGCTTTCATGCCGTGGAGCCTCCAGCCGCTGACCGATACATTCGATGGACGTATCGAAAGTGTCAGCGGCGAGCGATGGGCGGTCGGGCGCATTCGTTCCAGTCCACTCGTCGCGAGAAAAACGCTAGCGGATATCGCGAATTCGCGTGAGGAGTGCATTTACGGCGATTTTATTCTCAAGGGGCAACTTGAGATCGAGCGCGATGGTAAGACGACAATCGCCAGAGCAGGCGACCTTGCGCTATACCGAAGCTATCATCCTCTGGCCATGACGCGGCTATCGGAGGATGAATGCGATAATTTCGTCTTCATGGTCCCGAAGGAGCGATTGTGCGCCCCGAGCGAAGGCGAATTTCAAGACGACGTCCTGTCGTCACAGTCCTTGCTGTACCCCCCGCTTCGCAGCTGCCTTCATCTGCTCATGCGCAGCCTCGGCGCTGCCTCGGCGGAGGAGCTAGAGGCTCTTTTCGATGCGTGCGTTCAAATCCTAAGGCTTTCCTTGCGCATGCGATCTACGTCTCGGAAAGCCGATTGGTTCGGCAATCCAAAATTTCGGGAGCTCGTCGAGTTCATACAGCAAAATATCGACTCGCCAGATCTGTCGCCTCACTTCTCAGCGAAACACCTTGGGATTTCTGTCCGCTACGTTCATAAGCTGTTTAAGCAGGCGGGACTGACATTCAGTTCGTACGTGATGTCTCAAAGGCTCCACAAAATTCGCCACGATCTCCTCGCTCATTCGCCGTCGCGCCTGCCGTCGATCTCCGATCTCGCATACAAATGGGGATTCAGAGAACTCTCGACCTTTCACCGAGCATTCAAGGCGCAATTCGGTTGCACGCCGCGCCAGCTTGCCGTCAGGTCTGATATCCATCAAAAATGAGAGAGCAAAGCATTCAAATTCACTCGCGCAGATCTGCCGCGGCTCGGCTTTAATTTTGTCCATCTTCCGCTATGTATGTCGCCGGCTGCTTTGCTAACAGCCTGTAAGGGGCGGCCGAATCGATGCCTATCGCAATCACAAATGTTTTGACAATGCTCTCGCTTGCCTCCGGCAAACGAACGCGGACGGTCACGAGACGCGCCGGCCCGTTTTCAAACGTCAGATAATCAGGAGCCTTCGCCATGAGATCGACGAGAGCGGCCTTGTTTACATATCGGATTTTTTCGATGTCGGCTTGATTGAGATCCGGAATTGCTTCCAGGACCTTGATCGGCGCCGTAGCAGAGTAGATCGTCCCATCGCCGCTATAGACCGTGAGGTAGGGCGCGACCTCGTCGAAGAGATCGCGCGGTATTCCAGGCGTCCGGCCGAATTGCCAGACGTCGATAAAAGCTGCCGCCGCAGAAGTCCGGCGATAATCCGTATCGTTACTTTCCGGCTTACCGGCGTCCGGATTTTTCTCTTTTTCTACCGCTTCGCGCGCCTTTAGGATGATATCCGCATACAAGGCAGATTTGGCCATAGATTTCGTAAACTTCAGAAAGAAAGCTCTTAATAGCTTTCCATTGCTCTTATTGAGGTCAATCAGGCCGCTTGCATCCCTCACGCTGATCGTCAATTCCGCGCCGTCAAACATCATCCGATGCTGCGAACCATCCCCCAGCCAGCGCCGTTTTTCGTTTTTGTCGAGCAGATGCGCCGCTGCAATTTCGAGACCGGCATCGACAAGGGCATCGGATTTGCTCTGCCCGATTTCAGATACAGTGGACGCGGCTCCACTGCGCACAGCAGCGTTATAGGATGCAACAAGCAGGACTGCCGATGTCAGCACCCACAGGACGACAAGTAGTACAAAACCCTGTTCTCGCGCTGCAGCTTTCTTTGCGTCGCAGGCAGCCGTGTCCCGTAGCCTGCTTTCCACGTCTCTTCCCCTGCTTCGCATTCGAGCGGCACCGGTAGCAACGCGACTGAAATTCCAAAAGCGCTTCGTGAGACGAAAGGGCCTTGCCCGCGCAATGCGGACAAGGCTTTACGTCACTGCGTCGTGTTACTTAGTTGCTCGGCTTTGCCCAACCATCCAAGTGGTTTTTCTTCAAGAACTTGTCCAGAAGCGCCGCAACCTTATCGTTGTCCATGTCGGCGAAGGGAATATGGGAGCTCCCCCTCAATCCGGCATCGTCGCCAAGCTTGAGCACGGATGCATTACCGCCGTACTTGTTGATGAGCTTCGCCGCCAAGCGGGACTGCTTAACAAACGCCCACGACTCGTCTCGGTGGTCGCCCCACACGAACTGAATCGCGGTCAGCTTCGCCAGTCTCTTAAACTCTTTCTTGGAAACCAAGATCGGTCCAAACGCACATCCGGGACCATTGGTATCGGCGCACGCAGGAGGGCTCTCCGGATCGCCTTCGGGGAAGATGTATCCGATGCTTTCGTAGGTAACGATTCCTTTGATGTGGTTCTTCGACGTTTTTGTTTGCGTGATCATGGCGCGGAGTCCACCCGCAGAGTTCGTCAGGTAGACAATATTTTTGCCAAGTTTTCCGGAGTCGGCAGCGACAGCCGCTGCATCGGTTTGAAGCTGGATGTTCGCGCCAGTGTCGAACTCATTATATCGGGCGCTGGTCGCCGCCCACCAGGCCGCCTCCAATGCCTTTTTGTTGTCCTTCGGAAACTGCGCATCCGGCCAGAACTCATTCTTCTTCGGGACGAGACCAGCCGGAATAGTTGGCCCGAAATTCCACGCTGTGAAATTGCCCTGATCGCGCGCCGCAGGCGTGTACGTGATCGACTCGCAGCTCCAGTTGGCGCGACCGACCCGCGGCCCGTCCCACAAGTACACCGGATATTGACGACGCAGGAACAGGTCCTTGTAGCCGGGGCCGCCGTCCCACCGGTTCTGCCACACTTGCGTGCTGGAGCTATGCCACATCACGATGCTTGTTTTGCGCGGGTTGTGCGGGTGGAAATATTCGACATACCCGTGATCGCAGGAGAGTGTGCGATTTGGATTATTAGGATCGAGGACCTTGTGCTCACCTCCAATTTGGAAGCCGCCGCTTTCGTCCAACACGATCGTGCCGGTATTCGGATTCTTCTTTCCGGCTAAGGCGCCTGTCGTCGATGCAGCTACGAGCATAAGCGCGACGAGCGGCGCATATGCACGTATTCTGGGTGTTTCTATTTGCTCGCGGATACGTTCCATCGTTTCCTCTCCGGTTTTTTTACTTTCTCAAGGCGAGCATTTTCGAATTGTCGAAAGCGAAAATGCCTCGCCGAGGACCGGACCATAAAGTCGGAGATAAGAGCGGACTACAATGATCCTGCTCTTATGAATACGATACTGCTCAGAACGCCGATTTTTTTGAATTGTAATACGATGCGTGCAAATTAAATCTACTTCTTCCGACAAAACGCGGAATTTCCGCCGCAGCACCGTTAAAGACTCAACCTATATTGCTTAGGGCTCATGCCCGTGAATTGTCGGAAAACTTTCGTAAAATGGCTCTGGCTTGCAAAAGCATACGCAGCGGCTACGTGGCTTGCCGAATGCTTGGTATTGACAAGCATATTTTTAGCGCCTTCAATTCGCGTATGCATAACGAGGCGATATGGCGTCATACCGAATGCCGCCTTGAATACCCGCGTGAAGTGAGACGGGCTCATGTGCACCAATCCTGCGAGTTCGTTGACTGAAATATTGCTCGTCAGATTTTCCTGAATGTATTCGACAAGAATCCGTCTTTGCGCTGACGTTAGACTGAGCTCGCGGGCGTCTGTCCGTCCCGGGGCTGCATACCTGCTCACTATATAAGCCAACAGCGCGAGAGATATGGACTCTGCGAAGAGCCTGCCCGACGGACATCCTGCGCGGACTTCCTCAGACATCGCCGACATCAACGTCGCAAGTTGCAAGTCGTTTGTTACTTGCGCCGTCTCCAACGATTTATCGATAGTGAGGACGTCGTCGGGCGCGACTTGCCGCAATTTGGAGTTATCAAGCTGGAGCACCATCATCGGTATTGAGCCGCTCGGGATCGCCGATTGGATCTCGGCGTCGCGCCGTATAATGGTGACGGTTCCGGACCGGATACGGTCCATGTGCCAAACGCCCCGATGCTTCCAGTTCAAGGAGGCGTCGCCGCCCTTGACATATAAAAGTGTGGTCTTGGACCAGGAATGACTTTGGAGGGGCTCGTTGGGGCTCTCCGCTTCCTCGAAGTCGTAGCCTGTCCACTGGTAATTTGCGTTCTTTGAATCGAACCTCGGCTTAAAAAACGGCGTTCTGCGGCCGTCCGAGATCATCTGTATCCTTGATGTTTTCACGTTGCCTCCCGTCCCAACGCGACGCCATGGTACGCCATACGCTCTTTGTCCTTGTGTCGGGACACAGCGAAGCCAACAGCAAGTGCAAATGCGAAATCTGCCGGATGCCTGCGGGACGCTCCGGCGGCGCGTCAGCTACGGCCCGACCTTTTTTGCTCGCTGACGAAAGCTCCCGCCGTTTTCTTTGCGAAAGACAGCTACAAGCCGTAGCGGTCTAAATGCACATTCGGTGAGATGCCGTGTCCGTCGCGACCTTGCGGAACCTATATTTCTAAGCTCCCGAATCGCGCGATAGCTTTGGGCATTTGTCGCTCCATAGAGCGGCAGCGAGGCAAGCAGGGGGATTTGGGTCCGTCGTGGCCTGACCGAAATTCGCGGCCTCTGCATTGATTATGTGGTGCATGGCAATCTCCGGAAAAATATCTTTTTTGGCGCGCTTACGACGCGCGCGGATAAATTAGTTTGCAAATTCTCCGGTACCGCAGCGCCAGGTGAACAAAATTGGCAACAAGCGCACTTGACGTTAGAAAAGTGCACTTGTGGCACATTTTATCCCGCTGTTGGCCAGCCCAAAGCTAGTGGCATTGGATGCCCTCCTAGCTGTCGAAAGCGTCCCAGGCAGAAGGGACCGCGCCGATCAAAGAGCTTCGGCCGCACTGAAGCAAATATTCGCCTACGTAAAGGATCTAAATGCTGCGTACAGCACCTTTCGCTGCGCTTGTGGCCATTGACGCATAAGCGCGCAACGCCCGTGAAACCTTCCTCTTTCGCGGTTCCGCGGGCTGCCATCCGATGACGGCCTGCTGTTCGCGGCGTGCATTCAGCTCGGTCTCGTCGACGCGTAAATGAATACGCCTGTTGGGAATATCGAAGTCGATCGTATCTCCGTCTTTGACCAGAGCGATTGCGCCGCCTTCCGCCGCCTCCGGCGACACATGCCCGATCGAAAGCCCAGACGACCCTCCGGAGAAGCGGCCGTCTGTTACGAGCGCGCACGCCTTTGCGAGACCTTTAGATTTAAGATAGCTCGTCGGATAGAGCATTTCCTGCATGCCGGGGCCGCCCCGTGGACCTTCGTACCGGATGACGACAACATCGCCCGGCTTGATTTTGCCGCTGAGGATGCCTGACACGGCCGCATCCTGACTGTCGAAAACGCAAGCTTTGCCGGAGAACGTCAGCAGGCTCTCATCGACGCCCGCCGTCTTCACGATGCAACCGTCTTCCGCAAGATTGCCGTAGAGGACGGCCAAGCCGCCATCCTGCGAAAACGCGTGCTCTTTTTGGCGGATCGCGCCACTCTTGCGATCGAGATCGAGATCGGCATAACGATTGTCCTGGCTAAAGGCGATCTGTGTCGGAACACCGCCAGGCGCGGCCTTATAGAAACGGTGTGTCGACTCGCTTTTCGTCCGCATTACGTCCCAAAGCGACAGCGCCTCCTCCAGGGTCGCCGAGTGGACCGTCGGGAGCTTGGCATTAATCAAACCGGCTCTATCGAGTTCTCCGAGGATCGCCATGATTCCGCCGGCGCGGTGAACGTCCTCCATGTGCACATCGGCTTTAGCAGGCGCGACTTTACACAAACATGGAACGCGGCGCGAAAGCCGGTCGATATCCTGCATCGCAAACGGCACCTCCGCCTCATGCGCGGCGGCCAGAAGATGCAAAACCGTATTTGTCGAACCACCCATCGCGATATCGAGGGTCATTGCGTTTTCAAACGCCTCGAAGCTCGCGATCGAACGCGGCAATGCGCTTGCGTCGTCCTGCTCATAGTAGCGTCGCGCCAGATCGACGATCAGATGCCCCGCTTCGACGAAAAGACGTTTACGGTCTGCGTGCGTTGCGAGGGTCGAACCGTTGCCGGGCAGCGCAAGTCCCAGTGCCTCGGTGAGGCAATTCATCGAATTTGCGGTGAACATGCCCGAGCACGAACCGCACGTCGGGCAGGCCGACCGCTCGATGAGTTTGACCTCTTCGTCCGTCACGCGATCGTCGGCAGCCGCGACCATCGCATCGACGAGGTCCATAGCTTGCTGCTTTCCACGCAGAACGACCTTGCCGGCCTCCATCGGGCCACCCGAAACGAATACCGTCGGAATATTGACCCGCAGACATGCCATCAACATGCCAGGCGTTATTTTATCGCAATTCGAAATGCAAACCATCGCGTCGGCACAATGGGCATTGACCATATATTCCACGCTATCGGCAATCAGTTCGCGAGATGGAAGCGAATACAGCATGCCGTCGTGACCCATCGCAATCCCGTCGTCGATGGCGATTGTATTGAACTCCTTGGCGACGCCGCCCGCGCGCTCGATCTCCCGCGCAACAAGCTGTCCCAAGTCCTTGAGATGCACATGCCCAGGAACGAACTGCGTGAACGAGTTCACGACGGCAATGATCGGTTTGCCAAAATCCTCGTCCCGCATTCCCGTCGCGCGCCAAAGCCCGCGGGCCCCGGCCATGTTCCTGCCGTGAGTGGATGTACGTGAACGATAGGGAGGCATGCTGTTTCCCAGAATGTTTGATAATGTGCGGCGGCAAACCTGGGCGCGTGCCCCACGACCGCCGCAAGGTTGACACTCCATCCCTTTGCCCGCGAATACGCGGCGGATCAACCCAATTTGCCGCTAGACATGCGAAAAGGCGATAGCGACTCCGCGTCGCTTGCAAGCCTGCGGACGCCGCAGCTGTATGGCTCTGCGCGCGCGGACGGGCATCAAGCGATAGCCGGCCGATACCGGTTTATCGCCTGGCAGCGAACTACTGCTGTCATGGCCATGGCCACACGGAAATAACCGAATATACGTCCGTTAAAATACTCGGAGGATATTCCCATTCAATTGCCGTGTAATCCCAATACTAACCAATTCATATTTATGGCACCAATCGCGGGGATTGACAGGTCTAGACTCGAATTGGACGCGAAATGCGCCTAATTGGCATAATTCGAGGAGGTATTGAATGACAAAACAGCTATCCTTCGCCGCGGCTCTAGCCTTTGCAACGCTGGTCGCACTTCCAGCGGCATCCGAAGCTCATTGCCTGCATGCGAAACGCTGGGAAGCCCGAACCGCGGCGGCATTCACCGAAACGGGACATGCCGTGCGACGCTTTGGGCATGGCGTCGTTCGCGCGGGCGATAGAATGTTTGGCTGGATTTTCTGCTGCAAGAAACATCGCGTCTGGGGCTAACCCCGATGGCGAATCCGGTGTAAGCCGCGTGGACACGGCTTACACCGTCTTCATCCCCCTCGAACCATCAAACAACAGCAGCGGCCCGCGCGAAGGGAATACCTTCGTTCGCGATATCTTTTTTTGTGACGGGCTGCCATGGCGTGCCTGCGCAGCTTTCCCCGGCAATCGAAACGTCGAAAATCGCCTCGATCACATCTCTCGATAACGGTTTATCCCGTGTCGCTACTGCGACGAGCTTGCCTTTTTGCAGAACGAGAATCCGATCAGCGTAGGTGTGCGCCAGAGCCAAATCGTGTAGCACGATCATGGCCAGCGCATTTCGTTCCCTGGCCAGCGTTTGCACATGACTGAGCAACGCCAACTGATGCCGAATATCGAGACTCGCTATCGGCTCGTCCAAGAATAAAATTTGGGGAGCTTCGACCGCCTGCCCTGCCGCGAGTTGAGCCAATGCACGAGCAAAGTTGACGCGCTGCTGCTCTCCGCCGGAAAGCGTCAAAAAATTCCTGTCTGCAAACTCGTCGGCATCGGCTTCCGCCAAAGCCGATAAAGCCAATCGATCCCGGTCCGCGCGCGACAAGCCAACACCAATGCCCTCGGCTCCCAAACGCACAACCTCGTACGCCGTAAACGGGAACACGACGCGAGTATTTTGCAGCATCACGGCGCGTTTCGCCGCAAGTTGCCGTTGCGGAATTGTCCCGACGGCGCGTCCGGAGATCGTTACTTCGCCTTGGGTCGGACGAACTTCTCCCGAGAGCATGCGCAGCAACGTCGATTTTCCGGCGCCGTTCGGACCGACAATGGCGAGCACGTGCCCGGCCTCGGCCGTAAAGCCCACCCGGTCAAGCAACCGGCGGCCGCCCAACTGATAAGTCACATCGCGCGCGGCAAGCAAATCTGTCATGCGGCAAACTCCGGACCGCGCCGCAGGAGAAGCCATATGAAGAACGGCGCTCCGAGCGTTGCAGTGATGATCCCGATGGGCAACTCGCTTGGCGCAACGATGATCCGCGCAAAAGTATCGGCGAGCACCAGCAACGATGCTCCAAGCAATGCCGAAGCAGGAAGCAGAAATCTGTAATTCGCCCCGACCGAAAGGCGGAGCAGATGCGGCACGATAATGCCGACAAATCCAATCAGCCCCGAGCAGGCGACAGCTGCGCCCACCGCAATCGATACGAGCAAGACGGCTGCTCTTTTCAGAAACTGAACATTTATGCCCAGGTGGAACGCCTCGGCTTCGCCGAGCGCCATCGCGTTCAATCCGTGCGCCAGGAAGGGCATGGCAATGAGCGTGGGTAAGATCATCGGAATGACGATAGCAACCTTGCTCCATGTCGCGCCGCCGAGGCTGCCCATTGACCAGAATGTCAAATCGCGGAGCTGGCGGTCATCGCTAATATAAGAAAGCCAACCTGTTCCAGCGCCCGCCAACGCGGCGAAAGCGATTCCGGCGAGAAGCATGACGGCCATCGAGGTTCGCCCGCCCCGGCTCGCGACGGCGTAGAGAATTAGAGTCGAAATCAAAGCGCCGACAAAGGCTGCGGCCGGCAGGATCACGAACGGCAACTGCGCGGTGGAATCCGGCAAGAATCGTCCGCCGAGCACGATCGCCGCGGCAGCCGCAAATCCCGCGCCCGACGAAACGCCGATCAAACCGGGATCGGCGAGCGGGTTACGAAAAAGGCCCTGCATGACCGCGCCCGAAACCGCAAGAGCAGAGCCCACTGACGCGCCGAGCAAAAGCCTCGGAAGCCGGATTTGCATGACGACGAGGGCGTCCCTCGCCCAATCCGTTTGTCCCGGATTGTGCATTCCGCTCAGAATTCCGAGCACGCGTTCCGGCGCGATCGCAATCGAGCCGAGACTGATCGCAGTCAGCGCCGTGACAAGAAGCAGTCCGGCCAGAACCGCCAAAGCGATCGGCTTGCGCAACCCTGTATGCAACGGCTGGTGCATTACTGCCGGCTGGAGTGCTGATCGGATCTTGCAAGATCAGGATACGCGGCGAGAAGAAGATCTCGCGCCGCGTCCGGCGTTCGCGGGCCGAAGCCCAAAAGATATCCGCCATCGAAAATCAATACGGACTTGGATTTTGCCGCCGGGGTTGCTGCAAACGCCGGTACCGCGAGAATGCTATCCACCGTCACCGTCTGAGGACCGTGGTCCATGGCAATGATGACGTCAGGGGCCGCCTCAAGGAGCGCTTCGTCGCTAATCGGCTTCCAACCTTCGAGCGCAGAGGCGGCATTTTTCATACCCGCAAGCGTGATGATGCCGTCGGCCGATGTGGTGCGCCCGCCGACCATTGCCCGGCCGTTCTGGAACGAAAGAATGAACAAGGCCCGGCGCGGCTTCTCGATCTTCGCGCGCAGTCCATCAAGGGCCTCGAATTTCTTGTCGATTGCGGCTGCGAGAGCGACCCCTTTTTCTTTCTCGCCTATCAGGCTTGCAACTTCGGTAATCTTCGCAGAAATGCCGGCAGGCGTTGCGACCTCCGGAACGCGGGTGATTTTGACGCCAGCTTCCTCGACCGCCTTCAAAACATCGGGCGGGCCTGCCGACTCGATCGCGATGATCGAGGTCGGCTTGAGCGACAGCAATCCTTCCGACGAGAGCGCACGCACGTAGCCCACATTGGGCTTTTCCTTCAATGCCGCTGCCGGGAACTGACTCGTAGAGTCGACACCGACAAGCAGATCAGCGCGTCCAAGCGCATAAACGATTTCAGTAATGACGCCGCCTGCTGAAATGATCCGGGCCGGCCGCGGCGCGCTCGTATCGGCCTTGTTCGGATCGGCAGCGACGGGGAGCGACGCCAGAAGCAAGCTCAAAAACGCAGCGAGCGCGCTTACGCGACTGAATTTGGTGAGCACTCTAATGATCTCTCGCAACTGCGGTCTCTGCGCGAAGCTTTTCGAAGCGCGCCACCTGCTCGGGCTTCAAATTTTTATCTTCGTCACGCCCGACGAAAATCTTGAACATCGCCTGCCCATCGCCATTGATGAACTGCACGGAGCATGACCTGCGTTTGAAAAATGGACGGTCGACGAAATAGATCGCCGCACAGCGATCTATCTTGAGATGACCGCCCAGCGGGCTATCGCCATGGATATTGAAGTAACCGCGTGCATGCGTACCGGGCGGAATAGTGCATGCGGTCTCGAACACGCCGTCGGCAGTATGCACGATAAAAACGATGGGGCCCCAGTCCGTAAGGTCCTGCCAAATGCGATCGAACGCTTCCGTTGGCGCTACGGATGAGTTTTCGGACGGCAGACAATCCAAGACCGTGCGATAAGGCACCGAGTGTTTATCGGCTATCGCTTCCAGGACGCCGTCGGGATTGTCGCGAAGCGCCGCACGGACTGCGGCTTCGGCGTTATTATCGCAGCTGGCATTGCCCACAACGGACAGGGTCATCGATCGACGCCTTCTTTATTCAGCCGCAGCTTTGTGAAGGCTCAGCGATTGCACGACGTGGAAGCCTTCGAACTGCGGGTGGCCAAGGAACATCGGCTTGCGATCGCCCGCACCTTTGTGAGACGCGCGAAACTCGTCCGATTTCGTCCAGGCATCGAAGTCCGCAAAGCTCGCCCAGGTCGTGTGGGACGAGTAAAGCGTGTGATCTTCGTGCTCCGGACCGCGGAGAAGATGAAACTCGATAAATCCCTTCATGCGATCGAGATGGGACTCTCGCCCTTTCCAGGCGGCTTCGAATTCGCTTTCCTGACCCTTGATGACCTTGAAGCGGTTCATTGCAATATACATTGCTGTTCCTTTTTCGCGTTCGATGCCGGAAGACGTGGCTTAAAGCCCACGCGTTTTTCTGAGTTCCACCGGCTCCCGAGCTTCATCGCAATGTGGAGGTTCGGACCGGCTCGGGAATTTCAACGTGCATGCTGCCATACCGCTCATCACGCGGTCACTCCCGCCCTACCAGGCCCTTCGTTTCACCCGCTTTGAAGCTTGCGCTGGCTGGCTCGCGTGGCCCACGTTGGGAAGGCTGGCTGGCTGGCACGGCCGTACGGCGAGATGCCGGCGGCCGCGTTTGATTAATTAAACTTTACTGCATATGTCAACAATGAAAATCGTCTCAGCATACACCGGGAGCACGCGAGCTAGCGCTCTTTGCGAAGTGCACGAGAGCATGCAAAAATCGTCCTCGGGCTGCCGGTCAGGCAACCGTGCGATGGCAGCGGACGGCATACATGCAGTCAATCCGACCCTCGGGAGTTTTCCGCCTTCCGCTGCATGTTCTCGTTTCGGCGATCCTTATCGCAGGCTGCGTGGCGTTGCGCATCGCCGACCCACTGCCCGTTTCCCAATTGAGGCAATCGGTATTCGATACCTATCTTCGCGCCGCGCCGAGACCAATTGATCCGTCATTTCCCGTGCGAGTTGTAGCCATCGACGAAACATCGCTTGCGCGTATGGGCCAATGGCCTTGGCCAAGGACGATCCTCGCCGAGTTGACGTCGCGCCTTCAGGCAGCGGGTGCAAAATCGATCACGTTCGACATCGTGCTGGCAGAGCCAGACCGCCTGTCGCCCGATGCTCTTCTGAGATCCCTCCACGGCCAATCCGTCGGCAAAGACATTGTTTCGGAGATCGCTAAGCTACCATCGAACGATACACGACTTGCACAGGCCGTTGCATCGGCTCCCGTCGTTTTGGGCGTCTCGGGAGACGACAACATTGAGCATCGGATCGGGACGTATCGCGGCGGCATTTCATTTGCGGGCGACGATCCGCGACTGTTCGTTCATTCCTACGCCGGTGGCATAGGAAGTCTCCCGATGCTGGCGGGAGCCGCACGCGGCATCGGCGCCGTCAATTGGATTCCATCCGAGGACCAGGTTGTTCGACGCATCCCTCTGCTCGTCGCGATAGACAAAAAACTCTATCCGTCTTTGGCGTTAGAAGCCCTTCGCGTCGGCACCGCTCAATCCACGATCTTTGTGAAATCGTCGGGCGGCAGCGGGATCAATGCCTTTGGCCAGAAAACGGGTATCGAAAGTATCCGAGTGGGAAAGATCATTCTGCCGTCGACGGGACGCGGCGAGCTTTGGCTCAAATTCGCTCCTGCCGATCCTCGCCGTATTATTTCTGCGAGCGACATTCTCGACGGGTCGTTCGATCCGCAAGACATCGAGTCGCGTCATATCTTTATTGGCGCTACCGCCGCTGGACTGCTGGACCTCAGAGCGACACCGCTACAACCGTCCGTTCCAGGAGTCGAGATCGAGGCACAAGCTCTAGAGCAGATGCTGTCCGGCGATTATCTGGTTCGTCCGGCATACGCTGCCGGACTCGAGATCGCGTTTATCGTTGTTTTCGGCACTCTGATCGCGGGGTTGATTGCGCGCAGTGGAGCCCTCATCGCCGCCGTCATCGGTATCGCTGCGATCGCGTCTATCATCGTACTTTCGTGGCTCGCGTTTTCCCGAGCAGGGCTTTTGTTCGATCCAGTATATCCGAGCCTTTCGATTGCACTTCTTTATCTTGGAACTTCGCTGACGAGCTACGTCCGTTCAGAGATTGAGCGCGGGCAGATCCGCTCCGCATTCGCGCACTACGTTTCTCCTTCGATCGTTGCCGAAATTGCCAGTGATCCTGACAAGCTAAAGCTTGGCGGTGACCGGCGTGAGGTGACACTGCTGTTCGCGGACGTTCGCGGTTTCTCCAAAATTTCAGAGGGGCGTCAGCCAGAGGAACTCGTACGATTCATCAATAGATTATTCACGCCGCTCGCAGCGACGATTCTCGACCATCGCGGGACGATCGACAAATTCATGGGCGATGCAGTGATGGCATTTTGGAATGCACCTTTGCGGGACAGCCAGCACGCACGGCATGCCTGTCTTGCCGCGCTTTCGATGCTGGAGAATGTCGCTCAGCTCAATGCGGAGTTGGCGGAGGAAAGCCGGATACAGTGCGAGACGTTTCTCCCTGTGCGGATCGGCATCGGCCTCAATACGGGGAATTGCGTCGTCGGCAATGTCGGGTCACCCCAGCGTTTCGATTATTCCGTCCTCGGAGATGCCGTAAATGTCGCCGCCCGGTTCGAGGAAGCAACGAAGACATTCGGCACCGAGATCATTGTCGGAGAACGAACCGCGCAACAAGCCGCGAGCTTTGCGTTCCTAGAGTTGGCGACCATCATGCCGCGCGGGAAGGATCGTCCGGAACGCATATTTGCGCTCGTCGGTGACGAGGAATTCGCTCAGTCTGCAAACTTTCTGAAGTTGCAGGATGCGCACGATCAACTGCTCGCGGCAGAGCGCAATACCCCAGAGCAGACTCTCGCGCTCGATCAATGCCGCCGGTTAAACGTTCCGGCGATGTCCCGCTATTACGAGATTTACGCGGATCGTTCGGCGCTGGCCGACGAGATCGGAAAGGACATCGACGGCCGGGCTCTGTAAGTCCCATTGGCCGGTTATCGACCGCGGCCACCGCCTTGCATGCCGCCGCGCCCGCCGCCGCGGAAGCCACCGATGCCACCGCCGCCGATGACGATATCCATTCCGCGCGCACCGTTACCCCAATCATCGTCGTCGTTCTTAGGACGGCTGGCGGTACGTCTCGGCTTCGTCCGGCGCTGTGTTACCTTGCGCTTCTTGACAGGGGCGGCCTTCGCTTTGCGCGGACCCGCGCTCGCCTTCTTTACCGGGTAGCGTGGATGCGGATTGAGGCATGTCCTTTCTGGCGATGGTGGAAATGCGCCTTCGACAATCGCCGTTCGCGTGAGGTGAGGCGTCGGGTCGATCGCCGGCGTGTTCGTCACAAATGGAAATGCGGTATCGAATTGAACCGCAGCGTTATCGGGAAGCTGGGACCAATTCACCGGTTTGCCGACAGTTCCATCCGCGGAAATTCGAATGAGCTGGCCAGGCTGATCGAGAACGTGACAAACGTTGCGTTTTCCGGTTGCCTCGATCGCGCCTTCGTGTAGCAACACCCACACCGAGCGGTCCGGCAAAATATATACGTCGAATATGGTGCCGCGCACGGTGATCGAGGCGTTGGGCGTATTGATGACGTAGGTTGGCTTTGCCGCGAGTCCTGTGATGAAGCGGAATGCGCCCTTCATCATATTGATGATGACCGCGCCCGTCTTTTTGTCGCTGTCATAGACGAACTTATCGAGGACGAGGCGCGATCCTGGTCCCAGAGCGAGTTTTGTATCATCATCCAGCCTGAACTCGCCCTGCGCATCGGTGTTCACTTCGATGGTTTCGTCCTGGCGTACGTCGTCACCCTTCGCGAGCTTACGCTGCTCTTTGGCAAAGTCCGCCATGACAAGATTTGTAATGACGATGGATTCGCCAATCTTGTCGCCTGAGGCGGCGCTTGCACGTCCAGCCCCCATCAGCCAGACAGATCCCGTGACGAACGAAAAAACAACAATGGATTTCATGAATGCGCAGCTGGCCATCACACTGCCCTTTGTCGATCAAACAAAATCGGTTTTCGACCGTCTGAAATGACAGATAGATAGCACACGCGGACGGCCGTCCGGCCACTAAAGCAGGTTTTTGGCAAAGGGTTTGTTCCCTTGGGAACAGCCTGGCACATCACGACGATAGGCTTCTTTACTGCGGGCGGCTATTGCCCCGGGGCAAACCACGAGACAAATGCCGTGATCGTCACGCACTTAGGTTGCGCGGCTGCTCCGCCCAAGGCCCCGTACGGAAGCCCGGCGGACTGCTTAGAAAAGCGCCGTGATGGGTTTTAAGCAGTGCGCTTCCGCACTACGCACGGGCATCTAGCAGTGCCCGCGCGGTTTAATTGTACGATACCCGGAACTTCGATCAGTAATCGAAGCGGACCATGGTGCCGCCGTAGATACCCTCGCCGCCGCTTCTCGACTCGCCGCTGTCGTTGACGAACTGGTTGCCGACATCGAACGTCAAGCGGACGGGGATTTGCGGTGTTAAGTGGTAGCGTAGCGTCGTGAACGCGCCAACGCGCGTTGCAACGTCTCCGTCATCGTCAAGCACCGAAGCCTCGGGTCCGAAGATGACGCTTTCGGCGTTGAAGAGCTTCTGAAAGTTGTAACCCAGACGGCCTTGCGCCCAGTACGAGTTAAAAGCCATCGAATAGCTGGTTTCGAACGAGCCGTAGAACGGGTCGTTGCTCTCGTCGTCCGTCTCCAATTCAAAGGCGACCTTTAGCCCGGAATCGGTCCCCCGCACATCGTTGTTCAGGTCGTCGGGCGAAAGCTGAACGTCGCGAACCTCGTATCCGAGATAGCCGATCGCGCTCCAGTTTTTGAATACCCATTGATAGCCGAGCATGACATCGAGCGAACGGTCGTCCGCATCGATCTTGCTGCCGGACGGTGCCGAAGCGGTCGGATCGGCCGTAGCCGCTGGATTACCCGTGGTTCTGTAATTGTAATCGGCTATGACGCCTTCCGAACGCAGAACAAAGCCGTTGGTGTAGAAGCCGCCGTTGATTTTTGCGAGGGCGCCAGAATAGACATCCCATGCGTGATGCGCACCTTCGACGCCGACGTAGCCGATGTATTTCGGGCCCTGGTCTTCGGTGACCTCGCTGCCGGGATTCATAACCTCAGAGCGTCCCAGCTTATAGACGAGTGATGCGCGCGCAGTCAGAAGCGACGGAACCTCGGCATCGACGTAGTTTGTGCCTTCGTACGTTCCAGCGTTCGTTATGCGCCGCGAATAGTCCGCATACCGCACTTCGCCGCGGAGGAAGAAATTTTCGGTGAGTCTCGTCTCTATGCCGCCGCCGACGAAATACCCGCCGAATTGGCGCGAATGCCTGCCATGAAGGATCGTATCGGGATGAGGCGGGTCGGCGACATCGATATCCCACCATCCGTCATTCTGAAAATGTGCTTGCGTGTAGCCAGCCGTCGCGAAGAAGAGCGTGTCCGGCGTTACGAGATAGCCCGCCCGTGCACCGATCGCCCATGACCGATCGATCTGCAGAGCATTATGATCGTTGTCGCTGCCGCGCGTTATATCGGAAAGATCGATGTCACCGAAGACGCCCAAGACGAATCGGTCGCCGATCTGCCTGTCAATTCCGTAAAGGAGTGAAACCAAGCCGCCGTTGGCGAACTCGTTCTTCGACGAGAACGAGTCGGATTGACCGGCATCATCGTAATAGTTGTTCTTCGAATGGTTGTGGCCGAAGCCCATTCCTGCGCCGAAGTAGACGCCCGACCATGTCGGCGTTTCCACCACTGGCACGGCGTCTTTCAACGATACTGGGCCATCGGCATAGGCGGCTCCCGCCGTCAGCCACAGCAACGCACCAGTCGAGATCGGCATCAAAATCTTTTTCATATGCTTTCCCTAAAAGCACATGGTTAATTTTATACATAATCGGGAGTGTCACGCTTCTAACGAACGATCCCGATTATGTCGCTCTATCAAATTTTTGACTGAGAGTGATTCGCTCTTGTTAGTCGAGACAATAGCCACGATCGATGCCGGAAGCCCACCCGGGGATGACCGGTAAGTCACAGATCATTAGACGCGGGTCACGCTACGGGCTGGAGAAAGCTCGCGGAATTTACCGTGCGCCGCTTCGAAGCTGTTAGTTGTATATTCAATGTCGATGCTGTGGATATCGACTTGACAGCTTCCGGCGCGCGAATGGCTTTCGTGGAGAGCGGTTCGCAAGGCGTTCCCTGCCACCGGCTTCCTTGCGGCAGCATCTCTCCTTTCATCAGGACCGAGAGCGGTCCGAGGTTCGACCCGGTCCGCATTTCGGTCCCATAGAGAACGACCGCCATATTACCGACGCTGCAATCGTCTCCGATATTCACAACGTCAGCCTTGAAGACCCGGTCCTCAAAAAGGTGCGTCTGCACGGTGGCACCCAAATTCAGGCAGGCTCGATCGCCGATTTCAACGAGATCGAACTCGGAAAAGAGGGTCGTGCCGAGATAGCACCACTTACCGACCTTGCAACCCATCAGACGCAGATAAGCAGCAAGGAACGGTGTTCCCATCAACGGCGCCATCGCCGGGGCGGCGACCGCCTCATAGACACCGTTCACGAGTTCATTGTTCCAGATGAAGCGCGACCATAGAGGCTTCACAACGGGCGGTATACGTCCGATGAAAAGCTCTTTGACGAGCGCAGCAATCCTTATCGAGACAAAGGCCAGGGCCGAAGCCACAGCCGGCACCGACAGGACCAGCAGCCACGTCGGCATCATCATCCGGAACGCCAGTACCATCCAAGTTACGAAGACAATCGTTTGCAGCGCAAAGATCAGCCCGGGCAAGAGAATGCGTAGCGTATCGGTCAACGTGCGCGCGATGACAGCGGCTCGGGTTGGCGTGAAAATTTCGTAGCTGCTGAATGTCGCGTCCTGTTGCGTTTGCGGAAGTGCAAACCCCGGCGCGCCGAACCAGCGCGTATCGTCCGGCACGTCGGCGACTCCCATCGGGGGCGTCGATGCGGCGCCGATCAACGCATTGTCGCCAATCGTGTGGCCTCCGGCGACGAGTGCGCTGTTGCCGATAAAGCTGCGCGCTCCGATGCTGACCGCGCCGACTTCGACGACGCCGCCGTTCACCCGCTGCCCGCCAACGAGGCAGGCATCAGCAAGAAAGCTTCCGTCGCCGATTTCAAGAAGGTTCGGCGTGATGTGCGAGACCGTCGAGATTTCCGAACCGGTGCCGATTTTCGCTCCGAGCGCACGCAGGAACGTCGGGCAAAAGATCGTCGCATAGACCGGCTGCAGGATGTTTTTCGTATTCTCGAGCAGGTAGCTGACAAACCAGTGCCGGAGATAGGCAAAGCTATGGATCGGCATTGTGCCTGCCTCAAGCGGGCGCAACAGACGGACGAGCAAGATCGCGCCGCCGACATACGTAAGGATGCCGACAGGGACTGCGAGAAACGTTCCGATCGCACCCCCGACCGGACCGGCATACCAAAGCCCGCCGAGGATCAGCACCATAGGTGGAATGAGCGTCGCCAGCAGGAAGTAGCCCATCGCGTAGATGAGAGCGAGATGCAGCATGCCGAAGATAAATCTCCGCGCACGGCCCACGGCCTTCCCGTTCGCCGCCGGAACAGCGACGTCCGCGGGACGCGCAGGCGATCCGCGGCGCGCTTCGCCATCTTTCATGACAGTGTCATCGGTAAGGAACGACATGTCATCGAGGCGCGCGCCGTCGCCCATCGCGGTATTGAGGCCGAGCGTGCAATGCATCCCGATGAAGCAGTCCTCACCGATCTCAACGGGTGCAATCACCAGATAGCCGTCCTCGACCCGATATCCGAGGATTTGCGTTTCCAAACCGACGCTCGTTCCCTTGCCGATCGAAACAACATCGAACGCACCGCAAAGAGACGTCGAAAGCGTAACGTTGCGTCCGACTCGAGCGCCCATCGCGCGCCAGTAAAGGCTCATGAGCGGCGTTCCGGAGAACATTTCGGCCCAGCTAAGCGGCTGGAAACTGGTAACGAGCCACCAGCGGAAATAATAGAAGCTCCAGACCGGATAGCGGCCGGGCTTCACGCGCCCAAGAACAAGCCATTTGAGTGCGATCGTGAACAAAAGCATGCTCGGCCAAATCGCGAATCCGAAGACAGTCAGAATCGCAGCCGCGCGCGGCCACGCGATTTCGCCATCAACCACCGCAGTCGCCATGACGACGACATACGCCAGTGGCGCCGCGATCAGGCCGAAGTAGATAAAGACGCTCAGGGCTTGCAAGGCCGCGACAGCCCAGCGGGTCAATACGTTGGCGCGTGTGCGAACAACGGGTGTTTCCGCCGCGTGCGTATCTCCAAGGCTCCGCTGCTGCTCCAGCTTCCGTTGTTCAAGGGCTGCTGCCAAGCGCCGGACGGTACGATGATCGTAGAAATCCCGCACCGAAATCGGAATGTCGGGAACAGCGGTCCGGACGAGGCTCACCGACTGCGAGGCCAGCAACGAATGGCCGCCGAGATCCAAAAAGAAATCAGCCGTCGCCGATATTTCCGGCAACTGAAAAGCCTGTGCCCAGGATGCCGCGATCTGCGTTTCGAGTTCACCCTCTGGCGGCACGATTTCGCCGCCGCCGTTCAGCAACGTCTGCGGCTTCGCAAGGCTTTTACGATCGACCTTGCCGCTCGACATCATCGGGAGCGCATCGATCACATCGAGATATTGCGGCACCATGTACGGCGGCAGCCGGCCGCGCAATACATTGCCGATTTCTTCGCGATCGAGATCATTCGGATTCCCGGCGCACACCACGAAGGCAGCGAGCTGCTTCATGCCGCCGATTTCCGTCACCGCGACGGCGGCGGCTTTGATCTTCGGATTCTCAAGCAGGACGGCTTCGATCTCCGAAAGCTCGATGCGAAAGCCCCGGATCTTCACCTGATCGTCGAGGCGACCAAGGAAATAAAGCTCGCCGTCGTGTCCGAGCCGTACATGATCGAACGTGCGATAGAGACGCTGCTTGCGTTCGGGCTCGAATGGGTCTGCAATGAAGCGCTCTTTCGTCAACGTCTCGAAGTTCATATAGCCGCGCCCCACGCCCGCGCCGCCGATGAAGAGTTCGCCATCCGCTCCGGGGGCAACCGGCTGGAGATTTTCGTCGAGAACGTAGGCCGTATATCCCGGTAACGGCTTGCCGATGGAAACGGGCTCGCCGCTCACGCATTCGGACCAGGTCGCGACAACGGTCGCTTCGGTCGGGCCATAGGTATTCAGCATGCGCCGCCCCGGCCGCGCCCAACGCGTCACTAACTCGTTGGAGCAAGCCTCACCGCCGAGAACGAGCGTCTTCACGGACGGAAGATCCTGATCGATCATGGCCAGCATCGTCGGCACGGTCGAAAAATACGTGATCTTCTTGTCGTTGATGAATTGCGCGACATCGGCGGGCGAGCGCTCGATCTCTTCCGTCGGCACGACCAGTGTGCCCCCCCGGGAGAACGCTGCCCAGATCTCCTCGACCGAAGCATCGAAGGCCGTCGAGAACCCCTGATAGACGCGGTCTTCGGCAGTGACGCGGTAGACAGATTTGAGCGACTTCGCAAAGGCCACTGCATTGCGATGCTCGATCATGACTCCTTTGGGGCGCCCGGTCGAACCCGACGTGTAGATGATATAGCTGAGCGCCGTCGGCGTCAGGCCGCGTTCGAAATCGAAGATCGGATCGACAGGCTGGTCGAGAATATGATCCTGTTCCGAATCGAGCCGCAAAAGCGCGGTTTCGACTTCGCCATCGATCTGATCGGCGAGCGTTCCTTCCGAGATGAGAAACGCGAGCTTGGCATCGTCTGCAATGGCGCGAATACGATCAAACGGCCATTTCGGATCAATCGGAACATACGCGGCGCCAGCCTTCAGTATGCCGAGGATGGTCGCATAGAGCCGCGGCGACTTCTTAAGGTAAACACCGACCAGCGAGCCGACGCCGACACCGCGCGCGCTGAGATAATGCGCAATCTGGTTTGCATCGCAATCGAGTTCTTCATAGCTGACGACTTCGTGCGCGAATTCGACGGCCGCTTGATCAGGCCGCTGTTGCGCTTGCAGCTCGAAATACTGATGCAGAAGCCGCGGCTCTCGCGGCCGCTCGCTCGGCAGGAACTGCAAATTTACTTCGTGAATAGACACCGGAACCCTCACTCGAACTGCGCTTAACTGGAGCGCGTGACGTCTCGATTTCGCTCAGTGCGAGCGCGACCGAGTGACGATGCCGTTCGGTGTTGACGATCCATGTCTTGAAACTCGGCTTGGCACGATAGCCACTGGAACCTCCCGACAGAAGTCGATCGTCACTGAGATCGAACGCAACTTCCGACACCTCAGCAATTCCAATGCCAAGCATCTTCACGTAGGCTTCCTTAAGGGTCCAAAGCCGCGCCACGGCGGTGGCCCGAGCGGACGGCGAAAGCTTAACGAGTTCTTGCGCCTCGATGGGGGCCATGACGTCCGCCAGCCAATCCGACGTCGATGCGACCGCAGCGTTTGCGATATCGATGCCCACCTCGCCCCCATTCGAAACGGCAATGACCGACATCTCGGAGGTGTGGGAACAGCTGAATTTAAGCTTGTTCTCGCCGGTCGCGAGGCGCGGCTGTCCAAACTCCGAACGTTCGAAGCACCACTCTCCGGGGGCTGTCGCGCCCCGCGTCATCTCCGAAAGCGCCCGGCGCAAAGCCGCGCGCGTGGCGAGTGAGCGATGGCGCGTTCGGGGATTTCGGACGAAGGCAAACTCTTCAAGGTCGGCTGTGGTTAAGCCGCTTGTCGTCCCCTCATGAGACGCGCCATTATCGTGCTCCACGTACCAGATTCTAACACCTGGGACGATTTCGTGTCCCGAATTTCCGGCTTCGCCGCCAATCGCAATTTCCGGCCTGAATTGCGGAGCAAAATGCGAATTTTTGCGCGAAAACGCACCAAAAGCGATTTTGTTTATAATAAAATTGAAACGATTCACAGCCGGGCCTCGGTTTTTGGAAGCGCTGACTGCGATGTGCTTTAAAAAGACGTGCCAATTAACCGGCCGGCAACTTTTGGGAACCGATTAAATCGCCGAAACCCCAGCAAAAATAAAAAGAGGGTTACAAAAATTCATCGAACGCAAGTTACCTTGCCAATTTAGATCTCTGGTATTGGCTGGCTTTTGATTTATCTCATTCCGCGGCTGTTGTTATGCGGCTGTCGCCGTAGCTCTGAGACTGAAATCGCTTGGTAACAGGTCGGAAGAAATTCTCTGTATCCTTGAGGTTCCGCAGATTACCACTGCGGTTCACAGCGCTGTTGCTCGCAGCCTCAACCGGAGCGAACGCCGGAATGGCGCGTCAAAAGCCAATTCCAATGAAACGCGGCTATGGGGTCACTGAGACCGGCCTGACGCCCGTTTATCCCAAGAATTACAAGTGCTCGCCGATAACCTCGCTCTATGCGAGCTGGATCGACGTTGATGGGACGCGCCGCGACGAAATCCACACCGGCATTGACGCTGGAAAACTCGGCGAATGGATCATCGCACCCGCATCAGGGACTATTCGCGCGGTTTGGAAAGCCAATTGGCAATGGGGAGCCGAGGGTGCTCTCCTCATCCGGCACGACCGACACGACGTCAATGTGCCCGAAGGATCGAGATATTATTACTCCGAATTCGATCATCTGGATTACAACGAAATCAAAGATCTGAAGATCGGCCAAAAAGTGGATCGTGGTCAGAAATTGGCACGCGTCAGCCGTCCCGGCGAAAATGCGTCCTATCTTCCGGAGGTCCATTGGGAAGTCTGGGAGGCCGATAACGACACTGTCGTCTGGAAAACGAACCGCTTTAATGCCCCAGAATGGTGGAACGAGAGTGCGCAGCTGATCGACCCCCTTTACATGCTCGCCCTGCACGATCCGCCGGATGACGGAAAAAGCGTTGCCATCACGCCTTTCGTTCGCGGCAGAAATTACAGCCATTTCCGGGGCTTTACTTATATCCTGCCGTGCCGTCCCAAGTGATGCATGCGGTAAAATTCCGGCGGCGGGCGTCGTCTGGCATTCCACTTGCTTAACCTCCTGCGAGTTTCTCCGATTTTAAGCAGGAGTGTTTCATGCGACCGAATTTGCAATCGCCTCGTCCGCGAGCCGTTTTGTTTTCTCTGTTAACCGCCGCGCTCGCGGTCGGCCTGTCGTCGATGCCGGCGGCCGCTCAAAGTCCCCAGGCCACGACCGACGCCGATACAGGCACGGTCTGGTGGAACGAGTTGATCTCCGCCAATCCGGACCGTAGCCGGGATTTCTATAGCAGCGTGCTCGGCTGGTCGCCGAAGATCGTCGCAGCGGATGACAATTCACGCCCGCCAGCTCCGGGCGAATCCGCATATACCTTGTTTATGGCCAATGGGACGGAAAGCGCCGGTCTTACGAAATACGAAGGCAAAGACCCGAATGATCCGAAGCCCGGTTGGCTGATGTACGTTCAGGTTGCAGACGTCGATAATGCCGTCATCGAGGCACTGAGAAAAGGCGGTAAGGTCCTAAAGGCTCCGACAGATGCCGCCAAAGTCGGGCGCATAGCGGTGATCCAGGATCTCGACGGCAACGCTCTAGGGCTTTACGCGCCGATCAAAGTCCCTCCAACACAGTAGGCTTCGCCTTAGCGCGATAAGCCTGCGAGGTTCATGGACAAACGACGCGAAGCGCGAATGCCTCGCGTCGTTAATGCGTTTAGGGCCGATCACCCCAATGGTGGTGGTCGCGGCCCCACCAGCAAGCGCTCGCAGGCGCGACACTTACGATGGTCGTCACCACGCCAAGCGCAATTGCAATGATCGGCATCAGGGATCGTTTCATGCAAACACCTCCTTGGGCATCGGAGCGGCCGGGGTGACCGTCCGTGAGAACCAACCAAGGCAGGGCACGGCAGTTCCACAGGAAATTTGCACCGGATAATGATGCGTATTCACAACGGGCTGTGTGAACGGGGCGTCGATTTAGCACGTTAATGCCCAGAGGGTCTTACGTTTATTTGTGCCGTGTTATTTGGCGTCGAGAGGACGCTGATCGAATAGCGTTCCTGAAATTTCTACCAGTTGGCATGAAACGCTTTTAAATCGCGCCCACGACGGCAAAAGGCTGCTGCTTGCAACGCAGACTTTATACCTGCTCGCTTCGGCCTTAGCTCACGCCACCTTTACGGCCGGCCTCAGCCGCGCGGCGTGGATTGTTCCGGAAGTTTCCGCCGCTTTCGTGCCCACCCTTTCGGCCGGCACGCGCAGCCAGCTCATGATCTTTCGAAAAGCTTCGTTGCTCGCTGGGTACGCTCTCCCCGCCCTTACGCGCGATGTCGCGCTGCTTGTCTCGATCCATGGACGCAAAACCACGCCGTGACGTATCCTGTGTCATAACTTCTACCTTTAGGTTCGATCTCTATTCAGCTACAGGGCGTTCACCAGCTAGCGAGCTGTGCGCCTATCTTATCGAGGCGCTGCGCGACCGATGCCGCTATACTCCTGCACTTCAGGGAGCAACCGGGAGAACCCGATGCGGTTCCGCAAATCGTTCCCGCCCGTCAGCGACGTTTCGTCCATGAAATCATGGACGTCGAATGTCACGTTGTCGTTGGCCGCGCTATTCCAGCGAGACAGCATGAGCGCCGCTTGGTTGTGAACAGCCCTTGCGAAGAAGCAAGACGAGCGGAACGGCCGCGATTGAGAGCACCATCATCAGCTTGAAGTCATCGATATAGCTGATAATCGCAGCCTGAAATTGAATGATTTGATCGAGAGCGGCGCGCCCGCTTGCATTCCAGGGATTCAAGGCGTGTAAAATCGCCGGGTCATTGAAGGCTCGGTTCGTCGCCGTCACGTAGCCGCCAATCGTCTCGTGGTTGATCTGCCCATTGCGCGTGAGAAGATAGGAAACGACGGAGATGCCGACGCTCGACCCGACGTTGCGCGAGAGGTTGTAAAGTCCGGTCGCATCGGCCCGGTACTGCGAGGGCAGCGTAGCGAATGTGACAGTCGTCAGCGGCACGAACAAGAATCCCAATCCGGCGCCCTGGACGAATCCAACCGTCGCTACCGTCCATTCGGAAATATCCGGCGTCCATCCGGTCATGGCGTACATGGCCCAGGCCGTCAGCAACAGGCCGATCATCAACAGCAGCCGCGTATCGATGCGGCCCATCATGCGACCGACGATGAGCATGGATACCATCGTGCCGACGCCGCGCGGCCCCATCACGATGCCTGCGGTCACCACTGGGTAACCCATCAGCGTTTGGAGATACGGCGTCATCAATGCCATCGACGCGAGATACGTGATGCCTATGATGAAAATGAAAAGCATTCCGACAGTAAAATTGCGATCGAGGAACAGCCGCGGATTGACGAACGAGCGCTCGGCCGTGAACGTGTGAACCAGGAAGACGTAGAACGCCGAGGCGGCGATCACGGCTTCGATTATGATTTCCAGCGACGAGAACCAGTCGAGCTGTGCGCCACGATCGAGAAAGACCTGGGTTGCAGCAATGGCGATGCTGAGGCTCCCGAAACCGAGCCAGTCGAGCTTCGCTTCGGCGCTCGATTTCGTCTCCCGCAAGAATAGCGAGATACCGATGAATGCGAGCGCACCAATCGGGACGTTGATGTAGAAAACCCAGCGCCAGCTGAAATTGTCCGTCAACCATCCGCCGATTACCGGTCCGAGCACAGGACCGACCATCACCGAGACGCCGAACAGCGCCATCGCGGAGCCGCGTTCTTCTGGCGTGTAGATGTCGAGAAGAATTGATTGCGCAATCGGCACGAGCGCCGCACCGAAAAATCCCTGCATCAGGCGGAATGCGACGATCTCGAACAGCGATTGCGCCATGCCGCAAAGTATGGATGCAATGACGAAGCCCGCAATCGCCGTCATCAGCACACGCTGGCGGCCAAAGCGATTTGCGAGAAAGCCCGAGGGCGGCGTCATTATAGCCGCGGCGACGATATAGGACGTCAGCACCCAGTTGATCTGATCGGCGCTCGCCGACACGCTGCCTTGTATGTAAGGCAACGCAACGTTGGCGATTGTCGTGTCCAGCGCCTGCATGATCACGGCAAGGATGATGCACGCCGTAATCGCAGCGCGGTTCGCCGGAACTTTTGCAGCGCCGCTAGCCATGATGCGTTTCAGCCGAGCCGAAGAGATCCGTCAGGAACGTAGGCCAGCCGCGCGGATGGCCGGTATCGATGCTGACCTCGGCGCTCATGCCGACACGCAGCGGCGGCTTGCCCTTCATGTCATTGACCCGGACGCGGAGCGGAATGCGCTGTACGACTTTCACCCAGTTGCCGCTGGTGTTTTCAGCGGGCAGCAATGAAAAGCTCGACGCCGACGCCGGATTGATGCTTTCGACCGTCCCGGTCCAGGTTACGCCGGGATAGGTATCCACGTCGATTGTGGCCTTCTGCCCCGGCTTGACCGAGGTCATCTCCGTTTCTTTCGGATTGGCCTCGATCCAGACATGATCAGTGGAGACGACGTTCATCGCCGTCGCCGAAGCCGCAAGATATTGCCCGGGCTGCAATGACGTCACGTTCGTCGCGATACCGTCGAACGGCGCTCGAACGCTGGTGTGGGATAGCTGTCGCGCGGCTTCGTCTCGCGCCGCGAGCGCGGCCTTGTAACGCGGCTGATTTTCAATGGGTGTATCTGGATTACCGTTGAGGTTTGCCGCAATGCCGGCAAGCTGCTCCTTCAACGACGCAAGTTTTTGTTGAGCTGCGATAAGCGTATTGCGCGATGCATCCAGGGTGGCCTGCGGCGTGTAATTACTGGCTGCAAGCTTCTGCTGCCGGCTGAGATTGACTGTGTCGAGGTCGACATCGGCCTTTGCCTGCTCAATTTGAGCCTGCATATCCTTGTAGCTCGTACGCATCGCCAACAGATCGTTTCGCGTCATGCCGAGTTGGGCATTCGCCTTGTCGAGCGCGATCCTGAAAGGTTGGTCATCGATCTTGAACAGAACGTCGCCCTTCTTGACCACTTGGTTCTCGCGGACAACGACTTGCGTGACGATGCCGGAAATATCGTCAGATACGCCGACGACATCCGCCTGCACGTAGGCGTTGTCGGTCGTCATGATCGCGCCGCCAGTGACGTAAAAGTAGCCGCCGACGACGAGTGCCACCGGCAGAAGTGCAAACAGCACCGTCCGCTTCCAATTGCGCTTTTTTTCAGGAGACGTTGTCGAAGGCGACGCGGTCGCAGCCGGCGCGATTTCGCTTTCCTTCGCTTGGGGTGCTCTACCTTCCGCGAGTGCCTCGGCGAGGGCTTGCCTGTTCACCTTCGCGCCGCCGCGGTCCTCATCCTCAACGCGCGGCGGCAAACGATGCACGTTGTCGTCATATGCATAGGCGGTGTCCGCGACAGCGTCGCGTTCTGCAGTCATCTGTTCGTCGAAATTAGCCATGGGCCGCTCGTTTCTGCTCGGCCGCGGGAGTTCCGCAGGCCTCGGCGAGATTCGCTCGTAAAATTTGCAGAGTTTTCAGGAGTTGCTGTCGGTCGGCCGACGAAATGCCCGCGAGCGCTTCCGCGCGCGTCACATCCCCGATCTTTCGCGCGCGCTGCAATTTCTCGCGAGCCGCCGCCGTAAGACGCAAATTCCATACGCGACGGTCAGACGGATCGGCATGCCGTTCGATGAGCTTCATCGTCTGAAGCTTATCGACAATGCGCGCCAGCGTGATGGGCTCGACGTCGAGCAGCTCCGCGAGCCCACTTTGATTGATCCCCTCGCTCTTCGAGAGATAGGCGAGGACCTGCCATTGCGATCGCGTGAGGCCGGAGCCGCGCGCATTCTGCTCGAAGCGCTTCCGCAACAGCCTGGCTGCATCATGCAGGAGGAAGCCTAGCGTCGGGGAAAGGTCGTCCATGATAGCCACCACAAATTCATAAGCATGCTTATAATAAGGATGCTTTGAACGTAATCAAGGCGGCTTCGCCTTGCTTTCTGGGCATACCTGCTCTTCGGCCGAAGAATTTAGTGGAAAGCCGGGAGGACGCCGATTGAATGAGTGAACTCAGGGTTTCCCTAAAGCGCCTGGATTCGGGATGTCTGCAATACTTGATGGCTTACGTTCATCGGCCGTTGCCAGAATGCCACGCGAAGCGGCTCCGACTTCTAACCAGCCGAGCCGTTACCGATGCGTAAGCTTATTCGTTCGCGAGAAGATCGCCCCGGCCGACGCGCATAAGCGACGTCTTCAGGCGCCGATTGTCGCGCTGGATTTCTTCGACTGTTCCGAAGACGAAACGGATGTGTTCGGCAGCGGCGGTCTCGGCCGCATCGGCGTCGCCCGCCACAACGGCTTCTCCAATCGCGACATGCTGTGTCAGCAGCTTTTCCCGCACCCCGGACCTTAGATAAAGATTCTCGCGGTTGAAAAAGATATTGTTGCGAAGAAGCTCGCTCAGAGCGCGCATGACATGAAGCACAACCATATTGTGGCCTGCCTCATAGACCAGCATGTGAAGATTGACGTCGGCTTCCGCTTCCTTGGCTGGAGTAGCGAGCTTGTGCGCTTTGCGCATGTCTTTGAGGCATGCCCGAATTGCGGCCCTGTCGACGTTCGTTGCCCGGAGCGCCGCTGCGCGTGCGGCTTGCGCTTCGACGGACTGCCTGAATTCGAAATAATCCGCGGCGGCGTTTTGATTATCGCGGTAAAGACTCGCAAGCGGCGCCATGATCGGCGTCAGGAACTGCGCGACATAGGTCCCTCCGCGCGTGGCGGTTAAGAGGCCGCGTTGCGCGAGTTTCTCGATCGCCTCGCGGAGCGACGGACGCGAAACGTCGAACTTCACTGCAAGATCACGATCGGACGCGAGCTTTTCCCCAGGACGAAGCGCGCCTTCGAGAATCAACCTCTCGATGTGCAGCGCGATCGCGTCCGCAATCTTGGGGGTGCTTATGGCCTCGGTCATGCGTTTATCCTGCCGAACGTCATTTGAAGAATAGCAACCTCCGTTTTGCGGCGCCACCACAGGCTTTCGATATAGCCCGTCAGTTATTTTGACCAGCCATCTGCGCTGGCCTAATTTATTTACCAGACGGGAGTTCGGACGTCTTCCGGCAAAGCAGGTCTGGGGAAGGGAACGTATGTGGTCGCAGGCCTATGACCCGTTCGGCAACATGCTGCTTTCCACTGCCGTTGCAGCTCTTCCCGTATTTGTCCTCCTCGGCGCGATTGGGCTTTTTGAAGTGCGCGCTCATGTGGCGGCTCTGTTGGGCTTGGGTACGGCACTCCTCGTCGCGATCCTGGCGTACGGCATGCCGATGCGCATGGCCGGGCTCGCCGCCGGATACGGCGCAGCATTCGGTCTTCTTCCGATCGGCTGGATTATTCTCAACGTCATTTTTCTCTATCAGCTTGCGCAGGAGAAGGGCGAGTTCGTCGTACTGCAGCGCTCTATCGGGGCGATCAGCAACGACAGGCGATTGCAGTTGCTGTTCATCGCTTTTTCCCTCGGCGCCTTTTTCGAAGGTGCCGCAGGGTTCGGGACGCCCGTTGCCGTTACGGCGGCGATGCTTATCGGGCTTGGCTTCTCACCACTCCTGGCTTCCGGATTGTCGCTCATCGCCAACACGGCGCCCGTTGCGTTTGGCGCCTTGGGCACGCCGGTGATTGCGCTTTCCGCGGTGACCGGCCTCGACCTCTATCAGTTGACCGCAATGGTCGGCCGCCAGCTTACGCCGTTCTCGATCCTTGTTCCGTTCTGGCTGATTTGGGCGTTCGTCGGCTGGCGCAAAATGCTGGAAGTCTGGCCGCCAATTCTCGTCGCGGGCGTCAGCTTCGCGGTCCCGCAATATCTCATCTCGAATTATCATGGGCCCTGGCTGGTCAACGTCGTGGCCGCGATTTCATCGATGGCCTGCCTCGCGCTTTTCCTGCGGGTGTGGCAACCCGCAAATCCGATGACCGAAATGCCGGCGGAGCCCGCGGAGACGCACGCGGCGGTGCCGACATTGGCACACTCGGTTTCTGACGGATTCCATGCTGTCCGGCGCGCGTGGACGCCCTGGGTCATTCTCGCCGTTTTCGTATTCCTTTGGGGTACGCCGCAAGTGCGCGCTTCCCTTGATGGGATCTGGTCTCAGAAGGTGCCCGTCACGGGCTTACATGACCTCGTTCAACGGACGGCCCCCGTCGTCGCCACGCCGCAAACCGAAAAGGCAATTTTCAATTTCAACCTGTTGTCGGCGACCGGAACGGGCATCCTATTCGCGGCCATTCTCTCCGGCCTTTTCATGGGGTACGGCTTTGCGGGCCTCGTGCGCATGTACGGACGAACATTATATCTCGTTCGCTATTCGCTTCTGACGATTGCGTGCATGATGGCGATTGGCTTCGTCACGAGATACGCCGGCAGCGATGCGACGCTCGGCCTGGCGTTGGCAAACACCGGACATGCCTACCCGTTCTTCGGGACGATGATCGGTTGGCTCGGCGTCGCGCTGACGGGTTCCGATACCTCTTCGAACGTACTCTTTGGCGGCCTGCAGCGGATTACCGCCGAGCAACTCGGCATCAGCGCCATTCTGATGGCGGCGGCGAACAGCTCCGGCGGCGTCATGGGTAAGATGATCGATGCGCAGTCCATCGTCGTCGCGTCGACGGCAACCAAATGGTACGGCCACGAAGGCGCAATTCTCCGCTTCGTCTTTTTCCATTCTCTGGCGCTTGCGGCGCTCGTCGGCCTCCTTGTCATGGGCCAGGCCTACGTTTGGCCGCTGACCCTGCTCGTCCATTAGAGGGTGCTCAAAATGACATCGCGAGACCTTCAACAAGAAAAACAACGAACCGGCGGCTTCAACCGCCAAGTGAAAGGAGCGTGCAACCATGCCCACCATTAAAATCAACGGCGAAAGCCACGAGTTCAACGGCGATCTTAATATGCCGCTTCTCTGGTACGTCAGAGACGAACTCAATCTCACCGGAACGAAGTTTGGCTGCGGTGCTGGCGTATGCGGCGCCTGCACGCTTCACCTTGATGGTGTCGCCGTGCGTTCTTGCCAGACGACGGTCGGTGAAGCGGCGGGGAAATCGGTCACGACCATCGAAGGCTTGAGCCCTGACGGCAATCACCCGGTGCAACAAGCGTGGCGAAAGTTGAGCGTTCCCCAGTGCGGCTTCTGCCAGGCAGGGCAAATCATGCAGGCTGCCTCGCTGCTCAGCAAAAACCGGGCACCGACCGACGCGCAAATCGTTGAAGAAATGTCCGGCAATATCTGCCGGTGCGGATGCTACGAGCGAATCCACGGCGCGGTTCGACTAGCAGCGGGAGGCGTATGACCATGCTTCAATATTTCGAAACCGATACATTCGACGTTCGAAAGCCGCGCGACGACGCGGTTATCGAGAACGTCAGCCGACGCTCGGTCCTCGGCGGCATGCTCGGCGGAGCCGGGCTCGTGCTGTCCGTCAGCCTGTCCCCAGCAAGCGCACGCGAAGCCTTGCAACTCTACCCGACCGGCGCCGACGACATGCCGAATAAATGGGTGACCGATCCGAAAGTTTTCGTTGCCATCGCGAAAGACGGCACGGTTACGATCGTGGCTCATCGCGCCGAAATGGGAACGGGTATCCGTACGAGCTTGCCTGCCGTCGTCGCCGACGAAATGGAAGCCGACTGGTCGCGCGTCCGCCTGACTCAAGCTCCGGGCGATGAACCCCGTTACGGCAACCAAGACACCGACGGCTCGCGCAGCATGCGCCATTTCATTCAAGCCATGCGAACGTGCGGCGCTTCGATGCGGCACATGCTTGAGACGGCTGCCTCGATACAGTGGAATGTCGATTCAACACTGTGCCGGGCAAGAAACCATCGCGTTTATCTGCTCGATAAAGACAACAAGGAAACGGGCAAGTCGCTCGGCTTCGAAGAGCTGGCGCCGCTGGCGATGACCCTGCCGGTCCCGCCACAGCAGACGCTCCTCTACAAGACGCCCGACGAGTTCACGCTGATTGGCAAAGGCAATTTCAAGATTGCCGACTTGCACGACATCACGGTCGGCAAAGCGCACTATGGTGCCGACACGCGGCTGCCCGGCATGAAGTTCGCCGTGATGGCGCGCCCGCCCGTGCTTGGCGGCAAAGTTAAGAAATTCGACGCATCCAAAGCGTTGAAAGTGCCCGGCGTTGAAGCCGTCTATGAGATCGAAGGCGTTTTCACCGTGCCGCGTGTCTTCGGGATTCTTGGTGGCATAGCGGTTGTTGCGAATTCGACGTATGCGGCCATCCAGGGACGCGACGCGCTCGACATCCAATGGGAGGACGGTCCGAACGCGAGCTACAATTCGCCCGAGTACGATAAGGAAATGACCGCGACCGCGGCGAAGCCCGGGAAGGTTATTCGCGATCAAGGCAATATCGACGAGGCGTTTGCGAAAGCCAAGCAGGTCTTCTCCGCTGACTATCATGCGCAGCACATGGTGCAAGCGCCAATGGAGCCGCTCGTTGCCGTTGCGCGCGTTGCCGATGGCAAAGCCGAGGTCTGGGCGCCCGTTCAAAGCCCTTGGGGCGCGCGCAAAGATATAGCCGCTGCGTTGAAAATTCCGCTGGAGAACGTGACAGTAAACGTCACGTTGCTTGGCGGCGGGTTCGGCCGGAAATCCAAATGGGATTACATGGTCGAAGCCGCGCACATCTCGCAGAAGCACGGAGGTACGCCGATTCTGCTGCAGTGGACGCGCGAAGATGACATACGGAATGCGTTCTATCACACGGTTTCGGTTGAACGCATCGAAGCTGCGATCGATGACAAAGGAAAGGTGACGGGCTGGCGGCATCGCACGGTCGCACCATCGATCATTTCGACGTTCAAGAAGGACGACGGATATTCTTTCCCGATCGAGTATGGCATGGGCTTCGTCAACACGCCGTTCGATATCCCGAACGTCCGGTGTGAGAACGGCAAGGCCATGGCGCACACACGTATCGGCTGGTATCGCTCGGTTTCGACGCAGCCGCATACGTTCGCCGTGCAATCGGCAGTCGGGGAGCTTGCCGACAAGCTTGGCCGCGACCCAAAGGATTTCCTGCTCGAACTGATTGGGCCTGCGCGTAAGCTCGATCCCAAGGCGCTCGGATTTCCCGCGGACTTCTGGAACTACGGCGATCCTTATGAGGCCTTCCCGATCGATACGGGCCGGCTGATTAACGTCATCAACATCGCCGCGAAAAAGGCCGGCTGGGGCAAAAAGATGCCAGAACGCGAAGGACTGGGCATCGCTGCGCATTGCGCCTGGTCGAGCTACGTCGCGACGGTTGTGCACGCGAAGATCGATGAAGATGGCACGATCCGCGTTCCGGAAGTGACAACCGCAGTTGATTGCGGGCTCTACGTCAATCCGGAGCGTATTCGCTCGCAATTGGAAGGCGCCGCGGTCATGGGCATGTCAAACACGCTCTATAGCGGCATCACCTTCAAGAACGGCGCGGTCGAGCAGTCAAATTTCACCGATTACAATGTCGTCAGGATGAGCAACTTCCCGCAGAAGGTAACCGTGCATATTGTCGACGCGCCGCACGGCACGCATTCCGGGGGAATCGGAGAACCGGCCATCGCACCGATGATGGGCGCGCTCGCCAACGCGATATTCGCGGCCTCGAAGAAACGGCTGCGAAGCATCCCGATGGGCGACACGATCACCTGAACGGCACAGAAATAGCGTAAGCAAAACGGCGCGGGCTCATTCGAACCCGCGCCGCATCATTTTTAAAGGCACTTAGCCCTGCTTCAACGGAAGCGCAACAAACCGACCGCCGTCTGCGGTTTTCAGATGCAGTAGTATAGCAGTCTTGCCTTCGTTCTGAGCTTCGTGGATGGCGTCCTGAACATCTTCAGGTTGTGAGACGGCCTTGCCGCCTACGGCCGTTATGACGTCGCCCTGCTGCACACCCTTCTCGGAAGCGATGCCCGTCGGATTGACGCCGAGAACGACGACGCCTTTACCGTGCGCTCCCGCAACGTCATCCGAAGGCGCGAGCGACATTCCAAATGTCGGCTTAACGGACGCGTTGCCGTCATCAGCGGATGCCGTATCCGAAGGATAAGTCCGTGCGATAAGGTCGACCGTCCGCTTCTGGCCGTCACGGAAAACCGTCAGATGAATGGTCTTTCCGGGCGCAATCGCACCGACTTTACGTGCCAGATCACGAGAGTCCTTTACCGTTTGGCCGTCGAGTTCGGCGATCACGTCACCGCTCTTGAGGCCGGCCTTTGCCGCCGGGCTACCGGGTTGCGGCTCGTCGACCAACGCTCCCTTTGCCTCCTTCATGCCTATGCTCGCGGCGATGTCGTCGGTGACGGGCTGAATGGTGACTCCGATCCAGCCGCGTGTCACTTTGCCGTTCGTCTTCAACGCGTCGATGACGGATTTGGCAGTGGTCGACGGAATGTCGAACGCGATACCGACCGACCCACCCGAGGGTGTGTAGATCGCAGTGTTGATACCGACGACTTCACCCTTCAGGTTGAAGCTCGGGCCGCCGGAGTTGCCGGAATTAACGGGCGCGTCGATCTGCAGATAGTCGTCGTAGGGTCCGCTGCCGATATCGCGGCCTTGCGCCGATACGATACCGGCTGTAACGGTGCCGCCAAGACCGAACGGATTGCCCATGGCGATCACCCAGTCGCCGACACGTGGCGTGGATGCCGAGAAGTTAACGTGCGGAAATTCCTTCGATGCGCTGACCTTCAGAAGCGCGAGATCCGTTTTCGGGTCCGTCCCAATGACTTTGGCTTTGTATGTCTCGCCGGTCGTCGTCTTGACTTCGACCTTCTTGGCATCCTTCACAACGTGATTGTTGGTGACGAGATAGCCGTCCGCCGTAATGAAGAAGCCCGAACCCTGCGCGCGTACGATGTGCGGTGCCTGTTGCATGTTCGGAAAATTGAATTGCTGCTTGCTGCCCGGTCCGAAGAAGAACTGGAAGGGATTGTTTTGCGAACCGCTGCTATCGTCGTCATTGCCCTGGTTGCCGTTCCACGAAGTCAGCGGAATTTTTTCTTCCGAGCGCACATAGACCGACACGACGGCCGGTTTCACCCGCTCAACGAGGTCGGCAAAGCTCGGCATGGAGTTGGCTGCCGGGCTTGCAGCCTCGGCCGCCGCAGCAGAACTGCTGTATGAAAGAGAATGCGTCAGCGCGCTTGTCTGCGGCGAAACCGATGCGGCTACCAAAAATGCGATCGCAGCACTCCCGGCAGTCACGGCGCCTGCGACTTTCGCTATGTATCTATAGCCGTTGTGAGATGAGGTCTTGCCGGTCGCCTCGACCTCTTTACCTTGTTCGTTTTGTGGATCCATGATCGCCTGTTCCTTTAGAGTTCGCGAGCGAGGCACCTGCCTCAATTCCCCCCAAAGACATAGCGATCCTGCAGCACGCTACATTTCCTGGATGTTTCCGCGGATTTAAAAATAGGAAACCTTTGATGGTCTTCCCCTGCACGATCGGATCTCGCAAATGACCGAAACTTTGATTGGCGATGTTTCCGACACGGCCTATTGGATGGCACACTATCGAGATGTCGAGACGAAGCGATCAGATGCGCTTTTTCACGATCCGCTCGCCAGCAGGCTGGCGGGAGAGCGGGGCGGGAAAATCGCGAAGGCGATGCCCCAATCATATTTGACCGGGTGGGCCATCGTCATGCGCACCTGCATCATCGACGACTTCATTCGTTTGGCGATCGACGAAGGTGCCGACACTATCCTCAATCTTGGCGCCGGGCTCGATACGCGACCCCACCGTATGACATTGCCGGCTTCGCTCACGTGGATCGAGGCCGATTATCCGCATGTGATCGACTACAAGGAACAACGTCTTGCGGGGGAGATACCGGCATGCCGCTTGACGCGGGTCAGATGCGATCTCTCAGACGGAAGCGCGCGCAGGCGGCTGCTTACCGACGCCGACAGTCAGGCGAAGAAATTACTGATCCTTACCGAAGGCGTTGTGCCCTATTTGACGCTCGATGACGTTGCCGCGCTCGCCGGCGATCTGAGAAAGCTGCGCCATGCGAAGTATTGGCTAGTCGATTATTTTTCGCCGACGCTGCTCAAATATCGGAGACGCCAGATCGGCGACCGGATGCGGAATGCGCCGTTCCGCTTTGCGCCGGCTGACTGGTTTGGTTTCTTCGCGGACCATGGCTGGCAATTGAGGGAAGTCCGATATCTGCTCGACGAAGCAGATCTCCGGAAACGGCAGCCGAAACTTCCAGTCCTTCCGGCCCTCGTCACGACCGTGCGCCGGCTCTTCATGTCGAAAAGACAGCGCGATATATCCAGGAAATTTGCAGGCTTCAGTCTGCTCGAACCCGACGCGGCGGTGCAACAGTAAGGATATATCGCACGCAGACTAAGGCTTGCTCGCCGCGGGCAAATCGGATTGCAGCCGACCGTCGCTGCATTCATCGTCCGCAAGTTCCTTTAGGCCCGCAGCGTCCGTGATCCGTAACCCGTGCTCGGCGGCCGGTTCGATCAGCCGGCGTTTCTCAAGCTCGACGAGTTGCGCGCCTAATACATCGACACTTACGCCCAAGTAATCCGCGACGACGGCACATTCCAGCGTATCGTCGATCAAGCTCGGATCGCGGCCTTCCTGCGCGTTCTGTTGCGACACGGCTTGCAGGAATGCGGCGAGCCGCCCGAGCGGATTGAACCGGCCGCGCGTCACCATGTAATCGCGCCGGTAAGTAAACTCTCGCTGCACTGCGCGGTCAAACCGATCACGCGTGCGCTCATCCTGGGTGGCGAGTTGCGTCATGGCGTCGAGCGGATAACAACGAACCGTCGTATCGATCACCGCACGCGCGCCAACGGCATGACGCTCAAGAAACCCCATGCCCACGAGATCACCCGCCAGGGCAAATTCGATAACTTCGGCCGAACCGTCGGGCCTCGTCTCGGAAATGCAAAGAGCGCCGGTTTCGATTTTATAGAGGTGCGTTTTGAGATCTCCTGCTTCGAACAGGATGTCCTCCCGCGCGAGAGTGCGCACCGGATTGTCGCCAGCGAAATCGGAAGGGCCGCCCGAAGGCGCGGAAGAGCCGACGTCCTCAAGTACGAAACTCACAATACGCACTCCGAAATCCCGGCATTGGAGCCAGGCACGCCGATCGCGAGATGATCTAAAATGTCTTTAAGGGCTCGACCAACTCGTGCTCAGACCGACGGTGAAATAATCCTAATAAATTATAACTGTGCTGAGCATTTTGGCGCAATTTCCTCGCGTTGTCCATCTACCGCAAGGTGTCCCTCTATCGGCAGTACGCATACGCCTCGGTTAGGTTCCTGTGGCGGAGGCCCTCCGTCCGGGCATACAGCCTTGGTCAAGCCCGCACGGGGCCTTGGGACCGACTTCGAATTGCAATGTCGTGTGGCGAATTTCGAACTCATCGTGCAGCATTTTCGCAGCCTCCGAGATGAACGCGTCGCCCGGATGCCCGCCGGGCATCACGAGATGACACGTTAGCGCCGTGTCGGTCGTACTCATCGGCCAGATATGAAGATCGTGAACGCTTTCAACGCCCGGCAATTCACTCAAGCGTCTTTGGACGCGCTCCGTGCTGATGCCTAAAGGCACCCCCTGCAAAGCAAGGCGAATCGTATCGCGTAACAACCCCCAGGTCCCCCAGACGATAATCGCGGCAATGGCCAAGCTAACGAGGGGGTCGAGCCAGTTCCAACCCGTCATCAAGATTGCAAAACCGACAATAACGACTCCGAGCGAAATCGCAGCATCGGCCACCATATGGAGATAAGCGCCGCGGATATTCACGTCGCCGTGCCTGCCGGAGGCAAATAGCCAAGCGGTAAAGCCGTTGATCAGAATTCCGATACCGGCGACGACGATCACAGTCCCGCCCGCAACAGGCGGAGTGCTTCCTAGGCGCTGAATGGCCTCTAAGGCGATGGCGCCCACCGCGACGAGCAACAGCACCGCGTTTGCCAGCGCCGCCAGTATCGTCGAGGAACCGAAGCCATACGTGTATTGCAGCGTGGGGCGACGCTTCAGAAGAACACTTGCGCCCCATGCGAGCAGCAAACCCAAAACGTCGCTGAGGTTATGTCCAGCGTCCGCAATAAGAGCCATCGAATTTACGAAGAAACCCACGATTGCTTCGATGACGATGAAGGCGACGTTCAGACCTGTCCCGAGCGCAAACGCGAATCCGAAATCCTTTGGCGCATGACTATGATTGTGCGAGCCGTGGCTGTGAGCATGGCTGTGGGAATGACCGTGACCATGCTCCGAAGCACCTGCGCCAGATCCCGAGTGATGATTGTTCATCGAGCTATCGTTGCTCATAATCGCGATTAAACTCGTTTGCCCGCCACATATATGGGCGGTTCGTCGACTAGGACTATTTAAGCCGATTGCGGCCCGCAAAAAAGGAGCTGATTTCGATACGTCGCCCGCGCATTGTCGCGAAACTTCGTTAGCGCTTATCGAGACCGCTAATTCGTTCGAGCAGCCGAGGCCGACGAGCCGACGGCGGTTTGACTGCAAGCGCATCTTTTCCGACTTCGGCGGCGGGCAAGGGCGGCGGGCGCGCGCCATCAGATGAAGGCGTCGATTTTGGATCGGCCGGACTTCCGTTGCTCCCCTTAAGGGCTCTCAGATAGGCCGATGGACGCGCGTCATTCGAAGATCGGGGCATAGCGGCGCCATTCTCTCCGACGGCTTCATGATCCGCAGATCGTACCGGATGCGGTGCTAAGATACGTTCCGCCAAGGGCTTTCTGGGCGCGGAGTCGTCCTTCACCCGCGATTCGGCGCCTGATTGTCCTCCCATCTGCCGCAGTTCGTCATGGAAATGCGCCGCTTGCCGGGAAAGCCTTTCCTGGCTCGCAGCGATTTCCGCGCGAAGCGCCGCGATAATACGGCGCTGTTCCTCGACCTCGACCTGTACTGCGCTAAGATCTGCCTTGTGGACAATACCAGGGGCTTCGGGGGCCTTTTCCTCGTACGTCTTTAATGCGGCCTTGAGTTTTGCGAGCTCGGTTGACTTTGCATCGTTCGAGGCTTGCAGCTCCGCCAGCCGATCTTCCAGCGCCATGCGTTCCGCCTCGTCGCCCCCACCGCTGGCCTTCGCGGCCGCAATCTCTGCCTCAGCCTTCGCGAGGGTCAGCGTTAAGCGCTTGATTTCTGCGTCGCGCGGATCGTCTTCGGTGCTTAGGCTTGCCTTGCTCTTGCCGCCCTGCAAGCGAGCGATAAGGTCCGCCTGGTCACGGTTCTGCGTGCGCAGAGCCTCAAGCTCTGTCCTCAGCGCCACGCTGCTGTCGGCACGATCGTCGGAACGCGCGCTGCGGTTACGCCACGCGCGGGTCTCAAGAGCCGTCCGAAGTTTTGCGAGTTCCTTGTCCCGCTGCGCATTGATCTGACCAGCTTCTTCGAGCGCGGCTGCCTGCTTTGCGCTCGTCGCGAGCAGACTTCGGATTTCCCGGTCGCGCGCGGCCAATAATTTCCTCGTTTCCGCAAGCCGCTGCTCGACCTTCGGCAGACGGTCGAGAATGGCTTGCTCCAGAACGCGGCGTGCATTCTCGTGCTCATCGACGGTCATCTTGTGATCGGCGAGCGCTTGCGTCAGCTCTTGGATCTTGGCATCGCGACGGTTGATCTCAACGCTCTGCCGCGCCGCAGAAAGTCCGGCTTCTTCGACCTTCTTCTCAAGCCTGTGGACCTCCATCGCGAAGTCGGCGCGCATTCGGTCCTTGTCGGCGCGGATTTCTTCTTCCGTCAGAGGCAAGGTTCGCTTCAACACTTCCGTCGTGAAACGTTCGATCCGGCGTCGATAGGCCGGCAACAGGACGACGACGAGCAAGGCCGCGATCAGGAAGCCCAACGTCACGAGCATCGCGGCATAAAGGGTGATCAAGCGAGAGATCCTGAGCTGCTCGGCGGCGCGGCCCCCACCGCGCACTGAATTCCGACCGGTCGCGAGAAATCCCGATATTTGGATTCCTGCAATGCAGAACCTACTCTGACCGCTTCAGCTGTCAAAACGGGTTCCACGTCGGATTCCGAGTATACTTCAAATAGCCGACATTGGCACCGAGCCGCAGGCCGACGCCGGCGCGAATCGGCGCTAGTGTGACATGTCCTGCTTTCTGAAGTTGCACGCTCACACCACCGACGAGGTAGGCTGCGCCCTGGACTCCGCCAAAACGCTCGTAAATCTCCGATGGATCGCGCAAGTTGTAGACAAGAGTCATAACTTTCGAACCATCGGCACCGAAGTCGTATCCGACCGACGGGCCCTGCCAATAGACTTTGAAATTACCGGCATCTTTCGTGTAGAGAGTGCCCTCTCCGTAGGCGAGCCCCGCAACGAACGCGCCTCCGGCATCGGAGCCTAGAATATAGCCATTAGGACGGCCGGCTTTCTGGAAGGCCCACTCGACCGCTGACGCCAATCCGCCGCTGACCTTGCCGAAGAAACGATTTCCGGCGCGGATGATCTCGTCTTCAGAATATGTTCCGTGCGGCGGGCCGTCGCGGTAGGGGGGCGGCGGCGCCGGTTCATAACGCTCGTCCCGGCTCGCGCTGTTTTGCGGTGCGTGATAGGGCTCGCCATAGCCGGTCGAGTTACCGTAATCTCTTCCAGGGTTATTATAATCCCGTGGCGGACCGTTATAGGCGCCATAGCTGCCGCCATTCGGAGCCGGTTGATAGCTGTTTCCGTATCCGCTGCTTGGCGGCTGGTATGCATCCCCGTTGCCAGATGACTGAGGCGGCTGATAAGCGTCGGATGGCGATCCCGGGCGATAGGTATCGACACCGCTTTGGCCGGTGTAGGTGTCGGACGGCGGACGATAAGCGTCGTCAACTGCCCCGGCATTTAAGCCTGCCAATAAAATGCAAGCAATAAACGGGAATGCGACAACCGCCGCGATCCTGCGGTTCGGCTTTTTTCGGTACAGAAATTTCGTATTAGAGACGCGCCTCATCTGTGACCCCACGTTTCGTCGAACGCGCGCTTGAACGCCCTCGGAATGTCTGAATAACCGCGCTCGTACCCCCAGCACGGTCCTTAGTGCAGATTCGCGGGATTCTGGTGCCAAAGTATGGCCAATTCGCGTTGCTTATGCTCGCGGCTCCGCCGTCGCATCGTCGGCCTCTCGCCAGAGGGGACGACGTCCCCACGCCACGAAATGCGGATTGCGGAATCCCCGTTGATAATGTCCGTAAGTCAGGGGCTCGCCCGCCAATGTCGTCACGGACCCGCCCGCAGCTTCAAGGATTGCTTGGCCCGCTGCCGTATCCCACTCGTAGGTTTCCCCGAATCGGGCGTAGATATCGCCCTCACCTGCCGCAATCAGACAGAATTTCATCGCCGAGCCGACCGGTCGTGCCGTCGCGACATTCAGCTTGGCGAGCAGCCCGGCACTGGCGCTGCCGGTCGACTGGCTGTTGAATGCCACGAGCGCATTGGGATCGGGAGCGCGCGTAGCGATCCGCTTGAACGCGATCGCCGAAAGCGTTTCAGACGCGGCTAACGGAAGGCGCGCCTCGTAAGCCCCTCCATCCGATCTCGTGACAAACAGGCGTTCCGATGGCGGCAGGTAGATCAATCCGAAGCGTGCACAGCCGTCTTCGACCAATCCGATGTTGATCGAGAATTCCGGCTTGCCGCGAACGAAAAGGCGCGTGCCGTCGAGAGCGTCCAGGAGAAAGAAGCGATACGCGTATTCGCACACCCGCCCCGCGGAAATTTCTTCTTCCGCCACCACCGGCACGTCCGGCGCAATTTCACCGAGCGCTTTCAGCAGAAGACGTTCGGCTTCCCTGTCTGCTACGGTGACCGGCGACTTGTCGGCCTTCTTCTCAACCTCGACCCCTTTATAAAAGTGCGCCATCTCGAGGCGTCCGGCCGCGCGGACCGCAGGCAAGAGTGCGGCGATCAGAACGTCATGATCATTGATATCGATCGGCGACATGGCTCGCGCGTGCACTCCAATGCGAATCGGCGTGCTGGCAAAGCCGATCCCGCTTCCAGCACCAACACCCGCCGCAGCTCCGACCGTGGCGCGTAAGACTCACGTGTTCAATGAAAATCGAGCCCCGAAGACCCCACGGGCCGCGGGACTTGGCAATTGCAATCCGGCGCATGTATCAGAGCAGAGGACATTTTCGCAAGCAGCCCGTCCCGCTCGCGTCGCGCTGTCGCGCCTGAGCCGTCACCGCCCTTACGATCCCGGGCTTTGCAAAAAAGGAACGTAATGAGCCAGCGCGTCCCGCCAACAGACTTAGAACTCGCAGCACTGATCTCGAGCCGTATTTGTCACGATATCATCAATCCCGTTGGCGCTATCTTCAACGGCTTGGAAATTCTCGATGAGGACGACGACGCGCAAGCCAAGAGCTACGCGTTGAACGTTATCCGCAACGTTACGGAGCAGGCCTCGGCTCGACTTGAATTCGCGCGTTTCGCATTCGGCGCTGCAGGGTCGGCAGGCGCGATGATCGATCTTTCGACTGCCGAGAAAATTTCCCACGGCTTCGTCAAGATCACGCAAGGCAAGCATAAGCTCGTTTGGCGCGGCGCACCGGGATTCGTCGCTAAGGACAAGGTCAAGCTTTTGCTCAATCTGATCGCGTCGGCGGTAACGGCGCTCCCTCGCGGGGGCGAGATTGACGTCGCCATTGGCGGTTCGTTTGAACAACCGAGCTATCTCATTCGCTGCAAAGGCACGGCCGCGCGGCCGCCGCAATACCTGACGGATTTCGTCGCCGGCAATCCGCTCCCCCTCGATGCAATGTCGATTCAGGCGTACTACACGTGGCGTATCGCTCCGACGGCTGGCATGAAGCTCGAAATTCTAAAGGACGGCGCCGATATCCTGTTGGTTGCCAAGCCGGCCAGTTGAAGAAGCATTCGCATTCGCCGCCGCCCGTAATCCAAGCCATCGAAAAATCGCCGCAGAGCTTAACGGCGCTTTAAAGATTAGCCCGCATTGTCTCGACGTTCGCGCGACCATGTAAGTGTCCCGAAGAGCACGACGCACGCGAGACCTGAAACATGCTGCATTGCTTCATTGTCGACGATTCCGATGTCATCAGGAAGTTCACGCGGCTAATTTTTGAGAGCCTCGGCTTCCGCGTCAGCGAAGCGGATAGCCCGATCGCGGCGCTTGAACGGCTGAGAACCGAAACTCCTGATTATATTCTCGTCGACTGGCGCATGCCGGGCGCAAATAGCATCGAGTTCATTGCGAAGATACGCGCGTTGCCGCTGACCCGCCGGCCGCACATCATCTACGTCGTGACTGAGAACGAGCCTCACGAAATCAAGCGCGCGATGGCCAACGGCGCTGACGGCTTTCTGCTGAAGCCGTTTAATCGCGAGATTATCGAAATGAAGCTCACCGAGATCCGTGTTACGGCTTAACGCGCAGGCCGCGAAGCCGCTCGGTCAGAAACAACCGCAACCAGGCAAGCGGCTCCGACTGAAGTCCTCTGCTCTTTATTGCGCCGGTTCATCCTGCGGCGGTTCCGGGGTTGGATAGCCTGCGCCGCCGGCGGCAGGCGTGGCGGCTTCAGGAGCTGCTCTCTTTTCGGTGTGGTGATGCTTGGTTGACGTTTTCGCGGGCTCGCGCAGCGATCCAGTCTCGACCGGCTTTGCTGCCGCGGTCTCCGGCGATGAAGCTTCGCCGCCAGAAGGTTGCGACGACGCGCTTTCCGAGGTGTGCGTCGTTTCAGATTGTGGAGCTGCCGCAATCGACTCACTCGGCTTCTTCGGATCCGGGATCCTCAACACTGCAGTTTTACGTTTGACGTGGGCCGGTGCCGAAGTCTTCGCGACTTCTTTCTTTTTTGCTGCCTTGTGCTCTGCTGCAGCGGATGAAGATTTCTTCTCGGATGCGTTATCGGAGGCGGCGGTTTGATCGGATTTCGGCAGCGACGAACCACCCCAGCAAACGGTTGCTTCCGCGGTACAGGTATGCTCGTCGAAGACGATAAAGTTTAGAAACAATTCGCACGAGACGCTTTTCTTGCCCGTGTGGAAATCCTTGATGCCCATTTCGGACATCTTCGTCCCGATCAGCTTATCCAGAAGAGATTTCGCGTCACGCGTAGGTCCGTCCTTGCCGTAGTCGTTGACAGTGAAGCCGTATTTCTTGCATTCGGCGAGCGCCGGTAGAGAGACGGCCGAAACGAACGCAGCGGTCGCTGCAACGGCTGCAACCAAGTTGACCGTAAGGCGCATACTAAATCCCCCGTGATACCACACGCTTTCTGCCAACGTTTATATTGGCCGCAGAGTGGCAGGACGAGGGCGACTTAGAGACAGGCGAAGGTTGTCGACAGCTTTGTGGCGCTTTGCCCACAGGCTTACGCCGCGCAATCTTATAGTGACGGCGTAATGCTCAATGCATGTACGGCGCGTTGCCGCCGTGCTGCCCAATGGCGGAGTCGAAGAAGAAGCCGTGGTCGAACGGACCCGCTTCCGTCTGCCGCTCCAACGTCGGATCGCGGAATTCCGCGCCGCCCCCGTAAACGGTGCGAGAGCCGCCATAGGTATTGATCGTATCGCCATAGTTATACGAGTAGCCACCACGGCGGATCGCGTAGCCCTGCTGATCTTGATTGGCTGCACGCTTTGGCGCGGCCTCAGCGATGACGCTGGCAACGCTCAACAGCAATCCGCTGAACAGCACGGCTGAAACGAGCTTACTCATCATTGGGTGGCCTCTCTCCGCCGGCCCGATTGCGGTGCACGACGCGTTTGCACAATAGCGGAATTGTCGTTGAACTCCTTCAAGAAATGGTTTCGGTCGCCAATTCTCACAAGGCTGTATCTTCCGAACCACGCCCATTTGGCAAACATTCCCTTAAGGCGGCCACATCGCGCGATTTGTCACATGCCGTGTGGTATGATTCCCACTGTTGGGGACTATTCAGACGGCGGCGGGCAATCGCAAACGTTATAAAGCCCGTACGCCACACCTCGTGGAGACGTCAAAATGGATATCGCTACCCTTTTAATTCAGCTGATTAGCGGCGCGATCGGCGGCAATGTTGCCGGCAATATCTTCAAGAATCTGAACCTTGGAACTCTCGGCAATTCAATCGCCGGTATCGTCGGCGGCGGGATTGGAGGCCAGATCCTTGAGCAGGTATTCCATACCGCAGTCGCAGGCGGGTCGCTGGATCCGATGTATATCTTAACTCAGGTCTTAGGCGGTGGCGTCGGCGGCGGCGTGCTGATGGCGATCGTCGGAGCCATTCGCACGGCCATGGCCAAATCGACCTGATAACTGCCGAATTTTTTGAAGCCCGCCGGAAAATTCCGGCGGGCTTTTGCATTTGCATGGCATCGCGTCCGCCCCGTCTCGAAATGAGCCGGAGATTCTGCGGGGCTCGCTTCCCGCAACACAAAGCGGCGCACCGCAGAATGCTGCGCCTGAAAACTTAAGACGACATCACAGCCCGCACCGTGACGACCACGAGCCGCTCGCGAAAAGCTGTCAGTCGGCCTTTTGCAGGTCGACGGCCTTCGGTCCCTTGCCGCGCTTATCCGGCTCTGTCTCGAATGATATCCGCATACCTTCGTTCAGCTCACCGATACCCGAACGTTCGACGGCGGTGACATGAACGAACACATCATTGCCCCCGGTGTCCGGCTTGATGAAGCCGTAGCCCTTCTGAGAATTGTAAAACTTGACGGTACCTGTTTGGCGCATGCATCGTCTCCTGGCGCAGCCCGGTCCTCGATGATGCCGTTGTGAGACGGCCTTCAATCAAGCTCCGTGACGGGTGTCGGAGTGCACGAACCCAAGCGCGTCCTGCCGGACCGCACCAACGCGCCGACTTTCAGAACGCGACGGGAGCCGTTCATGCCGCTGCCCGCCATAGCGTGCGGCAATTTATCCAGCAAATGCGTACACTGCGCAAGGTGAAATGCTGCGCAGCAACGAACATTGCGACTATTGAACACCGTCTCTCAGATCGAAAAAGCTTCCGTCCCCCTCGCGCATCCCCTCTTCGAGAACCGGCAAGACGATCTCCAGCTCGTTTCGCAGAACATAGGGCGGATTAAGGATCAGGACGCCAGCGGCGGTCAGGCCGAGACCGGGAAACGGTGCACACGTCCCCAAGCGAACGTCCAGGAATTTATTATCCGAGACCGCCGCTGTTTCCGCGATGAAGGTTTCGGCCGCCTTCCCATCCTTCAGCGGGTACCAGATCACATAGATCCCCGCCGAAAATCGCTCCATCGCCTCTCTGACGCCAATGGCAAGATCAGCAAACTCGCTTTTTTCCTCAAAAGGCGGATCGATCAGGATCACCCCGCGCCGCTCTTTCGGCGGCAAAAGCGATTTCACGGCGTGGCGCGCGTCGATGTTGAGAATGGTCGTGTTTTTCGAGCGGGCGAACACTTGCTTCAACTGCGCGAACGTCTCCCGGTCGAGCTCATTGGCGACGAGAACATCGTCGGTGCGCATGATCATGCGCGCAATCAGAGAGCTACCCGGGTAAACTCTTAGCACGTTCGGTGCGTTCACCGCGCCGACCGCATCAAGATACGGCGCCAGAAGCTCCGACACTGGCGAGGGAAGATCCCGCCCGAAAATGCTACCGATCCCATCGCGCCATTCGCCAGTCCTTTGGGCTTCCTGTCCGGAAAGATCATAACGGCCGGCGCCCGCGTGTGTATCGATGACTCGAAACGGCTGCGGCTTTCTTTTCATGTACGTTATGACACGGGCGAGGATGACGTGTTTTACGACGTCGGCGAAATTCCCGGCGTGGTAGGCGTGGCGATAATTCATTGTGCGGGCGTAATCCGGGACGGCGTTGGAACGCAAGCTCGGCGGTAGTTCCTATGCCTTCTGTTCCCAGCGCCCGCTTTGCGATTGCTGCCAATAGGTAACGGTACAGCCTGCCGCTTTTGCAGCCTTCCATTGGGACCGCGCCGACGCGAGCGCTTCGGCATCGTGCCCGTCGAACACGTAGACAAACCGTTCGGCCCCGGCAAATTCCTGCGCTTCGGCGCCATCCACCAGAAACCGCACACCAGCGCCGTTGGGCGTTTCCGGTCCAAGCGTCAGGTAAATAGGCTGATCGCCCGAATGGCCGATGCGCGCGGTTCCGTGAGGAAGAAAACTATCATCGGCGTACGTCCAGAGTGCGAGATCGATCGCATCAAGACGGTCCTCGCTTCCCGCCTGCACGACGGCGCGCCATCCGCGTGAAAGCGTTTTTTCAAGCAAATTCGGAAGAACGCGCTCCAGCGTTTGGTTTTCGAGATGATAGAAATAGACGTCCATCGGCGGCCGCTCGTCAGAAGCTCGGATCGTAGATTTCGGTCTTACAGTTCGTTCGGATGTCCGCCGGTCTTGAACTCTGCCTTCCCTCGCCTATCTAACTCCGTCCGGAGCGGCGCTGGTTCTTGTAGCTGACGCCCGTGTGGGCGGTGAGCATGGCGGCCTTCACCTTTTTGCCGCCGTTGCTCCCGCCCGCTGCGTTCTTGTCGTTATCTTCTCTTCTTCAGGTATTTCGCGGGCACTTCGCCAGCATCAACGAGAGCGGTGATGCAGAAGTGCGAAAGGCCCTTTCGGTTGCTCTCGAAGCAGCGCCTGAGTTCCGTGCTGTCCGGCTGATACTGGGAACAGAAATTTTGGTAGTCGCCCGCACAAGCCTTTCTTACTTTCGCGGAGTACGCGCTCGCAGACGTCGCGACGAGCCCGGCGCTCAGAAACAACGTAGAGGCGCACAACAGCGTCCGTCCGAATTTCATTTTCATATTGGCCCTCTTATTCTTCTTTCGATGTGCCGCAGTTGCGGATGATTTGAATTGGAGCTTACGCGTTTCGCGTTCTGCCACACTCGTCGTCGTCCTCCAACCCAGTAGACATTAGCCAGCGCCTGAGCCTCGTTACTTTTTAGCATAAGGATTCTCGCCTTTTCTGAGGCTGAAGCGTATCGGCACACCAGGCAAGTCGAACGTTTCCCGCAGCGAGTTCGTAAGGTACTTGACGTAGGATTTCGGCAACGCTTCGGCGCGCTGGCAGAACGCGACGAACGTCGGCGGCCGGGTCGATGGCTGTGTTACGTAACGGATCTTGATGCGCCGGCCCGCGGCAGCCGGTGGAGAATGCCGGCTCAGAGCCTCTTCAAGCCAGCGATTGAGCTGCGGCGTCGACACGCGCCGGTTCCAAATCGCGTAGGTTTTCGTGATCGCCGACATCAGTTGGTCGAGACCCGTCTCCGAGCGCGCCGAAATTGCGACGACCGGAACATTCGGCACCTGCGCCAGACTTTCGGCAACGGTCTTCTTCAATTCGCGAAGAACTTTCTGCTTTTCCGGAATCAAATCCCACTTGTTGATTGCAACGACGAGGGCACGTCCTTCCTCCGTGATCCTGTGTCCTATCGTCAGGTCCTGGTGCTCGAACGGGCGTTCCGCGTCGATCAGCAATACGACGACCTCGGCAAAGCGGATGGCGCGTACCGCATCGCTTGCCGAAAGCTTCTCCGCCGTCTCCGTGATCTTCGCCTTACGCCGCAGTCCTGCCGTGTCGAACAGCAGTATCGACTGGCCCTTGTAATCGAGCGCGCTCGCGATGCTATCCCGCGTCAGCCCCGGTTCCGGCCCGGTAATCATCCGCTCTTCGCCAAGTAAGGCGTTGACGAGCGTCGACTTGCCGGCATTGGGACGCCCGACGATCGCAACGCGTATCGGTCTTGGCGTATCCGACGAAGGCGGCGTTTCATCTTCCCCGGATTGCGGGTCGCCATCCCGTCGCTTCTTGATCGTGGCCGGGATTTTAAGGCCAAGCGCTGCAACGACATCCGATGCAAGATCACCGATTCCTTCGCCATGCTCGGCGGAAATTGCAATCGGCGCACCAAGCCCCAACGAGAAAGCTTCCAGAATGCCTTCCGTCCCCTGACGGCCCTCGGCCTTATTGGCGACGAGGACGACAGGCTTGCCCGACTGGCGCGCAATACGCGCGAAGGCAGTGTCAGCCGCCGTTATGCCAGCACGTGCATCGATCACGAACAGCACGAGATCGGCAGCGGCAATCGCTTGCTCGGTCTGCTTGCGCATGCGATCGGCGATCGAGCCCTGGCGCGCTTCTTCGAGGCCCGCGGTGTCGATCAGCCGAAGCTCAGCCCCGAAAAGGTCGGCAGTCCCTTCGCGACGGTCGCGCGTCAGACCCGGCAAATCGGAGACGAGCGCCGTTCGCGTACCCGTGAGCCGGTTGAAAAGGGTCGATTTACCGACATTCGGGCGGCCAACGATGGCGACCAAAGGAGGATGTGCTTGCAACGTCAAAGGAATGGCCGTCGAACGATTGAATTGCGGTAAGACCGCCCTGCCGGGAGGGCGATACGCGCGTCTCTAGCTCAATTCCTAGTTGAGAGCGATCAGTTTTGCGGAGTCGGTCAATACGAACATATGCCCCTGCGCCACGATCGGCGGAATGAAGGCCGCTTCACCGAGGTTCATCTGGTTCCCAAGCTTGCCCGTCATGGCGTCGACGCCGACAACCTGGCCTGCATCGGACACTAACCAGAGCGTTCCTTGCGCCAGCACGGGCCCCGCCCAGGATTTGGCCTTGGGCAATTTCATCGTCCATCGAGTCTTGCCGCTCGACCGCGCAAGCGCCAGCACGCGGCCCTCCGTATCGACGACGTAAATCGTATCGCCCGCCACGCACGGCGGCTGCGAGCTCGGGATGGTTAATGACCACAGGCGTTCACCGTTCTTCGCTTGCGCTGCAATCATCCTGCCGGCGTGACCGACGGCGAACACCACTCCGTTGTCGATTGCGGGTCTCGCCGCATCGCTCATCGATGCGATCTGCGACGTCTGCCGCGTCCGGGCGAGGTTTTCGGTCCAGACGGCGCTACCGTCAGATGTCTTATAGGCAATGATATCGCCCGACGGAAACGGCACGACGACCATGTCTCCCTCGACGGCAGGGCTTGTCGATGTCATCAAGCTCGCGGTTTGCGGCAAGCCTCGCGCCGACCAGATTTCCGACCCGTCGATGCCGCTGAAACAATAGAAGCGTCCGTCCATCGTTATGACGTAAAGGCGATCACCCGCGGCGGTCGGTGCTGCGCGCACCGGCACGTCGACATTCTTCATCCAGATCGTCTTGCCGCTTTGCGGATCGAGGGCGGCGACGACACCGTAGCCATTGGCGACATAAAGGCGGCCATTCTCGGCCGCGAGTCCGCCACCGTATCCGCCGAGCCCTACTTCGCCCTCTGGTTTCGTCGAGACCGAGAAGACCTTGCTGCCCGAGAGCGAAAAGGCCGAAAGGTTCGCAGCCGCATCAAGCGTGTAGATGCGGCCCCCGTAGATAATCGGACTTGCCGTTACGCGACCCGTCTTGGACGACCCTTCTCCAACGCTTGCGCTCCACATCTGATGAAGCGCACCGGCTAGAGCCAAATTGCCGGTGACGTTATTGGGCTCGCCGCCAGGTTGGGGCCAATCGTCGTTGGTGTGGACCGGGGGAAGTGCGATCGGCTTATCCGCATCGGCAAGATTGTCCGACAGGCTTTCGGTCGTCTCGATGACCGGAATTCGCCGGCCCGGCAGCGGTGTTTGCTTTTCCTTGAACGGGTTGAGCTCCGAAATTTTCGGCAACGTCGGGCCTTGCCCCGCGCACCCTGCAAGCAGAGAAGCCGCAACAAAGACAGCCAGCAACGGCAATGCGCAAAGGCGCCTGTCGCTTCTCCCCCTCTTCAAGCCGCTTTCTCCTCTCCCGTCATACGCCCCCGTTGCACTACGGCTTTTTGGTCGTATCTGCCGCAGTCCCCTTTGCCTGCCCGGTCGTCGTCTTGGCATCGGCTTCGGCCGGCTTCTCGCCGGTTTTCGCCTCGGGCGCCGAATCCTTCGCGGGCGCGGCGGCCGCCGGCTTGGTCTTGCTTGCCACTTCCGACGACGCGATGTCCGCCATCACCACCTTTACGCGAGCCTGGAGCCCTTGGGGGGCTTTGGGATCGACGAGCAATGGTTCGAGATAGTTACGCGCCTCGTCGTATTTCTTGGCCTTGAATGCCGCGAGGCCGAGGAGTTCGCGCGCGCTTTTATCGAACGGAGCATCATCGCCGAGCAGAGGTTTCAAACGATTCTGGATTTCCGCATAGTCCGCATCCGACAGCCGAAGCGACGCAGCCTGAAGTTGTGCATAGCTTCTCAACAGGTTGTCCGCGCGCGTATCCTTTGCCAGGGAGTCGAATGTCGCGACGGCATCGGCGGTTTTCCCGGCCTTGGCCTGAGCGCCTGCGAGCTGCAGCTTTGCGAGAGCCGCATAACCGGCGGGGCCACTATCCGCGATCTTTTTGAAGGCTGCCTCCGCCTCCGTTTTTTTCTTATCGTCGCTGAGGTTCTCGGCAGCCGCGAATGTTGCCCCAGCCTGCTCTTCCGCTGCGACCCGGCGCGTTTCCCAATATTTGTAACCGGCGACACTCAGAATAATCAGAGCCGCGGCGGCAACAATCAGGCCGTTGTACTTCTGCCAGATCTTCTCCATCTGCTCGCGGCGGATTTCCTCCTGTACCTCGCGCAGCAGACTGTCGTGTTCATCGGCCATCGTATGTCCCTAAGCTCCCGGCGGCTTCAACATTGTGACGCGGGCCAGACCACCGGTCGATCCCACTTGGCGGGCATAGATAGCGAAGCAGCCGCCGGGGGCAAGCCCTGCGGGCAAATTCGGCGACATTGGCCAACAGTTCCCTGCCGTGGAACCTGCTAAGTGCTCGGAGTCTTCGGCTTTTTCGTGGCTCTTTGAGGCGACGGCTGCCTCTCGGCCTCATCCGTCTTAAGCGAATAGGTGTGCTCAGGCCCCGGGAACGTCCGGGCACGAACCTCATCGGCGTAGGCTCCAATAGCCCGATCGATCGCCGCCCCGATAGCTCCGAACTTCTTAACGAATTTGGGCACGCTTGGAGACAGCCCGAGCATATCCTCCATCACGAGGATCTGGCCGTCGCATCCGGGAGACGCACCAATGCCGATAGTTGGAACGGGGATCGCCTTGGTAATCCGCTCGGCCAATGGCGCCGTCAACGCTTCAAGAACGACGGCAAACGCCCCGGCTTCGGCGACAAGGCGGGCGTCTTCTTCTATCGCATGCCACTGATCAACTGTGCGCCCTTGGGTTTTGAATCCACCAAGGACATTGACGGACTGAGGCGTCAGCCCGATGTGCGCCATGACGGGAATGCCGCGATCGACGAGATAGCGCACGGTTTCGGCCATTCGCCGTCCGCCTTCGAGTTTGACGGCGCCGCAGTCGGTTTCCTTCATCACCCGTGCCGCATTACGAAACGCAATTGGGGGGCTTTCTTCATAAGTGCCAAACGGCATATCGACGACGACAAGGGCTTTGTTCGACCCTCTGACGACCGCGCGGCCATGCATGATCATCAAATCGAGCGGTACAGGCACAGTCGACTCGTAGCCGTGCATCACCATGCCCAGGCTGTCGCCGACCAATAGAAAATCGCAATGGTTATCCGCAATCGCGGCAGTGTGCGCGTGGTAGGACGTCAACGCCACGATAGGCTCGCCGCCCTTCCTGGCCGCAATGTCGGGCGCCATCAGCCGGCGGCGCTTAAAATGGATGGACATCGTTCTCCGATCGTTTCTCGCATCCGTTTTCCGAATGCACAGCGATGCCGCTTCAATGTAAGCGACACCATATTGAATGGAGTTTAGTGAACTCCCGGCGATGCCGCCAGCGCACACGCCGGTGAAAGTCTAGCAGATTGCTGAATTTAACCACAGCCTATGCACAACAAACCAATTCCACGTCAAAAACGTGGAGTTGGTGCAACAGATTAGATCTCGTTTGTATCCGCGGGGTTCGACCCGCATTGCGGTGACCGAACGTCGTCTTATAACCGAACATAGGGCACCACCGATGTCATCACGTTGAGATTTGGCACATTGGCGGATGCGGGTTCGTTCAGCGTCGGGTGATCGCGTGCGTCGCTTGGGCAAACATTCAAGGCCAAGGACACTCCGCTACGTAGCGGCTTTTGCGGCTGCTTTCGCGCTCGCAGTTGCTCCTGCCGCGAGCGCCAAGCCAAAATCATCGCGCTCCAGCACTCCGATTACCGCACCGAAACCGGATTCTCCCCTTATTCTCGTCGTTTCGATAAAAAAGCAGCGTGTGCGCGTCTTCGACGCCGACGGGCAGATCGCGATATCGCGCATATCGAGCGGCAGGCCGGGATTTTCGACACCAACGGGTGTGTTCACCATCCTGGAAAAAAACGTTACGCATCGGAGCAACATCTATTCCGGCGCCAGCATGCCGTTCATGGAACGCGTGACATGGTCAGGCATCGCACTTCATGCCGGCGTCGTTCCCGGGTTTCGCGCGTCGCACGGTTGCGTCAGGCTTCCCTACAGCTTCGCGCGGCGGCTGTATGGGCTTACGAAGATCGGCAACCGCGTTGTGATCGCATACGACGATCCGACCCCGGTCGCGTTCACCAGTCCAAAGCTCTTCAAGCCCCTGCCGCTCGACGATGCGACCGCGCTCAAAATGGGGTCGGAAAAGCGTTCCCGCGTTGCCGTCAACGACAAGGTCGACGGACCGACCAGCGATGCGCTTGAAGAACTGCCGCTTTTGATCGGCATTTCCCCTGCGCTTGCACGCGCGGTGGCCGACATGCCGCGCGATCCGCAGCGGCGTCCGACGACGCGCGCCGAAGCCGATCAGATACTGCACGACAAGCTCGCGAGCCTGCAGGCGGCTCTCAAAACGGCCCAGGCAGACGTAACTTCGGCGCAGACGAGAAACGATGAAGCAAACAAAGACTTCGCGACTGCCAAGGACAAACTGCAAAGTGCAGAAAAGGGCATTGAGCCGCTGCGCGCCGCCGTTAAATCGGTCGAGTCAAAACAGCAGCAGGCCATCCGCGCGTTCGAAGAATATATGAAGGCGACGGCGGCTGCGGACACCAAACCGGAAGTCTCGCCCGAGCGTGAAATCGCACTCGAGAATGCTGTCCTCGACGCGACGCGCGCCGCTGATGCTTCGCGCAAGGACGCCGCCATAAGCGAACTGAACTTCGCCGAAGTCCAAGCTCGTTATTCGGCGGCAAAAGCCGCGCGCGATGCGGCGGCGGATGCCGTTCGGGATGCGCAGACAAATGTGTTATCCGCCCAACGTGCCCTCGCAGACGCCAACAAGGAGGCTCGTCTCCGCTCAAAGCCGATTTCGGTGTTCGTCAGCTTGCGCGCACAGCGTATCTATGTTCGCCAGGGCTTCGAGCCGGTACTCGAAGCCCCCATCGCGATCAATGCCATGCCTGGTCCGGTCGGCACGCACGTGTTTACCGCGATGCGCTACGCGGCCAATCCGAATACATTCGACTGGCGTTTAACCAGCGCGCAAACGCCCTCGCCGAGCAGGGCGTTTCTGGACGAATTGCGCAAACGACAGGGCCGTGACGCGTCCTCCGGTTCCGAACCGATAAACGTACGCATGGCCCAAGCGGCTCTGAGCACGTTCACGATTCCCGACGACATTCTCGCAATGATCACGGAGCGTGCACGGCCTGGCGCATCGCTCATCGTTTCCGATCGCGAGCTGCCGCAGAACGAAAACGGCAGCGGCACGGAGTTCGTGGTTCTCACGAAGTGACAATCGGGGCACATTGCTTCGAATTCAGCCGAAAAGCCGACGGTTATAAGCTCAGCCATTCGTTGACATCGTCCGGTACCCAACTATACCGGCCCAGATCAACGGCGACGGGTACGCTTTGTGAAAAAACATACCGCCAGCACGCTCGCGACGTGGGCGATCTTCCTCTGCTCCGGCGTCTTGGCCGTCTTGCTTGTGCGTGGAATGGCGAACCGCGTTGCGCCGTGGACTTTTGTGGTCGACGTTCCGAAAGCGCCTGTCCGCGGCAGTCTGAAGCTGACGAGCGAAGTTATCACGCCCCCCGGCGAAAAGGATTTCGTCCACGGACCGTCAATCATCGAGACGCCAACAGGCTTACTCGCATTCTGGTATCGCGCCGTCTACGAAGGCGCCAACAATGCCGAACTCGTATCGGCACGCTTTGACGGCACAAACTGGTCACCGACAAAGGTCGTCACAAACAGCAGGACCGTCACGCGAGACGCCGGGCTTGCGATTAAGTCTCTCGCTAATCCGGTTCCGTTCCGGCGGTCGCCGACTGAAATCTGGCTGTTCTTCGCTGCGTCTCGGCTCAGTGGTTGGGCGACATGTGAAATCATGTTGATGCGCAGCCATGACAATGGCCAGACGTGGGGGCCCGCGGAGAGGCTCTACGCATCTCCCTTTCTCAACATGTCGCATCTGACGAAGGCATTGCCGATCCGCCTTTCCGGCGATCGCATCGCGCTTCCGGCCTATCACGAGATGGACACCAAATACCCCGTGATGTTCATTCTCAACAAAGACGGTCGCATCATTGACCGGCGCCGCATGGGTAACGGCGGGGAAGTCGGCTATCAGCCCGCGATTGTTCCGACCGGCCCGAAGACGGCGATCGCTTTCGTTCGACGATTAAAAAATGGGCGACCACAGCGCATCCTCATTTCGCGCACGAACGACGCAGGGCTGACGTGGACTATTCCCGCGCCGACCGAGCTTCCTAATCCCGGAGGCCCAATCGCCGCGATCCGCTATGACGACACTCGGATTCTCCTCGCTTTCAACGATGATCCCGATGACGAGCGCAACGTCAAACTTGCTTTCGCCAATCTCGACGGCAGTGTGCTGCGCCGGATCGGGACGCTCGCTCAAAAACAGGAGCAGATTGCCGGAGACGAAGTCGCCTACCCGTTCCTCGTCGAGTCGGAGCCGGGACAGTTCGACGTCGTCTTTTCACGCCCACGCAAATCCATCGAGCACGTTCGCGTATCGAGCGCCTGGGTCGAGCATAATTCTCAAATTTCGGCGGCCCCGAAATGACGGCAAGCGTCAACTATCTCCTCGATCGGTCAAGCGCCGCGCTGCTGATCTTTATTGCGGCAGCGGCATTAAGCTGTGTTCTACGCCTCAGTCCTTCGAAGCGCATTGGCATTGGCATTGGCCTTGCGGCTATTGTCGCGGCCACACTTATTCCGATCTCGACCCGCTCGGGATTCGAATGGATCGTGTCGGCGATCGAACGTCCCTCGGCACCCGGACTATTGTTGCTGGCGGTCTATGCGTTCAGCGCGATAACGGGACGAACATTTGGCCGAAGCGCCGAATACCGGTTTGGTACCGCCATGCTCGTGATCGCGGGGATATTGCTTTATCCCGGAGCCGTCGGTTTCCTGAACTATGATCCGTACGTTCTGGGCTATAGCGGATATCTGCTGCCTGCCGCGCTCGTCATCCTACTTGCGTACGCGCTGTACAGACGGTTTTATTTCATCGTTGCGGCGCTCGACATCGGCATTCTTGGCTTCCTGCTCGGCGCCGGGAGGAGTCTCAACCTCTGGGACTACGTCATCGATCCGGTTGCCTGGGCACTCGCCGCCGGCGCGTGGATCGCGATCTTTGGTGGCTGGCTTATTCGCAAGTTGAGATCAGGCGTCACAGCCCCCGCCGTTGCGTGACGGCCGCTCTAGAGCGGCGAGACGCCTATCAACCATTGATGCCCGCCAAACAGAAGCACAGCGTAGAGTGCAATCCCAAGGCCGATGACGACGACGTCGTTCATCGGCCCCGGAGGCATCAGAGCAGCACCATGTGACGCCGCAGCGCCACGCCGTTTGATCGAGATACGATCGTAGACCGCGAAGGCGAGGAATGATCCGAAAAGCAAAAGCGCACCGAGATCGCCATTCGCGATAAGATGAGCAAACGCCCAGATCTTGATCGCAGCCAGCATCGGGTGCCGAGCCGCCGTCCGGATGCGCGAGGGGATTACAGCGGCAACCAGCAAAATCATTGCAGGCAACATCAGCGCGATCGCGATATGCCGGCTCCAAATAGGCGGCTGCCACAGAACAGGATTCTTTCCGGGGTGAAGTTGCAGCTTATGATAGCCAAGAATGATGATAATGAGCCCCGCGATCGACAGCAGCGAGAAGATCACCCGATAGGGGACGGCTCCGATCCGCTCTTTCAGCCCGTCGCGTAGTTCCGGTGACGTCGGCAGCAGGTGAATGCCGAGAAACAAGATCAGACCGACGATCAGTACCATCATGATAAGAGTCCTCCCCGCATTGCGGCCCTATAACACCAATCGATTGACGGCGGCAGCCCGAGCATGCCGTTTTACGGCAAATAACCCTTGTTGAGATCGTGTGCCTGTCGCGAAAGCACGGCGCCCTGCGCATTCTCGTGGACCGCCGTCCATGCGAGGTGTGTCCCCGCCTCCTCTGAGGAATTGGAACGCAGCTCTATTGCGATCTGCTCGCGCGCTTTGACTTGTACAGGCCTCGTCAGCGGAAAATAAAGTTGCTCCCAGTGTGTTCGCGGCGACGCGGGGGCCGTTGACAACGAAACGCCCGCAACAAGCTCCGCTGTCCACCACACAGCGAAGCCGAAAACGGTGGCTGGCTTTGCGACGCGCCATTCGGCGCGCCCCTTTCGTTTCGCGCGCGTCTCGCGCCTCAGATCGACTGCGTCCCACGCCACGGCGCTTGCTCCATCGTCAAGCAACTCCGAGGGCTGAACAAGCCGGACATAGGCGTTGTTCAGCGTCATCATTTGTGCCGGACCGAGATCAAGCCCGTGTCCGATACGTCCCCAAGCGCGTAGCTCGTCATCGATCCGTGCCGAGACGACGGGCGAAACATATTGGGCAATCTGCGAAGGGACGATCGCGCCGCCGGGCTTTAAAAACCGGCTGCGCGCATCGGCAAGTGTGCCGATGATGTTTTCTTCCAGTGCATAGTTCCCGAGCGTTTCAGAAACAATGACGTCCGCTGAGAGCCGATCGTCGAACTCGGTCGAGTGGCAAGGAATGAGGTGACAGTTCTTGGCTCTGTTCGCTTTCAGAACCTGGGCGGCAACGCCTGCCACCTCGGCCGTTTCGAAAAGAAAGACTTCTTTCGCTCCAAGCTTCGAAGCCATCAGTCCAAGGAGGCCCGTTCCCGCGCCGATATCGGCAACCATCGTTTTGCCCGGCACGATCAGCGATTTTAGAGCGCGAAAAAACGCATCGTTGCGAACCTCGTCCGCAATCAGCGTGCGATGATATTCAATGCGCATGGTCAGAGCTTCAGATGTGGTCCGCGGACCTGATAGAGCATAAGCGCGGTAGCTATTGCGAGGTTGAGAGAGTCGAGCTTTCCGGCCATCGGTATTTTGACGAGCTTGCTGCACGCGGCTGCGGCGCTGCTGGACAGACCCGGGCCTTCGCTGCCCATGACGATCAATTGCGGACCGCGATAGTCCTCGCCACGAAAATCATCACGCGCGGTGAGGTGCGTTCCGATCACGTCGCCCGGCCAGTCCCTCGCGAGTTGAAGAAACGTTGCGTGATTCATCTTTGCTATTGGAACGGCGAAGATCGATCCCATGGTTGCGCGGATCGCTTCGAGTGCGTAGGGATCGCACGTCGTACCGACAAGTATGATACCCCCGCATCCGACCGCATCGGCCGTGCGGATGATCGTGCCGAGATTGCCGGGATCGCGAATTTCTTCGAGCGCGAGCCATGTCTCGTTCGCTGGGACTTCATTCGGTCTCGGAGGCGCTATGAAACGCTGCTTGAAAACGCCGAGGACTGTCTGCGGATTGTCTTTCGACGCAAGCTTCGCGAGAACGGCTTCGGAAACTTCGAGCACCTCGGCGCCGGATTTGAGTGCGTGCGTTACCAGTCCGCGCGCGATGCCACTTGCTGCCGCGCCCGCCTGATACACAAGCGTCTCGGGAACGAAACCGTTGTCACGCGCCGTTACGAGAAGCGATGTCCCTTCCGCAACGAACAAGCCCGTTTCCTTGCGCATCTTGCGCATTTCGAGCGCACGGATCGCCTTGACGCGATCGTTGGTCAGGCTGGTGATCGGCTTCGGCGCATTCATGCCCGTTGGCTCCAGCGCACGAACAACGATGTCGGCACCATGTGCCCGCTCGACGAACGGATCGCCAATTCGCCGCACTCGAATTGGCCGCGTGTGTCATTGAGCGTCTGCTGCAACAGCTGATCAAAAGCGAGCGCGGACGCGCGAATGGCATAGACGGTCAACACCATCGCGGCATGTGACGGCGCCAACAGCTTGGCGGCGTCGCTCAGCAGACTCGGCAAATTCTTGAAAAGATCCCAGACTTCGCCGTCGGGACCACGCCCGAACTTCGGCGGATCGACGAGGATGACATGATAGGTTTTGCCGCGTCTGACGTCGCGCGCCACGAACTTGGCGGCGTCGTCGAGAAGCCAGCGAATCTTCACTCCATCAAGCTTCGACGCCGCCTGATTTTCCTTTCCCCACTGGATTGCCTTTTTAGACGCGTCGACGTGGGTCACCTCGGCGCCGGCCTTGGCGGCCAGCAGCGACGCTGCCCCCGTGTAGCCGAAAAGATTGAGCACGCGCGGCCGTTCACCTTTGATGGCTGCGAGGCGCGACAACATCCAGTCCCAGTGCGGAGCCTGCTCGGGAAACAATCCAAGATGCCAAAGCCCGGCGAGCTTGCAGAGCATGGTGACGCTCTCGGTCGTCGCTTCCTTTCTCTCAGAGAGCGGTATCCGCACCGGCCACGCGTCAGGCACGTGTTTGTCGACGCGCCACTTGCCTTTCTCTTCATCCTCACCCGATGCCGAGAAAACAGCGTGTGCCTTACGCCACTCATTTTTCGGCAGTTGCGGCTGCCACAGCGCCTGCGGCTCCGGCCGATCGACGAGAATTTCGCCAAAACGTTCGAGCTTCCGTCCACCGCCGGCGTCGAGCAAGGCGTAGTCGGGAAAGCCGTCGGAGGTGATGAGTTGCAGCCTGTCGGGGGGCATCAGCGAAAAGAAAGTCCAGAGGATAGGTCACGTCTCACGCGGCTTAGCACGAAAGCAGGGAAATGGGAGGCGTCAGGGCTTACGGGGGCCCCGTTTGCTTCGGCTTCCAACGCGTGACCCTCAGGCCACACCGACGAAAAATGCGAAATCTTGCCACCGTACCTGCTCAAACGCAGGGTATTCAAAGAGATAAGTGTGCGTGACAGGCATGCGGGAGCGAGCGAGTCTATGCGAATTCATCATTATATCGCGGGCGCGGCGTTTGCAGCAGCGATTGCCGTTTCCGGCGGAGCTTTGGCGTTCGAAACGACGTCATTGGGCGGCACGAATCCCGACGGGTCGGCTCAATTCCAGGACCCCGACGAGAAGCCTCTGAGCGGCCCTCTCGGAGGGCTGCAATTCGGCGTGACCTCCAGCGGCGGCAACAATAGCTCAGACGACGATACGGGGCGCCCGCCTTGGGAAATAAAGCCGCCACCGGCGCGCAGCAGCTTTACGGGAGCGCCGTTGAGCGGTCCCTCCTGGTTCCGCGCAGGTCAATAATCGATCCCTAGGTAAACAGCCGAATGTCCGCCGCATTTACGTCGTGCGGCGATTGCGCGACTTTGGCATCAGCGCAAATGTGCCTATCTGTGAGCTGAATTCTTGGTGCAATCATCCGTTGCGCATCGAAAGGATCTCCATGCCTCTCCTCAGAATCGACCTCTACAAGGGCCGCACCGCTGCGGAAAAGAAGACGCTGCTCGATGCGTTGCATCGTGCCATGCTCGCGGCGTTCAAGGTTCCGGAGCGCGACCGCTATCAGATCGTGCACGAGCACGACCCCGCGACGATGATCATGGAGGACACAGGCCTAAACATCCCGCGTACCGAGAAATTCGTATGTATCCAGGTCACGACGCGCCCGCGGACGCGAGAGCAGAAAGAGCAATTCTATCGGCTGACCGTAGAAGAACTTCAAAAGAGCTGCGGCATTGCGCCAACCGATGTGATGATGAACATGGTGACGTGCACGGACGAAGATTGGTCATTCGGACTTGGCCGCGCGCAGTTCCTGACCGGCGAGCTATAACGCGCCGGTCAACCGCGGCGCTCTAATCGATATCGTCGACGACAACTTGCTCGCCGCCGCCCTTCAGCCGCTGCGATAAGGCCGCTTCTATGAAGGGATCGATATCCCCATCGAGAACCTCGTCTGGGTTCGTCGACTGCGCGCCCGTGCGCAAATCCTTCACGAGCTGATAGGGCTGCAGCACGTATGACCGGATCTGGTGACCCCATCCGATGTCGGTCTTGGCTGCCTGCTCTGCGGTCGCTTTCGCCTCCCGCTTCTTGAGCTCCAAGTCGTAAAGCCGCGCCTTCAGACGCTTGAGCGCGATGTCCTTGTTTTGGTGCTGCGACCGCTGTTCCTGCGCAAAAATGACGATACCCGACGGCTTGTGCACGAGGCGCACTGCGGATTCGGTCCGGTTCACGTGCTGGCCGCCGGCGCCAGACGACCGCGCAAACGAAATGTCAATGTCGGACGGATTGATATCGATTTCGATCGTATCGTCGATGACGGGATAGACCGTTACCGATGCGAAACTCGTATGGCGGCGCGCATTCGAGTCGAATGGCGAGATCCGCACCAGACGGTGGACGCCTGCTTCCGTCTTCAGCCAGCCGTAAGCATTCTCGCCGTCGATCTCGAATGTCGCGGATTTGATGCCCGCCTCTTCGCCGGCGCTTTCGTCAACGAGCTTGACCTTGTAGCCGCGACGCTCTCCCCAGCGCGCATACATGCGCGCGAGCATCGACGCCCAATCCTGGCTTTCGGTGCCGCCGGCGCCGGCGTGGACTTCGATATAAGTGCTCATGGCGTCGGCTTCACCCGACAGCATCGCTTCGACCGAACGCAGATGCGCCTCCCTGTCGATGCGCTGCAGGGCTGCTTCGCCTTCGGCAATGCTTGCCTCGTCCTTCTCGGCTTCGCCGAGCTCGATGAGGGTCAAAGCGTCTTCATAGTCACGTTGCAGGCGTTTGAATTCGGATACCGCGCGATCAAGCGATTGGCGCTGGCGCATCACCTTCTGGGCGTTTTTTGCATCACTCCAGAGGCTTGGATCTTCGGCCTTCGCGTTCAGCGAAGCGAGACGATCTTCCGCCGTGTCCCAGTCAAAGAGACCTCCTCAGGAGGGCGATCGCCTCCTGGATGTCGTCGGATATTTTTTGCGCTTCTGCGCGCATGAAGCCTCCGGAACCCGTGTGGTTCAATGTGATGGAGCGATACAAATCAGAGGTCGAAGGTAATAGTCAGCCGTGGCCAGCCTGTAAATGTGTGCCGGGGCGGCGCGGCAATGCGCGCGGCTTACCAGAAGCCATTCGGTGCAAGTCCGCCGTCGGTGCGCTCCGGTGGCGGAGGCGGCGGTCGAGGTATCGCGGCTTGCGCCGGCGGAGCGCCTGCCGCCGTCGCGTCGGCTGTCGTGTTCGCAAACCCAATCATCGAGTAGCCGTCGTCCGGCTCCTCGTCAGGCTTGAACGCTTCCATAATGGTATTGGTATCGTCAGCGGAGGCGCGCAATCCTGTCTTGAGATCGACGCGAACGAACTTGATACCGGGCGGTACGCGGAATGGCTCTGGCGGGGAGTCACCGAGCGCGTTTTTAACGAACTCGCCGAAGATCGGTGCCGCCAGCATGCCGCCGGTGCTGCCATGCCCCATGGGCTTTGGCGTATCGTAGCCCATGTACACGCCGACAACCAGGTTCGGCGTATAACCGATGAACCACGCATCTTTTTCCTTGTTCGTCGTGCCGGTTTTGCCTGCGATGGGACGGTTGAGAGATCTTAAAACCTTGCCCGTACCGCGTTGCACGACGCCTTCAAGGATAGAGGTGATTTGATAGGCCGTACGCGGATCGATAATCTGTCGACGATCGTCGATCAGTTGCGGTTCGGCCTGATGCGCCCAATGGTCGGCGGTGCAGCCCATGCACTGGCGTTCGTCGTGACGCCAGATCGTGCGGCCATAGCGATCTTGAATGCGATCGATGAGAGTCGCCTTCACTTCCTTGCCGCCGTTCGCGAGCATACAGTAGCCGGTGGCCATGCGAAGCAGTGTCGTTTCGCCCGCGCCCAACGACATCGACAGGACCGGCAGCATATCATCGTAGATACCGAACCGCTTCGCGTATTCGATGATGAGGGGCATGCCGAGATCTTGAGCCAGCCGCACCGTCATCTGGTTGCGCGAATGCTCGATGCCGAAACGCAACGTCTCGGGGCCTGTTACGTCCTTTTCGTCGTAGTTTTCCGGCTTCCAAATATCCTGGCCCGGCCCCTGATCGATCTCTATCGGCGCATCCAGAATGATCGATGTCGGTTTGTAGCCGTTGTCGATTGCGGCTGCGTAGACGAATGGCTTGAACGACGAGCCCGGCTGCCGCTTCGCCTGGATAACGCGATCGAATTGGCTGAGGTCGTAAGAGAACCCGCCGACGATCGCCAGCACACGTCCGGTGTTGGGGTCCATAGCGATCAGGCCGCCACCGATCTTCGGGATCTGCATCAGCGACCAGGCACCTTGGATATTATTCGGATCCTTCGGCGCGACGTAGACAACGTCACCCGGTTTTACGATATCGGCCGTCGATTTGACGTTGATCCTTTTGCCGTGCTGGTAGGCCGCCCACTTCATCTCGTCGAGGGAGACTTCAACGGCCTCGCGGTCCTTGGCGAGCGTCGAATCCTGCTGACGCGCCGGCTTAAACCCGATGATGGCCTTCGTCTTCTGCGCTTCCAGGACCACGCCCAAGCGCCACGGTTTAATATCGGCGGGGCTATGTATCTTGCCGAGCGCGACACCCCAATCGCCGCTGATATCGATTTTTGCAACCGGACCGCGCCAGCCCCGTTTGCGATCAAACTTGACGAGACCGTCTATCAGAGCCGTCGTTGCAAGCTGCTGCAGATGCGGGTCGAGCGTGGTCCGAACGGACAATCCGCCACCATATAGTTTTTCTTCGCCATATTTGGCGAGCAGCGTTCGGCGGACCTCTTCAGCGAAGAATTCGGCTGTCGATATGCGTGCACCGGTTGGACGTATATTGACGACGAGCGGTTTCTTCTTGGCCGCTTCGGCTTCTTCCTCGGTGATATAGCCGTTTTCGGCCATCTGGCCGATGATCCAATTCCGCCGTTCGACTGCGCGCGCTTTTTGACGGAACGGATTGTAATTGTTGGGACCCTTCGGAAGCGCCGCAAGATATGCCGCTTCCTCGATCGTAAGGTCGTTCAGTTCTTTATTGAAATACGTAAGCGCCGCCGCACCGACGCCGTAGGAATTCATGCCGAGATATATCTCGTTGAGATACAGTTCGAGGATCTTGTCCTTCGAATATGCACTCTCGATACGAACGGCGAGGATTGCCTCCTTGATTTTGCGCTGGATCGAACGCTCGTTGGTCAACAGGAAGTTTTTCGCCACCTGCTGCGTGATCGTCGAAGCGCCTTGTGTGCGCTTGTTGGAGCCATGGAGCTTGGCTTCGGCGGCAGCGAAGACCGCGCGGAGAATGCCCTGGAAATCGACCCCGCCGTGTTCGTAGAAGCGCCGGTCTTCCGCCGACAGGAAAGCCCCGATAACCCGCTTCGGAACAGCATTGATCGGCACAAAAATGCGGCGCTCGCGCGCGAACTCGGCAATCAAGGAGCCGTCATGCGCGTGAATGCGCGTCATGACGGGCGGTTCGTATTTCGACAAGCTTTCATAATCCGGCAGGTCCCGCGACGCCTGCCACACAAGAAATCCGGCAACGGCCGATCCCGCAATAAAGAGCAGCACGCCCGTCGCAAAGCTGAAGCCAAGAAAGCTCAGCAGCAGGCTCTTGCGCCGCTTTTTCCGTCTTCTGGGCGCCGCAGGCGGCGGCAGCGTTGGCGCGCGCATCAAATGGCAGATTCCGTCAGTCTATCGCTGGCTTACGCTTTGCGGATGGTGAGCCAGCCTACGTTTATTTCCGCGGCGCAGCAAAAACAACCCGGATGGGCGAACAATAGCGTTGAATGTGGCAGCACGTCGTCGATAACCCACCTCAAAGTCATGGTTGCGCGACTGTTCGCTTGTTGAAGTAGGTTTGCACAGCCGAGGCAATTGCCGCCGCCACCTTCGATTGCCAGGCAACAGTCATCATTTCCTGCTCTTCCTTGACGTTGCTCATATATCCAAGTTCGATCAACACGGACGGCGCGTGTGTCTGCTTCAACACCTTGAAAGCAGCCGATTTCCTGGGGATTCGGGCGAGTGTGATCGCTGGACGTAGCTTGTTGATCAGCACGTGCGAGAAATCGGAGGAAAAATTCGAGGTTTCCCGCTTCAGCAGGTCGATGAGAATATTCTTCACCTCTTCGCTTCCGTTTTCGTCGACGGAATTGACGCCGGCGATGAGATCGGAAGCGTTTTCCTTCTCGGCCATGATGCGCGCCTGTTCGTCGGATGCTTTGCTCGAAAGCGTATAGATCGTCGCACCGCGGATCGAATCACCCAGCATTTTCCCTTCGATGGAATCGGCGTGCAGCGAAATGAACAGGTCGGCGTTGTTGTCGGCTGAATACTTGAGACGCTTATCGAGCGAGACAAATACGTCGTCGGTGCGGGTCATCTTGACCACGTAGCGGTGTGTCTTCTTAAGAGCTTCCTTGAGTTGCAGAGCAACCGCGAGGACGATCGATTTTTCGGCGACATTATTGGCGCCGATGGCGCCCGGATCGATGCCCCCGTGTCCGGGATCGATGACGACGACCGGCTTGGCGTGGTCCTTGTGCTTGCGGTCAGCTTTCTCCGGCGGTGCAGTGCTTGGCGGAATGTCGGCAGGCGAGGCGGATGCGAGCGTCGCCCCGGTGCCTGCGCCGAAGGCACCCGCATCCATCGGGGTCAGCACGATGGCCAACTTCAAGGCGCGGCTCCCCGGCACTCGTGTCATGCCGGCCGATGCTATGCGGACCGGGCCGCTCGTATCGAGAACGACGCGCGCTTTATGTTCTGCAAAAAGCCCGTAGCGAAACGCTGATATGATCCCCTTTCCCGTTTTCCCGGCCGCTGGGTCCAATCGAAACGTGAGGTCGGGGAGGTCGAGGATCACACGGTATGGATGCGCCAGCGTGTAGACCTCCGCCGTAAGCCCTTTGCTGAGCGTCAGTTCGAAGGTCGTGGACTTGCCGGTATCGAGGATACGGACCGCTGTAGCTTCCGCGCCGGGCGACGAGCGGGCCAGACATGGCTCGGTTAGGATAAGAGCCAGACCGATGAGGAGCAGCGGCTGCCCCAGCCGGTTCCACAAACGTTCTGCAAGCCCCCGCATGCCCCCCGACGCCTCGCCGCCCCAAACGCTCGACCCAATGGAAAGGCGTTAAGGCTTTGTTTTCAGAGATGATATAAGTCTTAGCCCATTATCGGGGCCATATCCCAGACCTTGTTTTATATTACTTGCCAGCCTGAGAGTGACCTCGTAGACTTTCACTATATTCGGTGGCGCTGAAGACACACCTTTTTTAGGTGGACTCGGTAAGCGCTTGCGTATCCTGGTCGGCCTGCTGCAGAGCAAAAGCTCCGCTTTCACAGGTAATCAGAGCGCACGGATCGCATCTGCCCGGAGCGTGCACACGGGAGTATCAGCATCGCTCGGGAAAATGCGCTTTGGCGGCTGGTCTCCGGCGACCGCGTGTCAAAGATTAAGACTTTGTGCCGGCCGACCCGGCCCATTCTTGGGTACTGCACAGGCCGCCGGGCGGCCATTCGATCCAACGCGACGCGTATGCGTTGCAGAACCCTTTTCCCGGTGACCGCTTGGCTTCGTCGAGCGTGCAGCCGGGCACTACACGACAGGCCATGACGACAACTCGCACCATCCCCAGGACCGTCGCCCGGACTAATGGCCGGACGGCATGCTTGGCCGTTCCGGTGAGCCGCACACGCGCCGCCGGAGCCAGAATGCTGCAGAAAGCGCCCCGGCCCATTTCCACTTCCACACACTTTCCCAACTCAACGCGCCGCCAAAGAAATCTCGCAATTGCCGCCGCTTTTCGCGGCCGAGGATGCGAGCCGCTTCGGCGCGCCAAGGAATACAATCGATGTCAAATACAAAAATGCTTATCGACGCCACGCACCCGGAGGAAACTCGGGTCGTGGTCCAACGCAACGGCCGGGTAGAGGAGTTCGATTTCGAGAGCGCCGCGCGCAAACTCCTTCGGGGCAACATTTATCTCGCGAAGGTGACCCGTGTAGAACCGTCGTTACAGGCGGCTTTTGTGGACTACGGCGGCAATCGGCACGGCTTTCTCGCCTTCAACGAAATCCACCCGGATTACTACCAGATCCCTGTCGCCGACAGGCAGGCGCTGCTTGACGAGGAGGCGGCAGCGGAAGCCGAACTTGAGGCGGCCGCCGATCGGCGCGCCGAAGCCTTGGCACGGCGCAATTCCGAGCGCAGCGCCCGCACGGACGACACGCGCCCCGAGTCCGCCAGTGACGATTTCGGCGACGTTGGGCAAGCCGACGAAACGGTTGAATCCTCGCACATCGTCGACGTCGAAGAAGACGAGCACATTGAGGAGATCGGCGGCGACGAAGACGGCGAGGAACCCGTCAAGGTCATGGCCTCCGCCGTGCGCCGCACGTCGAGCGAGATCCGGACGGAAACCGCTCCAGAGTCCGAAGCCGACGCGCCGGTGGCAAATAACGATGCGGATTCGGCGGACGTAGCGACGGCCGCGGCAAATGACGACGCTAGCGGAGATGAAGACCAGCCGTCCGAAGAGCAATGGCAGCAAGGCGACGATGTCACCGCCGAAACGCCTGACGAGACTGCTGACGGCGACGGCCCGGACCACCATCTCGAAGATCATCGCGATCACGATCAAAATCATCACCGCGAGGCGCAGGATGACGATCCCGAGGAAACAAGCTCCGTTCGAGAGCTTCGCGAGGGCCCGCGTCCGCGTCAGCGCCGCCGTCCACGCAGCTATAAAATCCAGGAAGTCATCAAACGGCGCCAGATCATTCTCGTCCAGGTCGTAAAGGAGGAGCGAGGCAACAAAGGCGCTGCGCTGACGACGTATCTGTCGCTTGCCGGCCGTTATACCGTTTTGATGCCGAACACGGCGCGTGGCGGCGGCATCTCACGCAAGATCACGAACCCGCAGGATCGTCGCAGACTCAAGGCCATCGCACAGGAGCTTGAGGTTCCTGAAGGAATGGGGCTCATCATCCGAACGGCAGGCGCGGCGCGGACGAAACAAGAGATCAAACGCGATTTCGAATACTTGCTCAGATTATGGGAAAGCGTCCGCGAACTGACGCTGCAATCGACGGCGCCAAGCCTGGTCTATGAGGAAGGCGACCTGGTCAAGCGTTCAATCCGCGATCTCTATAACAAGGACGTCGAAGAAATCGTCGTCGCGGGCGAAGCGGGGCATCAGGAAGCCGCCGACTTCATGAAAATGCTGATGCCGAGCCACGCGAAGAACGTCGTGGCTTATCGCGACCCGACACCACTCTTTACGCGCTATGGTGTCGAGCGTCAGCTCAACGCGATGTTCCAGCCGCAGGTGACGCTGCGATCGGGCGGTTACATCGTCATCAATCAGACGGAAGCCCTCGTTGCGATCGACGTGAACTCAGGAAAGTCGACGCGAGAATTTTCCATCGAAGAGACCGCGCTTGCGACAAACCTCGAAGCGGCAGACGAAATCGCTCGTCAATTGAAGTTGCGCGACCTTGCCGGTCTGATCGTCATCGACTTCATCGACATGGAGGAGAAGCGCAACAATCGCGCCGTTGAGCGTCGCCTTAAGGACGCGTTGAGGTTTGACCGCGCGCGCATCCAGCTTGGCCGAATTTCGCATTTCGGCCTGATGGAAATGTCGCGTCAGCGGCTCAGGACGGGGGTGTTGGAGGGATCGACATCCCAATGCCCGCACTGTCAAGGTACCGGCATTATCCGCTCGACGGAGAGCATCGCACTCGCTGTGCTGCGCGGCATCGAAGATGTCATCACGGCTGGCGCAAACGGGCCTTTGATTGCGACGACCACGCCCGCAGTTGCGCTTTACGTTCTCAATAGCAAGCGGCCTTACATCGCCGACATGGAAGCGCGCCACGGTTACACGATCACCGTGCTTGGCAGCGATCGCATGCAAGGCGCGAACTTCACGGTCGAACGTGGAGCACCGTCGGCCCTCCCCGTTCGCCGTGCCGAACGAGCAGCAGTCAACATGGACTGGGGCTTCGACGGCGACGCTGAGACAGGTATTGATGCGTCCGAAGCCGAAACGGCTATCGAAATCGTCGACGAAGGCGAAACCTTTGCCCCGCAAGACCGCAATGGTCAGCGCGGAGACGGAGACGAAGGCTCGGGCCGCCGCGGCGGACGCCGGCGCAGGCGTCGCGGACGGGGCGCGCGCGGCGACGATCGCGAACACGCCGCATCCGAACAGCGTGACGAAGACGCAAGCACCGGCGGCGACGTTGGCCTGCAGGACGACGAAGATGCGGGCGGCGCTATCATTGCGGGCACCGGTGATCAGCCTTCTGTCGACGACGAAGATCGAGACGGGCATGCCGCAGCTAACGGCTCGGATGAAAAACCGAATAAGAGACGACGTCGCGGCCGGCGCGGCGGGCGACGCGGACGCGAGCGCGGACGCGATGATGCTGCAGAAGCATCAACCGGCGCGGAAGATGCCGCCGCTTCCGATGCCGTGCAGCCGGACTTTGATGAAGATGAGCGGAACGACATGTCCGAGGCTGCAACAGATGAGATCCAAGCCGCCGGGGACCTGAATACCGAGGACGACAAGACACCTCCGGCGACGCCGGTCAGGCGTTCGCGCCGTGTTTGGGACGTTCCGTCAGCGGCAAACGGCGACGACAATGTACGGGCATCGGAGCAGCCGGCTCGGTTGGAGACGGCAAGCCCAGCGGCGGAAGAGCCAGTTGTAGAAGAACCAGCTGCACGTTCGGCGCCGGTTCGTCGCCGTCATGAAGTCGGATCGAGCGAGCCTCGCATCGAGCGCGTCGTTGTCGGTCCCGGCGAGCAGAGCGCGGCAACCGAAACGGCTCCCGCGCCCCAACGCAAGGGTTGGTGGCAGCGAAAATTTGGCGGTGAATAACCGGTTCAGTTTCGATTTCGAAAGGAAGCCGGAGCCGCAAAGCTCCGGCTTTTTCTATGGGCGCGAATGCTTCCGAACATGCGGAATGTATTTTGCCATTCTCGCGCCCCATTATGATGACCGTTGTTAAAAGCCCAAAACGCCAGCGTTTGACCCGGCCGGGCTCACCGCATACTTTTAGTGCGCATGGTGTCTCGAGACACATATCGAGATTAGGGCACGCCATATGCCGTGTACGAGCAAAGCCATTCCGATAGACGCGATCATGCGCCATGCGCTTCTGATACTTTTCGCGGCCGTGATCGGTGCTTCAAGCGCGCCGAATATCGCGCGCGCGCAAGGACTCCCAATCATCCGGGACGCCGAAATCGAGGCTCTCCTTCAGGACTACGCCAAACCGATTTTCGCCGCCGCAGGATTCGGAAGCGGACGCGTCACCGTGCGCGTCGTCAATAACGACACGTTCAACGCCTTCGTGCTCGATGGCGCGCACGTCTTCATCCACACAGGCACGCTGATGCAAGCCCAGACGCCGAACGAAGTGATCGGGGTCATCGCCCACGAAAGCGGCCACATCGCCGGTGGACACATGGCGGCGCTTAGAGCTCGCATCGCGAAGGACCAGACTCGGGCGCTTCTTACCCAGGTCCTCGGTCTCGGTGCCATGGTCGCCGGGGGCGTTTCAGGAGGTTCAAACGGACGTCAAACGGCGGAAGGCGGCCAAGCCATCATGCAGGGTGGCACCAACATCATCATGAAGGGTCTTCTCGCGGAGCGGCGCTCGCAGGAATCCGCCGCCGACCAAGCCGGATTGAAATATCTGACGGCGACGAAACAGTCCGGGCGCGGAATGCTCGACACGTTCGAACGTTTCAAGCAGCAGGAATACCTGTCCGAAGACATGCAGGATCCGTTCATCCGTTCGCATCCGCTCTCGGTCGAGCGCCTAGCGCGGCTTAGCGCGCTCGTCGCAGCGAGTCCCTACGTCAACAAGAAGGATCCTCCGTCGCTTCAGCTTCGCCACGATCTGATGCGCGCGAAGCTCTCGGGCTATCTCGAAAGTCCCGAGACCGTTTTCAATCGCTATCCAGCGAGCGACACCTCATTGCCCGGGCGGTACGCGCGCGCCATTGCGACCTACTTCAAGGGCGGTCCAGGCGCGCTCGACAGCTCGATCAAGCAGATCGAGGGAATGATTCATGAGAATCCGAACTATCCGTATTTTTATGAACTCAAAGCCGATCTGTTGATGCGCGCAGGGAAAAAGGCCCGGGCTATTCCGGATTTGCGCCAAGCCTTGAAACTTGCGACGGGAAGCCCATTGATAGAAGTTGAACTCGCGGACGCACTTCAAGCGGATGGCGACGCCGGAGATACCAAGGAATCCATTGATCTACTTCGAAAATCTCTCATCGTTGATCAAAATGGGAAAGCCTACCGGCTTCTCGCCAACGCCTACTACAAACAGGGAAAAGCTCCTGAAGCCGACGCGATGATCGCGCAGGCGTATTTTTACGAAGGTAACGTCAAACAAGCTCAAATCTTCGCCAAGCGTGCTCAATCCCGGTTGCGTGCGGGTTCACCCGAGTGGTTGAAAAATGACGACATTATCAATTACAAGCCGCAGACATGAGTTCGCCCCGGCCCCTTAGTGAGATGAAATCCATGAATCTGAAAACCATCTGGAACAAACGTCTGGCCATGACGCGCAGATCGTCTGCGCTCGTCCTCCTTGCAGGCGGACTGGCGCTGCTTCTGCCGTTCGCCTCCGGCGTGATTGGCGGTTGGGGCCGCACGGCGCAGGCTGAAACAATCGCTCCGACCGCAGGCGGATCGGTTTTCAGCGACGAGCAGAAAAAAGCGCTTGGCGATATCATCAAGGATTACCTGATCAAGAATCCCGAGGTCATGATCGACGTGCAGAATGCACTCGATGAGAAGGCCCAAAAAGATCAAGAGGCCAAGCTGAAAACCTTCATGACGGACAACGGCAAAAAGATCTTCCGTGATCCGAATGCCTCTGTCGCGGGCGATCCCGATGGCGATATCACGGTAGTCGAATTCTTCGATTACAATTGCGGCTACTGCAAGCGCGGACTGCCCGAAGTTCAAACGCTGCTTAAGAAAGACAAGAAGATCCGCTTCGTCTTCAAAGAACTGCCCATTCTCTCGAAGGGCTCGGAGGAAGCCGCTCGCGTTGCGCTCGCGGTCAAGCGGCAGGGGCAAGACAAATACTGGAAATTCCATCAGCTCCTGCTGGGCGCGAGAGGACATGCGGATGAAGCGTCCGCGCTCAAGGTCGCGCAATCACTCGGGCTCGACATGAACAAGATCAAGACCGACATGGCGAGCGACGACGTGAAGAACGAGCTTAAGAACGATTTACTGCTCGCCAAAAGGCTCGGCATCAACGGCACGCCGCACTTCCTGGTCGGTACCAAGGCAATACCCGGGGCCCCAGACGACTTGCATGACCAGCTTGAGACGCTGGTCAGCGAGTTCCGGAAGGAAGGTTGCGGGATGTGCTGATCTGGCGCTAACGCATCGCCGCTTCAGGCTATTTGGGGCTCCGGGGATCGAATTAGGTGAGGCTCCGGGGCTCACTTTGCGTACGCAGGGAAAGCTGATAGACCCTGGGCTCCGCACAATCGCGTCTGGCCCTGGGTCCGGCGCCCGAGCACTCTCCAAATCATGACCCCACTCGTTTACGTCCTGAACGGCCCCAACCTCAATTTGCTCGGCGTCCGCGAGCCCGCCATTTACGGTAGCGAGACGTTAGCGGATCTGCGTGCGCGCACCGAGAAAGTCGCCGGCGCCCATGGACTGAAAATCGATTTTCGTCAGTCGAACGTCGAAGGCGAGATTGTCAATTGGGTTCAGGAGGCGCGCACGAAAGCCAAAGGCATCATTATCAATGCCGGCGGCTATACGCATACCTCCGTGGCCATTCTCGATGCCTTGCAGGCCTCGGAACTGCCGGTGATCGAGGTGCACCTCTCCAATATCTTTCGCCGCGACGAGTTTCGTCAGCATTCTTACATCTCCCTTGCGGCAACGGGCGTCATCTGCGGCCTGGGCGGCAAGGGGTACGAACTCGCGGTCGAGGCCATGGCGAATATCCTCGGCAACGCCGCCAAGAAGGCGTGACGCATATGTGCACACTTGGTCTATAAGTTGGACGCAAACGGATAAACCTCGAGGACAGAGGACTAATGACCGCAAAAGATCAGGGGCCAAAGACCGGAAGCAGCGAGGGTCAAATGATCCGCGAGCTTGCCGACCTTCTTAACGAGACCGGCCTCACCGAGATCGAAATCGAAAAGAGCGGTCTCAAGATCCGGGTAAAGAAGAAGGTCTCAATCGTCGCTACACCACCTCAGGCGTACGCGATGCCCGCCGCCGCATCTGCATCGCCCGCGCCAGCATCATCCGACGCCAAGCAATCGCCTCTCGCGGGCGATCTGTCGAAGCATCCTGGCGCCGTGAAGTCGCCGATGGTCGGGACGGCCTACCGCTCTCCGGAGCCCGGCGCGCCCACTTTCTGTGAGGTCGGAAGCAAGGTGAACCAAGGCGACACGCTGCTGATTATCGAAGCCATGAAAACGATGAACCAGATTCCGGCTCCGCGCGCTGGAACAGTGAAAGCCATTCTCATCGAGAATGCGCAACCGGTCGAGTTTGGCGAGCCGCTGATCATCATTGAATAAAGCGCGGCCGGCCGACGCCATGCCGGCGAGGACGCTGGAGTACAGATGTTCGACAAAATCTTGATCGCAAACCGGGGGGAAATCGCCTTACGCGTTCAGCGCGCTTGCCGAGAACTCGGCATCGCGACCGTCGCGGTTCATTCGACCGCCGACGCCGACGCCATGCACGTTCGCCTCGCCGATGAAAGCGTCTGCATCGGACCGCCGCCTGCGCGTGAGAGCTATCTCAATATCCCGGCGCTCGTGACGGCCTGTGAAATCACCGGCGCCGATGCGGTCCATCCCGGCTACGGCTTTCTTTCAGAGAACGCGCGCTTCGCCGAAATTCTCGAAGAGCATAAGATCACGTTCATCGGTCCGACGTCCGAACACATCCGAATCATGGGCGACAAGATCGAGGCGAAGGAAACGGCAAAACGGCTTGGCATTCCCGTCGTGCCCGGTTCAGCGGGCGCCGTCACCAGCGAGACCGAGGCGATGAAGATCGCCAAGGACATGGGCTTCCCGGTTCTCATCAAAGCCGCAGCCGGCGGCGGCGGACGTGGCATGAAGGTCGCGGCATCGGCGGCAGAACTCGGGACGGCGCTTGCAACGGCGCGCGCAGAAGCAAAGGCGGCGTTCAACGACGACGCGGTCTATATCGAGAAATATCTTCGGAAGCCGCGCCACATCGAAATTCAAGTTTTTGGCGACGGCAAGGGCAACGCCGTCCATCTCGGTGAGCGCGACTGCTCCCTGCAGCGGCGTCACCAGAAGGTGCTTGAGGAGAGCCCTTCTCCCGCCCTCAACGCAGCGCAACGGCAGAGTATCGGCAAAACGGTTGCCGATGCGATGCGCAAGCTGAAATATCGCGGCGCCGGAACGGTCGAATTTCTGTTCGAAGATGGCGAATTCTATTTCATTGAGATGAACACGCGACTGCAGGTCGAGCATCCGGTGACGGAGATGGTTACCGGGGCGGATCTCGTTTTGGAGCAGATCCGGGTCGCAGCAGGACTTCCCTTGAGTTTCACGCAAGAAGATGTCGAGCTTAAGGGCCACGCCATCGAGTGCCGCATCTGCGCTGAGAACCCGAAAGATTTTCGCCCGTCCCCCGGACAGATCACCTACTGGCACCCGCCGGGGGGCCTCGGCGTGCGCGTCGACAGCGGCGTCTATCAGGGCTATCGCATCCCGCCCTATTACGACAGTTTGATCGGCAAGCTCATCGTTTACGGCAAGTCGCGTAATGACTGCCTGATGCGCTTACGCCGCGCCTTGTCAGAGTTCGTCATTGACGGCATTGAAACCACAATCCCGCTGTTTCAAGATCTTGTTAAAGACCCCGACATCGCCGATGGAGTCTATGATATTCATTGGCTCGAAAAACATCTCGGGATGAAGTAACCTTTGCCACTGCGCGACATGTTTCGCGCGCGTCTGAAAGTTCGCTTGGCGAGTACCGGTATGGCGTCGCGCGACGATCCGATGTTCGAGATTACGCCGCAGGTCCTCCTGAAGGCCTATAGTTGCGGCATTTTTCCCATGGCCGAAAGCGCCGACGATCCGGCGCTCTACTGGATCGAGCCGCAGCAGCGGGGCGTGCTGCCCCTCGAAGATTTTCACGTTCCTCGCCGTCTTCTTCGCACTGTCCGTACGACACCTTGGAAAGTCAAAATCGACAACGATTACGATCGCGTCATCGACGGCTGTGCCGCCCCGCGCGCGGGGCGCATGTCGACATGGATCAATGCCCGCATCCGCTCACTTTATCGCGAGTTGTTCGATCTTGGGGCATGTCATACGGTCGAAGTCTGGGATGGAGATCACATCGTTGGCGGCCTTTATGGCGTAGCGCTGAAAAGTGCCTTTTTCGGTGAAAGCATGTTCTCGACCGAACGCGACGCATCCAAGATTGCCCTCGTACACCTCACCGCGCGGCTCATCCGCGGCGGCTTTACGCTTCTCGATACGCAATTCGTGACAGAGCATTTGCGCCAGTTTGGCACGGTCGAGTTGGACCGCTCCGCCTTCCAGGCAAAGCTTGAGAAGGCGCTCGACAAAAATGCGGACTTCTTTGACTTACCACGCGAAGCGACAGGCGACGAAGTTGCCGCGATCATCGCTCCGGCTCACTGAGTGGACGCTACGTAAAATCCGCCCCAGGCCCATCACGTCTTGCCGGATGCGATGGCGATGAACTCGCGCTCGGCGCGGGTAAAGTACCGTTCTTTGTGGCGCAGCGCGAAGAATCGCCGCTTCGGAAGCTGAACATCGATCGCGACGAGCGTCTTGGCTTTAAGCGAAGATGCGACCACAAGCTTCGAAATGATCGTCACCCCGCTTCCCGCTTCGACCGCACCACGGATGGCCTCATTCGAGGGAAGCTCAAGTGCGATGTTGAGTTTCCGCCTATCGACGCCGAGTTTCGCGACAGCCGTTTCAAGAATGGCGCGCGTTCCAGACCCCTCCTCGCGCACGACCCAACGGGCATCCGCCAATCGAGAAATCCCTCGCGCTGGTCCTTTCGCGAGAGGGTGTCCTGCCGCAACGACGAGCACCATCTCATCGTCCGCGACGGGCGTTACCGATAGTGCTGGGTCGTCGATATCGCCTTCGATGAAACCGAGATCCGCTGTCCCCGCCGCAACGTCGGAAGCTACGGATTGGGTGTTTCCAATTTTCAACGCAACGGAAATGCCGGAAAAGCGCGCTTGATAGGCATGAATGATCGACGGCAGCCAATAATTCCCGGCCGTCTGGCTGGCACCGATCGCCAGAGATCCCCGCTCTAGGCCGGCAAGATCGGCAAGGACCTTTTCTGCTCCGGCCGCGCGAGCCAGCACCGACTTCGCCTCGGCGAGAAAAAGTCGTCCCGCCTGGGTTAACATGATGCGGCGCCCGACGCGGTCGAACAGCTTGATCGCATAGCGCGTTTCAAGCGCGGAGACGGCAGCGCTCGTCCCGGATTGCGTGAGATTGAGGTCCTTCGCAGCCTGCGTGACGTGCTCGCGCTCTGCGACGGCCACGAAAATGCGAAGCTGCTCTAGCGTCATGTCTTTTCTCTTGATCGCACTCAGGCTATCGCCTCGACGAGACCGAGGCTGAACATCGCGACAAACAGAAAGGCAGCGAAGCCTAAAATCAAGGGTTGAATGCCTTTTGCCTTGAGCTTGGCGACGTCCGTTTCAAGCCCCATCGCGGCGAGCGCCATCGACAGCAGGAAGGTCGTGATCTGCACGATCACCCCTTTCGCGTGCGGAGGTATGGTGACAGCACTGTTGATTCCGACGAGCGCAATAAATCCGAGCACAAACCACGGCATCGGAGCCTTGGCCGCGGAACGGCTTCTATCGCCCAATCCTGCGCGCCGAGTCGCCAGGAGACCGAGAACGATGACGACCGGCGCCAGCATCGCGACTCGCGTGAGCTTGGCGATGGCCGCGGCGTCCCCAGCTTGCTGCCCATCCTGGTACGCCGCCGCCATCACCTGTGCGATTTCATGGATCGAAGCGCCGGCCCACAATCCGTAAGCGTGCGCGCCGAGGTGCAACACTCCGGGCAATAGCGGATAGATGAACATCGCAATCGATCCGAAAACCGTCACGCATGCGACCGCATAAGCGACGTCTTCATCGTGTGCCTCAGTCACGGTGTTCGTTGCGATCACGGCCGACGCTCCGCAAATGGAGGTGCCCGCTGCGATCAGTTCCGCGAGTTTTCGATCGACGCCGATCAATCGTCCGAGCCAGATCGTGAACAGGAAAGTCGCGACAAGCGTTGCCGCAATGACCGCCACACCGCCGGTCCCGACTTCGATGACCTGTTCTACCGTGAGCTGCAGGCCGAGCAGAATGATCGCGAACCGCAACACGCGCCGGAGGCTAAATGTAACGCCAGCCTTTGCGATGCCGGGCGTGCCGACCGTGTTATGAAGCGCGATGCCGAGCACAATCGCTAAAATCATCGGACTGAAGATCGCTACTCCTGGAAGCAGACGCAGCCCGAAGGATAGAGCTGCGATCGTCCCAGTAAGCAAAAGCCCTGGCCAGATCGTATTTGCGGAGCGCTTGCTAACCGCAGCACATGCGGCATCATTAAAAATTTCAATCTGTGCTGACGATTGGGTCATAGTCGCTATCCTTCCTTAGGTCGCGACCTGACATGGACGATTTCTTCCAATCGATCCAATTTATTATTTATTTCAATTCGTTCGATATATTCGAACAATCATCCGACGGCGCAGGCGTCAGATACCCGGCGAGAAATATACACGCCTACTCCCACTCGATCGTTCCGGGCGGCTTGGACGTCACGTCGTAGACGACGCGATTGACGCCGCGAACCTCGTTGATGATCCGCGTTGCGACGCGACCGAGAAATGCCATGTCGAAGTGGAAGAAATCGGCCGTCATGCCGTCTACGGACGTGACGGCACGCAATCCCAAAACATGGTCGTACGTACGTCCGTCGCCCATGACGCCGACCGTGCGCACCGGGAGCAGCACCGCGAACGCCTGCCAGATCGCGTCGTAAAGTCCGGCCTTGCGGATCTCGTCGAGATAGATCGCATCCGCCTGTCGCAGGATATCGAGCTTTTCTTTCGTAATGTCGCCGGGAATGCGAATGGCCAGCCCCGGTCCGGGGAACGGATGCCGTCCGACAAACGCTTCTGGCAATCCGAGCTCGCGCCCCAGAGCACGAACTTCGTCTTTGAAAAGTTCGCGCAACGGCTCGACGAGCTTCATATGCATTCGCTCAGGCAGCCCGCCGACATTGTGATGCGACTTGATAGTGACCGATGGGCCGCCGGTAAACGACACGCTCTCGATGACGTCGGGATAGAGCGTTCCCTGCGCGAGAAAATCGGCGCCGCCGATCTTTTTCGCCTCGGCTTCGAAGACATCAATGAAGTGCTTGCCGATCGTTTTACGCTTCGTTTCCGGATCGGAGATGCCAGCGAGGGCTTTCAGGAACTGTTCCGAAGCGTCCACGTGCGCGAGCGGAATATTGTAGTGGTCGCGAAAGAGCCGCACGACCTCGTCCGCCTCGCCGAGCCGCATCAGGCCGTGATCGACAAATACGCACGCGAGCTGATCCCCCACGGCCTCGTGAATGAGAACAGCGGCAACCGCACTGTCGACACCGCCCGAGAGGCCGCAGATCACCCGGCTCTTGCCGACTTGCGCCCGGATCTTCTCGATCATGACGCGGCGGTAGGCCGCCATGGTCCAGTCAGACTTCAGTCCGGCGATCTTGTGAACGAAATTCGAGATCAGCTTGGCGCCGTCAGGCGTATGCACGACCTCAGGATGAAATTGCACGGCGTAGAAACGACGTGCTTCGTCCGCGACGGCAGCGAAAGGCGCATTCTCGCTCGTCGCTATAACTTGAAAACCGTCCGGCAGCCGTGTCACGCGATCGCCGTGACTCATCCAGACCTGATGACGCGTGCCCGGATCCCAGAAACCGTCAAACAGCGGGCTTGGCTTATCGATGGAGAGAAACGCCCGGCCGAACTCGCGGTGATGCCCGGCTTCCACCTTGCCCCCGAGTTGCTCGGCCATCGTCTGCTGACCGTAGCAGATGCCGAGCACGGGAATACCGGATGAAAAAACATCGGTCGGAGCCCGCGGCGAATCCTCCTCCGTCACCGACGCGGGGCCGCCGGATAGAATGACGGCTTTCGGCTTCAGCTTGGCGAAAGCTTCGGCGGCATTCTGATAGGGATGAATTTCCGAGTAGACGCCGCACTCGCGGACGCGCCGCGCAATAAGCTGCGTGACTTGGCTGCCAAAATCGATGATGAGGACTGTATCGGTCAATTCGGAAGGCTCGCTGTTTCGGAGCTTTCCCCTACGCGATCATTGCAAACACCGCAACGTCCGGCTCAGTGCATGTGTACCATGACAGCGGGCCAACCTGCCGCACCGCAAGTTACTCGCGATCAAACCGACAGCCCAGACGGTGACGGCGGGGCGCACGCCGCAGGCTTTCCAAGCCAACCAGCCGGCAACGGCTATCATGATGTAAAGACCCGTCCAGGCAATTGGAAAATTCCAGTTCGGCGGTGTCCATATCGGCTTATTTGAGCTGGCGTACCAATCGCCGGGCATGAAATAGGCGCCCGAGGAAGCCGCGACGGCGACCAAGACAGCGAAGAGCAGAAACGTTCTGGGGTTTTTCAGTTGCTGACTCTCTGTCTCATCGTCGATTAAAAAGGTCCCACGAACCAACCGATCGAAGGCAACGCAATTCATGTTGATGGTCAAGACGCGGATCGGGCCGAGTAAGATCGCCGGGACCGGACTCTTTGCCGCTGAGGATATCGAAAAAGGGACTGTCACGTGGCGATTCATGTCCGCCTACGATCAGCTGCTGACTCAGGGTGATATTGAAATGCTGCCGGAGCCTGCTCGATCCAACATTCTCGATCATACCTACCTTGATGGGGCGAGCGGGATGTACGTGCTTTGCGCCGACAACGCGCGCTTCATGAACCATGCCAACGACCCCAACACCGCGGGCGTCCACGAACCGGGCGCCATCGACGGCTACGATATCGCGACGCGTAAGATCGCCGCCGGAGAAGAGCTGACTTGCGATTATCGCACCTTCGATGCGGATGTCGGCATCAAGCTCGGCGGCGCGCGCTGACGGAACTCATTGCCCCGGATTTAGGGCGACGCCTGCTGCTTGCTTTCGGCTTATCCTGCGTCTCTTCACGGCAAGCGCCCTGAGAACCTGGGCTCCCATAATCCGCCGTTGAAGATAAGGCGAAAAATACCCCGCGTAGCGCTGCCATAGCTCGGAACGCCGCCAATCGTCGCCCGAGACTTGGCCGCGACAGTGCGGCGAGCCGCACGAGCACGTAAATTCGTCGTAGGGCGAACCGTCGCTCATTGCGTAGTCGTACGTAATCTCCTCGGCCGGACGAATGTCCCGCATGGCGACCAGCGCGATCTGTCCCGAAAGTCCGGCGTTTGGATCGCAGCTATGGTTGACGTAATCCGGCGGCTCGCAATCGGATAGCGAGACCAAATATTGATTTTCCTCGACCTGCAACGAATAGCGCCTAACCGTCGGCGGCATGCCGTTCAGCTCTTCGCCTGTGACAAGCGTGCCGCTCCAAACGACGATCAGTTCCCCTTTCGCAATCGCCTCCCGCGCAACGACCATATGGCCGCCGCGGTTCGGTATTGGATGGACGTCGCATTTCGGAGAGAGGAAGGAGTGTGCCCTACCGCTCATTCATTGACCTCAATTGGCCGCAACGAGCGGGGTGCGCCACAAACGCATTAAGCGAAGCATGGCATTTGTCCCTCGGTTTGCCGACAGCCTGGCGGCAAACGTCGCATCACATAATTTCGCCGTGTGCGATGTCAACGGCGAAAAATAGGCAATTGCGTGTTGCGCCGCCGCTCACATTTTATTTCCGCAAATACGAAATGGCAGAAAAGAATTGGGCAAACGGCGCTATCGGGGGTGGAACGCATCAGAGATGCAGTAAAACCTCAATCCACAGAATCGCGGCTACGAAGCCCGGGCCAGGACAGCGATGAAGAACCCGTCCGTTCCATGATGGCCGGGCGTGAGGAGGAGCGAGTCTGAACGGCCGTCGGCCGAGGCTGGCGGATCGCCCCGTAATCCGGACGCGGCCCATGCGGCGCCGGTCGGTACGGCTCGAAATTCCTCGTTGGACTTTTGAAAGGCTGCGACCTGCTCGACGTTCTCCTCCGGCAGGATCGAGCACGTGACGTAGACGAGTTGCCCGCCGGGCTTCACCAGCGATGCCGCCCGGGCGAGAACCGACCGCTGCTCGGCCTGGCGGGCCGAAAGCGCCTCTGGCTTCAAACGCCACTTCGCGTCGGGCCGACGTCGCCACGTACCGGTGCCGGTACACGGTGCGTCCGCCAAAACGACGTCGAACCGTGGACCCAGCACTTCGAGAGCGGCTTCGTCGCCTGCCCGCAGAACCTGTACGTTGCGGACTCCGGCCCGTTTAATCCGCTCGAAAATCGGTTTCAGCTGAAAACGGTCCGCATCGTATGCGTAAAGCTGGCCGGTGTTCTGCATCAAGGCTGCCAGAGCGAGCGTCTTGCCGCCCGCCCCTGCGCAAAGGTCCAGAATCTGCTTCCGGGGGCCTGCCCCTGACAGTAGAGCCGCGATTTGCGAACCTTCGTCCTGAATTTCGAACCAGCCTGCCTGAAATGCCGCTTCTGCCTGAAGGTTGGGCGTCCGCTGGGCGCCAGCCGGTGCCGGTACGCGGATCCCAATTGGAGAAACCAGACATGCCTCGGCGCCAAACGGCGCCAGTGCTTTCAAAACTTTTTCCTGTGTCGACTTCAGCGTGTTGACGCGGAGATCGGCCGGAGCCCGCCGGGCCATCGCCTCACCTTCCGCGACGGCATTTGCGCCAAACTGCGCCGAGAAAGACGGCCAAAGCCATTCGGGGATGTCCGCGCGGATAGCGTCGGGCGCCGCGCTCATATCTCGCGCGAGGCCGGCGCGCTCGACGTCCGTCAACGGCGACGGCGCGTGGTCTGCGCCGTTACACGCTTCGACCACGGCGTTCGGGGAAATTCCAAGTGCAGAGGACGCCGCACCGATCGCCATAGCGCGCGGGGAGTCGTCGCTCATCGCCCACGCCAGCGACGCACGACGGCGAAGCGCATCGTAAACGAGACCGCCGATGGCGTTACGATCGCCTGATCCCGCGAAGCGATGGGCCTTACCCCAGTCTGTCAATGCGATGGCGACGGGCTGGTAACGATTGAGGATCGCCTCCAGAACCTCGATCGCCGCGGCGATCCGGGCTCCAGGTCTCATGTGATGTCCATCAAACACCAGCCAGAATTTTGATCGCGAAAATGATCCACATCGCCAGCAACACTACGAGACTTCCTCCGTACATGCGGCCGCGCAGCATGACGATATTGCTCGTCGTATGCACGTAGGCATGGACAATACGAAAGGCGACGAAGACCCAGGCGAGCACAAGCAATAGAAGATCCCCCACCCTGGTTATCAGAATGAAGGCGATCAGAACGTAGAAGAGGACTGGCAGCTCCAATTGGTTTTTGAAGGCGTTTCCATACTGAGTCGTCTTTTGCGGCCATCCGGGCTGGCCAAGCGCGATATCATCAGTTTTGACCTCACCGCTGCGAAGGTTTGAGACACGTCCGACAGCTGTCCTCAAAAGTAGAAGGAACGTCAGAAAGACAAGGACGAATACCGGCAACAGGAAGTCAGCGACAGTCATTGATGCCTCCGCATTGAGAGCGCCCTCGCGCGTAACCTATATCCCGGACCCAGGATAGTTAGGACTTTCTCGCGTAATCAGTACGCCATGAGCGTGACTTTCGCGGATGCCCGCCGGAGAGATGCGTACGAACTTCGCCCGCTTCTGGAATTCCGGGATGGTTTTGGCGCCGAGATATCCCATCCCGGCCCGCAAACCACCCACGAGCTGGTGCACGACAGAATCCATCGGCCCCTTATAAGGAACCTGTCCCTCGATACCTTCGGGCACGAGCTTCAAAGTATCTCGAACCTCCGCCTGGAAGTAGCGATCGGCCGATCCCCGCGCCATTGCACCGACCGAGCCCATGCCGCGATACGACTTGTAGGTCCGCCCCTGATAGAGATAGGTCTCACCCGGCGCTTCGTCCGTCCCCGCAAGGAGAGAACCGATCATCACGCACGATGCGCCCGCCGCAATCGCCTTAGCGATGTCGCCCGAAAAGCGGATACCGCCGTCCGCAATGACGGGGACGCCGACGCGCGCGGCTTCCTTTGCGCACTCCATCACGGCCGTCAGCTGCGGAACGCCGACCCCGGCAACGATCCGCGTCGTGCAGATGGAGCCCGGGCCGATGCCGACCTTGACCGCATCGGCTCCCGCATCGATCAGCGCTTTCGTAGCATCTGCCGTCGCGACGTTTCCGGCGATGACCTGCGCGCTGTTTGACTGCCGTTTGATACGCGCGACGGCTTCGATCACCTTGGCCGAATGTCCGTGTGCTGTGTCGACCACGATCACATCGCAGCCAGCATCGATCAGGCGTTCGGTGCGTTCGAACCCATCTTCGCCGACGGTTGTCGCAGCCGCAACACGCAAGCGGCCCTGCGCATCCTTCGAGGCGTTCGGATGTTTCGCGGCTTTCTCAATGTCCTTGACCGTGATGAGCCCGATGCAATTGTTATGCTCGTCAACGACGATGAGTTTTTCGATGCGGTTCTGATGCAGCAGCCGCTTAGCTTCATCCTGAGAGACGCTGCGCTTCACCGTTACGAGATTCTTTTTCGTCATCAGCTCGGAAACGGGCTGATCGACGTGTGTTGCGAACCGGACGTCGCGGTTGGTCAGAATTCCGACGAGCCGCCCTTTCCCGGCGCTGCCGTCTGCGGCTTCACTCGTGCTTTCCACGACCGGGAGGCCGGTGATGCCTTTATCGGCCATCAGCTTGAGCGCATCACCCAAGGTCTTGCGCGGCGATATCGTGACGGGATTTAAAACGATACCGCTTTCATAGCGTTTGACCTGCGCGACGTGCCGCGCCTGTTCCTCGATGGTCAGATTGCGATGCAGAACGCCAATGCCGCCCTCCTGCGCCATCGCGATCGCGAGCCGCGCTTCCGTCACGGTATCCATCGCCGAGGACAACAGCGGGATGCTGAGCCGCACCGATTTCGTCAGTTGGGTCGAGACGTCGGCCTGTCCCGGCATCACGTCGGAGGGACCGGGAACCAGCAGCACGTCGTCAAAGGTAAGCGCGACCCCCGAATCGAGCGAAAGGCTCGAAGTCATGCGGATTTCTCCAGATTTTTGGGGGGCGACACGTTCGGGCCCCCTAGGGCGGAACATTGTCGCGGGGTCTATAGCACCAAGGCCCAGCGCATGGAAGCGCTTCGATCCGCGTCAAATGGTTATGCTGTCACAAAATCTGTCGCACCTGCACCGATGCGGGCCGTCACACGCCTGTCGTCGAAGCCTGAGACGTTCAGCGTACGGGGTGCGAACCCCCATAGGATTTGCCTCAGGTTCGGTATGGTTGATGCTAAGGTGACGGTTGGATTTGGCGTAGCTGCCGCCGGACTTCTCATTCTCTGCGCGTCCCTGGCGAAGATCGAACCCCATTTCTCGGCTGAGCCCTGGCAGAAGGACCACCTCCACCCTGTCGCGGCTCTTGCATGGGCCGAGGCGCATTGCGATTCACGGTTGATCCTGACCACAGGTACACCGGTACTGCAACGCGACGACCTACTTGCGATGTCCGGAGCGTTTGACACGATTGAACAGACGCAAGGTCACGCGAGGGCCTGCACGATGGCTACGACGCGCGCGGCGGCCGTGACCGAACGGAATAGCCGCAATCAAGGACACATCGCGGCTGCCCGCGTCGCTCAAGCCCCCTGACCGCCGCGAAATCCGGTCGCCAGAACATAGAGCTCCGAGCTTTCTGCCCGGCTCGCCGGTGGCTTCACATGCCGCACGACCTTGAAGTCGCGCTTCAGTGCGTCGAGCAGATCTCGCTCTGTGCCACCTTGAAAAACCTTGCACAGGAAAACGCCTCCCGGCTCCAGCACGTCGGCAGCGAATGCGGCTGCGGCTTCTGCGAGCCCCATGATCCGCAGGTGATCGGTCTTTGCGTGTCCCACTGTCGGGGCCGCCATGTCCGACAAAACGACGTCGGCACGGCCTCCGCGCAAATGGGATTTGAGGACGTCCTCGGCCGACGGATCGGTAAAATCCAATTCGATGATCTCGACGCCGGGTATGGGTTCAAAGCTAAGGTAATCGATGGCAACGACCTGGCCCTTACCGCCATCTGCCTTGACCCGGTCGGCAGCAACCTGAGACCAACCGCCTGGCGCTGCGCCAAGATCAATGACGCGCTGTCCAGGTTTCAAGAAGTTGTAGCGCGCATCGATCTCGCGCAGCTTGAAGGCCGCGCGCGATCGTAAACCTTCTCGTTTGGAGGCCGCCACATATGGATCATTCAACTGCCTTTCGAGCCATCGCGCAGATGAAACCGATCGCTTGCCCGCGGTCTTTACTTTCGTATGGAGTTGGCGCTGGCCGCCACTCAGACTTTGCCGGCCACCCTTCCCGCCGGCGCCTTTGCTGCTCTTCACGGCGCATATCCATTGCTGGGACGCCGCGATCGTCCGCGCCTCCGGCGACCTGTCCGCCAGACGCCGTCTTCCATCATCAGCCGCATCAGAATGCCTTCGCGAAGCCCGCGGTCGGCGACGCGCAACCGCTCGGCTGGCCAGAGTTTCAAAATCGCATCCAGGATGGCGCATCCTGCGAGTACAAGATCGGCGCGTTCACGACCAATGCATGGCTCAAGGACGCGACCTTCATAGCTTAGTCCGAGCAGGCGGGCTGTAACCTCGTCGATCTCGGCGACGTTCAACCAAATGCCATCGACGCGCTTTCGGTCATAGCGCTCAAGACCGAGTAACACGCCTGCGATCGTCGTCACTGTGCCAGATGTTCCGAGAAGATGGACGCGCCGTCCAGCAAGGCGCTCGCAAAACCGGTGTTTCGCCTCGAAGGGAGCGAGAAGCTTTGCCACGGCGTCAGACATCGCCGCAAAACTTTCCGGCGTGACCGTGCGTCCATCGAACCGTTCAGCGAGTGTCACGACGCCAACGGGAAGCGATTCCCAAGCGACGATCGCATCATTGACGTCCGTACGCCCGGTCAGCACATCTCGGCGCGAGCCGAGACGCGTCATGTCGAGCCAGATGATTTCCGACGATCCGCCGCCAATGTCGAATACGAGCACGAATTCCGCTTCGGGATCGACAAGCGTTGCGCAGCCCGCAACGGCGAGCCGAGCCTCGATCTCGGGCGTCAAGATTTCGAGGTCAAGGCCAAAGCTGTCTCTGACTTTTGCCACAAACGACTGCCCGTTCTCGGCGACGCGGCAAGCCTGCGTCGCGACCATACGAGCCCTGGCCACGCGATGACGCTGCAGCTTTCCGGCACAGACCTTGAGCGCCTCCAGGGTCCGATCCATAGCCTGCTCGGAGAGCCTGCCGGATTGGCCAATACCTTCGCCGAGACGAATGATGCGCGAGAAGGCATCGACGACCCGAAAGCCGCGTCGCGACGGGCGCGCGAGCAAGAGGCGGCAATTGTTCGTCCCTAAATCCAACGCCCCATAGATTGGATCGCTGATGGAATCGAGGCCTCGCGGCGCACTGCGTCCAGACGGACGCACACCAAATGAGGGCACGTTCGCAGCAGACGCCAAATTTGCGGCAAGCGAAGCCTTACTGTCGAAGTCACCATGTCCTTCGAAATAATGCTTATGCCCGTTGGCTGGCGCTTCGCCCCGCTCAGCCAGGGACGCGAGGCCTTCCTCGTCGGATTTCGGCCGCCGCTCGCCTTCAATCGGCGCGCCGGGGCCTGCGTTGACAGGCTTCACGTTTGTTCTCCAGGACCTGGTATGACGACGGCGTGCCGCAACGAGCCGCATTCTTCAGGCCGATGATCTGGACCTCGGTTGAGCCAAGTGTAGCAGGTCGTGGATCGAGGTAAAGCCAGCCGATAAACGTTTAGGATTCAATGGCTGCGGCCATGCACAACCGGCGAAACGACTCGCAGAAAGTGCTCTCTGTCGTCAATCCGCGCTGCGGTTCGTTTTAGGTTGCCCAAGGTCCGCAGGGTTTCTTCGGCTGTTTGATATATGTGTGAGCGGACCGGTCGCCGGAGAGTCTATGATCTTGGGCATGGGACATGGCAGGGAAATGCCATGGCTGCCTTGCGGAGTAAGAAAGCTGCTGCTATGACCCGCCCTCCGGCGAAGCCCTTGCCTCGCCTGATCCCGGCATTGGGGGATCGTCTAATGGTAGGACTGCAGACTCTGACTCTGCCTGTCTAGGTTCGAATCCTAGTCCCCCAGCCACCAACTAACTTATTGAGACGACTACATTTTATATAATTCCAGCGAGCGGTATTTCGTTGTAAATTCCGCGCCTTATCAACAGGCACCTTTTATAAACTGCCACCGGACGCGTCACTGCAGGACGTTCCTGGAGTCTAAGACCGTTTTATCTCTGTCGTCATTTTTCAGCCGGTCAGACTCGCATCGTTCCGCGCGGTGGCGGGCACGCTATCGCGTCTCGAACCCGAGAACTGTGCGCTGGAGCTGCCAGTCATGTGGCAGGTCTTTGCAAAGAGAGACAAGATGCGTGGGTGCGAGCTCGGGTGGATATCGTCCGGATAGGAGTGCCCGGACGATATCAGGAGCGAGATACGTCAGGCGCATGTGGACCGATAGATAGTCCCGTTTGATACCAAGGCGCTGCGCCATCGCGTCCAGGGTGGCATCACGGCCCGTCATAAGCGCAACACGTGTTGCATGCGCGTCGCGCATTAAAGCCGCCATCTGTCCGTTGGGTTTCTCGGTAGTCCCGCCCCCGACCACCAATCGGATGCCCTTGCCGGCGCGCCGAAGCTTGGCTTCGATGCACAGCTCGAATGCATCGGATCCGCTCATCGGTGACAGACTGAATGCATTGCCCAACAAGACAGATGCGATCTCGTTTCGCTTCAGCGCCATGACGATCTTCTCATCCTGGATCTCGACCTGAACGACGGATCGCATCAGCTCTCGGACTGTGTTCGGAGGGAGATCTGTCCAGGTTTCAGCAAATCGGATCGACTCTGAGAGAGCCGAGCGAAGCGTTGAGGCATCAAGATCGAAGCCTGACAATGCCTCTCCAACATCGGTTTCGGACGCAAAGAACGCACGAAGCCGGTCAAGGACCAAAGCCTCAACGTCGCCTGCGGGAATGCGCCAGCCTTTGGCATGATCCGAGCGGATGCCCGTGATCAGCGATGTCGAGACATAGTACCGATAACGGCGACCCTGCTTGACCGCATGCGTCGGCGTCATCCGCTGGCCGCGAGCATCCACGATCAGTCCAGCCAGCAGGCTCGGCTCTTCCGTAGTTATGCCGAGCGTCCTTGCCTGCCGGTTCTCGACCAGCTTCTCCTGGACAATCTGCCAGAGTTCGGCGTCGATGATCGCCTGATGCTGACCGGGGTAGATGCGGTCTTGGTGTGCGATCTCACCGCGATAGAGGTGGTTTTGCAGCAGGGTATAGAGTGCCCCTCGCGAGAAGCGGTTCCCACCCGCCAGGACACCACCGGCACCCGCGCGGCGCTTGCTAACAATGCTAAGGCGGTCAAGCTCGTACCCGAGCAGCCGGACCGACCCGAGGTCCGCGTAACGCCGGAAGATCATGCGGACCGTCTCGGCCTC
>NZ_DASZTY010000014.1:0-2309 GCF_035548195.1 Hyphomicrobium sp.
AACAATGACCATCGGAACAGTGAAGTTTTTCAACGACAAAAAAGGCTTCGGCTTTGTGGCGCCGGATGGCGGCGGCAAGGACGTTTTCGTGCATGCCAGCGCGCTTGAAGCACGCGGCCTGCGTACCCTCAGCGAGGGCCAGCGGATCAGCTTCGATATCCAAGCTGACGCAAGAGGCTCCAAAGCAGCCAATGTCGCTGCTGCTTAAGCAATCGCAGCGGTACAAAGTTGAGGCGGACGCCTTGCGTCCGCCGTTTGGCTTTGAAGCGACTTATCGGCTCACTTTGGGAGAGATGTCATGATCACTCGCTCGATCCAGGCATCGCGCGATCTCGCTCGCCGGAACGCACAGAGAGTCTTCGAGCAAGCCGACGCGAAAAGAAGCCTTGCCCGAACCGTCGCGGAAGACGAGCGCGATGCCATCAATGCGAAGACCGCCAAATTGCGCGCGTTGCGGCTCGCCAAGGAAGAAGAAGATCGCCTGAAAGGCGTTTCCGGCTGAACGCCGTAAGTTCCATCGATGAAGGGGCATGGCAAACCGAAGCGGCACCGGCTGCTTCAGAAAGCATGAGCATGTGTAAGAATCGCGCGATGCGAACCACCGTGCCCGGACTCGGAGAGAGCGTGACTTCGATTTGGCACGCGCCCGAATTGCTTCGGTCCGAAGCCATCGACGCTTCTGTGCCGCCTGCGGGTGAGTGCGAAGCGACGATAGCGGTCGCGTCTGCGACCAAGGACTGAAGGTTGGCCGCGGGGGATATTCAATCAATATCCCCCGCGCCGCCTTCTCTTTACCGGAGAAACCCATGCAGACCCGCACGACATTGCGTACCGTCACCTTTCGTCGATCGTTCATTCTGGACGGTTTCGATCGACAGCAACCTGCCGGCAACTACACTGTAGAGACCGAAGAAGAAGTGATCGGCAGCGCCACGCTTCCAGCCTATCGCCATATCGGATCGACATTCTTTTTGAATGCCACAGGATCGCGGCGGCGGCACTTTCCGTTCGATCCGCAAGATCTCGTTGAGGCCCTGGAGCGCGATAGATTGCCATCGGGCAAACTGGAATACTGCTCGCCTGGAGCATGGCGGGGCATGGATCGGGTCCGGCGCAATCGCGCCGGGTGATGTCTCATGGCACGGCGACGACGGCCGTTGTGGCGATAGAAATCGCGAAATTGCCAAGGGGACAAATGCGCCGATTTGGTCAGCAATTGTCAGGATCGGAATTGCGCGCTGGCGCTCCCAACGGGAATCGAACCCGTGTTTCAGCCTTGAGAGGGCCGCGTCCTAACCGCTAGACGATGGGAGCGTCAGGGCTTGCTTATACCGGCGGGGGTCGTTTGCCTCAAGCGAGGCGGACGGGGTGGAAAGCGCGGTTCGCGTGGACGAAGGCCTTCAAATCCCTGCCCGCGGCGATCAGCCAGAGGAAATTTTCGTCGGTTGCTTGTGCGAGGTCGCGGGACGAAGGCTCGGCGCGGCCGTTCGGATGGGAATGGTAGCAGCCGAGAATCCGGCGCTGCGTCCCGCGCAAAGTACGCAGCAACTCGATGTGGCGAGCGGGGTCGATTTCGAAACTGTCGCTGGCGGCGGCGAGGTTGCGGGTGGGATGACAGGCGAGCGCGCGTGCCTCCTGCTTTATATATGTGCCTTCGATCAAGCCGCAGCATTCGGACGGCTGGGCGGCGAGCGCTTCGCGGGCGATCTGGTCGCGCAAGGTCTGCGGCAGGATCAGCGTGGCGATCATCTACCTTGCGTCTGGATGCGCCCGACGAGATGGCCGGTTCCGGTGTCGACGATGTAGATGCTGTCGCGGCCTTGCGTTTTCACACGCAGTATCAATCGGTCGGACTGGACTTCGCTCGATACGATCTGCGCACCCTCAGGCAGCGAAATGGTGTTTTCGAGACCTGTGGCGTTGGGCGCGGATTTGACGTGGAAACGGGTGAGCGCTCCGACCACGAGCAATCCGAACGCAATGATGATAAGAGCGCCCAAGAGGATGACGACAGCCTTTAGCCCGCGATAGCTTGCGGTGTTTTTCACGTCTTCGGGAGCGGCAGTGCCAGACGAAAGATCAGACGGGTCGGACAAGGAGAATTCCTCCGGAACGATGCGGGCGGCTGCCGTCGAAGCCGATCAGGCGGGATTGCGCCTTGACCGTTTTCTGGCCGCGAGCTTTGCCGATCTCAGCCGCTCGCGCTTGCAGGCTTTGATCGACGAAGGCGCGGTTTTTCGGGCGGGCGCGACCATAAGAGACGGCAATACCAGGGTCAAACCGGGCGAAATCTATGAGGTGCGCGTGCC
>NZ_DASZTY010000015.1:0-14585 GCF_035548195.1 Hyphomicrobium sp.
TCGTCTATTTCGGCCCGAGTCGTCCAATCCATTTATTGGAGGCATACTTAGCGGTGTAGCCGTCTTTCGCCAGTTCAGCCAGGATCGACGAGTCGAGACCCTCGCTCGATTTTACTTCTTTTTGTGCAACTCCGGCCTTTAGATAAGTCTCGCTGAACAGATCCCACGTCGGCGGCGCGTAACCCGCCGCGCAGTCCGGCCCATTGAATAAAGATCCCCACCCCTTCGAGTCGGCCGGAGGTTTGGGAGCTTCTGCGGGCACGCTTTCACAGAGTGGCTTGCCGCCGGCAAGTCCGAATGCGCCCATGTTCTGACTGAGATTGAGCATGACCGCGCCGTTCTGGTTGAGCTTAACGTCGGCAATCGGCCAAGAAAGTCCTTTGGCGACGATCTTATTGCCATCTTCGGGATTCTCTTTCCACCAGTCGACGGCTTCGAACCAAGCGCGGATCAATTCTTTGGCGACCTTCGGGTTCTTTTTGAGCCACGTCTCGTTGCAAGCGATCGCGTCGGAGATCAGGCCGCGCTCCCACGTACGGTCGGTCAAACTCGATTTGAAAATCTTTGAGCCCTCTCTCTTCAAAGACTGAGCCGCGAAAGGATCATAATTTACGTCGATGTCGGTGCCGCCGCTCGCAAACGCGGCGGCACTTTCCTGCGGCAGCATGACCGCGTGATGAAGTTCGTTCTTATCGATCCCGGCCCGTTTGAGAGTCAGGAGCATCCACATATGGTTCAGAAAGCCGTAGTCCGCGCCATACGTTTTGCCCTTGAAGTCTTGAACCGAATTTATGTCTTTGGTCACGATCATCTTATCGAGGCCGTATGACATGTCGGAAAATGCAACGACCTTGACAGGCAAATCGCCAGCACGCGCGAGCACCATGCTGTCCATGGTGTTATTCATGCACTGGACTTGGCCCGAACTGATGGCGGCGTTTTTTTCTGTGATTCCCTCGATGATCTTGACATCGAGGTTTATATCTTTCGCCAACCCTTTCTCTTTCACGATATACCAAGGAGCGTAAGGCGAGAACGAGATAATTGCGACACTGACGTTTTCGGCGGCACGGCTTGCTGTCGACAGTGACATTGCCGCGCAAAGGCATAGCGCTGCTTTGACCATTTTTGTCATTTTTGTTTTCCCAACATCTTAGAGCCTCTAATTGCCGTATGGTTATTTGATTTCTTCCCGCATCATGGAGAACAGATCGCGCTCTAGCTCGCCGTACCCGGGCAAATCCAGAAGCTCTTCCTTCCTTTTGAAGCGCTTTCCGCCCTTAAACGAGACTGGGATATCCGCTTTGATGCGGCCCGGCTGGCGTGAGAAGAAAATGATGCGATCAGCAAGATAGATCGCCTCTTCAATGTCGTGCGTGATCGCAACGACTGTTTTCTTCTCTCGCTCTATGAGCTCAATCATAAGCTCCTGCATTTCCCAGCGGACTTGCGCGTCGAGCGCACCGAACGGCTCGTCCATCAGAAGGATCGTGGGATTTTGGGCGAGCGTGCGTGCCAGCGCTACACGCTGCTTCATTCCGCCCGACATGCTTGCCGGATAAGAATCCGCAAACTTGTCGAGATGGACGAGCTTCAAAAAGTTCATCGCCCGTTCGCGTCGTTCCGCCGCCGAAATGCCGAGAATTTTCATGCCGTATTCGACATTTTTCACAGCGGTCAGCCACGGAAACGACGTATAGGCCTGGAAGATCATGCCGCGATCTGGACCGGGTCCTTTCACGTTCTTTCCGAACACCTCGAGAGCGCCCCGCGTCGGGTACTCAAGGCCCGCGATGATCCGGAGCATCGTGGTTTTTCCGCATCCAGATGGTCCGAGAAACGCGGTAATCTGATTTTCCGCAAGTTCGAACGATACGTCATCCAGGGCAGTGAAGGAGCCGCCGAGGTATTGTTTGGTGATACGTGAAGCCTTCAATGGCGCCACGGTTGTCACCGGATCAGTTTTTAAGGCCATGGCTTTCATCCTAAGATCTCCGATCTACGTTCCATGGGAATAGAAGTGCGCTTATCCCGCGGAAGATGAGGTCGGTTATGACGCCGAGTGCGCCGATCGTCAGGATTCCGGCCATGATCACATCGACATTGAGGAAGCGGCCGGCGCGCATCATCACCGCGCCAATACCATCTTGCGCGCCGACGATCTCGGCGATGACGAGATAGGTCCAGCTGACCGCAATCATGTTGCGCATCGAGTCGAAAACCGCGGGAAGGGCTGCCGGCACGACAATGCCCTTCAAGATCTCAAAACGCGATGCGCCCATGGTCAAACCGGCTTCGACCAACTCTTTCTGAACAGCGCAAGTGTTGTCGAGAATGAGCGAGATCAGAAAGAAAATGACACCGATGAACAGCAGCGCAATCTTGGCCTGATCGGTAGGTCCGAACCACACGAGGAGAAGCGGAATGAAGGATGCAGCCGGCAGATAGCGCCACGCGGTCAGTGTCGGATTGAGAAGGGCACGAATGTTTGCGAAACTGCCCATCAAAATACCGATAGGCACGCCGACAGCGGCCGCGGCCATGAAGCTCACGAAGATACGCCAGCAGCTGATGTATACGTCGTGCAGAAAATTTCGCTCAAAGAACAGCGTGTACCCCGCCGCCGCAACTTCACCGATCGACGGTAGAAATTTTTTGGCGGAATCGGGTGTGAGGTAGTGACCGAGCTCCCAGGCGCCGAAAAAGAAAAGCGCACCGATGATTCCCAATGTTAGGGCGCGAGATCGGGAGGGTTTTCGTCGAAACTCCAGGAACCGCTCTTTCGGCGGAATGTAAATCGGAGCAATGTCCCCTCTGTCGCTTGTCGGCGAACTTGCAAGTGCATTCAGGGAGACGATGCGCGAACCTTGCATCGTACTTTCCAATGTCTCTCCTCCAATCCATTTCTATTGTTGAACGCGTTATTGCAATGACGGTAATGCCCGAGGCGACGCGTTTAAAAGTCCCAAAATCTAAATGGCAAGCATTGGCTCAATTTATGTTGCGTGCGCGAAGACTGGCTTTCTTCCGAGCGTCGCGATGGTGGCTTCGCCCCATTTCTCTATTGCGTTTTTTGCTGTTCAGCGGGCCTGCAGCGCACCGGCTTTCTCCTGCCAACGAACGCCAAGGTCGGTAAAGATGCGCAGGCGGAGTTCATCGAGCGCGCTATCGGTATCAAAGCCGCGGGCGACAACGGAACGAACCATGCATCCATCGAGATACGTTGCAATGAACTGTACGGTTCTTTCGACATCCACGGGCTTGAACTGTCTTTTGGCGATTCCTCGTTGGAGGATCCGCGAAAGAATTAAGCGTTCTTCGGCGTAGAAGCGGGCAATGCTCGATTCAATTTCGGGGTCGTGTTCATCGGCGCTCTTGAAATCGAGAGCGATCTTGATGAAGCGGCGTATATCGGAGGTTTCCTGCGCGTGAATTTCGAGCCAAGCGCGGATCATCCTAGCGGCATCGCCGGGCTGTTCGGATTCCACCGACAGCATTGCTGCGAGCGTCTTATCGACGACACGCGCCATCGCCGAACGCAATAGCTGTGTCTTGCTCGAAAAATAATAATAAAGAAGAGCAGTGGCGACGCCGAGATTGGCCGCGATATCTTTGATAGTGACGCTATCGTAATTCTTTTCAGCAAAAAGCCGGAGCGCGGCTGAAAGAAACTCTTCGCGGCGTCCAGCGTCTTTCCCCGACGCGTTCACACATGTCGTTCGACGTTTTCCCGATCGCTTTCTGTCTCGCTCTTCGAACATTCTACCCGCTTTTCCGGCGTAGGAACGTTGATGGCTGACGAGAACCGGCGTGTATTTTTCAACACGCCGGCAGTAGAGGATTGCGTCAAGCCGCAAGCCAGCCAGTGAGCAACGAAACGCCGGCGATAAAGCCGATGCTCCCGGCGATTTTGTTTAAGACGTTCGCTGTGGGGGCGCCGAAACGATCGAAGCCGGCGCCGAGAGCAATCCCGGACACATGCAACAAGGTGGTCGCGCTGATAAATCCGATCGCATAAGGCAGAAACGCGATCCCAAGTCCCGCGCCTTCGTTGCCATGCGCATGACCGTGGAAAAGTGCGAAAAGTCCGACAAGCGCCATCGCCGCGAGCGTAGGCAGACGCACGCCCATCGCAATCGCTAAACTCATGACGACGACCGAAAGGCCGATTCCCTCTTCGACCAGCGGCAACGGCCAACCATAGTAACCGAGCAGACCGCCGAGGATCATGGTGCCGACGAATGCCGATGGTACCAGCCATAGCGCACGGCCACCAAGATGGGCCGCATAAAGTCCTACCGCCACCATCGCTAGGATATGATCGATGCCGCTCAGAGGATGAAAGAAACCTCGGCTGAACGTGTCGACTGGACCGACTCCGACGTGGGCCGACGCGGGCATCGTGCCCAACAATGAGATCAGTCCTGCGATCCCCGTCACCGTCGCGGCATACTTCGTCGTGGAAAATCTTTTCATTGCGCCCCTCCTATTTCATGACCTTGTTGCGGTGCCCGAGCTTTCCGTTCGCGATAAGTGTCCCCAGCACGTCGAGGATGACGCGGCACGCGAGTTGAGCCGTGTTGTCATTGACGTCGTATGGCGGCGAAACCTCGACAACTTCCATACCGCAGAGACCTTCCGCTGCGATCGTATGGATCATCTCGAATGCTTCGCGTGGTAGAAGACCGCCGGGCTCGGGCGAGCCGGTGCCGGGCGCGAAACCAGGATCGATCGAGTCGATGTCGAACGACAGATAGACCGCCTTGCAACCTTCCCAAGCCATCTCAAGCGCTATTTCAGCTGCTTTCTTCGGTCCATGCTCTTGGACATCGTGCATCGTGAGAACACTGGTTCCACGGCGTTTCGCGACCGCCGTGCCAGGCCGATTGCCGTACCAACCGCCGATGCCGATCTGCACGAGGTTCTTCGGATGACAGTTCGGCAGGCCGACGTCATGCATATGGCTGTGGTCGCGATGCGAGGTGTGTGAGCCCTCGTGCGTTGTCCAGAACCATGGTGTCGTGTGCATGCGCTCGTCCATATCCTTTTCTTGGATATCGATGTGGCGGTCGATGTGAATGATGCCGACATTGCCGTCGATATGCGGAGCGATGCCTCGAACGTTCGGAAAACCGAGACTGTGATCGCCCCCGCAAATGATTGGAAAAACGCCTGACGTATAAATGTGCGAGACGGCCTTGGTCACCTGATCGAACGTCTTTTCGATATTGCCCGGGATGACAAAGATGTCTCCGGCATCGCAAAGATCGAGTTCTTCGTAAATATCGACACCGCCGTCGAACCAATACCCATCATAAAGTGCCGAGATGCGCCGCACAGCCTGCGGGCCGAACCGTGTTCCAGGCCGGTATGTCGTGGCGGAGTCGAAGGGTGCGCCGACAAATGCTGCTTCGAACTCCGAGATCTTGCGGATATCCTCGCAGTAGGGAGCCTTCATGAATGTGTTGATGCCGGCAAATGCCGGCTGATGCCCTCGGCTGAAGAGCGAGATGCTGCGATCCACGACGGAATCCGCGGCTTCTAGGCCGAATTGCAGAGATCGACTAACCTCCCGATCCTGCGCCTTCTGCGAAATGCGCGAGAGAGTTTCCATGGATTTTGCGCCATGGGTTTCTTCTCGCTTCACACCGTGGGAGTGGGGATGAATGTGTTTGTGGTGTTCTTTATCCCCATTCCCCCTGTTCTTCTTGTCGTCAGCCATCTCGATTCCTTCTCGGCCATGCGTTGGTAGTGCGAAGGATTCCGTGAGAGGCCAGCACTTAACAGTCTCAAATTATCAATCGGCAGTATTGTTTAGATCAATGTTTGCCGCCTCGGAGCTCTGCCACGAATATCGGCAATCGACGGCACTCGCGAATTCGACGAGCAGCAACTGACGTGCGAGCTTCCGTGGTGCTCGCGGGTTTGTTATGATGAAGACGGGCATAGACGGATGACTGTAGTTCGGAAGCAGCGGCCATAAGAGACCCGAACGGACGTGCGGATCGGCGAAGCCTTCCGGCAAAAAGCATATGCCCACGCCGAGCGACGTCAGCCGCATCGCACCGTCAAGATGCTCAGAGATGCCGGCAACATTCCGACCCAGGCCGTGCTGCATTCTGAATTCGGTCAGAGCATCGGGCTCATCGGCTCCCGTCAAAATGAAGGCTTCGTCCGCCAACGCATCGGGATCGTGAAAAGTCTTGCCGTAAAGCGGATGACCAAACCCGACGTAGGGCCGGTAAACTTCTTCGAACAAAAATTCGTAATTAAGATCGGCCCGGCGCGCGCTTGCTGGAGCAACACCGATATCAATTTCATCTCTGAGGAGAGCCGTGACGACCGTTTCCCAAGTCGAGATATCTATGATGATTTCGGTGTTTGGATGGTTCTCGTGAAAACGGGAGATGCTACGATCGAGCGTATCGCACACCAGTCCTGAAACGACCTGGATCGATACTCTGCCTGCAACCTCCTCGCTTAGATTCGCAAGCTTTCTCGGCATGCGCTGAACGAGCTCTGAAATCGTGGCGCAGATCTCGCCGATAAGAACACCTTCGTCGGTAAGACAGAAGCCTTTCGGGCCACGGCCGCACAATCGGACGTCAAGTTGAGCTTCGAGGCGTTTAAGCGCGAGACTGACCGCCGGCTGTTTGCGGCACAACGATCTGCTCGCACGGCTGACGCCTCCGGATTGGATGATCTCATAGAAGGTCTTGAGGAGGTTCCAGTCGAGGTTCCTCGAAAACGTCGCCATATCTTTGTCAGCAAACGTTTCTTTGGCCCGGGGCAGACCGACCGTGTTCCGCGATCCAGTGAATGACAACGGCGTCTGCGCGCTTGCAAATGTCTTCTGGTCCACGATTGTCCTCCGTTAAAATTTAATTGGTCGATCAATCAAATAATTATTAGCCGCTTTCGGGGGGATCTGGAAGATTCGATCTTTCGCCAGCGGAAACATGTGGACTTCGGCGCCACTTTGCTGCACCGCAATAAGCCATTGCAGGACCGGGCACATTGGCGACGGGACCCGGCGTCCCACATGCTTTCGAAAATCCGAGACTGCTATAAGCTTTGCCCGACGTCGCCTTTTTTCAGCGAGCGAGCAGCTTCATGCACCAACAACGGCAGATGATGAAAAACGACGCACGGACACTCACGAGGCCGCCCAGCAAAGTCGAACGTCCAAGAAAACTGCAGAAGCGTGATGTTCGCCAAAAGGAATTTCTATCCGCAGCGTTACGTTTGTTCGCGGAGCGAAATTACTCGTCTGTGACCATTAAAGACATTGCTCAAAGCCTCGGCCTGAACGCGGGGCTTATCTATTACTACTTCGATAGCAAGACCGACTTGCTCCGAGCCTCTATAAGCCACGTGGTTGATACCACATTTGCGAACTTCCGCGAATTGGAACGCGATACGCGACATCCCTGGAAGGTTATCGATACCTGGCTCGAAAGTAATATCAAACAATCTTCGGATATGTACCGGTTCGTTAAAATTGCGGTCGACTTCAAGGGCGCGAACGAGCACGACAGCGCAATCGAAGCTGCGATTTGCAGATTTTACGACCAAGAGCGCAAATTACTTTGCCGCGCGATCCGCAGGGGAACCGAACTCGGTGTCTTTCGGTGCTCTCATCCCGCGCGGATGTCGGACTTCATTTCGACCCACCTTGATGGCTGTGTCGTCCGCTCGGTCGTGATCGGCGATTTCAATATCGGGATGGAGATTCGCGAATTGAGGAACGCTGTGTCCGAAATGTTGTGCTTTGACGAAACCGCGGGCATACGCGCCAACAAGCGAAAGTCCAGGGCCGCGAAGGGCAGCGAGGCATAACGTACCGATCGACCGCCAGCTGCCCAACCCCAGCACAATCAATCCATTGGCAAGCGAACTTATTTGCACTCGTTGGAATCTGAATGGTGTTCCAGCGTATTTTTGCGCCCCGCTGAGACGTCACTAGCACTCACCTGATGAAAGACAGGGATCATAAAGAAGCGCTTCACGAAAGCAGCCAATCGCCATGCGTAACCGGAAACGTCGGCTTTTCCGGCTTTCCAAAAATTTGGATCGAGCACGACGCCGATTAGGAAGCGGAACTGACGCCAAACGGCAAAGACGAGAATTTGAACCGCTTTGATAAATCGTCCCGCACCAACCAGTGCGATGAAGACAATCAGAGCCGCGGATCGAATGGAAAACAGCGCCATCCCCGATAGCGACACACGGGCGTTGGTATCGCTCGCCGGAAGATTGCGGGATATGCTCTGAAATCGGCTACGCAAATGGCCTTCATCCGTCAAACGGTCCCAATACCGAGCGGACGTTTGAATGATGAATCCGAGGCCGTTGGCGCGCTCAGAAACACGGCCACGCGGAGTAGACATTACGCGCGCAGGCGCTTTCATACGCGCGAGCCGTTTCTTAAACCAGATCACGATGCCGGTCAGTGAGAGGATCGCCACGACGAGCCCCATTACCGACAGCAGGATGCGTCCCGGCAGGCCAGCGATACGGCCAGAGTGCAACGGAAACTGCAACTGCATAAAGATGTCGGCGGCGGAGCCTGTCCAGGGGACGCTCTCGCCCAGGTCCACTCCAGTCTTGCCGTCGAAATAGAGTGTCTTCGTTCCCATCCCGCTTTCGCCGTGCTCGGCGCCAGGCTCAAAGAACGAAACGCTGTAGACTCCGTATTCACGGCTATAAGAGGCGCTGCCCGGCGGCTCTTTCCACGATCGTCGGCGTGCTTCCTTCGACGCCCGATCGATCACGGTCTTGAATGACAAGCCCGGTGCAATCGGCTGATCGAGCGGGGCAGGCGAGCGAACGTCCCAGACCTCGGGGGTAAGGGTAGATATTTTGCTCAGCATCGGCCGAACGATTTCCGTGCCGAGGTTCATCGAGATTGACGTGAAGGCGAGGATGAGCAGAAACAGCCACATCCAAAGGCCGGTGGCGCGATGGAGATCGAAATTCAGTCGATAAAAACTGGCGTTTGGCTTCATGCGCCACGCTGGCATCCATCGTTGCAACCAGGACTTGTTGGGCGCCGTCGTTCGGGCGAAGGTCGGAAATGTCAGCCATAACCCGACGAAGCAATCAAAGGTCCAAACGAGACCGACCAGCCCCATGAGCCAAATGCCCCATTGATCGCTGTTGAAGAAATCGGGGACGTGCATCGAGTAGTGGAGCTTGTACAGAAACGGCAGCAGATCACGCCGATCGAGGGAAATCTTTCCCCAGAACCGCTTGCCCGCGATCTGGCCCGTCGCGGGTTCGACGTAGACCTGATTGTAATCCACAATATACGGTTTGCCCGTAGACGGATCGATCCGCGGCTCGACGAAAAGCTCCGCCGTTTTGCCTCTTTCATAGGAAAGGGGGAGGGAAGTCACGCGCACACGCCTATCGGTCGCTTCAAAGCGTGAGACCAATTCTAATGGCGGTAGCGGAGAACCGGTTTGCTTCGACTCGAAGAGATCGGGGTTGAGCCATTCGTCGATTTCGTGGTCCCACGAGATCACTGATCCCGTCAGTCCGGCCACAAACAGAAACGCCGCAATGAAAAGACCGGCCCACCGATGAATGGTAACAAGTAGGCCGCGCACGTCGCCTCCCTTCTAGTTTGCCGCGACAGTACTCGCATTGTGTACTTGAAATGTAAACAAGCGGCCGCTACCGTGCGGCCGTCGGATAATCGCTGCCATGCTTCGCGATGTCCGCTCGGGGGATTTATGATTGCAAATCGCGAAAGCGTCCGGCACCGGGCGCTATTAATCGCTGCTTATTCGATCGTTTTTGGAGGTCCGGCTATCGCCGCCGACGAGCCCTCCGCGAGTGTCGCGCTGCCGGAGGTTGTGGTCCAAGGGCAGAAGCAACATAAACCTGCAGCCAAGAAGGTGGCCACGAAAAAGAAGGCTGCGGTCAAAGCACAAGCCGCGATGCCTCACGCCCCGAAAGAGCCCTCGAAAACAGTTAGTGACGGATCGAGCACACCCATCGGAACCACCAAGGGCTACGTTGCAACGGAAGATACGGCAGCGACCAAGACGTCCACGCCGCTTGTCGAGGTCCCGCAATCCGTATCGACTGTTACGCGCCAGCAGATCCAGGATCGCAATCCGCAAAACCTGGGTGATGCCATCCAGTACGTGCCCGGCGTCCGCGTGAACGTATCCGGATACGATCCGCGATTCGATTCGTTCAACATACGCGGCTTCGATGCAACCTATACCGGGATCTATCGAGACGGGCTCCGCCAGATGAGCAGCAGTTTCGGTCAGTTTAGGACCGAGCCGTATGGACTCGATAGTATCACCATTCTTCGAGGCCCCGTATCGTCGCTATACGGAGCAAGCAACGCCGGCGGCATTGTCGGCATGTATTCGAAACGGCCGACCGAGACGCCCTTTCACGAAGTCGAACTGCAGACCGGAAGCTTCGACCGCATACAGGGCAACTTTGATTTTTCCGGGCCGACGGCGCTGGGCAGCAGCGTGCTGTATCGCCTTACCGGCATCGTGCGCGACAGCAATACAGAAGCATTCGGTGTTCCCGATAACAGAGTTTATCTGGCACCGGCCGTGACGTTTAAGATCGACCCCGATACGAAGCTGACGATCCTCGGTGAGTACATGGACGCCGAGACGGGCGGCAACATGGCGTGGTATAATGACTATAGCTCCGGCCATGCGCAGCGCACGAATATTTGGTCCGGTGATCCGAATTTCAATGCCTTCAATCAAACGCAGGAGCGCATCGGCTACGAGCTCGAGCATCGCTTCAACGATGCGATCATCTTCCGCCAGAAGGCTCGTTATTCGCACATCTCGGCACTCGGTGAATACATCGACGTGAACGAAGAGATCGAGCCAAACGTTTGGACGCGGAACAACGGCATCATCTACAGTCACGTGAATAACTTCGTGATCGATAACCAAGCCGAAGCGCGGTTCTCGACCGGTCCGTTCCGGCACGTCGCGCTTGCCGGCGTCGATCTCGGTTACATCTGGTACAAGGAAAGCGAAGGCTACGGCGATCCCGTTGAAGATGGAGGCATCGTTCCTCCGCTCGTCAACTATAATTACGGCCAACAATACATCCCGAAGCCCGCGATCCAGACAGTCACAAAGCAAGACCAGCTGATGGTCGGAACGTATCTGCAGGATCAGATCAAGCTTGGCGGCTGGATGCTGACTCTCGGCGGGCGTCGCGACTGGGTTAGCACCGACACAGATACGGATGGTGACACGTTCAGCCAGAGCGATGCCGCGTGGACCGGCCGCGCGGGCCTGAGTTATCTGTTCGACTCCGGCATCGCACCCTACGTTGCTTACGGGACGGGTTTCGTTGCCAATTCCGGGACGGACCTCATCACCGGCAGGCCCTTCGACGCAACGACATCGGAGTCCAAGGAAGTCGGCATCAAGTATTTTATTCCGGGCAAAAATGCTTCGATTACCTCGGCCATTTTCGACATTCAGCAAACGAACGGTCTGCGGGATGCATGCGCAGACGTCAATGGCGTCGAACAATGCGGCGCTGTTCAAACGGGCGTACTTCGTTCGCGCGGATTTGAAATCGAAGGAAACGCCACGCTCGACAATGGATTGAGCATGATCGTCTCATACGCCTATACGGATATGCGTATAGAGGACGATACGGACGGTACTCAGGGTAACGTAGAGTCAAGCGTGCCCTTCAACACTTTCTCGATCTGGGGCGACTATACGCTGCGTACGGGCTCGGCCGCGGGCTTAGGTTTCGGTTTAGGCGCACGCTACATCGGGTCGAGTTTTGGCGACGAAGAAAATACCTTCAAGAACAGCGGGCATACGCTGTTCGATGCGGCGCTTCACTACGATTTGTCGAAACTAGATAGTCGTTTCGATGGCGCGAGATTGCAGATCAACGTCAATAACATCTTCAACACGCGCGACGATGTCTGTTCGTGGAATTACTGCTATCTCGATCAGGGGCGCATGGTGCTGGGGAGCCTGCGCTATCGCTGGTAGTCGTCGTAGGCTCCTCTGCCCTTTATACGCTTGCTGCATGTTCGGAGTCCTTCGGGCTTTTCCGGGTCTATTCGTAGCGGCGGCCGACGTGGCAATGATTGCGACGGGCCGTTGTTGATATCGGCATGTCGAGCCTCTTCAACGCGTGCATCCGGCCGCCGACCTGCTGAGCACGTGGATCGAGAACCCGGCCTTCTACGGTTCGTCCTCGGTTTGCCCGGAGCACCACCACACCCATAGGGCAAGGTGTAACCGGCAGTCCGCCGCCGATCCTGACCGGACCGACGAGGTCGAACCGGGCACGCGCAACCTATCCATGGGCTGGAAAGTCCGTTCGTTGAATTGGATGCCCGGGTCCGATCTTCGCAGCGCGTTTGAATAGGGAAGTAGGCTTCACCGGTCTCGGTCAGTACGACATCGAGAGTGCATGCCGATCACTAGCCGCGCTTGGCGCGCCGTTAGCGCAAAGAAGGACCTTGCTGACGTCTGGCATCTAGCGTAATTATGTATCCATAATAAAAATTTATTCGCACTGAGAAACTATTCCGCTGCCAAGATCGGTTTCTCGTCGGCGCTGGCCAGAATGCAAACTTGTCATGAGATATAAAAACCTCGAACTGCCCTTCGATTTTCGTTCACTGGAGATTTTCCTCGCTGTCTGTGAGTCCGGAGGCATGGCTGGTGCGGCGACAAAACTTGGACTGACGCAGCCCGCGGTGTCGAAGGCAATTTCCGACCTGGAAAAAAAAGCAGGCGTTACTTTATTCGATCGAACCTGCCGTCCTTTGGCGCTAACGGCGGGTGGAACTCTGATGCGTCAGCAAGCGGCCGTGCTGATAGCAGACGCGCGCAATATCCCGCTGCTTTTGCGAGAGGCAAAACAGGGCAGGCATGCCTCGATCCGCGTAGGGCTGGTTGACTCGCTTAGTCGCGCCTTAACGCTGCTGCTTTCAGCGTATCTCAAACCTCATGCGCATGAAATCTCCATTCGATCGGGCCTGACTGCGATGCATGCAGGCGAGCTGTTGACCCGCAAGCTGGACCTTTTTCTCGGTGTCGATGACCTTGAAGAAACGTCGGGACTCGAGCGATGGGAGATCTGCAGGGAGCCATATGTTTTGCTGTTGTCGCCTGGTTCTCGACCCATCACGACTGTTGAAAACTTTAAGCGCTTTGCGGAAGTCAATCCGTTCATTCGGTTCAGTGCGCGTTCACAGACAGGTGCTGATGTCGAACGGCATCTGCGGCTGCTTGGTGTCAACCCTACGCGGTCGTTTGAGTACGACAGTCCGTCTGCAGTGGCCGCGATGGTTTCAGCGGGGCAAGGCTTTGCAATCTCGACGCCGCTGTGCCTCTCGGAATCGCAGTACTTCGAACAAGTAACGACGTGCCCGCTTCCGGGCCCAATTTTCCTGCGAAAGCTTTCCGTCGTTGCTCGGATGGGAGAGCTCGGAGGAATACCGCGAGAGGTTGCCGACGTCGCGCGCAATGCGCTCGGGAAGATGGTTGGCGCCTTTAACGGCTAGCCGTATGCGCACGATTCGATTTGGAAAAAATGGCCGGGAGTTTGCATTCCCGGCCCAGTAACCGCACACCTCGGGGATGAGACGTGCGCCGGGAGATGATGTCGAGCGTTTGTTCTTCGATTGCGGCCAGGACGACCGAGGAGGAAATTCGCTCGTCCTGGCCCTCCATCATGCAACGCGCCGACGCCACCGTTTGCTATTGACGCCTGCAGTGAAGAACGGGCTTGCCGGTGAATGTCATCCGGCCTGTTTCGGATTATCTGCGCACTGGCTTTCCGGGTCCGATTAATCCGGACTCACGGTTCGAAAGCAAGTATATTTTTTAATTGCGAAGAAAATATATTTCCTATGTAGATCGTCATCCGAGCATGGTGAACATCCGCATATGGTTCCTGCTCTCTATAACTAAAACCGTATTTTAATGCAGAAAAACTGGGCATTTTCTGAGCCAAGAATAGAGAAATGCAAAATATTTGCTCACACAATCAATGGCGCCTCGGCGAAATGCGCTGCGCTTATAGGCGGTCGAGTTTGAGGATAGTGAGTGGTTTAAAATTGTTGCTTTGAAAGAACAAATGTTTCGTGATACGCAAAATTGAATTGAGCCAAAAACCGGGGGAGTGCGGTTGTGACATCCGACGTTGAGATTGCCCGTAGCGCAAAGCTAAAACCGATTACCGAAGTCGCCGCAAAAATTGGAATTCCAGCGGATGCGCTCATTCCCTTCGGCTGGACGAAAGCGAAAATATCATCTCATCACCTCGACGCTATTGAGGGTTTTATCGACGGCAAGCTGATCCTGGTGACGGCGATCAGTCCGACCCCTGCAGGTGAAGGCAAGACGACGACCACCGTCGGGTTGAATGACGGTCTCAATTACATCGGCAAAAAAGCGATTGCAGCACTCCGCGAACCGTCGCTCGGTCCGTGCTTCGGGATGAAAGGCGGCGCGGCGGGCGGCGGCTACGCGCAGGTCGTCCCGATGGAGGACATCAACCTGCACTTCACCGGCGACTTTCACGCAATTACCAGCGCTCACAAC
>NZ_DASZTY010000016.1:0-77308 GCF_035548195.1 Hyphomicrobium sp.
TCCGCGAGCTGCGCTTATCGGCTGGAGCCGAGTTCGTCGTCGTCGTCACAGGCGAGATCATGACGATGCCCGGCTTGCCGAAAGTCCCCGCCGCAGACTCGATCCGCCTCGACGACAAAGGCCAGATCCAAGGCTTGTTCTGACGGACTGGGTGACCCAACTCGGTCGACCGGCAATTCTGCTCAGTTAAGAAGGCGGTTCTAATGACAGCGACGATAATCGACGGCAAATCCGTGGCAGCGAATGTGCGGCGGAATTGCAGAGCTCGTGTGGATGACCTTTGGCGCCGCTTCGGGGCATCGCCCGGCCTTGCGGTAATCATGGTCGGCGACAATCCAGCCTCAACCGTATATGTCCGCAAAAAAATTCAGGCATGCGCCGATGTGGGTATCAAATCCCACAAATTTCTGTTTTCCGCCACCGAAAGCCAAGATGTCGTAATCGCGAAAATTCAGGAATTGAGTGCTGATCCGGATATTCATGGGATTTTAGTTCAGCTTCCATTGCCAAAACACTTTGACCTTAAAGCTGTCCTCGGGGCAATCGATCGAGAAAAAGATGTCGACGGATTTCATCTCTACAATGTAGGCGGTCTTGTCGTTGGTGAAACGGTGTTCCCTCCGTGCACGCCCTACGGCGTCATGCTTCTGCTCGATAATGCTGGAGTAGAAATAGCAGGCCGTAATGCGGTCGTCGTTGGAGCGAGCAATATCGTGGGGAAGCCGATGGCCCTCATGCTCATGCAGCGCGAAGCGACAGTCTCCGTCTGCCATGTCAAAACACGCGACCTGGCTCAGTTTACAATCCTTGCAGACATTTTGATCGTCGCGGCCGGATGTCCAAATCTGATTACTGGACCGATGGTCAAATCGGGAGCGGTGGTGATCGACGTGGGGATTAATCGTCTTGCAAACGGGCAGCTTGTCGGAGATTGCGATTTCGATGCGGTGAGGAAGCGAGCTTCAATGATCACTCCGGTTCCCGGCGGAGTAGGACCGATGACGGTCACCATGCTGCTCGTCAACACCATTAATTCCGCAGCGCGATCTCTAAACCTGGCTCACGAGGATTTTGTGTTCGAAGAACTATAGCGTCGTATCGCTAGGGGCCGCATGCAAGAACGCTAAATTTCCTTTTTGAAAAAAGCCGAGGCTGGCAATGTCAGTCTCGGTCCTGCGAGCACCGATCACGCCCCATACCCTGAAGGGCCGGCGACTGCCGAATCGGGTTTCAGGCATTGGCCGGAGGCACTCCCTCTCATCGACGGATTGCAACCTGAAACCGAATTTCATTTGGCCTTCGAAAGGCTTGTGACATCCAGCACGCCTTTGTCCCCGCGTCTTCGATGGCATCGGCTTGCGCGAGGGTGGCCATTATCCGCAAATGCTGTAGAGCGATTTAAGTCCATATTCGCCAGATGATGCATGCGCCGAACGTGGGCGCTCGTGATGCAAGATAGTCACTTCGCTATAGTAGAAGAATTCGTCATACGAGCCTTCGAATTGACAGCAGGAGACAAACTCAAAAGATCACGATCAACAAAACATAATAATAGTCGTCACACAGGGGTCTGAAGAATGAGGGGCGTGCCGAAAAATACGGCAGGGTTGCTGCTGGCCGCTGCGATCATTGGGCCCGGAGGAGGCGCACCGCACGCTTACGCCGCAGATCTCGGCGGCGATTGCTGCGCCGATCTTGAAGAGCGCGTTGCCGAACTCGAAGCTACGACCGCGCGCAAGGGCAATCGTAATGTGAGCCTGACGGTTTCCGGCTGGGTCAGCGAGGAGATTGCCTGGTGGGACGACGGAACCGAAAGCAACGCCTACGTCGGAACCAATCCTGTAGAGCAGTCGCGTGTCCGCTTCGTGGGCGAAGCCCGCATATCTCACGATTGGTCGGCGGGTTATTTTCTCGAACTCGGCGTATTCGGCGGCAACGGCGGCAAATGGGCCCAGAACAATCCCGACGGCGCCAGTCCGAACAGCGTTTCGGTGCGCAAGAGCAGTTGGTTCGTCATGAACCCGAAGCTCGGACGTGTGCTGGTCGGCCAGGACGGTACCTCGACTTATCACCTGCTCGATGATTCAGACACCACGATGACGCGAAATTTCTTCGACGGCGAGGGCGCCCCGGACTACCAGGCCGGTTTCTTCGTCCGCTCGGGCGGCAGCTTCGTCGCGGCGCCGGGCGGCGGCAACCTGAAGTGGTCCGACATCATGCGCGGCTTCAATAACTCCACTCCCGGCGACGATGGACGCCGCAACATCGTCCGTTATGACTCTCCGACGATTGCCGGGTTCACGTATACGGTGACGTGGGGCGAGGACGATATCTTTGACACTGCACTGATCTACAGAGGCGGTTTCGGCGATTTTAATATCAACGCGCGGGCCGGCTATGGCCACTCGACCGACGAGAGGTCCACGGTTTGTCACTCTGGTCCGGCCGGATTCCGGGCCGACTGCGAATGGTGGGGCGCGTCGGGATTTGTCCAACACAAGCCGACCGGACTTTTTGTTTTCGCAGGCTATGGCGAGCAGAACGACAACACGCGCGCCTCCGACGCTGGCACAGACGCGGCTCTTGTCGATAAGACGGATGATGTTTGGTTCGTCCAGGCGGGCATCGAGCAAAAGTGGCTACCGCTCGGAAAGACAAACGTCTTTACGCAGTATCGTCGCGATGCGCCCGGCTCAAACGTGACCGGGGGGACGTTACGGACTCAGAATGCAGATATCGAGTACTGGTCCGGCGGTGTTGCTCAGTACCTGGATAATGCCGAGACGATGCTTTACCTCGTCTATCAACATGCCGACGGCGACGTGATTTTAGGAAACGATGTCGGGAGCACGAAGCTCGATACGATGCAACAAGTCATCGGCGGTGTGAAGGTCAACTTCTAACACACGGACGTGTCGTGAACAGTTGAACCTCCTCCCCGCCTTTGCCAAGCAGGGCGAGTTCGCCCTTCGACATCGCGGTTCGCGCTTCGCCGCGCCGGCATCTCGCGGCTTCGCCTATCGCTTTACCGAACTATGCGCACCGACACGGACCCCACGCGGAAATGGATCCGGGCCTTACCGTCCCGGACGGCTCGCTTGTAGAAATGGCAACAGCCTTGACCGGAAGCGGCAGCAGATGGACGCGCCGATGTATATATTGTGTCAGCGTCCGGTCAGCCGTGCGTGCTGTGAAAGAGAAGAATAGTAGCGCGCGGCCTCGTCTATTTCTTGAGGCGTCATTTGTCTCGCAATGTTGCGCATCTGTTGACTGATGTCGTTGTTGCGATGGCCGCTTGCGAAGGCTTGCAGCTGGGCTTTGATGTAGGCGGCCGGCTGTCCCTGAAGCCAAGGGGTTCCCGCTTTATGGTCGATGCTGCCGTGACAAGATCCGCAGGGAGGAATGTTCCGCAACGGCGCGCCGCCGCTTACGATCCGCGGCGCCGCAATCACCTGACGTGCTTGATCCTCTGGCAGCCTCGGCAAATAGGCATAGTACGATGCTACGTCGATCATATCCTGGTTCGTCAGCTTAGCAGCGAACGGGGTCATGATGGCGTTGCTGCGCGCGCCGCTTTGGAAATCTTTCAACTGTTTGTAGATGGCGCTCGCGTATTGACCAGACAGATTGGGTGCGTCCGCACGGCTGAACCCGGCCGGCCCGTGACAGATCGCACATTGATGCGCGAGAGTTGCGCCTCGTCCTATGGATTGAGCGTCGGCGGTGTCCAGCATTTCAGGCGTCACGACGACGGAAGAAATCTTGAAATTTGGAGCGACAGGCGTCGTACTTGTCGGAGTCTTTGCGATACCGGCAGCGCTGCAGATCGCCTCCCACAATCCCGCCGCCTTTACGTTCGGCTGCAGGAGCGGCAAGAGGACGAATCCGATGAAGGCCATCGTGACGAAGATCGCTGCGGTCAGAGCGATGCAGCGGATAGCCCAGCGGTCGCGGAAGATCGAGTTGCCTCCGACGCTCATCGCTCGCCTCCGACATAAATAGCCGGGACCGGCATGCCCGATCGCGTCACGAGCTCAAAAACGGGAAACCCGTAATTTGTTATCGTGAGGCCCACCATCAGTGTCACCCAGAGCGCATGGCCGTTCAGTACGGCAGGAAGTGCAACCGGCGGATGCACTGCCTTGGAGAAACGATAGGGCGGCGCATCCTCACGAGGTGCACGCTGCCCTTCGAGCAGGACGACGAAAAACAGAATTGCAGAAATGACAAGGATGAAGGCGCCGACAACGGAGATGCTGACCGATAATGCCGTCGGTTCGAGCGCGGCATTTGTGTAATCGTAATAAGCCATCCTGCGCGGCATGCCGAGAATTCCGACCCAATGCCATGGGAACGTCGTGACGATCATACCGATGAACCAGAGCCACAGCTGAGTCCGCATTAGCCTCAGGTTCGACAGCCGACGGCCGGTGAGATGGGGCCACAGATCGTAGGCAATGGCAAAATACATGATCACGATCGCGCCGCCAAAGATCAGATGGAAATGGCCCGTGATCCACTGCGTGTTGTGAATGGTCGCGTCGAGCTGATAGCTCATGTTGATCAGGCCACCGGCGCCGCCGAACCCCAACATGATGAAGGAAAAGGTGACCGCGAGCATGATGGGATTGTCCCAGGGCAATGCGGCGATCCAGCCGAATGGACCCTTTCCGCCGCGTAGTCGGCCCGCAATTTCAACAGAGGCGCAGATCGTAAAGACGGTGAGCAACGTCGGTATGGCGACGAGTGCTGTGAACGCGGAATGGATGAACTTGAAGCCCGCGCCAACCTGGGGGTCCGCGAACGTGTGATGCATGCCGATCGGCATCGACACGACCAGAAACAGGATGAACGCGATGCGGGCCATCGTATCGCTATAGACTTTTCCGCCGATCGCGCGCGGCACGATGGTGTAGTAGGCGATGTAAGCGGGTATCAGCCAGAAATAAACGATGGCGTGCAGCGTCCATGAGAAGAAGACGCGCGACAATCCCGCATCGATCGTGGAAGTGAGCCCTATGGCGGCCGGAATGATTTGGAGAAGCAACTCCAGGGCTGCGCCGACGGCTGTCCAAGCCCATAAGTAAGAGCCCGCAACATTCGCGAACATTGCCAACGGCACGGGTTTGTCGGGATTTGCCCGCTTCCAGGCGGTCAGGTTGATGGACATGAGGGCGACCCATATCCACGACCCGACGACCACGAGAACGACGCCGATGTAATAAAAGGGATTGCCGATCATCGGCGGATAGAAAGTGTAAAGGACGGACGCCAAGCCGAGTGAAACCGGCACCATGGCCGTCACTGCGCCGACGAGAACGAGCCAGAACCCGGCCCAGGCCCAACGGCGTCCTATCAGCGGTTGATTGAGCGATGTCTCGCTGATTGCGTAACCGAAGCCCATAGCCACGAGCGTCGGAAAGACATAGCCCATCACTGTGCCGTGCGCCGTCAGCGATCGGTAGTACCATTCCGGATTGCTGATCCAGGCATGAAGCGGGCTGCGGATGAGCATCTGCCAGGCGCCGAGAAGAATCGCGAGGCCAAAAACCGAGAACGCGAGCCAGAAGTGCGCAAGAATGAGCCGCTTGTTAGTCAACACAGTTCAGCCTCCGCCCCTTGGTGCTCAGTTGCAAGAAATCGAATTTATCGATGACTTTTACCTTCCCCCACATGCCTTCATGCCCGACACCGCAGAATTCATGGCAGGGCATGAGGTGCTCTCCAGGTTTATCGAACTGAACTGGCAGGTCGGAAATGTATCCCGGCACGAGCATCGTATTGATGTTGGTGCCTTCGATCAGAAAACCATGAACGACGTCGGGACTTGTTGCGCGGATGGTGACGGGCGTATTGGTTGGCACCAAGATGCACTGCGGCGTGAATGAATATTGCTGCCCGACCACGCGCACCGTTACAGAGCCATCGGGCTCGATCGCGCTTCCGAGATTACTCTCGATGAACTCGCCATTAAGATGCAGGGTTGTCGGATCGATCGTCTCGACCTGGGTCTGGGGCATCGTTGCTCGATGAATGCCGGCATATGCGGCCATCACGCCAATAAGTGCGATGATGCCGATGGAGATGGCAGCCCATCGCCGTTCAATCCGGGCAGCAACGCTCGCGCTGCCGGAATGACTGTCCGTTGACGAAGATCCGTCTGTCATCCCGTCACCCCGCGAGGGAGGAATACAAATACGTAAAAGGCGAACCAGAGTGCGATAACGATGAACGTGGAGACTCCTGCCAAGGCGATTGCGCCTTGCGGCCCCACGCTGACGATCCGTTCGAGGTCCTCGGGGCTCGCGTCGGAATCGTCTGAGGAATGTAACGGCGAATTGAGCATTGCAACCTCAATCGAGCGGTGCCGCGCGGAGCGCATTGGCTTCGTGAGCGCTGACGGCGGCGCCACGGTTTCCCCAGGCGGTTCTGATATACGTCACGACGGCGGCGACCTCATCGTCGGATAGAGACTGCGCGAAGGGCGGCATGCCGTAGGGCATTGGATTTCCCGCAGTCCCTGGTGGATAGCCGCCGTTTAGGACCATTCGGATCGGATTGACAGCGGAAGACATCTGAATGGACTGGTTACCGGCCAGAGGCGGATAATGAGGCGGTTTTCCTAGTCCCTCGGCGCCATGGCAGCTTGCGCAATGGCGATCGTAGATCGTTTTGCCCAGTACCGACAGCAGGCTGCTTTCGGACGTGGGAAGATTCGACGCCGCGGGTTGAGGCGGTGCGCCCTGTCCAAGGCTTTTGAGATAGACGGCCATGGCGCGGACGTCCTGATCGCTGAGATACTGCAGACTGTTATAGACAACCTCCGCCATCGGACCGAAAACGACGCCTCTCGCCGAGACACCGGTTTTCAAAAGGTCGGTGATGTCCTTGATGCTCCAATCACCAAGCCCCGCTTCCTTGTTTGACGTCAGCGACGGAGCGTACCAGTTCTGCATCGGAATCAGACCGCCCTGGAATGCTTCCGATTCCGAACTGCCGCCAAGCGCGTTGATCGCAGTGTGGCACATCCCGCAGTGGCCAAGGCCTTCGACGAGATAGGCGCCCCGGTTCCACTCGTCGGACTGCTTCGGGTCTGGCTTATATTCGCCCTCGTAAAAGAACAGCGTGCGCCAGCCGAGAATGAGCGAGCGGTTGTTATAGGGGAATTTGAGATCGTGCGGACGATTGGCCTGTTTAACCGGTTGCACGGTTTTCAGATAGGCGAAAATGGCGTCGCTGTCTTTACGAGTCACCTTCGTATAGGAGCCGAATGGCATCGCCGGATAGATCAAACCGCCATCGGGAAAACGGCCGTTATGCATCGTCGCATAGAAATCATCGGCGTTCCACTTGCCGATTCCGGTTTCTGGATCCGGCGTAATGTTCGACGTGTAGAGCGTCCCGAAGGGCGTCGGCATGGCACGGCCGCCCGCGAACAGCTTGCCTTCCGGTTTCGTGTGACACGCAATACAGTCGCCCGCCCGCGCCAAATATTCTCCTTGCGCGACGAGCGAAGCCGCGGGCCGCTGCGCTGATTTCGTATCTTCCGCGTAGGTTGAAGATGTTGCGGCCGCGATCGCGCCTAACCCAAAAACGAGCGCGAGGATCTTTGCATTATAGGAGGTGAAGATTGTCATTGTGGCTCGCTCCCGCATTTGAGTAGGAGCTTGTAGCTGCCTTCTGCGACCGGCCAGGGCTCGGGCGGTCCGGCGAGCGAGGAGAGGTAGGCGGCGACCGACTTGACGTCATCCTCCGTCAGATGTCCGGCCACGATTTGCATGCAATCCGGCTCAGTCGCCGTGCGCGTTCCATACCGCCAAGCCCCGAGTTGGGCGCTGATATAGCTCGCACGCAATCCGAGCAGCCCAGGGATTGCCGGCTTCATCCCCGTGAGGTGTGGACCGTGGCACCCGGAACATGCCGGAATACCTTTAGCACTGTCTCCATGCGTCACCAGTTCCTCGCCGCGCTTCAACATCTGCTTGCTGACGTCGACGACCGCAGGTGACGGAAGCGGCGGTCGTTGCGCCGCGAAATACTCAGCCATTTTCTTCAAATAGTCCTCGGGCAAATACTCGAGGAGGTAGTTCATCGGCGGATAGTGGCGCCTGCCGCTGCGGAACGCCAGAAGCTGATTGTAGAGATAGCCTGCGGGCTTGCCCGCAAGTCGTGGGAAGTAGGCATTGTCCGTCCCTTCGCCCTTGGCGCCGTGACAGGACGCGCATGCCAGCACGCGAGCTTCCATCGTGTCGGGGACCTGCTCAGCAGATTGGGCGCTTCCCATGCTCGCCAGCAGCAACGTCGATATAATCAGCCCGGCACGATAGCGACGCAGCATCAGCGGCATACCCCTCAGTGATACGGACGGCGAAGGCTAATGGTATTTGCGCGAACTCAAACCGGCAAGACATTTGCAACGCAACAAACACTAGGACTATCGAACGAGAACGTACACGCCAAGCTTGGTGCGAGCGCCGTCCGATTCTCAATTATCACAGTCTCTGCAGGCCGGCCACGATGCTCAGTTCGCGTATCGCGCATCCAGCCGGGTTGCGCTCATTGTTGACGGCCGCTTGGAAGAAGATGGTCCGTCACGCCAAGTTTTAGATACCGCGATGCTGCGCGGCCCGTATGGCGTTTGAGTCGAAATGCGTTCCGCTGAGCGAGGACAGCGTTCCATTTGGAAAAGGCCGTGGCTGACATCGCCAGCCACGGCCTAAGACTGCCAATCACAGCAGGTGACGAGCAACTCAGGCGCTGAGCCATCCCGCCAAGAGAGAAACGCCAGCCAACGCCCCGGCGATGCCAATTATCCGTTTGGACGTTGATGCTAGAGAGGGACGAAGACGGTCGAGTGAAGACCCCAAGGCAATGCCAGAGACGTGGAGCAAGCAAGTCGCAACAATAAATCCTGCCGCATATGGTAGAAAGGCCATGCCGAGCCCCGCACCTTCGTTTCCGTGTGCGTGTCCGTGAAATAAAGCGAAAAGGCCTACAAGCGACATTGAGGCAATGGTGCTCAATCGCACGCCGACCGCTATTGCGACTCCCATCACCACTACGGAAAGGCCAATACCTTCTTCCACCATCGGAAGCGGCCAACCATAATATCCGAGCAGCCCACCTAAAATCATCGTGCCAACGAAAGCGGACGGGACTAGCCAAAGCGCCCGTCCGCCAAGATTAGCCGCGTACAAACCAACCGCGACCATAGCAAGAATATGATCGATCCCTCCAAGAGGGTGGGCGAACCCCCTAGAAAAGGTATCGACAGGACCTATGCCGACATGAGCCGATGCCGGCAAAGCGGCAGCGACAAGGCACAGCGGCACGAACGCCGAGATTTTCGCGCAGTGTGCCAGGCTTGAAACTTTCATAAGAACTCCTGTTTCTTTTCGTTTCATATTCTCTGCATTTCCACCCAAGTGATTTTCCCTTTTTGCGAGGGCAAAAAGAGATTCAGTCGTCGCCGCTGCCATTCGTTGAAAGCAGTGCAGCAAATCACGTCAGTCGCTTCGCAGGCTCGTCATTCGGTAAGGCATTCTGCCAGTTCCTTTCGCTAAGTACGCTGATCGTATCGATTTATTTGGACCGCAGCTTTTTGGCTCGCTGGCGCACACAATCCAAAAGGAGCAGAACGCCATCTTCACCAGTCGCCGCAGCGCAACAACGATTTTACGATATACGCACCAAAAACTAGATTTTTATGCGATAACCGCAGTTGACAGTCAATAATTATAATGCTTTCGTAGTTTTAATACGAAAATATTTCGATATCAGTAGCGCATAAATGGGCTGCTGCGGGGGTGCTGCTGCGACGATGAAAAAGCCTACAATCTCCACCGCCCCAATTCTCGAGCTCGCGCAGAAACGCCCGGCGTCGAATGGCAATGAATCTGCGCTCGATGAAATTGACTTGGCGATTATCCGAATTCTTCAGGATGACGGTCGCGCGCCATTTACGGCGATTGCGAAGCAGCTTGAGCTATCGGAAGGCGCTGTCCGAAATCGCGTCAACAATCTCGTCGATTCAAAAGTTTTACGCATAATCGGCGTGGCTGATCCGATTGCGCTTGGGTACGATGCCTTTGCGATGGTCGGTCTGAAATTGGCGGCAGGATTCGATCCGCAGGACGCCGCTTGCTATTTCCGCGAAAGAGATGAGGTGACCTATGTCCTCTTCGTTGCGGGGCGATACGATCTTTTAGTCGAAGTCATCTGTGAGACCCACGACCAGCTCGCGCTATTCCTGCGAGAGCATTGTTACAACAGAGTCGACCTCGCGTCGGTGGAAGCGATGGTTGGTCTGGCGATGTACAAGAATATGCTGAAATGGGGGCAACCATAGTGGCCCTCATTATAAATCCAGAAGAGGTCTCCTGTATTGGCCGTAAATGGAGATTCTTTGGATGATGCCCATGCCAAAAATGTCGGCAGAGAATCATGCGACTCCGCCAACGGAGTTATCGTCTACTTCGCCCCGGCGGAAAGCTAGGGAAAAATGGCTTCAATACAATAAGCCAATTTCGAGAACTTCGTCGCTTGTTCTCGGTTGTGCTTTGTGGGCAATTTTCTTTGGCCTGTGGGAACTCGCGGACGCGAAACAGTGGGTCAACCCATTGTTCATGCCGGCCCCCCATAAGGTTCTAGCAACGCTCTATTCTATGTTTGCTCACCAGGGTTTCCTGGCCGACGTTGTGTCCAGCGTATCCCGGATCGTTGCAAGCTTTGCTCTGGCCTGCGTCGTTGCCATTCCATTGGGCGTTCTGATGGGATGTTTCAGGCCAATTAGCGCTTTCTTCAATCCATTCGTCAGCGCGTGGCGCTATTTGCCGGCTCCCGCCTTTATCCCGTTGCTCCTCATGTGGTTTGGCGCGGGTGAGGGGTCCAAATTGGCGCTTCTATTCGTTGGCGTAATTTTCTTTCTGGTCACTCTCATCATGGATCACACGCGCGCTGTACGCGCCGAGTTGATCGAGACTGCGATGACCTTGGGCGCAAGTCGAACTCAAATCCTTCGCACCATCGTTCTTCCCGCTGTCGCGCCAAAAATCCTGATCTCGATGAGGCAGATGCTCGCCGTCAGTTGGACTTATCTCGTCATCGCCGAAATCATCGCTGCGACGACGGGAATTGGTGCGGTCATGATGCGAGGTCAGCGGTTCCTCAAGGTGGACGAAATCATGGCTGGGATTCTCGTCATCGGCCTCCTCGGCCTGGCGTTCGATTTTCTATTTAGATTGGCTCACAAAAAGCTCTTTCCGTACGTTCCCGCAGAAGAAGCATAAATCACACAAAAAAACGTCTAGGGAGTTTTGTTATGCAAATCAGACTTTCTCGCTTGCTTCGACCGGTATTGCTGGCATCAGTCCTCGTTTGCTCCGCAATACCTCTACAGTCGCCTGCCTTTGCTAAGGAACAAGTTCGAATAGCAGGCCTTACGTGGCCCGGCTATGGATGGTGGCAAATTGCAAAGGCAAAGAATCTCGCTCCAGACCTGGACATAACGTACCAGACGATCGAGGACCCTTTCCAAAGCTTTAGCTTGATGACGTCAGGACAGCTCGAAATTGTTTCGAGCACTGCAGAGTTCGCTCCGATTGGCGCTTCCCAAAACATGCCGGTCCGGATGTTTGCTTACGGCAATCTTTCGCACGGAATAGATAAAATTATTGTTCGGCCCGAAATCAAAAACGCCGCGGAGCTGAAAGGCAAGAAAGTAGCGGTGATGGTCGGCGGACTGCCGCAAATCATGATGGGAATTTATTTGGAGAAGAACGGCTTGCCGTTCGACTCGGTCAACTACGTCAATGTCATTATGGATCAAGCTACAGCAGCAATGATCGGCGGCACTGTAGCAGCGGCAGAATTGTGGGAGCCATTCAGCTCTCAGACTTTAAGTGCTATTCCCGGTGCCCGCACCGTAGCTAGCACGGCAGATCCCGAGTGGGCTTCCACTGGTCTGATCGCTGACGGACATTTCATAAATTCCAATTGGGTCAAAGAAAAGCGGCCTGTTGCCTTGAAGGCAATCAAGGCGATGTACGACGCGATCGCCTGGTGGAAGAAGAATCCGAAGGAAGGAAATCAAATTATTGCCGACGGCTTGAAAATGTCCGTTGCGGATGTGGAACTCGTCCTCGGCAAAGATGGTAGCGGGCTGGATGCTGGACTTTATCCCTACACATTCCTGCAGGCTGCGCAGGCCTGTGGCGTAGCGCCGGGAGATCCGCCGTTCGGCCAAAAGAACGGACAGCTGTTCAAACATTACAAGTTGACGAATGAATGGTGGGTCAAATTTGGAGTCGTGAAGGCACTTTATCCGCCGGATAAAGCCATCGACTGCAGTCTCCTGAAAGATCTGTACGACAGCGGTTACCGCGGCTGATTAATTCGGGAAATCGCGACGATGCATTCGAATATTGCACAGATATCACCGAACTCGGACGCGGCATTCAAGCTCAGCGTCAAGCACATCGGCAAGCGTTTCCGTATGGATGCGAGTACGGAAATCGACGCGGTCAGCAATGTATCTTTTGACGTCAAAGAAGGCGAGATTTGCGCACTTCTTGGACCATCAGGATGCGGAAAGTCGACCGTATTGCGGATGATCGCAGGGCTCGATCGGCCAACGTCCGGGGCGATGTATCTTGACGGCCGGCCGATCGATGGGCCTGACAAGTCAAGGGGAATGGTCTTCCAACGATACACCTCGTTCGATTGGATGACTGTGCAGCAAAACGTCGAATATGGAATGCGCATCAATGGCATTCCAAAAGAGCAGCGTCGCGATCGCGCCGATCAGTTTCTCAAGCTCGTCAAGCTGTCGAAATTCAAGAACGCCTATCCGAGACAGCTTTCAGGCGGCATGCAGCAACGGGTCGCCATAGCGAGAACGCTCGCCAACGGCCCATCAATCCTGCTGATGGACGAGCCGTTTGGCGCTCTCGACGCCGAAACGAAATGGCAGATGCAAGAGCTCATGATTGGCATCGTCGAATCTTCGCGCGTGACGGTGCTGATTGTTACTCACGATCTCGAAGAAGCAATTTTTCTTGCCGACCACATCATCTTCATGTCGCGTCACCCCGGCACCGTGAAAGAAAATATGTTCACTCGATTTAAGTTGGGCCGGCGCTTTGCAAATCATGAGGAAATGATGGAAGCCAGCGGCTTTCACGAGATGGAGAAAAAGCTCATGCATTTGATGCGTGACGAGACGCGAAGTGCTTTCGACGATCCAACATCGTCGGACTGATTATTATAGGAGATTACTATGTGCGGCGTATGCGGCTGCAGCAGTCACGATGGGCATGCGCAGAATGCCCAATATCACGAGCATCAGCATAAGCATTCAACGATCGAGCTTCATGCTGTTGAACTCGATATCCTCGCAAAAAATAATGCCTACGCGGCTGAAAATAGGAGGCGTTTCGAAAAAAACGGCATAGTCGCCTTCAACTTCTTGTCTAGCCCCGGAGCGGGAAAGACGACGCTGCTTGTGAAAACGTTGGCGGCGTTAAAAGCACGGCTTAGCGTCGCGGTAATCGAAGGGGACCAGGAAACGTCGATCGATGCGCATCGAATAAAGGCGGTTGGCATTCCTGCTGTGCAGATTAACACGGGACGAGGCTGCCATCTCGATGCGCATATGGTCGGTCACGCGCTCGATGAGATTCCGCTGGAACCGGGCGGAATGCTCTTCATCGAGAACGTGGGGAATCTTGTCTGTCCTGCGACGTTCGATCTTGGAGAACATCAGAAAATTGCAATTCTCTCGGTGACAGAAGGTGACGATAAACCGCTAAAATATCCTGACACGTTTGCGGCTGCGAGCACCTTGATCGTTTCAAAGTCTGATCTGCTCCCCCACGTGGACTTCGACGTCGATCGCTGCATTGAGAACGCCAGATCGATAAATCCGGACATCGGTGTTTTTACATTATCCTCTCGCAGCGGAGAGGGAATGGAGACCTGGCTCGGTTGGCTCGAAAACTATGCGCGCAGAACGTCAGCCAATACGGAAATCGCCACTCATGCATGAGCTAACGATTGCGTCTGCTTTGGTCGAACAGGTTTGTGCGGTTGCAAACGCTCGAAGAGCAACAGCAATAGCGGAAGTGAATATACGCATGGGAGTGCTGCGTGGAATCGCGCGCTCCTTGTATTTTTGCTTTCCCTCCGCTGCGCGGGGCACGCTGTGCGAGGACGCGACATTGAACATCGAAGAGGTGCCGCTTGTGGTTATGTGCAACCATTGCGACGCCGAAAAAACACCTGCAGCGCTCTACAATTTTCGCTGCCCGGACTGCGGACGTCCGACGCCGAAAGTCCTTAAGGGGCGTGAAATGCAATTGCTCTCCGTCAGCTTTGTGAGTGACGCGACGGACGACAGCCGCGATGTGGCGACCAACAAGTCACACGTCATCAGTGAAAGTTCGAGGAGTGAAAATCTTCAATGAGCAGAGACGCGTTATCCTGGGATCATATCCCGCATCAGCACCAGGGCCCGCAACAGCAGGCTGGTCCCAATGATCACGTCTACTCGCCCAAACTGCATAATGGGACGTTTAAGTCGCAAGGCATTTCAACGTTCATGGGAGCGCCCTACTGCCCGCCCGATCGTCACATCATCAAGGAGATGGGCGCCAAAGTCTGCTTCCTTGGAGTTCCGTGGGATCAGGGGCAGGTGGTCCGCGCGGGGACATCACAGGGCGCAGCCGGCATCCGCGAAGCGTCAACGCAATACTTTCCCTATATGTTCGAATATGACGTCGATTTGCTGACGTTTTTTAAAGTCGTCGATTGCGGAGATGTCCCAATCGTTCCAGGCAACAACATCAAATCGCACGAGTACATCTATCAATATATCAGCGAATGTCTTCACGGCGGCGCAAAAGTTATTCTTTGCGGCGGTGATCACTCCGTCCCCATTCCTGGGGCGCGAGCGCTTTCGGATTTTCATAAGAACGGAAAGATCGGTTACCTGCATGTAGATTGTCATCTCGACGCGGCGCCGGATTGGGCGGGCAACGCCTATACGAACTGTTCTGGCCCATCGCGTGCGCTGGATCTTCCAAATTGCAGTTCGAAGAACCTGGTTCACATGGGGTCGAGAAATGGCCTCAATCCGAAGGACTGGCACGACTTCTTCGTCGATAATGATGTCCGCTGCATGCCGATGAGCGAGGTCGTCAGTCGCGGTGTCGTCGAATGTACCAAAGACATTTTTACGCGCGCTTGGGACGGCACCGATGGGGTTTATTTTTCTTGGGATACCGATTCCATCGATTCCAGCTGCATGCCGGGAACCACAGCGCCCGAATGTTTCGGTCTCAAAGGGCGTGAAATCATTCAGTTGGCGCGGACGGCGGGCACCTACGGCGCCGATATCCTCGAAGTCTCAGAACTCTGTCCTCAATTCGATGTCAGCCACATCAGTATCAAGACAGCATGTCTGATGATTTATCATTTTCTCGGAAGCCGGGCCAAAACGCTTCGAGATCGCAATGAAAACCCATAACCCCTCAGCGCAATGTGAGAGATAGTGAACCATGAATCCTGCAAAGAGCTACGCCCATCTTTTTTCACCGCTGGGAGGAGATGACGCTGATAACTATCGTGCGCCCGGTCAGCTAACCTTTCTTCGTTCCGAGCATGTGCCGCTAGAAACGGCCGCGCTGAAAAAACACGGTGCACGCTTTGCTTTTGTCGGCGTTCCTTTCGATGAGGGCAACGTCGGCAAGCCTGGCAGCGAGGACGGTCCGCGCGAATTTCGCATCGCCTCGCAGGAATATCTCTCATATTGGTTTGAGTTTGGGGTGGATCTCAACGGGCTCGCGGTCGATTGCGGCGATGTGCCGATGCCGAAAGTCAACCCCGACACCGCGCGTGCAAAAATCTATAAAGCGGTAAAAACGGTGCTCGAAGCAGGCGTCACGCCTATTATTGTTGGCGGCGACAGATCGATTTCGATCCAGGCAGCGCGCGCGCTTTCCGATCACATCGGAAGCAAAAAGGCGATGGGTTGCCTGCATTTTGGCGCGCATCTCGATCTCGCCGACAGCTGGGCCGGAGAAAAACTGCTCAGCACATGTGCGTTCGCACGGATCACCGAGTTACCGAACGTAAGCTCGAAACATGTCGCTCACATTGGCGCGCGAAATTCGATGAATCCAAAGGATTACATCGACCTCGCGAAAGAGAGAAACATTCGTTTTTATCCGATGTTCGAAGTATTTGAGCGCGGCATCGATGCAGTCACCGAGGAAGCCGCCGAAAAAGTTTGGAAGTCGACCGACGCACAATACTTAAGTTTCAATTTCAACGTCATGGATGCGTCGGCTTCGCCGGGTGTGACGGCAGCGGAACCCGGCGGACTTGAGAGTCGCGAAATGATCCGTGTTGCCGACATTATCGGTAAGAGGAAATCGGTGAGCGTCATCGATGTTACGGAACTTGCGCCGGTTTATGACGTCAGCGGAACGACATCGCGTCTGGCCGTTTGCACCATCCTACGGCTAATGGCGGCGATGGCGCGAGCCCGCAACGAGCTTGTCGATCAGAAACTGCGCAGGTCTGACTTGGTAAGCTGACGGCAGATAGCCGGAGGATCGTGGCATGATTGTCGTCACAGAGATTGTCGGCTCCGTCACCGACGAGCACATCGCTGAGAGACTTCATCGGATCGATCATGAAGGTGGTGTTGAAGTCTTGTCGATGGCCGACACGCTTCGACGGCGATGGCGTGGAAAAACCGATCGTGGGACCGATGTCGTCATTGCCTTAAATGCGAACGATGAACTGGAAGACGGAGCGATCTTGTTGCTTGAACCAACGCGGGCAATTGTTCTGCGAACATCTGCCCAGCGTTGGATACGGGTCAGGATCCGCGATGTCGATGCGGCTGCCGAAGTCGGTTACTGCATCGGCAATCAGCATTGGCGCGTGCGTTTTGAGCCGGGCGAAATCCAAATCGCGGTAGAGGGAACGGCGAAAGAATATATCGAAAAACTCAACTCAATTCGACATCGATCGGCATTAGAGATCATATCAGATGACTAGTTTCGCGGCGAGAATGGCGGTGCTGCAGTACGGAGATAGCTTTTTCCCGTCGGGCTCCGCTTGTTTTTCTTGGGGAACGGAGTTCCTCTCGGAAAATGCCATTTTGACAACGGCCGACGATGTAAAATCATTCGTCAGAGGTCAGCTTTATGCGCGATGGGCGAAATTCGATCGTCCTGTTGTCATCGCGGCCCACAAAGCAAATCTTGACCTCGGAGCTGTGTCCGCTGTCGACAATCAGGTCGACATTCAAACGCCATCGGCAGAATTTCGTGCGGGATCACGCCGATTGGGCCGGGCAATGCTGACGATATTTGCCAAACTCGGTAGAGATGAAGCGTCCGCATATCAGAATATCGTCCTGGCCGGATCGGCATGCGGTCACTTGGCTCCAATGCAAGGGTTCTTGTGGGCGACGGCGGGATTGGATGAAGAAGACGCCGTAGCTCTGTCATTGCACACATTCTGTGTAGGCTTGTTGAGCGCCGCAATTCGGCTCGGATGTCTTTCTCACATCGAAGCACAGATGACGCTTGAAGATCTTCGCCACGAAGGGGCGCGGATAGCCCAGACCGCGGTTTGTAGCTTGGACGAAATAAGCAGTTGCGGATTCGAATCCGAGATTGCGGTCATGCGTCACGCGAAACAAGCAACTCGCATGTTTTCTAACTGAAATTGAGCAAGGACGGATCGTAAGATGTTGCTGACTCCGACCGAAAAAGAGCGCCTCACCATTTTTACCGTTGCCGAACTCGCGCGTCGGCGCAAAGCCAAAGGGCTGTTACTCAACCATCCGGAAGCCGTTGCGTACATTGTCGATGAAATTTTGGAAGGCGCGCGGGAAGGAAGATCAGTCGCAGACCTGATTTCTTGGGGTTCTACGATTCTGACAACCGACGACGTGATGCCGGGGGTTGCGACCCTTGCACCAATGATTCAGATCGAATGCACTTTTCCGGATGGCACTAAGCTCGTCACCATCCACGATCCAATACGGCCGGGTAAAGACAGCGTAGGCAATGCTGTGGAACCCGGCGAACTGATCGTCGACGATGGCGAGATCGAGATAAACGTCGGACGGCGGAAGGTCACCCTCTCGGTCGTCAACACGGGCGACAGACCGATCCAGGTCGGAAGCCACTATCATTTTTTTGAGGCGAACAAAGCCCTCGAATTCGATCGCGAAAAAGCATTTGGAACGCACTTGGATATTCCCGCGGGAACCGCGGTTCGGTTTGCGCCGGGAGAGGCCAAGGAGGTTGTTTTGGCGGAATTTGGCGGGACGGGAGAGCTCGTCGGCTTGAATAGTCTCACGGGAGGGAGCTGGCGCAGCGAAGAGATCAAGGCGCAAGCGCTGAGCAGGGCACGCGAACGCGGATTTAAAGGAGCCTAACGTGGCAAAGCTCAGCAAACGGCAATACGCCGAAATGTACGGCCCGACGACGGGCGACGCGGTGCGCTTGGGCGACACTTCACTCCTGGCCGAAGTCGAACATGATTTCGGTGTCCCGGGAGAAGAGTGTCTCCATGGTGGCGGGAAAACGTTGCGCGATGGCCTGGGCATGACGCCGGGCTACGATAGTGCAATGGGCTCGCTGGATATGCTTCTTTGCAATGCCCTCATCATCGATCCCGTGATCGGCATCGTGAAAGGCGATCTGGGCATTAAAGACGGGCGCATCGTGGGCATCGGTAAAGCGGGCAATCCGGCTACGATGGATAACGTCCATCCTCAACTCATCGTTGGTGCTGCGACGACCGTACGTGATGCCGAAGGCATGATCGCGACGCCCGGCGGCATCGATGTGCATGTTCATTTTGACTCGGCGCAACTATGCGAACATGCGATCAGCTCCGGCTTAACGACGATGATCGGTGGCTCCCTCGGTCCTATTACGGTGGGAATCGACTGCGGAGGGGCATTCAACGTTGGTAAGATGCTTCAAGCTACCGAAAATTGGCCGATCAATTTCGGATTTTTGGGTCGAGGAAATACATCGAGGCCGCGATCCATTTTCGATCAGATAAGAGGCGGCTGTATCGGTCTAAAAATCCACGAAGATTGGGGCGCGATGCCCGCGGTGATCGACACCTGCCTCTCAGTCGCCGACGAACTCGATTTCCAAGTGCAGTTGCATACCGATACGCTCAACGAAAGCGGGTTTCTGGAAGACACGTTAGCGGCAATGCGCGGGCGCACCATCCATATGTACCATACGGAAGGTGCAGGAGGCGGCCATGCACCCGATATCATCAGGGTCGCGGGCGAGGTCAACTGCCTTCCATCTTCCACGAATCCGACAAATCCCTTCACCGTGAACACGTTTGACGAGCATCTGGACATGACGATGGTGTGCCACCATCTCAGCCCGGCCATCCCGGAAGACGTTGCGTTCGCCGAAAGCCGAATCCGCGCTCAAACGATAGCGGCGGAGGATGTGCTTCACGATATCGGTGCGATTTCTATGCTTGGTTCCGACAGTCAAGGCATGGGCCGAATTGGCGAAGTTATTTGCCGAACGTGGCAGTTGGCTTCAAAGATGAAGGATCAGCGCGGTCGCCTCCCGGAAGAACGTTCGAAACGGGGCGATAACGAGCGCATCAAACGCTATATCGCAAAGTACACGATCAATGCGGCCCGCACTTTTGGGATCGATGCCCATATCGGTTCTCTCGAGCCGGGCAAAATGGCGGACGTGGTTTTGTGGCGTCCGGGTTTCTTCGGCATTAAGCCCGAAGTGGTCGTAAAAGGCGGTTTCATCTGTTGGGGCGCGATGGGAGACAGCGCCGCGAGTTTGATGACATGCGAACCTTTGGAGATGCGTCCGCAGTGGGGCGCGTTCGGCCGTGCGAAGCAAGCGCTGAGCGCATCCTTTGTCAATCCGATGGCAATAGAGGCCGATATCTCTGGCCGACTTGAACTTCACAAACCGCTGCTCGCAGCAAAGGGCACGCGAAAGCTTCACAAACAGCATATGCTGCACAATGATGTTTGTCCTGCAATTACCGTGAACCCACAAACCTTCGACGTATTTGTCGATGGCAAACTCGCTACGTGTGAGCCCGCTAAGAAACTTCCCCTCGCTCAAATGTTCATGCTCCGATGAGTACCAAGCACACACTGCCTGGCATTGCCCGTATTGGAATTGGAGGGCCGGTTGGGTCGGGAAAAACGGCTCTCGTCGAGCGCCTCATTCCTATTTTCAAAGCGCGAGACATTGAGGTCGGCGTCGTTGCCAATGATATCGTCACGCAGGAAGACGCGGAACGTATCCGTCGATCGGGTCTCATTGATCCGCAACGGGTCATGGCCGTCGAGACTGGAGCCTGTCCTCACACGGCGATACGAGAAGACCCGAGCATGAATATCCAAGCGACCGAGCATCTTATGGAGAAGTTTCCGGAGCTCGACGTCGTGTTGGTTGAATCAGGAGGTGATAACCTCGCTTCGACATTTTCACTTGAATTAGTCGACTATTGGCTTTTCGTAATTGATACGTCGGGGGGCGACGATATTCCGCGAAAGCGCGGATTGGGCATTCTGCGCTCCGATCTCCTCGTCATCAACAAGACGGACCTTGCGCCCCTTGTCGGAGCAGATCTTCAGCGCATGGTCGAAGAAGGAACGATGGTCCGCGGCGGAAGATCGCCCATGCTTACGAATTGCAAGACTGGCGAAGGCATCGAAGCAATTGTAGATCGACTGATCGATGACGTTATTTTCAAAGGTTGAATCGAATCTCGCGGCACGTCATCCGGCGTCCGCAAAGGGACACGTAAATATTAGGTTCGCCTTATCCCCTAACGGCCGAACATATTTAGCGGAGCAATACGCACAGTATCCTTTTCATATCTGTCGCCCGCAATACGTTGACGCCGACTATCCCGATCTCGCAACCCTTTATATACAGTCTTGCTCAGGCGGAATTTACGAAAGCGATCACTTGCAAATGCGTCTGCAGGCATCTACGGGTACAGCAAGTCATGTGACCACGCAGTCATCTACGGTCGTCCATAGTATGCCGGTCGGTTCGGCGCAGCAGGATGTGTTTATTGAAGCGGAAGAGGGCGCCTATATTGAATTCTTACCCGATCCTCAGGTTCTCTTTCCGGAGTCACGCTTTAGCTCTTTAATCAGAGTACAGAAAGCGCGAGGTTCTACTACTCTTGTCGCCGATGCCTTTCTCGTCCACGATCCGTCGAGCTCGGACGCGTGTTTTTCAACCTATGCAAGCGAGATACAAGTCGTATCCGAGTCCGGTGAGGCTTTAGCCATTGATAGACAGAAGATCGAGGGATCTCTATTTGCCCGTCACTGGCCAGGAATAACCGGGCATTTCTCGGCGCAAGGTTCGCTGGTGATAGTGAGTGACCGGCCATCCGATGACCTCCAAGACCGACTGCAGATAATTGACGTCGAAGGCGCGGTGATCGGCGCATCCGCTCTGCCGAGCAGTTGCGGATTGTTCACCCGCATACTCGCTAAAGATGGCATTTCGCTCAGAAGCGCAATGCATGCAATCTGGAGCACTGTTCGAACTGAGATTAAAGGCGCGGCGCCGAGGCCGCGGAGAAAATAGAAGCGACGGGAGAACAGGGACGGCCAGATGGTAACCCCGAACAGTGGTCGTTTTCCTTATACAGCCGTCGACGCGGCGCGAAGCTGTCTCCTTTTCGTTGACTTCCAAACGAAGCTGATGCCGGCCATTGCGTCATCTGACGTTATCATCGCTAATGCGCGTCGTTTGGCGCAGGCCGCTAAAATACTGAACATTTCCGTATTGCTGACCGAAGAAAATAAGGCCGGTCTGGGAGAAACAATCGCCGAGCTTGCGCAATTTTCCGATGCGGTGATCCAGAAAAGGAATTTTGACGCGACGAAAGAAAACGACTGGAAATGCGTGGTCCCACGTTCGCAGAACGACATTGTTGTTGCCGGATGTGAAGGCCACGTCTGTGTGCTGCAAACGGTTATTGGTTTGTTGAACGAAGGACGTCGCGTCCGAGTGGTTCGAGATGCCGTTGGTTCTCGCACGGACGAAAATAAAGAAGCAGGCCTGCAACGAGCGGCTCGGTTCGGTGCAGATATAGTGACGACCGAGATGGTCCTATTTGAATGGATAAAAGGCTGCGACCATGGCCATTTCCGAAATATTCTTGACCTTGTGAAGTGACGCGCAGCTCGGTTGCGGAGCCGAAACTGAAGCTTTGTATGTGATTGGAAATCGCAAGTTATAGCGAGAGAGAGGTATTTCGGACTCCTGCCGCTTCCCTCCTAAGTCACGGGGAAGGCTTTACCCGCCAACACTGAAATTCATTTTCAATTTGCCTGCTACTCAGAGAAAGCTGCCGAGAACCGATGGCATCGGTGTGCCACACCTGGCCGAACATCCCATCAGCCGATATGGGCATAAGGCCAGAAAAAAGTAATACCGCTGCACGCGTGTGGTTCGTCCGTAAGCACCACAGGCGGATATCTAATTGGCTAATGCACCTTTGCAGGTGGCCGGTTAGTTCACTACCGGCCACCCTCCGCCCAAGATCAAAATGTAATCGTAACGCCTGCGTTGAACGAGCGGCCTTGCCCTGGCACAGGGGATATCAGGCCGACTTCTCCTGATGCCGCATAGTCGGCCCAATCAACACCGCCAAGCGGCGGATAATAGAGTTTGTCGAACAGATTCTCGATACCGACATCGAAGCGCACATTCTCCCATTGGTAGCTCGAACGCAGATCAACAAGTGCGTAACCTGGCGTCGTCGGTTCGTGGCGAAGTGAATTGACGTCGCTCTTATCGTTGACCAGCGTCAGCTGCACCGCGTTCGACCAACTGCCAAGGCGATGGTTGAGTGTCAGCTGCGCATTGAGCGGCATCATGTGATAGAGCGTGTCGCCGGTATCGAGGTTTTCCCCATTCACGTAACCTATAATGCCGGAAAGTCCGAACTGGCCATATACAGGGCTCTCCCATAGATCCATGCTTCCGGATACGTTGACGCCGTAGAGCTGCGCGGCATGGTTGGCGAATTGGAGAGTTACGAATTCACTCGATGGCATCGCCATCATGCCCATGCCGCCCATATCCATGCCGCCCATGCTCGCTTGCGACGCCACGAAATTAGCATCGATATAGTTCTGTACGTAGGTGTAATAAGGAGTGACTTTGATTTCCCAGGCGCGGCGCGTGCGATCGTGCCAGCCGGCTGTAAAGCTCACCGTATTGCCGACCTCAGGTTTGAGATCGAGATTGCCAACATAGCCGTTAGCATCGCCATACCAGCCAATCATATCGGCGGCCATGGAACCCGTGCTCCAGGCATAGCGCTCGTAGAGGTTGGGTGACCGGGTCTTGCGCGCATAGCCAAGCTCGTACGTTTCGTTGGCTGACGGTTCGTAGCGTGCGAGCGCCGTCACATCGAAATTGGCGTCTGTACGCGCATGACCTCGCGCGTTGAAGGCGGCCGCATCGGCGGCATACATTTCGCTGTAGCCTTGGACATCGCCTGTATCCATCCACACCATATCGTTCCTAACGCCGATGAGTGTGCTCCACGCGGCGTTCCAGCGATGTTCCCACTCGGCGAACGTGCCGAGCCGTTGCCGCGTACCGTGATTGATGTCGACGAACGTATCGGGCCCCATCATAGGAGCCATGCCCGCAACCGGCGGCCACCAATCGTTGAGCGTCTCCCGGTGAAATTCGTTACCCACGCGGAGAATATCAGCGGTCGTAAGCGGAATTTCCGCCTTTACCGAATAGCCTGCATCGGTCCCGTCGACGCTCATGGGCATGGTGCCGGGTTTATCCGCGAGCATGTCCATCCGATGCTTTGTCTGGTGATAGAAGGCGCGAAAATCGAGAGTGCCCCAATCGAAGTGCGTGAGATAGCGCGCGTTGAAAAGCCACGCATCGTTGTCGATCATGTCCATGCGCTGATTGACGAAGCCCTGGTAGGGAACGGACGCGTAGATACCCTCGAAAGTGAAGAGATCACCACCGTTCTTTACGCCCAGCGTGAGTGCGTGGTTGTAAGCTTGATAAAGCGTCGATCGAACAACCGGTCCATCATCCCCTCGCGAGTAATCGTTGGATTTGGTCCAGGTGCCGGTATAGCCGAGGCTGAGATTCTGCGTCGCCGCTTCGGCGTGCGCCGAGGAAGAAATGCCATCTCCGTTACTGCGGTAGAAAGTTGAAAGACTTCCGCCCGTTCTCACACCTTCACCCACGTCGGCAAATTCCGGAGGACGGGATTCGACGATGACCGTTCCACCCAGGCTGTCGCCGCCTTTGCTTACCGGAGTTACACCGGCGATTACTTCGGCAGAAGCGACCCGCGACGGATCGATGTACGAAAGCGGCGGGTTCATATGGTTCGTGCAAGCCGGTGAAATGACCATGCCATTGACGAGCACTCTTACTCGATCGTCATTGAGGCCGTTAATCACAGGCAAGCTCGATATTCCGCCGGACGTGTAGACGCTGACTCCGGGAACTCTCGTCAGAAGCTGAGCGGTATCACTGGTGCGGGGTAGCTGCGATTGAATCGCCTCCCCCGAAAGTCGTGCGGTGTTGAGCGGCGCAGTAAAACTTTTCGAATCTGTGCGGCCGACGCCCGGTTCAGCCGTCGGATAAACTTCGGCGGGCTGCTGGAGATTAGACCCGGGACTGTCGCCTGGCTGGATTTTTGAATGCGAGGATTTTACTTTTTTCTTAGTCTTGACCTTCGGTTGTCTCCCTTGCTCAACAACGACCGGTGGCATCACTGTATTCGTGGCTTGCTGTGCAATTGCTTCACCGGCTTGAAGGTTCAAGGCGATAACAGTCGTTGCAGCCGCAGTAAGCAGCTGTGTTCGTTGATGACGACACATAATGCATTCCCCCATGCAGCGACCATCAGTACCCTACTGATGAAGACGCTGGTCTTTCGACGAGATGATTGGATTGGACGTGCTGAATTATCCGCGTCAGCGGACGATCCAAATCGCTATCAAGCGCTCATGGGTGGGCCGCGATTTCGCGCCCGTATTAGGTAGACAATCGCGAGTAACGCAGTTTCGCTCTCATGAATTCTCTGGCCAATCGCGGACAGAGGCTGAAGCACCAACGGCGCCGTGGTGACGGCAAGCTGGAAGGCTGCAAGTCCGTTGCAGAAAGGGCAGCTTGATTTCTTGCCGCCCGGTTGCTCAGAGCGAGATTTCGCGCTGTCGCAAATGGAATCAGCAAAGCTGCCGTAGTCCGCGACAAACAGAGAATGTCTAAGTTCTGAAATAAGGTGGTTCGGGAGAAGCGCCGCAAAATGGACCACACCCAGCAGCGCAAATGCCGCCCAGGTGCTGTTCCACCTTCTTTTCCCCAAGTTCCCCACCATGGGGAAACGCTAAAATCAAAGATAGGGACTCGTCAACGGTCTCATGCAGAGGTGCGACGTCGACGGAGCCTCCGCAGTTGGAATACCATCGTCTCTGGCTCGGTGAATTTTCCCGATTGTGGCTCGTGCTATCTTTCCGCGAGCACCATGCATGCCGGCCTGTGCAAAGCCACACGAACTCTGTCCGCGATCAATCTCTACACGATCCAATTCTTTCAATATCGAGTGTCGTGATGTGGTGAAAACGCCAGTTAAGAGAACGGCATCACTCTATGAGTGATGCCGTAGCCGACCGGCCGGAAGCGCGTCTCAGACCGCGCGCAGAAGACCGGTCTTCGGATGACAATTGATATACTCGAAATACTGGTTCGCGGCGTCGAACACCGACACCTCGTGGTAGAGGGTTAGATTCTTGAACTTATGAACGTTGCGCATGAACGTCACGAAGATCTGCAGGTGTGTGTGATGCGACGCTCCCCACGTTTCCAGAGCGGATAGCGATCTCCAAAGGCTATAGCCGAAGCCTTTTTCCAGAAGATTTCCTTTGTTCGTCCATGTGATGGACATAGCGATTGCAGTAGCAGCCGACCTCAAGACCATCGTCGCGCAGATAGTTCATGCCTTCATGCAGCACCGGTTCGATATTGTCGAACCATGTGCGGCGCTCCTCGCCTTCGGTAAAACTCCAGTCTTCTCCCGAGCGGATGAGCGTAAGATTGTCATGACCGCCGATGATCACACGGCCGCCCTGTTCCGGCGCGCCTGACTTTATCGATAACTCTCCTTCCGGGTCCATGACGCTGGTTTGGGACAAGGGAAGACGGTCTCGCATCGAACCCCAGTAACCGTGTTCTATGATGGGAGCGCTCATCTCGGGAAAGAGAATGCTGGCGCCTTCGAACGGCCCATGTTCATGCGTGAAGATCGTCTCAAACTGTTCCATGCGCGGACGCAAGATTTCGCGAAAATATCCGACGCCTTCGTCCAGCCGCTTATCAGATGCCCACCAATCCTTGATCGACGGACTGTCATTCCAATTTTCGAACTTGGCTGGGTCTGTCCAATATCCGACTGCAATAAGGTTTATGTAACCTTCGCCATCGACGAATTGGACCAGATCGTGTCTCGCAGGCCCGTCGGGCTGTTTGAAGCTCTCCAAAATCTGTTGAAACGCGGCGCAAGCTCGGCCCTTGTTTTCGTCGCCCTTCGATTGGACACCGAAATAGGACATGACGATGCTTTCGATGGATTTTGCCGGACGAGACGAAAACGCCGGATATGCCGGATTCCACTTGTCGCTGACTTGGCGTGTCCTTGTGCGTGGGCATCTCAGATGGCTCGGAATTGAAGAGTCCAAAGGCATTCGGTCGTTCTCCCTTTTCTTATTTGGCAATGCACCTGCTGCCGATATAGCCTACTAAATATCTCGCATGCCGGTCGCGGGCGATATCGTTGGACGCTTCAGTTCAAGGTTGAAGTTGATTTGCCTCGGTGCCCGTCGACGTTCCCGGAAGAAAAATTGCTCAAGGTTGGCCTGCACACCAGAGCACGATGCCCGCGCGGTCCGGGCAAAATGCCCGCGTCACGCGCTGTTCGATGCGAGTTGGTCGGCGGGAATGAGTCCGGCTGCCGGAGCAAGCCAAACGAGATGCGCATCGTTTTCGGCGCCGATCTTTGCCTTGACCGCATAGTGGATATTGCGCACGGTCTTGAGGCTGAGATTGAGAAGGCCCGCAATTGCCTCGCTGCTGAGTCCGGTCGCGACGAGCCTCAAAACCTCCATCTCCCTTGGCGTGAGCTCATCGATCGCCGGGCGGCCGCCGCTCAAACGATCAGCCGCGAGCGCGCGTGAAATGTCCTCGCTCATCGCCCGGCCGCCCTCAGCGACGATTTCGACAGCACGAATGAGTTCACCAGGAGGACTGCTCTTGGTGATGTAGCCTCTGGCGCCGGCCTCGAAGGCCTTTAGAGCGAAAGCGGAACCAGCGTGCATTGTGAAGATCAGGATTTTGGCGTCCTTGTCGAATTCTCGAATTCGCCGCAAAGCCTCTATCCCGCTCGCACCGAGCAGCGTGAGATCCAAAATAACGATATCGGGCTGATGCGTTTTGTAAGCTACGTAGGCCTGCGTGACATCTTCGGCTTCCGCGCAGACGGAAAATTGCGGGCGCATTTCCAAGAGCCGCCGGTACCCCTCCCGCACGATCGGATGGTCATCGACCAGGAGTATGGAAATACGGCTCATGCGCGAACCGCTTCGGGCCCAAGAGGCACCATCGCAAAAATTCTGATCCCGCGCTGCGCATTGGCAATAGACAGAGAACCTCCGAGCCCTGCGAGTCGCTCGCGCACGCCGAGTATCCCGTGGCCCGATGATGTGTGTATCCGGCTGATGTCTCCGCCGCCGTCGTCTTCTATCGTGAGCGCAATGTGTGGATCTCGGAACACACGATGCTCAAGATGCACGCTGACTTCGGTAGGACGGCCATGCTTACTTGCATTCGTCAGGCATTCTTGGACGATACGATAAAGATCGATCGCGACGCGCTTTTGAAGTTCGGCCAATCGTCCGGTCATTTGTAGTCGGAACACAGTCCCGCTCTTCGATTGTGCGTTGAAATCGGTGATGAGTTGCCGAAGGCTCGCCTCCAACCCGACTTCCTCGATACTCTGCGAGCGCAGGCGAACCAGCGTCGTCCGTAGGGCGCCCATCATGCGCTGTTGCGTTTTGGCGATCGCCCTGGCGTCCTGGGCGATGTCCGGCCGATCAGGTGGGGCGTTCGTCTCGATAACCGTGGCAAGAGCGGTGGTGGCGGTGAGGGCTTGGCCGAATTCATCATGCAGGTCCCGCGCGATGGACCTTCGTTCTTCCTCTTGAACCTGGAACAGCCGTGCCGTGAGCGCCATACGTTCGGAATTCGTCTGTCGAAGCGTCCCGGCGAGGCGGTTGACGGCATTTGCAATGTGATTGAACTCGGTGCTCTTGAATTTGCCGAGCCGCAGACTGAGTTGCCCTTCTTCAAGCTTCTTGAGCGCGGTTATGATAGCCCGCGCCGGCATTAATGCATGTCCGATCATAAGTGCAGCTAGAAAGGCAATGCCTGCCGCCAGCATGATCGCAACGTTCACAACGGTAGAAATTTCACGCCATGCCCGTCGAAGCGTCGCATCCGGATCTGCATTCGTTACAATAAGTCCAGCGCTCTCATCATGGATCGAGAGGGGCTGCGCGACCGGCTTGTCTGCTCCCAGAAGAGAAAGGTACGTCGCAGCAAACCAGCCCGGCGCGGTTGGACCGAGCGCCTCAACCTGGCTGCAGAGCTTGTGGCGGTCAGCTCCCGGAAGGCCGAACGTGACGCACACCCCTGGCGAAATGATGCTTTGGGTTTCGACGGTGTCCCATTCCGGAAGCGGCATGAGCGTTCCACGTTGCGTTCCGTTACGCCAGAGGAGTTGCTGCCAATAGAGCGCCTGCAGGCGCTGGTTTACACGCGCTGCGGTAGAGACGACATCGCTTTCGATTGACCGATGAGCATCCCAGACCAAGCAACCGATGGCGGCAGCAAGACAAAGCAGCACAACCGCCATGAGCCGAATAATCAGCAGCGTAAGAAGACGCATGACCACCCCCGTTTTTGAGAAGAGTTTGCATTGTTCTCGTCCCGAAATGAAGTAGCGCCGGGGCTTGGCGGGCAAAATGCCCGTGCGCGGCGAACAAAGAATGCTAGCCTCTTCTGCGTCGTCCCCAAATGTGCTCGATCACTTGGTCAGATCCCGCGTCCCTTTGCATGTGAAGGCTAGTCTGAAGAACCAAATAAGGCGGTGCTTGGCGGCGGCTTTCCGCCGATCAGCTTGCCTCCATTCCAGGATCTCTGGACCGTCTGCTGGTCAACTCCTTCTCCATGGACTGTCTCCTCGTTGGACAGAAATCTGCATGCGCCCAGCGTGGGTGACGCAGTGATCCGATATCGGATTTCAATGGCAAGATGAGGTTAGCGCTTCCTATCCAAGGTGGACAAGGCCATCGCGGAGCACTATCCATTTAACACGAAATAGCCGTATGACTATTTCGATATGGAATCTGGAGCACAGATGCTATGTTTGTTAGGCAAATGAGTTATCTGCTAGCTCTCGCGCGAGAGAAGCATTTCACGCGTGCGGCCGAGAAATGCCACGTTACCCAATCGACACTGTCGGCAGGCCTCAAGGCACTCGAGCGCGAACTCGACATGCGTCTGGTTTTGCGCGGACCGCGATTTATCGGCTTGACGCCCGAGGGCGAGCGTGTGGTGACGTGGGCCTCACAGATCATCTCCGACTACGAAAGTCTCAAACAAGATGTTGCCGGAATTCGCGATGGCTTGAAGGGAACGTTACGGCTCGGAGTGATCCCAGCGGCGATGCCTGCTGTTGCCCGGCTGACGTCGCCGTTTTGCGCCAAGCACCCCGGTATTACCGTCGATGTCTTTTCGATGACGTCGGTAGAGATCCAAGCGGGCATCGATAAGTTCGAACTCGACGCCGGTCTGACGTATTTGGAAAACGAGCCACTTTCGAACGTCCGCAAAACACCGCTTTATGACGAGCGCTACTTTCTGGTAACGCACATCGACAGCCCTCTGGCACAGAGCGACGCAATATCGTGGAAAGAAGCAGTTGCCGAAAACCTCTGTTTACTGAACGAAAGCATGCAAAACAGGCGCATTCTTAATAAGCTCACGGAATCTCTAGGACTGAAGCTCACACCATCTGTCACGTCGAATTCGTACCTTGCCATATGCTCCCACGTTTGCGCAGGCGAATGGTCGAGCATCATCCCGCATACGTTTTCCTACATTTTTAGCGGGTGCAAAGAGCTGGCGCTCGTCGAATTGGCCGAACCTCGGCACAGCCAAGCCGTCGGTCTTGTCGTCTCCGATCGCGATCCGCTCTCTCCTCTCGCGCACGCCCTCATTCGTTGCGCCGCGCATCTCGAGCATGACGACCTTTTCGCGCCTGCTCTCGAGGTGGCGGGCTGATCGATCATATCGATCAGCTTAGAGATCTCATTCGTTTGACCGCCCGGCACACAAGGCACGACAACTCGCGCGCTTGGTCGAGGAAGAGCTTGCAATAGCCGGCATCAAGCGAGGAGCGCGAAGAGGAGCGAAACCCGGGGCTGACGAGAGCCTCGTCGTATCACCCTCACCGACAGGTTGTCAGTCGTTCGGAACGCACCCGGACGAAGCGTTTTCTCTCGGCCTTTTTTCATGAACGGAGTTCGAGATGGCTAAGATCGTATGTGTTCTCTACGACGATCCCGTAACCGGGTATCCGAAATCGTATGCGCGTGACGACATTCCAAAAATCACGAAATATCCCGATGGGCAGACGACGCCGACGCCGCACGCCATCGATTTTGTTCCCGGACACCTGCTTGGCAGCGTGTCGGGCGAACTCGGCCTTCGTAAATATCTCGAAAGCAACGGCCACACTCTCGTTGTGACGTCCGATAAGGACGGCGCCAACTCGACGCTCGACAAGGAACTGCCCGACGCCGAGATCGTCATTTCGCAGCCCTTCTGGCCCGCTTACATGACGGCTGAGCGGATCGCGAAAGCGCCGAAGCTCAAGATGATCGTCACGGCCGGCATCGGCTCCGATCACACCGACCTGCAGGCTGCGATGGATCGCGGCATTACCGTTGCCGAGGTCACGTACTGCAACTCGAACAGCGTTGCTGAGCACGTCGTGATGCAGATGCTGTCGCTCGTCCGTAACTACATTCCTTCGTACAAATGGGTCATCGAAGGCGGCTGGAATATCGCCGATTGCGTCGAGCGGTCCTACGATATCGAAGGCATGCACGTCGGAACCGTCGCGGCCGGCCGTATCGGCCTGCGCGTCCTTCGTCTCTTGAAGCCATTCGATGTCAAGCTGCACTACATGGACCGTTACAAGCTTCCGGACGCGGTCGAGAAGGAACTGAACCTTACGCACCACACGACCCTCGAAAGCTTGACGAAGGCTTGCGATATCGTAACCTTGAACTGCCCGCTGCATCCGGAAACGGAGCACATGATCAACGATGCCTCGCTCAAGAACTTCAAGCGCGGCGCGTATCTCGTCAATACGGCGCGCGGCAAGCTGTGCGATCGCGACGCGATCGTTCGCGCACTCGAGAGCGGCCAGCTCGCAGGGTATGCGGGCGACGTGTGGTTCCCGCAGCCTGCGCCGCAGGATCATCCGTGGCGGACAATGCCACATCACGGCATGACACCACACATCTCCGGCACGTCACTGTCTGCGCAGGCGCGCTATGCTGCAGGCACACGCGAAATCCTCGAGTGCTACTTCGAAAACAAGCCGATCCGTAACGAATACCTCATCGTACAGGGCGGCAAGCTCGCGGGCGCCGGGGCGCATTCCTACAGCGCCGGGAATGCGACAGGCGGCTCGGAAGAAGCGGCCAAGTTCAAGAAAGCCTGAGCTAAGACCGGGAAGCGCCCCGAACGGGGGCGCTTCTCATGTTTTAAATTCGAGGGAGACAGAGATGCGCCGAGAAGAGTTGACAGAAAAGATCCTTGATATCAAACGCGCGAATGGCTGGACCTGGAAACATATCACGCAGGAAATCGGTGGCGTGTCTCCCATTCTTATCGTCGGAGCTCTTTTGGGGCAGATGAAGCTGGTGAAACCGCTAGCGAAGAAAGCCGCTGGACTCTTCGGATTATCCGAGACTGAAGAGCGGATGCTGAATGAAGTGCCATATCGCGGCACGCCGATGCCACCGACCGATCCTCTGCTCTATCGCTTCTACGAACTTGTGATGGTCAACGGCCCCGCCTGGAAGGCATTGATTGAAGAAGAGTTCGGGGACGGCATTATGTCGGCGATCGATCTCGAAACGGAGATCGAACGGCAACCGCATGCCAAAGGCGATCGTGTGCGGTTGATGATTTCAGGAAAATTCCTACCCTACAAGTACTATGGCAACGAGCAGGGAATCCCTGAAAGTGGGCTCAGGGAAGATTGACCCGGGATTCGCAGTCAGATCGTTATTTATGGTCAACGGAGCAGGCAAGCGCGCGCTGAAGTTTTACTCCGTACAAATCTCACTGATGCTTGCCTTGGAATATGAGCGCGCAGCTAGGCCTTCGTAGCTGCATAATCAGATATTTCGAGCTAGCCGGTTCCAATATAGTTAGCGCGGGAACCACCTCGGCTCGTTCAAGCTCGATGTCGTTTTCGACAGTTGTCGGAAAACGTTCGGCCTGAGACCTTTAACTCGCCAGCACGCGACCCGTCCTCGCGCCCGCTGACAAAATGCGAGCACCTCGGACGCCCCCCTGAGTTCGAGGTGCTCGTCCTCGCCGCATCTCGTCCTTCCGGATGATCCATGACCCTCGAAAGTTTGCACCAACTTGAACTTTCTCTGATGCGTGCAGCTTTCGATATCGCATGCGACAGGCTCCAACTTTCGACGGATATGGCGAATCTGGACGAGCGTCATTCTCAGCTTGCCTCGATTGTACAGACTCTTGTCGAGCGTGGGTTTGACGACCCCAGAGACGTGGCAAACCTCGCAGCCAGAATTTTCCTCAATAACAAAAATGCTTGATTGGGGCCATGATTAGAAACAACTGCATTTAGGCAATTGCGTCCGATTAGATTTAGCGAAACGTTTCACGAATATTTGCAGTTATTCGCAATCGAAAAAGCATAACGCAATAAATGGGTGGGATCCTCGCAGGCGATATTTATCGAATGAAAGGATCTCCGGAAATTTTCAAGTTTTCGAAAAAATTGAATCGATTTTGGCGATCGAGCTGTCGTTTCGAACAGCTTCCTCCATTTCTGTTTTCCGCCAAGGTAAGCGCATGGACTCGGAAAGCGACATCAGGAAAGCCGTACTAGATCGGACGTTTGTCGTTCAGGTCCTCGAAGAACTTTCTCTGAAAGAGGAAACTGAGCATGGCGCAAGACTGCGTAACACTCTGGGACTGTCCGCCACCGGAGCCTCCTCCTCCGCCTCCCCCTTCATGTAATTGCCCACCGGAGCCTTGTAATTCGATGACCCAAAGCACAACCAACAACTATTACTACACCACCGACAGCCACGACACGACGACAACGACGACCAACAATTATTATTATTACAATTCGTCGGACGACAATGGCGGGTCGGATAATGGGGGTGGCGATACCGGCGGCGACAACGGCACTGAGACACTGCCGAGCATCACGGTTGATCCCACAATCACGCTGCCATCGCTTGGCGATCTCGATCTTGGTGGCATTACGGCCGGCCTTCCAACCGTAGGCGATATCACCGCCGATCTTAGCGGTCTCACCGCCACCTTGCCGGACCTCTCCAATCTTCTCGATGTTGGTGACGCGTTGCCGTCGTTGTCCGGTCTCGTCGACCTCGGCGATGTTGCCGCGACGGTTCCTTCTCTCGTCGATGGGTTGAACGTCGGCGATATCGCCGATCTTAGCGGTCTCACGGCGACGGTGCCCTCCCTTGTCGATGGGCTCGGGGTCGATCTGGGAACTATCGGCGATCTCAGCGGCCTCACAGCGACGGTGCCGTCGCTGGTCGATGGCATAAATGCTGATCTTGATGGCGTGACGGGCAGCCTGCCAGCGGTCAGCAATCTGGTAGATCTGGGAGATATTACAGCTACCGTTCCTGCGCTCGTCGATGGATTGACCACGGATCTTGGCGGCGTGACCAGCTCACTCTCCGGTATCACGTCAGGCTTGGGAGACGTCTCCGGTATTATCCCGCCAATTCTCGACGCAGCCACAACTGATATCGGCAACCTGATCGACGGAACTCTCGGCGCACTCGGCGGTGTTGCCGGCGGCACGGGAGACCTTGGTTCGCTGTCTGGCCTGATCGATAACGTCGCTTCGGATGTCGGCCAGGTCGTTGATGCACTCGCCGGTGCGGCGGGCGGCACGGACGATCTTGGCTTGTTGACATCGCTCGTCGACAATCTTGCGGGCGATGTCGGACACGTGGTCGATACTCTTGCTGGTGCGGCAGGCGGCGCGGGTGACCTCGGCGCGTTGTCGGGTTTGGTCGACAACGTTGCAGGCGATGTGGGACATGTCGTCGATACGCTCGCCGGTGCAGCAGGCGGTGCGGGCGACCTCGGCTCGCTGTCTGGCCTGGTCGACAACGTCGTCGACGGCGCGGGCCATGCGGTTGACTCGCTGCTTGGCGCGGCAACCGATACGGGCGACCTCGGTTCGCTGTCGGGGCTCGTCGATAACGTTGCAGGCGATGTCGGACACGTGGTCGATACGCTGGCCGGTGCGGCAGGCGGCGCGGGTGACCTCGGTTCGTTGTCTGGCTTGGTCGATAACGTTGCGGGCGACGTCGGACACGTGGTCGATACGCTTGCCGGTGCGGCAGGCGGCGCGGGTGATCTCGGTTCGCTGTCCGGCCTGGTCGACAACGTCGTCGACGGTGCCGGCCATGCGGTCGACTCGCTGCTTGGCGCGGCGACCGGTACGGGTGACTTAGGCATTGTCCCGGCTGTCGTGCATGACGTCGGAAATATCGTCGCCAGCATCGCTTCGTTTGACGCGGGTAATCCACTCGGCGGCCTGAACCTCACCGGTTTGAGCCAGGATGCAAATATTGCCTCGGGGCTTGCCGATGCGTCTTCGCATTCGAACGCGGATCTATCCGGCCTCCTTCACGATGCGGGTTCGGCCGATCTATCCGATGTCGGTGCTCTGCTCAACGGACATGGCATCGGTGACATCCTGTCGAGCAACCTCGATCTCGATCATCTGACCAGCAACCTGAACTTGTTCGATACCGCGCACGTGGATACGGGCACGGACATCCATCACTCATAGCGTGAATTTGTCGGCCGGCCCCAGCGGGCCGGCCGATGCACGGTCCCCAAGAGGAGATCAAACCAGCAGAACCAACCCGAACCGGAAACATCAACGAGGACGGACACATGTCAATCCAATTTGGCGATGCGTATTCGACTGCCACGAAGAAGAATGCGAAAGCAATCGATGTCAGAAATCTCCCGGGTCCTGAGCGGCAACGCGGGCTTTGGAGTTTTCTTACGTGGTCGTTCTTTCTTGCGAACTTTCTGACCGGAACGGATATTTTCGGCCAAGCGGCACACGCGGCGGCCATGGTAGGCGGAGATCACGATAATCTGCACTCGGGCAATGATGCGTCCTCCTCCGGCATCTCGCACCCGGAAATGCAGCATATGTCACTCGAATCGCTCGCGAGCGATCCGACTGCTCACGCAGACCAAGCAAACGCCGCGATGAATTCTTTTTCGGGAGCGACGGCATCACTTCCGGATTTCAGTGCAATGCATTTTGGGGCGTCAACCGCGCAGCCGAATCTCGAATCGAGCATTGCCGGCCAAGTCACGTTTGCGTCGGAGTCGGGAGCACACTCCGACACGATCAATAACTACTTCTATTCATCCGATAGTCACGATTCAACAAATAGCGCGACCAACAACTATTATGACAATACGGGAAGCGATGGCAATCACGACGTCGTCAGCACTGTTGTCGATACGGTCATCCACCCGGTGACTGATGCCATTTCACCGCTCGTCGGTGTCGTCGACACGACTTTGCAGACAGCTTCTAACGTTCTCGGCAATCTCGGCGATACGCTGGGCACCGTTACGGATGACGTCGGCCATATTCTAGGCGGCGCAACGACTGCCGTGAGTGATATCGCACATTCAGCATTAAACACCGTTGCCAGCACGCTGGGCGATGTCGTTCCGACGGCTATTTCAGCGGTCGATACACTTGCGACAACCGTCACGCATACAGTGGACGATATCGGCGGCTCGTTCGTTCATGCGGTGGCGGACATCGGAAGCGACGTCATGTCCAGCACCTCACCGATCGTTACGCTTCTCGATCATGATGGTGCAACGAATTCTCTTTTGCCTTCTGTCAGCCATGACGTTTTGACAGCGGGCCACGATCTCGTGGCGTCCGGCACGGACATTGTCGGTAGCGCGCTGAACGGCTTGGGCCTGTCGTCGTCCGGATCGCTCGCATTCGCAGCCGAAACGCCTGATGTGATGCTTGCCCACGATATCGGATCAGGCGCGACGGGCTACTCCCAATTCAACCTGGCTCTCAGCGATAGTTCGGCGGATGCGGGCGCGACAGGTTCGGCTTCGACAGACACCGGCGGCATCACCACGATCATCACGAGCGCGATCGGAATTGGCTCGCATGCTTCGCATTCCGATACGGATTCGGTCGATCATAGCAGCGATCAGCAATCGGTTCATTTGCCTGTCTTGGACGATCTTCAATCCCATCTTCACGGCCTGCTTGGATAAGAGAAGAATCGTCAAACAGGGGACGGACGACCGATGAATACGTATCTGGCGACGAGCAATCAGCCGCGACACGAGCCCGATGAGGGAGAGCCGTCCCTCATCGACTTTGATCGGTCCGGAGCTGAGGCCGAATCCGCTGAAGCGGAAGCGGAGGCTGGCGACCAGCATCCTGCGCTTCGTCGGCTCGCGGGCATACGTGCCGAACTCAGCAAATGGAAGAGCACAAACTCCGCTGTTCCAGAGACGTATTCCTCACAGACTGAATCCGTCGTGGACCCCTTAGCGAAGTGGCGCTCGATCTCGCGGAGAACATTCGCCTCGGTCGCGCTCTTCTCGGTGTTCGTCAATGCGCTGATGCTGACGATGCCGATCTATCTGTTCCAAATTTCTGACAGAGTTTTGACGAGCCGCAGTCTCGATACGCTGATGATGCTGTCCGCTCTTGCAGTCGGGCTGCTCGCGACGCTCTCCGTCCTCGACATTCTTCGGCGCCAAATTCTCGGCCGGCTTGCCGCTACGATGGAAACGATTCTAGGCGGGCCTGTGCTCGCCAGCATTGTCATGTCGGCACCGACAGGCGAGGGCGGAAGCGTCCAGGCTCTCCGCGCGCTGCATCAGGTACGCAGCTTTATCTCCAGCCCGACGATGCTGTTGCTCTTCGACGCGCCGTTATCGCCATTTTATTTCGGCGTCGTCTTTCTCATTCACCCTGACCTTGGCGCGATCGTGCTCACGGCGGGCATCATTCTTTTCGTCATTGCATTGCTGAACCAGACCGCGACGTCCGGTCCTCTCAGCAAAGCGGGGACCTATTCATCGAAAGCTGACGCTCATGCGGACTCGCTGGCGCGCAATGCCCAGGTGATCAACGCCATGGGCATGCTCAACGAAAGCATCCTGCATTGGGGGCGTGAGCAGGCTCCGGCCCTGGCCATGCAAATCAATGCCCATGACCGTAATTTCTGGATCAGCGGCGCCTCTAAGTTTGTCCGGCTCGTCACGCAGATTTCGATTCTCGGCTGGGGTGCACATCTGGCGCTCAACGGGACGCTCACGGGCGGCATGATGATTGCCGCATCGATCATCGGCGGGCGCGCCTTGCAGCCGCTTGAAGGGATGATCGAGGGCTGGCGATCCGTGGTGCAAACGCGGGCCGCCTATGCGCGCGTCAGGGCCGCTCTCGAAGGCGTCGGAAAAGAGAGGTCCAAGCTTCGGCTTCCGAAGCCGGCCGGAAAGGTAAGTGTCGAACGTCTCCTTTATATTCCGCAGGGAAGCCGCGAGCCAGTTCTCAACGGGCTCAGCTTTGAACTCAACCCCGGCGAGTCGCTCGCGATCGTCGGACCTTCGGGTTCGGGTAAATCGACGCTGGCGCGCGTTCTCGTGGGCTGCCTGTTTCCGACGGCAGGGAAGGTACGGCTCGACGGAACGGAGTTGCGCAATTGGGACCGGCGGCAGTTCGGTGAATTCACCGGGTACCTGCCGCAAGAGGTCGAGCTTTTCCCGGGCACGATCAAGGAGAACATCTGTCGCCTCCGTACCGATCTGCCGGACAGAGATGTTTATGATGCGGCCACCGTTGCGGGCGTTCACGACATGGTGTGCCAGCTCAACGCCGGATACGAGACGGTTCTCGATCGGAACGGCGCGCCGCTTTCGGGCGGCCAGAAGCAACGCATCGCGTTAGCCCGCGCATTCTTCGGCAATCCTTCGCTCATCGTTCTCGACGAGCCCAACTCCAATCTGGACTCCGTCGGCGAGCAGGCGCTGGCCGACAGTATGAAGAAGGCGAAGGAGCGCGGCGTGACGATGGTCCTGATCACGCAGCGGCCCGCACTACTTAATACCGTCGACAAGGTTCTGATCTTGCGGTCCGGGCGCATGGAAGGCTTCGGCGCGCCACGCGATGTGCTGCACCGCCTCGTTCGTCAGGCCACCGCGAATACCTCAGCTTAAGCAATGGCGCCAGGTTTGAAATTATAATCGTCAGGAAATCGACATGCTTCTCGGATGTCCAGGAATCGACCAGTGGCACGTGAGCGTTCCCAGAAGCTCTCGCATTCCGACCCTGCTCGGCCTGGGCGTTGTTGCAGCTTGTGGACTCGGTTTCGGTGCCTGGGCGGCGACCGCGCCGCTCGATGGGGCTGTCGTAACATCGGGCACGTTTGTCGCCGCAGGACAGAACAAGCAAATCCAGCATCTTGAAGGCGGCATCGTCAGCGAAGTTGATGTGAAAGAAGGTGATCTCGTCGAAGCAGGACAAGTTCTGTTGCGGCTTGATCCGACGACGGCGGTCGCGAAGCTTCGCATGCTTGTCCTTAGAAAGGACAGGCTAATCACGGCACAGGCGCGTCTTGAAGCCGAGCTTGCTGGAAAGGAGACGTTTTCGCTACCGGCGACGGCCGACGTCGATGTCAAGGATCCCGAAGTGCAGATGATTATCAAACGGCAGGAATTGGAGTTGACGGCAAGGCGCAACAAGCTCCAGGCGGAAATCGCCGTCTTGCACAAGGAGATTGCGGGTCTCAAGGAAAGCATCGCTGGCTACAATGCGCAAATCTCGGCGACGCAGCAGCGGCTCGATCTTTTCGGCGAGGAACTCAAGGCCAAGAACGCGTTGCTGCAGCGCGATCTAATTCGAAAAACGGAAGTTTATGCCGTCCAGCGCGACGAGGCCGCACTCAATGGCGAGCTCGGAGAGCTGGTCGGCCGCGTCGCAGACAGCCGCCAACAAGTCGCGCGCGCGGAGCAGCAGATTGCGTCAATTCAATCTACGGCCACACAAAAATCGGTAGAAGAACTTCGTCAAACGGAATCCGATCTTGATGACGTCACCGAGCAAATTCGCTCGGCCAAGGATGTCGTGGAGCGTACCGACGTCAAGGCTCCGGTTCGCGGCATTGTTGTCAAGCTGAACCAACATACTCGTGGTGGGGTCGTTGCCGCGGGAAGCACGATCCTTGAGCTTTTGCCGGTCAACGACGAACTGATTATCGAAGGCCGCATCAGCCCAAACCAGGTCGTCCACGTGAAGGAAGGTCAGCCCGCAACCGTGCGGCTCTCGGCCCTGAACCAACGCGTAACGCCCATGATCGACGGGCACGTCAGCTATCTTTCGGCCGACACCATTTCCGATCGTCCCTCGATGATGACCGAAACTCCGGAGACAATCGACCGCGGCTCGTTCATCGTGCGCGTAAAGCTCGACAAGAGCGATGTGCTCGCGAAGATTCCCGATTTCAAACCGACGCCGGGCATGCCTGCGGATCTTTATATCCGCACCGGGAAACGGACCTTCTTCGACTACATCATGGAGCCGGTAATGGACAGCTTCTCGCGCGCATTCCGAGAGAAATGAGTTCAGTCATCGGCCCTTCCATACAAACGTAGAAATTGAGCGAAGCGAAGGTTAGGACATGTTGTCAGGCGTATTAGCAGCGATCGTTGATGATCGGAGCGCGATCGTCGAAAGAGACAAAGGCGTAGCGTTCCTGCTCGCCGCGCAGAAGATTTATCAGCTCTCGGACATCTCGTACCTGTGCGTGAACATCCCCCGCTTTTCCAGCGGATCGTTTGTGCATTGCGCGTTTTCAGGCAACACCGCCAGTCAGGCCATTACCGCGAAGGCGGTTCCTGTGGAACGTCTTTCGGAGCTGAATATCGTCCGGATGGCGTGCGAGGACAGCGCAGCAAAGCCGACGATGCAGGGTGGTGACGAGATTGGCGCGCTGCAGATCAGTTCGCGCCGAGGTGAGTTTGCAATACTTGGCTTCCAAGCTCAGTCCGAGTTCGATGAGTACGAGGAAGCCCTCGAGCCCGAAGTTGCCGAACTTAAAATCCTCGGCGAATACTTTCACAGCCATATGCTGCGGCGGAACGGTATCGATACCTCCGAAGCTCTTGTCGTCTCGGCACGCGAGCTGGACTGCTTGAGGTGGGTCGCGGCAGGAAAATCAGCTTGGGAAGCGAGCGTCATTCTCGGCATTAGCGAGCGCACGGTGCGGTTTCACCTCAACTCCGCACGCGAAAAGCTAAATTGCACGACAACGACTCAGGCCGTCGCGAAGGTAGTCGCGCAGCAGCTCATCGCCGTTTAGAAAGTTCCTGCAAAGCCATGACGAAGCGAGAGCGTCGTGGTGCTGAGCCGCGCCATTACGCGCAAATTCTAATGACTTTCGGCCCTGTCGTTTCCGACAATTTCGTTCCCACGATGCGCGGCGTATTCTGCGCACTATGGAACAGAGAGCCTACTACACGCGCGTTGCTGATCTCCTAGCTCTGGCTCGCGGCACAGAGCGCGCGTCTGAAACTGACGCCGACTGCCAGAACGGGCTGCGTCTCCTGGAGCAAATTTTCCATTGCGTCGACGACATGGGAACAGACGAGCGTCAGGCTTTCATGAAAAGACTAGCTGCGTTGCTCATCGGCAAGAAGCATGGCCCAGAGAAAGATCCCATGCTGATTGGCCTGCATCGGTACTGCGTCGCGACGAGCTTGATCGAAGATCCGTCGTGGGAGCCGCCGCTCATTCGACTGTAGATCCAACCCTCGGACTTTACTTTTTGAAAGTCGAATGCTGCGGGTCGGCGGCATTGAACCGTGTTGCGTTGAGGCAACCGTTAGCGCGCATTTGCTCGTCGAATGGGCAGATTGTCAGATCGAATGCGCAAGTGAAGGCAGTCCGAACTCGACGGGCGCGCACGAATCACCTTTCCATATGGTGAACATTGCTAAATTTGGCGCATCTGCAAATTCCGGTTTCCCGTTCATGCCGTTGAATCAGAGGCTTAGACAATGAGATTATTTTCCTTCCTTATGGTTCTCTGTGCTGCACTGTTTGCTGCCGGCAATGCCTGGGCCGACGGCATGATGAGAGATGTGCCGATGGCGTCACCGCCGGGACGTTGTTTCGGAGGTGCATTTGCCGGGCCTTATGCCGGTATTCAGCTTGGTTTCGGCAGCACCAGATCGCACCAAGAGGTGACGCAGTATGCTGACGACGGCTCGCCGAATGGCATTGCGGGTTTGGCTGACAACGATCGCGGATTCACGATCGGCGGTCATGGCGGCTACAACGTCCAATGCGGCGGCGTAGTGTTCGGCGTCGAAACCGACTTCAGCTATTATGGGACCGATACAGAGTCTGATGTCGGTGTTTGCGGTTCTGCTCCCTGCGGCGGGCCTGTGGGCTCAGCTGCATTCCAATCAAGCATGGATTGGTTCGGAACACTTCGGGCTCGACTGGGTATTGTTGGCGACGACAGCTACCTGATCTACGCAACGGGAGGTCTTGCTTATGCCAATACCGACCATCGGTTCATAACGAACGTCGGTCCAACAGGACTGATATCTCCGCCGTTTTCCGCATCGAGCGGCGGCACGCAGCTTGGATGGACTGCTGGCGGTGGCGTTGAATTTATGGCCGATGAGAATTGGTCGTTCCGGGCAGAGGCGCTTTACGTCGATCTCGGATCCGATAGTGCAGATTACACGTTTACTGGCGCGTGCGGCGCGACGTGCACACAGCACGTCGGTTGGGATGACGACTTCTGGATCCTCCGGCTCGGGCTCACGTATCACTTTCATCGTCCCGAACCGGTCGCTGATTACACGCCGCTGAAATAGCTTTCATTCCCAAATCAGTGTCTGGAACGCCGGCGAAACGCCGAGGGCTTCGTCGTCGTGATGATCGCCGAGCTCTGTTATTGAAATGAACCTGACATCGTACCCGTAATCCGAGCCTTTCGGGCCGTCGGCGCGTCTCCTGAAACTCGGCCGCACGACTGGCTGGCTCAGCGCGCGCACCTCGGATTTGTGCCCTGAGGCCGAGCAAGAAGCCCCCAGAGACGGGCGACCACGTTTCTCGCCCGACGATGCTGTTTCGCGTTCGCTACGATCTCACGACCCGTGTGACGAGCCGCGGATATTGCGGCACATCCAGGCTGCTTGGGAGAACGATAAAACTTACCTATTTCAGCAAGTTGGGTGGCTGTGGTGACAGTCGAAGGCGAACTAGTCTCCAGGTGGATTTTCCGTGTTCACCCCCGGAAAACACGGAAAACTCGCAAAAATACACGGAATGGGATCGCCTGATCGCTTCAAACGCCAAGTAATACGTGGGTTTTGTCAATTTTCCGGTGAAAATCAAAACACGGAAACGCGAGCGCGGAAGCACGGATGTCGATTACAGGGATTACGGATTGCAGTGGGCGAAACAGATTAAGCTCAAATCACGAGCGCCCTTGAATAAATTTGCTCTCTTGCATATTTTACCCGTGCATTGAGCTCGGTATATTCGATGAAATATAGACCCCTAGTGCATGGGGCCAAGTTCAATGGCAATAGGCGTTGGATCCGATTGTATCTGGATGGATATGACCCAGGGTGTGGGATTGGCCCAGCGTAACGTTTAGACCTGATATATTCTTAGAAATATGGACCCCTAGTTCTTGGGGTCAGGTCTTGCACTCCGATTGGATGCAGGACCCCTATTATGCGTCGGCCTCCAATCGAATATCGATTGGAGGAAGGAATGCCGACCAGAAACACGCTCACATCCCGCAATCTAACTAAACAGCTTCAGGCCAAGACGAAGAAGCGTCGCTCAAGCAACCGTGACGAGACGCGGATCACTGCTCTTCTCCATGGTCACGGTCGCAATGATCCGCAGCCAGCGCTTCTCACCGTCTTCAAGCCCGTCAACTCGCTCCACCCATCAGCAAATCGGACGCGGGAGACGACGCCGCAGCTTCTCGAAAGCACGATCCGCTCCGTCAAGAAGTTCGGGATGGTGCTGCCGATCTTGATCGACAAACATGGCACCATCATTGCTGGGCATGTCTTGTGGGAAGCGGCGATCCGGCTTGGCCTCGAGACAATCGAATGCCGAGTGGTCGATCATCTTGATCCGATCGAACTCGAAGCTCTCAGTCTCGCGCTCAATCGCATCGGCGAAATCGGCAAATACAACCTCGATAAGTTGCGCGATCGGATGATCACGATCGAGTCCCACGGGATCGAGTTGATCTCCACCGGTTTCACGTTACCCGAGATCGATCAGATCAAGTTTGAGCCTCTTCCGATCGAACACAACATTGGGGGAGACGAAGAAGAGGGTAGCACAACAGCCGTTACAACGAGCAGGGTCGGCGACCTATACCGCCTCGGTCGCCATCAGCTGCTTTGCGGCGATGCTTTGGATGAGACATCATATAAGCGTGTGCTCGGTGGCAGCGCGGCGCACGCGGCCTTCAGCGATCCACCTTATAACTGTCCAATCGAAGGTTTCGTCGGCGGTCTCGGCAAGCATCAGCACGAAGACTTCGTCATGTTTGCGGGGAAGGAGAGCGAGGCCGAGTTCCGCCAGTTCTTGCAAACGTACCTCACACTTTGCCGGGCGTCGTTGTTGCCGGGTGCGGTCCTGTTCGCCTGCATGGACTGGCGTCAAATAGACGTCCTTCTCGGAGCCGGACGCGATGCTGAGTTGGATCGCATCAATGTCGCTGTGTGGAATAAAGGATCGGGCGGTATGGGCGGTCTGTACCGATCGGCCCATGAATTCATCGCTGTGTTCTGCAATGGAACTTCGCTCGCTGTAAATAATGTGGCTCTCGGCGTTCACGGACGGGACCGCACAAACATTTGGTGCTATCCGGGCGCCAACCGTCGGGGATCCTCTGCCGCTCAGGCACTCGCCGATCATCCAACACCGAAGCCCGTTGAACTTGTCGTTGACGCAATCCTCGATGTGACCCAACCCGGCAACGTGGTGCTCGATCCGTTTTCTGGCGGGGGCGCGACGATCATCGCCAGCGAGCATTGTAATCGAGAAGCCCGCTGCATCGAACTCGATCCCAAGTATGTCGATCGCGCCATCCGGCGCTGGGAACGACTAACGGGTGATCGCGCCGTCCACGTCGATACCGGTTTGACCTTTACAGAACTCGTCGAACAGCGTGCTGGCGACGAAGGGCCGGGCAACCATGGATGAGGAGAAGAAGGCCCTGAAGTCCTCGAAGTGGGGCAAGGGCAAAACGGATCCTAAAACCTGGTGGAAGAAAGGCGGCCCGTCACCCAACCCGATGGGCCGCCCGAAAGGCACGAAGAATCAGAAGACCCTCTACAAGGAGGCATTTGAACAGAAGATTACCGTCAACATGGACGGCAAACAGAAGACCATGTCCAAGAAGGAACTGGGTTACCATCAAGTAGCCCAGAAAGCCGCTAACGGCGACCTGAAGGCATTTCAGATCCAGAAAGAGCTCGACGAGAGATACGACCCACCGAAGGCCGCTCCGCCATCACCGGAAGACTCCACTGCGGATTATGCGACGCTCGAAGCGTGGATCGAGCTTCGTGAGAAATTTCACGTCTTCAAGAAAAAGGATGAAGCCGATGGCTGACCCGTTCGAGCTGCGAAAGATAGTCGATGACTTGTGCCGTCGCGAGTTTCCATCCTTCGCTATTCGTGCCTTTCCGGTCCTGGAAGGAGGAATGCTCGAGATGTCTCGCCACATCAGCATCGTCTGTCGGCTGCTCGAAAAGGTGTATGACGGCGAAGTCCGGCGCGCCCTGGTCTGCATCCCACCACGCTATCTGAAGACTTATCTGATTTCGATCGCATACACAGCTTGGCTGCTTGGCAGGAACCCCAAAACACGCATCGTTTGTGCATCTTATGCGGCCTCGCTTGCCGAGAAGTTCAGCGGCGATACCTTAAGACTGATGCGGTCGCCCTTTTATCGAAGGTTGTTTCCTGCAACCATCCTGGATCCCAACTTACAGAATAAGACCGAGATTGGAACGACTGCAGGGGGATACCGGCTGGCAACGTCGGTCGGAGGTACGGTGACTGGGCGCGGCGCGCATTTTTTTATCGCCGACGATTTGCTCAAGGCCAGCGAGGCGCATTCACCGACGGCACGCGAGAGCTGTATCCACTGGTTCAACTCAACGATTCATAGCCGTTTTGATCACCCAAAGAAGGGGAGGGTCATTGTTGTCGGACAGAGACTGCACGCCGAGGATTTGCCAGGCCATCTCATCGCGAAAGGAGGCTGGGAAGAACTGATACTGCCAGCCATATTTCCAAAAAAACAGATTTACGACATTGTCGCTGGAGGGGACAAGATATGGATTGGGGAGGGATCGATACTTCAGTGGTCACGGCATAACACGGCGGATCTCAAACAGCTAAAAATAGATATGGGCGAACATGATTTCGAAGCCCAATATAATCAGTGCCCGCTGCCGCCGGGCGGTTATATCTTCAAGAATGCCTGGGTGAAACGCTATCAAAAAGCCCCTGATGCAGCGAAAGTCGAGGCGGTGATTCAGTCGTGGGATACCGCCTATCAAGGTGACGAGACCAACTCCTACACAGTCTGCACGACCTGGGCGAAGTGCCCCGACGGGTATTATTTGCTCGACGTTTGGCGCGACCGCCCCAACTTTGTTGATCTCGTCAATCAGGTCAAAGTTCAGAAAGAGAAGTGGAATGCCAAGCTGGTCATCGTCGAGAGAAAGGCGAGCGGTATCAGCCTCATCGAGTACTTCACCAAATCGGGTCACCAGCCGTGGCTGCTCTCGCGTGAACCAGAAAAAGGAAAGGTAGAGCGCGCGCAGGAGCAGACAGTGAAGTTCGAACAGGGCCGCGTCTGGCTCCCTGTCGAAGCGCCGTGGCTGGCGACATGTGAAGCTGAGCTCTTTCAGTTCCCGCATTGCAAGTTCGACGATCAGGTGGACTCGATCGTCCAATTTCTCAGCTCCACGGATTTTCAACTCTTTCATAGTCGACTTCGATCTCTGGCCTAACGGCCTGACCTGCGTAGTGCCGGTCGAAATGGTGAGAGCTTTCACCGAGCTTAGATTCACTGAAACACGCGCAGATTCATCACGTATTTTGACAACACATTACTCAAGAAATGCGCCCTAAACGGGACCTCAGCTAGTGCGCAGACAGCTCTCGACTTCTGCCAGAAAGTACGCATTGGTTGGCACCGACGAGCGGTTGAACTCGTGAGTCGAGGAAGGTCGCTCCCTGTCCCAGCCTGTGAAGATGCATTGACGCGGGAGCCCGGCAAGCGAGATGACGATCAGAGATATACAAAGGATTCCTGAGCCCCCTGATCTTCTGCAGCGTCTTCATGCGATGACCTGCTATCTTCCGACATTGGAAGATTCTGACTTCTCGCCAGGCGAGGTTCATTCCGGTGAGAGGACGGAATCGGGCTCCTTCATCATGCCCTATGTGGTGCTCGGCGACGTCGCCGAGGCGTTCGTCACGTCCGCCTACGATCGTGGTTGGGTGTTACCCGGCTTCCATTGGCTATCGTGGGTTCGATCAGAGGATGCGCAAGCATTATGTAACGATCCGTCGGCACTTGCGCGGGCGGACCCAATGCAACTCTTGTACTTGATCACGGCTTTGATCCGACAGGATCGCTTCTCAGAAGGCACGTTGCTCGGTGCATTCAGGTCACGTCTGATCCTGGGTATTGTGCGCCGGGCAGCCGCTATCGTCGACAAGGAAAAGCGTCAAGAAGATTCCAATTTCACTAGCTAATAAGCTCAGCAATTCTTCTTCGTTCGCGGAAGTATGCCGGTAAAATAGGGTTGCTCTCGAGTTAACACCAACTTGAGAGGTTGCCATGCCCTTCACGACCCTCACCCGCAGATCGGCGATCGTCGCCGCATTTGGCCTAGGCATCTCCGGCCTAGCCGGCCACGCGCCTTCCGCTGCCGCGAAAGATATTACGCTGCTCAACGTTTCCTATGATCCGACGCGCGAACTCTATGCGGCATATGACAAGGCGTTCGAGAAATACTGGAAAGCGAAAACCGGTGACGATGTCACTGTTAAACAATCGCATGGCGGTTCGGGTAAGCAGGCACGTGCGGTCATCGACGGACTTCAGGCGGACGTCGTGACGCTGGCGCTGGCCGCGGACGTCGATGCCCTGCACAAGAACGGCGATCTCATCAAAGCCGATTGGATCAAAAAATTCCCGGACAACTCGGCACCTTATACGTCGACGATTGTGTTCCTGGTCCGCAAAGGCAACCCGAAGGGTATCAAGGATTGGCCGGATCTCGTTAAGAACGGCGTCGATATCATCACGCCGAACCCAAAGACATCGGGTGGCGCACGGTGGAATTACCTTGCGGCCTGGGGTTATGCCTTGAAGCAGCCCGGTGGCAACGAAGAGAAGGCGAAGGAATTCGTCAGCCAGATCTACAAGCACACGAAGGTGCTCGATTCCGGCGCGCGCGGATCGACGAATACGTTCGTCGAGCGAGGCATCGGCGACGTTCTGTTGGCGTGGGAAAATGAGGCGCACTTGGCGCTCAAGGAGTTCGGCCCTGACAAGTTCGAGATCGTGACGCCATCGGTTTCGATCCTGGCGGAGCCCAACGTCGCCGTTGTCGACAAGGTCGTTGATAAGCGCGGCACGCGGAAAGTGGCTGAGGCGTATCTCAATTATCTCTACAGCCCTGAAGGCCAGAAAATCGCTGCGGAGAATTTCTACCGTCCGCGCGATCCGAAAGTTGCGGCGGAATACGCCGGAAAATTCGCACAGGTGAAGACGTTCACCATCGACGACGTCTTCGGGGGCTGGACGAAGGCGCAAGCCAAGCACTTCGCCGACGGCGGCATTTTCGATCAGATCTATACACCCGGCAAAAATGGCTAGGCGCACTTCCGCGCGGCTCGTGCGCCGCCCGGCGGGGGGAGCCTGTATCTCAGCAAGTTCAGCTTGACGTGAGATCGGGCGGCGCACGAAGCGGAGTTATCACCGGAACGTCATGGGACACCGAACAATGTCGATGCGAACGCGCAAGTGGAACTTTGGGGGCCTTTGTTGAAGGCGATCCCTATCGCCACGCAAGCCTTTCCGAAGACAGACCACGAGCGCGTAGCGCTTTGCATTTCAGGATCATTTCCATGTCTACGACTCTCATCGTTCCCGGCCTTCGATCGAGCGGCCCGACGCACTGGCAGACCTGGCTCGAAAGCCGCGTCACCGGCAGCATTCGCATTTCGCAGCGAGACTGGAACGATCCTCACCTGCCCGACTGGTCGGCCCGGGTACGGAGCGAGATCAAACGCGCAACGGGACGCATATTTATCGTCGCCCATTCTTTCGGTGCGCTGGCCGCGGTCCAGGCCGCAAGCGATCACGTCGAGCGAATCACCGGCGCGTTGCTCGTCGCTCCAGCCGATCCGGAAGAATTCGGAGTCGCTGAATTCCTTCCAACGAAGCCGTTGGGATTTCCGGCAATCGTGGTCGCCAGCACAAATGATCCATGGATGGAATTGGACCGCGCAGGCTACTGGGCGGCCCTTTGGCAAGCGGAGCTCATCAACCTGGGCAACGCCGGCCACATCAATGCCGAATCGGGTTTCGGACCTTGGCCGGAGGCGCTGGCCTTCCTCGAACGATTGCGGCGCGCGGCCGAATTTCGTGTGGCAAGCGAGAGGCTTGCGGCATTCAACCTGTCTCGGCCGCAACGGCTTCGACGACATGGGCTCGCGCGCCAGCGGGCGCCGGCTGCAAGCGATGCAGGCGGTTTGATCCCGCAAGACATCAAGGGTGCCGCGACGCTCCTTCGCGATGCGGGCTGGACGGTGCGTGCGCCGAACGTCCACGCCCGTGGTGCAACATAGCGACGCCGCTATCGCAGAAAAATCGTTGATACCGCGCTTCGAATTGACAGCAGGAGGCAAACTCAAAAGATCAGGACTCAAGAAGCACCAAAAACAAGCTTCAATTAGACGGGGGTCTGAAAGCTATGGCAAGTATGCCGAAATTTACGGCAGGGTTGCTGCTGGGGGCGGCAACCATGCTGATTGGGGGATGGTCGCCACCGGCGATCGCTGCGGATCTCGGCGGCAATTGCTGCGCCGATCTCGAAGAGCGTATCGCCGAGCTCGAAGCCACGACCGCACGAAAGGGCAACCGCAACGTCAGCCTGACGGTGTCAGGTTGGGTCAACGAAGAGGTCGCCTGGTGGGACGACGGCACGGAAAGCAACGCGTACGTCGGGACCAACCCTGTAGAACAGTCGCGTGTCCGCTTTGTTGGCGAAGCGCGGATCGATAAGGACTGGTCGGCGGGTTACGTTATCGAGCTTGGAATTTATGGCGCCAATGGCGGCAAGTGGGACCAGAATACTCCCGATGGCTCTGGCCCGAACAGCGTTTCGGTCCGCAAAAGCAGTTGGTTCTTGAAGAATAATCACCTCGGACGGGTGATCGTCGGCCAGGACGGCACTTCGACCTACCATCTGCTCGACGACGCCGACACCACGATGACGCGTAACTTCTTCGATGGCGAAGGCGCGCCAGACTACCAGGCCGGCTTTTTCGTTCGTTCGGGCGGCAGCTTCGTCGCTGCTCCCGGTGGCGGCAACCTGAAATGGTCGGATGTCATGCGCGGCTTCAACAACTCGACGCCCGGCGACGACGGACGTCGCAACATCGTGCGCTATGATTCACCGACGATTGCCGGGTTCACCTACACGGCAACGTGGGGTGAGGACGATATCTTCGACACCGCGCTGATCTACAAGGGCGGCTTCGGTGATTTCAATGTCAACGCGCGTGCCGGCTACGGCCACTCGACGGACGAGAAATCCACCCCCTGCCATACGGGTCCGACCGATTTCCGCGCCGATTGCGACTGGTGGGGCGTGTCGGGGTTCGTCCAGCACAAGCCGACGGGGCTTTTCGTCTTCGCAGGCTATGGTCAGCAGATTGACAATACACGTGCCTTCGACGCCGGCACGGATGCTGCCCTGGTCGATAAGCGGGACGACGCCTGGTACGTCCAAACCGGCATCGAGCACAAATGGCTGTCGCTCGGTAAGACAAACTTCTTTGCTCAATATCGCCACGATGCACCCGGCTCGAACGTGAGCGGAGGGACGTTGCGGACTCGAAGCGCAGATATCGAGTATTGGTCCGGTGGTGTCGCGCAGTACCTCGATAATGCCGAGACGATGCTTTACCTCCTTTATCAGCATGCGGACGGCGACGTCATTCTGGGAGACGATGTCGCGAGCACGAGGTTGGACACGATGCAGCAGGTTATCGGCGGCGTGAAGGTCAATTTCTAGACCGGGCAGCTGTGGTCTGACACCTCCCGTGAGCTTTTGGGCAAGAAGGGCAGTCCTAGTCCGCCCTTCTTGCCTTTTACTGATCTGCTGCGATACAGATCGTGTCTGGGCTTGCTCATAAGCTCAGCATTTCTTCTTCGTTCCACTGATATCATTGCCCGGTTATCCGTCTTCGCAGAGTGACGGGTAAAAATGGGCGACGCGATGGGAATGGCAAGAAAGCAGGACACCACCGAGTTTCAGACCGCAGAGAGCGTCTCGACCAAGCTTTCGCTCGCCGTAGGAGAAAACCTCCGCCAGCTAAGACGAAAACACGGTCTCTCGCTTGAGCAATTGGCCAATCTATCCGGTGTCAGCCGCGCCATGCTGGGTCAGATCGAAACTGGCAAAAGCGCTCCGACAATCAACCTTCTCGGCCGCATAGCGGACGCCCTGAAGGTCTCTGTTCCAAGCCTTATCTCAATTCCTGGAAGAGCTGGAACGGTCGTCGTCTCGCACGACCGGGCAACGATCCTCACATCGAGCGACGGCGGATTTATCTGTCGCGCCTTGTTCCCCTGGGGTGATACGCAAAGTATCGAAATGTACGAAGTGACGATAGCGCCGCATCACAACGAAGATATCGCCGCACACGTGCCGGGAACCAAGAAGGCAATTTTTGTTGTCGTTGGAAACGTTGAGGTGGGTCTCGTAGACGAATCTCCTGCAATCCTCTCCGACGGTGACGCCATCCTCTTTAATGCCGATACCGCGCACCGGCTTCACAACCTAGGTGACAGGGAAGCAAAACTTTTCCTCGTCGTGACGCGCATAGATGGCAACGGTTCCCGCCCGCACCCGTTCTGATCTCCCGCCGGCATCGCCGCGTCTCAGGTCAATTCCATCCGACGGAATATGATTAGCATGTCTTCTTCTTTAGCGAGGGCAAACCTCTCCCATAATATGCGGTGCATTCGTTTTAACGGACGCCTGCATATGCCGGGTGTTCGTAATCGGGCGCGAGGTATCCCGCGTGGTTCGGATATCCGGCCGTGATTATCGCAATTCTAGACATTGCCATTTAGGGGAGACGGTTTGCCAAAATGGCACGCAGCATAAATAAGCGAGTATTGCCGGGGTTCGGGCTTTCGCTCGGGTTTACCCTTATCTACCTGTCGCTGATCGTCCTCATTCCTCTCTCGGCCGTATTCCTGAAGTCGTCGACGATGACGCCGCACGACTTCTGGCAGGCCGTAACGGCGCCACGTGTCGTTGCGTCCTATAAACTGACATTCGGTGCTTCCTTCCTCGCCGCATGCATCAATGCCGTCTTTGGCCTGCTGTTGGCGTGGGGTCTTACCCGCTACACGTTTCCGGGGCGCAAGATCGTCGATGCTTTGATCGACCTTCCATTTGCCCTTCCGACGGCCGTTGCCGGCATATCCTTGACGGCGATTTACGCAAAGAACGGCTGGATCGGCAGTTTCCTGGAACCTCACGATATCAAAATTGCGTTCCGCCCCACCGGCGTGCTCGTCGCGTTGATCTTTATCGGCCTGCCTTTCGTTGTTCGCACCGTCCAGCCGATCCTTGAAGATTTGGAAGTCGAGTTTGAAGAAGCAGCCGCGAGCCTCGGTGCCAACCGGTGGCAGTCGTTCCAGCGTGTGGTCTTTCCGACGTTGCTGCCGGCACTTCTTACGGGCTTCGCGCTCGCCTTCGCACGAGCCGTCGGAGAATACGGCTCGGTGATTTTCATCGCCGGTAACATTCCGATGGTTTCGGAGATCACGCCGCTGATCATCATCACCAAGCTTGAACAGTTCGATTATCGAGGTGCAACAGCCGTCGCGGCCGTCATGCTCGTCATCTCGTTTGTCATGCTCCTGGTGATCAATGCGCTGCAAGCCTGGAACGGTCGTCGCTTTGGGAGGAACGTCGGATGACGGGCGTCGTTGCAACATTCGGTGCGCGCGTGCAGGGAGCTGGCAAGTTCGAAGCTAACGCTGCAACGCGTGATGCTTCGTGGGTCAAGTTTCTCATCCTGGGCATTGGGCTGAGTTATTTTCTGGTCTTTCTGCTGCTGCCGTTAATTGCCGTCTTTGCCGAAGCGTTCCGCAAAGGAACTGAAGCTTACTTCGCAGCACTTGTTGAACCCGATGCGCTATCGGCGATTCGGTTGACGCTGCTGGCAGCCGCCATCGCCGTGCCGTCGAATTTGATCTTCGGACTGTCAGCCGCTTGGGCCGTCGCCAAGTTCGAGTTCCCGGGCAAGAATTTTCTGATCACGCTCATCGATCTGCCGTTCTCGGTTTCACCGGTTGTCGCCGGTTTGATCTACGTCCTCGTATTCGGCAGGCAAGGATGGCTCGGACCCTGGCTCGGCGAGCACGACATCAGGATCATCTTCGCTGTGCCGGGCATAGTTCTGGCGACGATCTTCGTGACCTTTCCATTCATTGCCAGAGAACTCATACCACTGATGCAGGCGCAAGGCCGCGAAGAAGAGGAAGCCGCAATTTCGCTTGGGGCCGCGGGCTTTCAGACGTTCTGGCGTGTCACGCTTCCAAACATCAAATGGGCGCTTCTTTACGGGGTCATCCTTTGCAACGCCCGCGCCATGGGCGAGTTCGGCGCCGTTTCCGTGGTCTCTGGGCATATCCGCGGCGAGACCAACACGATGCCGCTTCACGTCGAAATTCTTTACAACGAATACCAATTCTCAGCAGCGTTTGCCGTTGCATCGTTGCTGGCTTTGCTGGCCCTCGTGACACTCGTTCTGAAGACATATGTCGAGTGGCGCGCACGAAAGTCCGGACAGGAAGGACAAGAGCGATGAGCATCGAGGTCCAAGGCGTCAGCAAGGCGTTCGGCGCGTTCAAAGCGCTCGACAACATCTCGCTGAATTTTCCTGATGGCGAACTCGTGGCATTGCTCGGACCTTCCGGGTGCGGAAAGACGACACTGCTTCGCGTCATCGCGGGACTGGAGCACGCCGACAGCGGTCGCGTCATCCTCGATGGCGACGATGCGACGGACAAAGATGTCCGTCAGCGCCGCGTCGGGTTCGTATTCCAGCATTATGCGCTTTTCCGGCACATGACGGTGTTCGAAAATATCGCCTTCGGTTTGAGAGTCCGTCCGCGTCGTGAGCGGCCGAGGGAAAAGGAAATCCGTGCCAAGGTCGGGCGTCTGCTGGATCTCGTACAACTCTCCTGGGTCGCCAACCGCTTTCCCTCCCAACTATCGGGCGGTCAGCGCCAGCGCATCGCGCTCGCCCGGGCTTTGGCGGTCGAGCCGCGCGTGCTTCTGCTCGATGAGCCCTTCGGCGCCCTCGACGCCAAGGTTCGCAAGGAACTCCGGCGCTGGCTGCGTACGCTCCACGACGAACTCCACATTTCGTCGATCTTCGTGACCCACGATCAGGAAGAAGCGCTCGAGGTCTCCGATCGGATCGTCCTCGTCAACAAAGGACGCATCGAGCAGATCGGCAATCCGAAGGAGATTTACGAACGGCCGGCAACGGCATTCGCCTATGGCTTCATAGGTGCGGTTAACGAATTTCGTGGCCGCATCGAAGGTGACTATCTTCGTGTCGGCGACGAGCGCCTTCGCCATCATGTCGAGCACGTCAAGGACGGGCAGGAGGTCGTGGCGTTCGTCCGGCCCCACGACACGGAGATCGTGACCGACGCCGCTTCCAGCGACGGCATCACAGCCAACATCAACCGTATTCTTGGCAACGGAGCCGTTGCGCGTATAGAACTCGTTGCAAGCGGTGCGGACCGCAAGGGCCGAAAAGATTTCTTCGAAGTCGAGCTTCCAGAAACCCAGACGGCGTCGCTAGGACTGTCCCCCGGCCAATCCGTGAAACTCCGAAGTCGTCGTCTCAGCATTTTCCCAGATCAGAACGGTACATCCTCGTCGTGAACTTCCAGCAGCTCCGCATCATCCGCGAAACGCTCAGACGCAACTTCAATCTTACTGAAGTTGCGAACGCGCTTTATACGTCACAGTCCGGTGTCTCGAAACACATCAAGGATCTTGAAGACGAGCTTGGAGTCGAACTCTTCGTCCGCCGCGGCAAAAGACTGCTGGGGCTCACGGAGCCAGGAAAAGAATTGGCACAGATCGTCGAGCGTATTCTTCTCGACACCGCTAATATCAAGCGTCTTGCCGATCAGTTCGCGAAATCAGATCGCGGCGAGATCACGATCGCGACGACGCACTCGCAGGCGCGCTATGCGCTGCCAGGCCCAATTGCTGCCTTCCGTAAAGAATTTTCCAACGTTCACCTGGTGCTTCAACAGGGATCGCCGAAAGAGATCGCGACGATGCTGAACGACGGCACGGCGGACATCGGCATCGCGACTGAAGCTTTGGAAGAAGCACCCGAGCTTGTTTCGTTTCCTTATTATTCCTGGAACCACGCCGTTATCGTGCCGAAGGGGCACGCGCTGGAGAGCGTGACGCCACTGACACTCGAGAACATCACGGAGTGGCCGATCATCACATATCATGAAGGCTTCACCGGCCGCCCGGCAATTGACGCGACCTTCGCCAAGGCAGGGCTGGCGCCGGATATCGTGATGGTCGCGCTCGATGCCGACGTCATCAAGACATATGTCGAGGTCGGACTCGGTATCGGCATCGTCGCGTCGATGGCCTATAACGAAGAGCGCGACACCGAGCTTCGTTTGCTCGACAGTGCTCATCTTTTCCCCAAATCGACGTCGCGCATTGCACTTCGTCGTGGCCGTTTCTTGCGTCGGTTTGCCTACCGCTTCATCGAGTTGTGCGCGCCGGAACTGACCGAAAGGGTCATCAAGGCTGGCACCGAAGATTCGACCAAACCCAGTGCCTGAAGAAAAGGCCGGCAACCGAACTCGATTTTCCAATGCGTGACAACCTATCAAAGGCGTAGGGAACGGAAATTCAAGCCGGATATGGAGCGGGACGGCATCCGCACTATTTCGGAGTGTCGCCCATCTTCTTCCTGACATCAATTGGATTAAGATTTTACAATCCCAAAGGTGTCAGGCGTGGTAGCGGAGCAGAGGGGTGCTCGGCGCGCAAGAGATCGAGGCAGTGCCGCTTTAATTTTCCGAATTCGGGGAGCGCGACGATTTCGGTCGCGCGCGGGCGGCTGAAGGGTACGACGATCTCTTCAAGAATTCTGCCGGGCCTCGCGGTCATGACGACGATACGATCGGCGAGGAACAACGCTTCGTCGATGTCATGAGTTACGAACAGGATCGTGGTGCGTATGCGTTCCCATATGTCGAGAAGCAGTTCTTGCATCCGCATGCGCGTGAGGGCATCGAGCGCGCTAAACGGCTCATCCATCAACAGAAGGCGCGGTCGGTTCACGAGTACACGTGCGAGTTCGACGCGTTGCTGCATGCCGCCAGAAAGCTGCCGAGGATAGCGATCGGAAAAATCAGAGAGTCCCACAAGGTCCAAGATTTCATCGGCCATGCGACGTCGTTCGGCTTTTTTGAAGCCGAGCATCTTCGGACCGAACGAAACATTCTCGCGAATGGATTTCCAAGGAAAGAGCGTGTGATGCTGAAAGACTATGCCGCGATCGGGATGGGGGCCTGCGATCGGAGTATCGTCAACCGCAAGACCGCCTTTGCTCGGTGTGATGTGGCCTGCGAGTGCCCCGAGCAGCGTCGACTTCCCGCATCCTGAGGGCCCGAGGATGCAAACGAATTCACCAGGTTCTACTGTCAGGCTGACATCCTGCACGGCTTCGAATGCCTGCGCACCTTGCCCTAGCTCTATCGAGACGTGCTCTGCGGCTATGCGACCTGCATCGGTTCGCATCAAGCGTTCGCGCCCGCTCATCGGCGCGCTTCCTCGACGGTGTGCCAGGGTGTCAGCACCGTCCCGACCTTGCGCAGCAGATAGCTGCTGCCCATGCCGAGCAGGCCGATCAAGATCATGCCGACGACGATGTCGGAGTAATTCTGCAGCGTGTAGGATTCCCATGTGAAATAGCCGATCCCATACTGTCCGGAGATCATCTCCGCTGTAATCAGGCAAAACCAGGAGGTGCCCATTCCGACCGCAAGGCCGGTGACGATATTTGGCGCGGCGCCGGGGAGGATCACTTCGCGCAAAATTGCGCTGCGCGTCGCTCCGAGGCTTCGCGCGGATGCGATCAAGCGCTGGTCGACATGCTCGACGCCGTGAATGGTGTTGAGCAGAATCGGAAAAAGCGCGCCGATGAACGTGATGTAAATCATCGAAAGTTCCGACGACGGAAACATCAGGACAGCAAGCGGTATCCAGGCTACTGCAGGAATAGGGCGCATGAGTTCGAGAGGCGCCATCAGGAGATCGGAAGCTCGTCGAGATCGTCCGATGGCGACGCCCAATGCGATGCCGACAACCGCGGCAATCCCATAACCGGCGAAGACGCGCATCAGGCTGCTCGACAGGTCATTCAAGAGCTTGGGCGACTTTGCGAAATCAATGCCCGCTTTCAGCACTTCAACCGGAGTTGGGACGTTCGCAAAGGTAACGATACCGAGATCGGCATGAAACGAGGATGCTGCCTGCCAGGCGAGAAGGCAGGCAGCAATCGACGACGCTTGCAAGATCCAGCGGCCGCGGCCGTTGCTTGTTTCGGCTGAAGCAGACACTGGCGTTTCTCAATTGCTGGCCACGACCGAGGCGCGTGCGGCATTGTAATCGAGAACCTTCCCGCCCTTGGTCTTGGCCCAATCTTCCGCTTGTCCTTTTAGAAGGAACGCACTGATGTCACCATTGTCGGCACGGACGAACCAGGCCTGTTTGGCAAGAAGCTTGATGCCGCTATTGCGGTCCTGGGCATAGACGACGCGAATCGTCTTGTTCTCGCCTTCGATTGCCTTGAGCGCTTTGAAGGCATTTTCGGCCGATACGTAGTGACGGACCAAAGGTTCGCCTTTCACCCAGATTTCGGCGACGCGTTTGGGATCTTTGATATCTTCGCCGGTCAGCGCATCCTTGGCTTTGAGCGGGGTCTGTGCGTAGTTTTTCAATTGGGCATCGTAGTCGAGCCCAGCTTCCTTGAATGCCGTCCTGATGTAGCGATCGGTGATAAACGTATTGGTGTCGAGGCCCTGATCAGTCTTCTTCAGAAGCTTCAAGGTATCGATCGCCGTCGCAACGTCTTGCCGGAATTCGGGTTTCCAGGTGAGGTCCCGTGTCTGAAGTCCAAGCGGACCGTGGAAGAGGTAGTCGACCTCGGCTTCGACGCCGGTCACCTTTGCGATGAGTTCGCTGTACTTTTCCGGTTCCGCAGCAATCAGGCGATCGGCTTCGATCACGGCGCGCAAATAGGCGATGACAATTTCGGGATATTTCTTGGCATAGGAAGCTTCGACGAGTGTTCCGTGAAACGTCGGCGCATTTGATTGCGAACCGTCGTAGATCTTTCTTGCGAAGCCGCGCCAAGGAAAGAGATCGGCGTAGGGAACGAAATCGGCATGGGCATCTATTTTATTCGATTGCAGTGCCGGGCCGGCGACTTCGGGGGCTTGCGTGATGATCTTGATGTCCTTGTCCGGGCTCCAGCCTTGCGCAGCCACAGCGCGCAACAAAAGCCCGTGTGCGGTCGATGCAAAGGGCACCGAGATCGTTTTGCCCTTCAGTTCGGAGAAAGATTGGATCGGCGAATTGAGCGGAACGACTATGCCATTGCCGCTGCCTTTGACGCTTCCTTCGAGCGCGGTGATGAAGATGCTTTTGCGGCCAGCTTTTTCATGCGCGACGCCGTTCAATACCCCCGGGAATTCGGCCATGACGGCGAAGTCGAGCTTGCCTGCAATCTGCTCGTTGGTGATCGGAGCGCCGCTCGTGAAATTCTTCCAGCGGATGTCGTAGGTGACGTCCTTATACTTGCCGTCATGCGGCAAGTATTTCTGAAGAAGCTTTTCCTCACGGATAATGAGACCGCCGGTGGCGGTGTTGATCGTGGCATCCTGCGTGCCGATCGCTACGCGGATGGTTTCTGCGTGTGCGACACCGATGAGGCCAGTCGTCGCCATCAGTGTGGAAGCGAATAAGGAAAAGCGCATCTTGATCCCTCGTGAAATGCTTGGAAGTGCAGCCGTTGAGCAGCCGCGCGGGTTATTTCAAAAGATAGGGAATGTTGACTGTCACTGCGCTCGTCGGACAATCGACGGCGCAGGGCATACAGTACCAACACTCGTCATAAGCCATGTATGCCTTCTGTGTAATGTCGCTGATCCTCAGCACATCGAGCGGGCAAACATCGACGCAGACCGTGCATCCCTTCTCTGCGATGCACTTTTCATTGTCGACGACAACGGGAACGGTCGTGAGAGTTTGCGCCAAAGGCACGCCGTGTTCTCCTCATTCGGGTTTTGTCTTACTCGATCAGGAAGTCTTCGAGCTTCGGTTCGGTCGTGAATTTCCGCAGTAGCGACCACGGATAGATTCCGCGCGCGTGTCCGTCCGAAAACGCAATGTTGATCGCGTAGAGGCCGATGGGCGTTACGGAAACGATCCGCAGATCGCTGGTAGGTTTGAGATCGGGATAATCCATGCGCCTGCGACGTGCATGCGCAGAGGGGCAATTTCGCCAGAGTTGCTTGGCATCCAGAGCGTATCGCTCACCGGATTGCCACTCGATGGTGAGAACGTTACCGTCCTCTGCGATATTGACGGATTGAGCTTTCATTTCGGACATACTCTGCATTTGCAGACCTGCTGTATGCCCGAGCCGTTGCCTCCGTAAACGAACTATTTTTGGAATGCTTATTCGGCGGCTGGTTGCACGTACGCGATCCGAGTGCGGGCATTTTTGGGTGAAGCACGCGGGCTCCGCACACGAATATCTAAATCAGAATTTCTTCGTTAGCGGCGGCGGAGCAGTGCACTAATTGTCTGCAATATAAGAGGGCAACTGAGAGGAATATCGAACGCATGTCGTTGGATGCAATTGTCGACGGCTTGTCGGAGGTAACGTGTGACGTCCTGGTGATCGGAGGCGGGACGGCTGGTCCGATGGCTGCGCTAAAGGCCAAGCGGCGAAATCCCGGCTCGAAGGTCATCCTGCTCGAAAAAGCCAACGTCAAGCGCTCCGGTGCTATTTCCATGGGCATGGATGGGCTCAACAACGCCGTCATTCCCGGCTATGCGACGCCCGAGCAGTACACAAAAGAAATTACGATCGCGAACGACGGGATCGTGAATCAGAAGCCCGTCTTGAAGTACGCCCAGAACTGCTACTCGATCATTGAGGAGCTCGATAGCTTCGGCATACGCTTTCAAAAGACCGAGAATGGCGACTTCGCACTAAAGAAGGTCCATCATCTCGGCACCTACGTGCTGCCGATGCCGAACGGTGAGACGGTCAAGAAGGCCGTTTATCGCCAGCTTCGGCGTGCGCAGTTGTTGATCTCCAATCGTTACATCGCGACCCGCTTGCTGACGGGAAAAGATGGACGTATCGCAGGCGCGATCGCGGTCAATACGCGAACGGCGGAGTTTCTGATTATTCGCGCCAAGGCTGTGATCCTATGCATGGGCGCTGCGGGCCGTCTTGGGCTGCCTGCTTCCGGATACCTCTATGGTACCTACGAGAACGCGACGAATTCCGGCGACGGATACGCAATGGCGTACCACGCGGGGGCCAAGCTCGCGAACCTAGAATGCTTTCAGATCAATCCACTGATCAAGGATTACAATGGACCTGCTTGCGCTTACGTCGCTGGCCCGTTCGGAGCTTACACGGCCAATAACAAAGGCGCCCGCTTCATCGAATGCGATTATTGGTCCGGTCAGATGATGCTCGAATTCTATCGCGAGCTTCAGTCCGGCAACGGACCGGTGTTTCTAAAGCTCAATCATTTGCACGAAAACACGATCGCCGAAATCGAAACGATTCTCCACCGGGTGGAGCGGCCGTCGCGAGGAACGTTCCATCAGGGCCGGGGCACCGACTATCGAGAGTCGATGGTCGAGATGCATATTTCGGAGATCGGCTTCTGCTCGGGACATAGCGCATCTGGCGTCTTTGTCGACGAATTTGCGCGCACCACCGTCGAAGGGCTCTACGCGGCTGGAGACATGGCAAGCGTGCCGCACAGTTATATGCTTGGCGCGTTCACCAACGGATCGATTGCAGGGGAGCATGCCAGCGACTATGCGAGAGAAGTGGATCTTCCGGAATTCGATGCCGAGGATATCGCCCGCGAGCGGGATCGCGTCCTCGCTCCGACGAAACGGGCAGACGGCATCCCGCCCAACCAAATTGAATACAAAACGCGGCGGCTTGTGAATGATTATCTACAACCCCCAAAGGTGCCGCGTAAATACGAACTAGCGCAAGCGCGCTTTGCCGAGGTGAGAGAAGACCTTGAGCAGAACATGCTCGCGACGAACGCCCATCAGCTTTTGCGTGCATTGGAAGCGTCGTCGATTCTCGACTGTGCAGACATGGCTGCGGCGGCGTCTCTCTTTCGGACGGAGAGTCGCTGGGGCCTCTATCATTTGCGATCGGACTATGAAGGTCGCGATGACGAGAACTGGCTTTGCCATACGCTACTTGGAAAATCCGACGGCCGGATGAACTGTGAAAAGCGCAGCATCGATCCCTATGTCGTGCCACTCACGGACGACGAGAAGGACCTTTATTATCGTCAACGCGCCGCTGCCGACGCTCGCTGACACTCAATAGGAAATGCTTATGAATGACGTATTCGAGAGCTTTGCCGATTTGGCGGCGCTTGCGGAGGAGCTGCGCGCGGAGGACCCGAAACAGCGGCGCGTCGCTGTCATAGAACTTGGCGATTCTGGCGATCCGGCTGCGGTTCGTCTGCTCGCGGGCCTATCGAGCGATCCTGACTCTGGTGTACGCCGTCAGGTGGCAATCGCGTTGGGTTCTTTCGACGGTCCGGAGACCGCAGCTGCCTTGGTCCGCATCCTCGTCGATGCCGACGTTGATGTTGCGTCGGCTGCTTCCGAAAGTCTCGCGGAGCTGAAAGAGAGCGATGCCGCCGCTCCACTTCTGACACTTGTCGGACATCCGTCTGCATTTGTCCGGGAAAGCGTCTACCGTTCGTTGAAGGGATTGCGAAATCGGGACGCGCTAGAGCCGGCGCTCAAAGCTCTTCGTGATCCGGAGCCGGCTGTTCGCGTGCAAGCTGTTGGCGTCATCGGATACTTGAAGCTCGAAGAGACATTGCCGGCTCTTAAGCACGCGGCGTTGGACGGGAACGCAAATGTCCGCCTCGTGGCCATCAACGCGCTTGCCTTTTCGCGATCTCAAGCGGCTACAAATGCCATTGCGGCCGGGCTCGTTGACAAGGATTGGCGCGTCCGTGAAGCCGCGGCGGCAGCGCTTGCCTTGAGTGCGGCCGGTGTGACGCACAGCGCTCCGTTGATTACAGCACTGGACGATGCGTTCTGGCAGGTTCGGCTGAGCGCTATCCGCAGTCTCGGCAAGCTCGAGGCTCGCGGCAGTGTTTCGCGCATAGCACACGAACTCAATCACAATCAGCCAAATGTTCGCAAAGAGGCAGCCGCTGCACTGGGCACACTCAAAGCCCGAGAAGCACGTCAGGCGCTGCTTGCGGTCGCGGACGATCCAGATGCCGACGTGAGAAAGAACGTACGCTGGGCTTTGCAACAACTGGAGCATGCCCGTCAGGACGGTTGACTTGCGATATATCTCGGCTCGGATGCTCGGCCGCGCGCCCGGGTTCTAGTCGAACGAGCTTTCTGCGGCGTTGCGAACCACCGCTTCAGTCAGTTCCGGCGAGCACTGTTCGATGAAACGGTATGCATATCGACGCAGCACGCGTCCGCGCCGAATGGCTATGCTGGACGTGCTAGCGGTGAAGGCGCCCGGTGCGGGTAGCCTGACGAGCTTTCTGTCTTGGTCTTCGTCGTAAGCGACGGACGCGATGATGCCGACACCCATGCCGAGCGCCGCGTAAGCCTTGATGACGTCAGCATCGAGCGCGGTAATCGCGATGTCCGGGGTCAGGCCCGCGGCTTCGAAAGCCTTGTCGATGCGAATGCGGCCGGTAAGACCATCATCGTAAGTTATGATTGGCCACTCAGTGAGTTCCGCGAGAGTGACTGACGGTTTGGCGGATAGGGGATGGCCGGTTGGGACGACGATCGCGTGATCCCACGTATGATAGGGAAAGGCCAAAATTCCCGGATGGTCTTCGAGCGTGTCCGTTGCGATGGCAATATCAGTCGCGCCATCGAGAAGGATTGCGGGCAAATCTTTCGGATTGGCCTGTTGGAGACTAAGCCGAACGTTTGGGAATGCTCGTTTGAATTCGGCAATGACAGATGGAAGCGTGTAGCGCGCCTGCGTGTGCGTCGTGGCGATTGTCAACGTGCCTTCATCGCCTTTGGCGAAGTTTTCTGCGATCCGGGAGAGGTTGTCGGCGTCGACCAGCATCCTGTTGGCAAGTTCCGAAACTTCTTTTCCGGGTTCCGTAAGGCCCAGCAACCGCTTACCCCGGCGCACGAAAATCTCGACGCCAAGTTCCTGTTCCAGGTCACGGATGTGCTTGCTCACGCCGGATTGCGACGTGAAAAGTGCATTCGCTGCGTCGGTCAGATTGAATTTGTGCCGGATCGTTTCGCGAACAATGCGAAGCTGTTGGAAATTCATCAGTCAGGCCTTGATCTGGCACGCGAGGTGTCGCCTCGCGAAGCGTATGGCCTGCGAGCGCTATTGTCGACACAACGTCTGTCGAAGCAGCAGGCAGGGTACCCGTGCTCTGCGCCTTAATGAATAAACAAAAATTTCTTAGCTTATGAGCCGAAGCGATATCGATATCGTTCAGTGTCCGCTACTGGCCGGGTTCTTAGTACAGACTGTTGGAAAGCTAATAGCTTTTTCTTCGTTCTCTTGATTTTGCAGATTTGGGAAGAACGCTAATCGGCATCTCGGGGAGGGCAAGAATTATGATCGTGCGCGTAGCTTCATGGATAGGTTTTGGGGCTGCCTTTCTATTCATTATTTCAGTTACGGCATTCGCGGATACAACCGTTATTTTAAATGCGTCTTATGATGTGTCCCGAGAGCTTTACAAGGATATCGATCCCGCGTTCGAAGCGGCCTGGAAAAAATCATCTGGCGCCGACGTCCAGATCAAACAATCGCATAGCGGTTCGACGAAGCAGGCCCAAGCCGTTGCTGAAGGTCTGGAAGCGGACGTCGTCACGCTCAATCAGCCAACCGATCTCGATTTTCTCGTAAAAAGCGGCGTCGTCGCAAGCGACTGGCGTAGTAAATTTCCGGATGGTGCAGCTCCTTACACCACGACGACGGTCTTTCTCGTCCGCAAAGGCAACCCAAAAGGCATCAAGGATTGGGACGACCCTGTAAAGCCGGGGGTTTCAGTCGTCATTCCCAATCCCAAGACATCGGGCAATGGCCGCTACAGCTACCTGGCTGCCTGGGGATACGCGCTCGACAAATTGGGCTCGGACGAGAAAGCCCGCGAATTCGTCGCGAAATTGTTTGCAAATGTGCCGGTCTTCGACGGGGGCGGGCGCGGCGCCACCACAACGTTCACACAGCGAAACATTGGCGATGTGCTCGTCACTTTCGAAAACGAAGCGGCCTTGATCAAGTCGGAAGTCGCCGGCGGTGATTTCGACATCGTCTATCCTTCGGAAAGCATCGAGGCGGCGCCGCCGGTCGCACTCGTCGAGCCGGTCGTAAAAAAGCGGAATTCCGAAAAGGTCGCCAAGGCGTACCTCGACTTCCTGTATTCGGACACAGCGCAGAAGATTATCGCGAAGCATCACTTGCGTCCGCGCAACGCCGCCATTCTGCAGGAAGCCGTTGCCGAGCTTCCGCCGATCAAAACGTTCGATGTTGAAAAGAAGCTCGGCAAATGGCCGGAGCTACAGAAGAGGCACTTTGCCGACGGCGGGATCTACGATCAAATTACGACCAAGGCGAACTGACCGGCTACGATGGCAGATACGGCAACGCTCAGAAGCGATATCAACGACGGTGAGGGACTGCCGAGGCAATTTGCCGAAGTGCGTCAGCCTCGGGCTGCCTCGTGGGATATCGAGGGGATCGTCCGGGCGTTGAAGGAGGCTCGCGGCCGGAGCAAGCGCGTCGTTGCGGCCGGTAATCGGCGCGTACCTTTGCCGAGTCCCGAAAGATTGCAGCATGCGATCAATGGCATCTATGGTGCCTTGTTCCCGCGTCACGCCGGGGCGATCGATCATGGCGATGACGCGCTGCGCTTTTTTATCGGAGACAAGCTCAATTCAGCACTGCATACCCTGGTCGAGCAAATTTATCGAGAGCACGCATTCATCGATGAGGCACGCGCCGAGCGCGATGAGAAGCTTAGTCCTGAGGGGATCGTGGCCGATTTTTCTCAGCAGCTGCCGCAGCTCTATGAGACGCTCGAAAGGGATATTCGCGCGGCTTACGAAGGCGATCCGTCGGCCAAAAGCACGGAAGAAGTGCTTCTGAGTTTTCCAGGCGTCAGGGCCGTAATCCATCATCGTGTCGCACACGCGCTGCACGAACTCGGCGCGCCGGTCGTTGCGCGCATCATCGCCGAGTTGGCTCATTCACAGACCGGCATCGACATTCATCCAGGTGCGAAGATCGGCGCAGGTTTCTTCATAGATCATGGAACGGGCGTGGTCATCGGCGAGACGGCCATTATCGGAGACCGTGTCCGGCTTTATCAGGCGGTGACGCTCGGCGCGAAGCGGTTCTCAGTCGATGAGAGCGGGTCCCTCGTGAAAGGCAATCCACGCCATCCAATCATCGAAGACGATGTCGTGATCTATGCCGGTGCCACCATCCTTGGACGCGTGACAATCGGTCATGGTTCTACGATCGGCGGCAACGTCTGGCTCACGCGAAGCGTGGCTCCGCACAGCAATGTGTTGCAGGCACAGACGCGCTTCGAAACGTTCGACGGCGGCGCCGGTATATAATTCCAATATAACGTCGTTGACGGCTTATAGAATTTATAAATAAGCAAATATACGAAATTCCATTCTCCAATTTAACAGAAAATAGGGAAGCTATGGCAGACGACGCGCAAACAGCTTTGGGCGATATTGCTGCACGGCAATTAGCCAATGCGACCAAGACCGTCCCGCAGATGTCCAGCATCACGCCGCGTTGGCTGGTGCATTTTCTGAGTTGGGTTCCGGTTGAAGCCGGTATCTACCGCGTCAACAAAGTTCGCGACGCCGAAGGGGTCGAAGTCGCGTGTTCATTGCGGGACGAGCGTGTGTTGCCGCAAACATTCGTCGATTACATCGAGAACCCTCGCGAGTATCTCTTGAGCGCGGTTCAGACAGTGCTCGATATCCATACGCGCGTTTCCGATCTCTACAGCGTTCCGCACAATCAGATCAAAGAGCAGCTTCGCTTGACGATCGAGACCGTCAAGGAGCGCCAGGAAAGCGAGCTCATCAATAATAAGGAATACGGCCTCCTCGCGCATGCCGTATCGTCTCAGAAAATCAAGACGCGAGCGGGAGCGCCGACGCCCGACGATCTCGACGAGCTGATCGCAAGAGTGTGGAAGGAGCCCGCTTTCTTCCTGGCGCACCCATTGGCAATCGCAGCCTTCGGACGCGAGTGCACGCGTCGTGGCGTCCCGCCGCCGACCATCACGCTTTTCGGTTCCCCATTTATCACGTGGCGAGGAATTCCTCTCATTCCGTCCGACAAGCTCGAAGTGAAGGCCGGCAAGACGAACATTCTGCTGATCCGCACGGGTGAGGCGAAGCAGGGTGTTGTCGGCCTCTTTCAACCGGGTCTGCCGGGCGAGCTTTCGAAAGGCCTATCGGTGCGTTTCATGGGTATCAATGATCAGGCCATCGCCTCCTATCTCGTGTCTCTCTACTGCTCGCTCGCCGTTCTGACCGATGATGCACTCGGAGTTCTCGAGAACGTCGAGGTGGGCAAGTATCATGTCTACAACTGATCTTACTTCTGAAGATGCGAGTCTCGATGCGTTGGCGTCGGCCGCGAAGGATATCGGCGTCGGCGGTTTGCGGCCGCCTGCCGGCTTGCCCGACGCCGCCTCTCTGACAAAGCTCGCGAACCAATACTTCGCTGCCATTCCCGGACAGTCGCTGCCGACACCTGCCGGACCATCGCAGGCGGGTGTCGGAGCGTCGCCTGTCGAGATCGCCGGTTCGTCCGCTCCGCACCTGGCTTCGGCAGCAACGTCTCCGTTTCCGGTTGCGGCTTCGCCCGCGCATGGCTCACATCCGCAGGTGCCAACGCCATTCGACTCGAGTGCGCTGGACGAACGTGTTCTCGATGCCTTGGCGGAATCCGTCTACCCATCACCACCGTCAGTGACCGGAAGTCCATCGTTGCCGGGGTTTGGAACCTCACCGACGCAAGGGCGCCATGCGCCTTCGCCGGATATTCCGGGTTCATCTGGCGATCCAATGCCGCCGGGCGGCGTCGTCTATCCATCCAACGCTCCGACGCATGACGTATCCGTTCTGAATCTTTCCGCTCTCGATACTTTGTTGCAGCCGGCGGAAATCGGTCTGCCCTCTGATGTGGAGGCGACAAAATCGCTTTCGGGCTTTGGAGGAAGTCGCAGTCATTCATTCGATCAGCCCAGCCCTGCCGTTGACAGAGCCGAGTCGCTCCCGGGCGTCTCGCAAAGCGCGCCTCCGACGCCGCCGCCAGCGAATCCGCCGCCGCCGGTCCTCGTCGATTATTCGGGTATCAACACCCCACGATCGGGTGGAACGGCTCCGGCGCTGGACGATATCCCGTTGCCTTTCGAAGCCGAATTGAAAACACTTCTGGCTCCGCTTTTCACAGAACCTGCCGCCGCGGTGCCAGCGCCTATTCCCATTTCATCCCTTTATTTTCTCAGTGATCAAGGCGCTGCGAGTAATTTACCGGGAGCAGGGCCGAGCACATCGGGACAGGGATTTGATGTTAATGCTGTGCGCCGTGACTTCCCGATATTAAATGAGACCGTGAACGGAAAACCGCTCATTTGGTTCGACAACGCGGCGACGACGCAAAAGCCGCGTCAAGTCATCGACCGTCTCAAATACTTTTACGAGCACGAGAACTCGAATATTCACCGGGCGGCGCACGAGCTTGCCGCGCGGGCAACCGATGCCTATGAGGGCGCTCGCTCGAAGATCGCGCGTTTTCTCAATGCGGGATCGCCGGAAGACATCATTTTTGCGCGTGGTGCAACGGAGGCAATCAACCTCGTCACTGCAACGTTCGGACGCCAACATGTCGGCGTCGGCGATGAGATCGTCATTACAAATCTGGAGCACCACGCAAACATCGTTCCGTGGCAACAGCTCTGTTTGGCCACCGGCGCGAAACTTCGGATCGCACCGGTCGACGATTGCGGCGCACTGCTTCTCGACGAGTTTGGAAAACTGCTGAACTCGAAGACGAAGATCGTCACATTCGCGCATGTTTCCAACGCTCTGGGGACGGTTACGCCGGCAAAGACCATCGTCGAGATGGCGCATCGCGTCGGGGCTCATGTGCTCGTCGACGGAGCGCAATCGGTCTCGCACATGAAGGTCGACGTACAGGATCTGGGTGCCGACTTCCTGGTCCTGTCAGGGCATAAGCTTTTTGCGCCGACGGGTATTGGCGTCCTTTATGCCAAGAAAGACATCATGGATGCTCTGCCTCCGTATCAGAGCGGCGGCAATATGATCCGCGACGTCACGTTCGAGCGGACGGACTTTCACGGCTCACCGCAGCGGTTCGAAGCGGGCACTGGAAACATCGCCGACGCCGTCGGCCTCGGGGCCGCCATAGACTATATCGAGCGAATTGGGATGCACAACATTGCGGAGTACGAGCACAAGCTGCTCGTCTATGCGACGGAGCGTCTCCTGCAAATTCCGAATTTGCGGATCATCGGAACGGCGCCGGAAAAAGCAAGTGTCATCTCGCTGACTTTGAAAGGTGTGCCGAGCGAGGAAATCGGCGCAAGGCTGAACAAGTATGGCATCGCCGTGCGCTCGGGCCATCATTGTGCGCAGCCGATTCTTCGCCGTTTTGGGCAAGAAACGACGGTGAGACCGTCGTTTGCGTTCTACAACACGTGTGGAGAAATCGACGTGCTTGTTTCTGCCTTGAAAGATATCCAAGCGGAAATGGGGTTCGTGCGAGTCTGAAGAGACGCCGATCTGGCATCTATTGCCGCACGTTTTGGTTTCACTCGCTAGCCTCCAAACGCGATTTGCTTTGCGAATATTCGTATTGGTTGAGCGGAGTGATGTGTCGCTATCCTCAAAGACGGGCCGCTATCGTGTCCGGATTTATAGGGAAGCTATCGATGAATCGCCGCCAGATTTCACTCGGCATAATGGGCTTTTGCGCAATTGGATTGGGCGCTGCGGTGACGGCCCATGCCGACAATAAGCAAACCACCGTTCGCATAGGCTATCAGAAGTCATCGACGCTCATAGCAATCCTCAAGGCCAATGGTGAACTTGAGAAAGATCTCGCCAAGCTTGGCGTTTCCGTCAGTTGGTCGGAATTCCAAAACGGCCTCCCGGTTCTGGAAGCGCTGAACGTCGGTGCCATCGACATTTCGGGTGACGTTGCCGATACGGTGCCCGTGTTCGCTCAGGCAGCGGGCGCCAACCTGACATATATTGCAAGCGAAGCACCCTCTCCGACGGCGCAGGCATTGCTTGTTCCTGCCACATCGCCCATCAAATCGGTGAGTGAGCTTAAGGGCAAAAAAATTGCTGTAACCAAAGGCGCAGGGAGTCACTATCTTCTGATCGCCGCGCTTGCTCGTGACGGGCTCGACTTTAAGGATATCACGCCAGCCTATCTTCCGCCGGCCGACGGCCGGGCGGCTTTCGAAAAAGGCGCCGTCGATGCCTGGGTGACCTGGGACCCGTTCGTATCTGCAGCCATAAGGCAGTCGAAAGCCAGGCTGCTGACTGATGGTACGAACCTCGCCAGCTACAATCGATATTACCTGGCCTCCGCGAAGTTCGCGGCAGCTCGGCCGGACGTGCTACGCGTGGTTTTCGATAAACTGAAAGAAACGGGAGTTTGGGTGAAGAAAAATCCCGATGCGGCAGTCAAGATCCTGGCGCCGGTCTGGCATCTTGATCCTGAGATCATCGCGAAAGCCAACTCGCATCGCAGTTACGATGTGCGTGAGGTCACGCAGGCGAATCTGGTCGAGGAGCAGAAGATCGCCGACACGTTCTTTGCTCAAAAGCTTTTGCCGCGGGCGATCAAAACGACGGAATCTCGAATTTGGTCGCCATCGAAGCAGGCGGCCGCAAACTGAGTTTTCGAGAAAGTCGTAAGAGCGGATCAAAATCGGTCGAGGCGCGAGAGCAGCCTCGGCCTTTTGCTTGAGAGCGGCAGGACATCATTTCGTGGCGAACCGATAAGTCTTATTTCTGCTATGTTAGAGATAAGAAAAATATCGCAGACAAAATCGATGTCATTATCTCTTTTCAAGATTCTCATATGCAAAATCTAGGAATATGCTGGCCCGGCGCTAAAGCGGTGGAGACCAGCAATGAAACAGAAATATCTTACGTTCGGTGCACTAATCATCGGCCTAGCCCTGATTGGCACTACGACGTCGCGCGCCGATGACGGCGTGACGCATACGAAATCCGGGCGCTTCATTACCGCCTGCAGCAGGTATGGAAACCAGCCGTGCTATACCGCGCAGCTGCAGCGCGGTGTTCGCGGGAAGCAACTCATCCTGCATCATGGTACGCGCATCGACTGCAACCGCGATTGTGAGAACACGCTGCGAGAAACGACGGTCGATTTCTGGGATACCATGCGCGAGAATGGTAGCTGATTGCACAGCAAAGGGCCGCATCCCTTCGGACGCGGCCCTCCCTTTTCGATCACTTCAGAAGAGCGCCTAGACGGGGTGGAGGAGGCGCCTTTCCATCAGCAATCAGAACTTGATCAATGCGCCCGCCGTGAAGAATTGGATCGCGTCGAGGTTCGCATTTGCTTCGGCCACGCCGTCCGTGGTCGTCACATCGAGATTGACGTGCTTATAGTCGAAGTAGAGATCCATAACTCCATTCAGGTTCTGATTTAGGCCGACCCCCCAGCCCTGAATTTGCGAGTTGGCAACTTGGTCCAGGCCCGTTCCGAGATCGGCAACATTGAGAATGCCACCGTTGCTTCCGAAGCCGGCGCCGCGGTCAAGCTGGAAATATTCGCCGAATATCGTGGTCTTCCCGAGAGGAATGAACTTCCTTTCGATGCCAGCCTGGAGTGTCCAAAAGCTGGTGTTCTCATCGACATCGCGACCATAGAGATCGTCGAGGCCGGCGTCGTGCAGCCGTCCCCAAGCACCGGAAGCATATAGGCCCGTCTCGGTGTGCAGGATGGAGCCGCTCAAGCCGATCTCGCTTGTGTCGCCGACGCCGCGCTGGTTGGAGAGTGAGGTGTGATCATTTGCTCCGGTATAGCCGACGCCGCCTGCCAATTGGAAACCAGAGAATTCTCCCGCATAGCGCAGCGCAACGCTCCAGTGATCATCTTCGCCCCAGGACGCAGAGGCGGTGAAGCCGGCAATCGTGGGAGAGTCGTATTTCACGACGTTGAAGCGGTGACCCTCGCCGGGTGCCGCCTGCTGCGCACCTTGCGCGACGAAGCTGCCCCAGTGGACGTTGGTGAGTGTTCCGTCGCTTCGGCGCAAGAAGAAGCCGGAATTCTGATCGCCGAAAGTATTGCCCCAGCTATTTGTGTAAGAAAAGTAACTCGTGCTGGCGAGATTGGTCTCGGTTATGCCGTCGGTCGCTTCCGACGTCTGACCCACCCAGACCTTGCCGACATTTTTGCCGCTCAAATACCAGGCGCTGTGCCGGACACTGACGCCATTGGCTGATGAGCCGCCGTCAGGATCGTCTTGGTTGACTCGATCCTCGCGTGCGCCACGTACGCCAAGTTCCAGCAAGTAGCCCGCGGTCCAATCTTTCGAGATCCGAGCTTGGCCCAAAAATCGAACGCGGCTTTGCGAGCTTTCGTTCGTCACGACGTAGGCATTTTGTTCGCTGCCGTCATCCCAGAACAAGACGGCTTGATTGACGAAACCCGAAACGGTCAGAGAAACCTTGCGGTTGCCCTTGCGCGCTGTCGTTGCTTCGAGTTCAGCGATTCGCTCTTCAAGATCAGCGCAGCAGTCTCCCCCTAGATCTGCTGCAAAAACCGGCGTTGCGCATGCGAACGCTATACTGGCAAATGCGATGCCCAAAACGAAGCTCGCCGTAGTTCTAGTGCCCCCGAACATTCCCTATACCTCCACGGTCGTTCAAATGATCGGCACCTCGAGGACGCACATCTTCCGTAGACTGTGCTGTCCGTTAAACGCACCGGCAAAGACCCGTGCTCTCCATTGCGGGTCGTAGTCGGTCGAGGTCCGAGTGGAGGAACTAAGACGTGGGGAAAATCAAAGATGAAATGAGAAGTTATGCGTAAGTTATGACGCCATAGGAGATATATATTTTATATTGCGCGATATGCATGCGCAAAGCACGCTCTCATATTTCATTATTACGGAAATGGCCAAATCGAGCTTTGACGAGAAATATATTTGCTCGACCTAGGCCACAATTTGTCCCCTTCGATATAATTCGACAAATTTTGAGAATTTTCACGCAAGAAAATTTGCGCGTGCAATTTCCAAGAAAGCAGCGGGCTGCCGCGAGCAACGCCGGGTTTTGTTTTCTTTCGACGCAAGCGTTGCCAAGGCACAACACGGTACGTCGCTCGCGTTTGTCGTATTCGTCGCTCTAGACTGGGTCCGATCGCTTGCGAGTCGTGCCATAGGTTCCACGCCAGTAGGTCAACGGCTCGTCGATATCAGGCTCGGGTCGTATTATTGCACTTTGGACTCGACCGACGACGATGGCACTTCCATGCCGCTCGATAAACTCGTCGACTACGCAATCGAGCACAGCGATGGCATCGCTCAGAACGGGTGCGCCGGTGACGAGTTTGCTCCATGTCGCATCGGCGTAGCGCTCGGCACCCTTTTCGCCCCTCTTTCCGCTGAACCGTTCTGCGATATCGATGTGCTCTGGGGCGAGGACGTTGACGGCGAAAGTCCGGCTGGTGGTGAGAATCGGCCAGCTCGAAGAGCCTCTGCTAATGCAGAAAATGACGATGGGAGGTTCGGCCGAAAGCGATGAGACAGATGTCACGGTAAGCCCCGACCGGCGTTCGCCATCGCCGACGGTAATGACGCTGATTCCACCTGCGAGCTGGCGCATCGCGTTTCGGAATTCAGCGGGCGAGACATCCGAAGAGTTGAGTTCGGCGGTAAGGACCAGTTCTGACATGATTCGATTGCTCGGGGCGGCCTTGCGATTTGTTCGGATACTTGGAGGGCAGCATCGAGGGTTCTTTCGGTGAAGAACTGCTCAGGAATTCTCTCCAGCGCGTGTTTCGCCCAATAGTTCATCGAGAATCTTGCCTTCCAGAGCGGCGATCTCGGCTGTGCCGCGCTGGCGCGGGCGAGGAAGATCGATTCGCAAGTCCAGCTTGATGACGCCTTCTTCGATGATCAGGACACGATCGGCCAACGTAATTGCCTCGGCGACATCGTGCGTTACTAGAAGAGCCGTAAATCCCTGTTCGCGCCACACGCGTTCGAGCAGGCGCTGCATCGAAATGCGCGTCAAGGCATCGAGAGCGCCGAGCGGTTCATCGAATGCGAGCACGCGCGGGTGAGAAACGAGTGCACGGGCCAATGCAACGCGCTGCTTTTGGCCGCCCGAAAGGGTTCCCGGCCAGTCGCCACGGCGCTCTTCAAGCCCGACTTCCGCAAGCGTGGCCAACGCACGTTCGCGCGCTCCTGTTTCCTTCCTGCCACGACCGAGGCCGACTTCGACGTTGGCGAGAACGCGCGCCCACGGAAGCAGGCGGGGCTCCTGAAACATCACGCGGACAGCGCTTTTATCGAGCCCCTGCCCGGGGCTTGCTCCGTACCAGAACTCGCCGCTCGTCGATCGATCGAGGCCCACGAGCATCCGCAGAAGCGTGCTTTTCCCGCATCCGCTCTTGCCGACGATGGCGACGAATTGCCCGGCGGGAATGTGAAGGTTCAGCGACTTCAGAACTTCACGCGGACCGAAGGATTTTCCAAGCCCGCGAATCGTGAGGCTCAGCCCGGATGTATTCGGCGGCGCGTCGTGACGCGCGGCGGGCCAATACTCGCGGGTTTTGTTTGCGATTGCAAAAGGAGTGCTGGCCATCGAAGTCCTCAGCTATTGTCTTGGAAAGCTGGATTCCAGCTCAAAAATGTCTTCTCCAGCAGGCGGGCGGCGGTGTCGGCAATTTTGCCGAGCAGGGCGTAGAGGAGAATGCTGAACACGACGACGTCGACCAGAAGAAATTCGCGCGCCTGCATCGCCATGTAGCCGATGCCGGAGGAAGCGGCGATCGTTTCGGCGACGATCAGTGTCAGCCACATGAACCCGAGTGCGTATCGCAATCCGACGAAGATCGAGGGAAGCGCTCCAGGCAGGATCACGCGCCAGAACAGTTCCGTCTGTCGCATCCCATATGTGCGTCCCATTTCTATGAGCTGCGGGTCGACGCTGCGAATACCATGCAGCGTATTTATGTAGATCGGGAAGAAAACGCCGAGCGCAACGAGAAAGATCTTTGCCGTTTCCTCAATGCCGAACCAAAGAATGACAAGCGGGATCAGTGCGAGATGAGGAACGTTGCGCACCATTTGCAGGAGCGTATCGGTGACACGTTCGCAATTTCGCGAAAGTCCGTTGGTCAAACCGAATGCGAAGCCGAGCGAACCGCCGATGAAAAGCCCGGCCATGGCTCGGACGAAGCTGATCGCTATATTGCTCCACAGTTCGCCGGTGAGTGCCAAGTGCCAACCTGCGACCAGAACCGCCGACGGCGCGGGCAGAACACGATTGGACATCCACCCAAGGCGCGACGCAGCTTCCCACACGACGATAAGGCCGAGCGGCAATAGCCACGGCACCACGCCGTTCGCTAAAAAACTCCGACCTCTGCTCATGATTGGGAGGCTTGTTTCCTGACATCGGGCAGGATGTCGTTGGCGATCGTTTCGCCGAACGGGCCGGTATTCACGCGCGCGGTGTGACCCGCTTTCTGATGTGCGAGAGGCAGAAGCGGGAAGACCAGCTCGGCAAAGCGATAAGCTTCTTCGAGATGCGGATATCCCGAGAGAATGAACGTATCGATCCCAATATCGATGTAGTGCTTGATTCGCGCTGCAACCGTCTCCGGATCGCCAACGAGTGCGGTTCCAGCCCCGCCGCGAACGAGTCCGACGCCGGCCCAGAGATTGGGGCTGACCTCAAGCTTGTCGCGCCTGCCGCCATGAAGCGCTATCATGCGCTGCTGGCCAACGGAATCCATACGCGAAAAGATCTCTTGTGCTTTGGCGATCGTTTCGTCGCTGACATGCGAGATGAGCTCGTCTGCCGCTTTCCAGGCTCCCTCGCTCGTTTCACGGACGATGACGTGCAGACGAATGCCGAATGAGATGTCGCGTCCTTTCGCAAGCGCCGCTTTTCGGACACGTTCCACCTTTTCGGCAACGAGCGCAGGCGGCTCGCCCCACGTCAAATACTTGTCGACGGTGTCGGTCGCAACGTCAATGCCGGCGTCCGATGAGCCGCCAAAATAGAGAGGCAGTCCGTTGGATTGGACGGGAGGAAAGAGAACGCGGCCGTCTTCTATCTTGATGTGCTTTCCCGAGTAATTGACGGTTTCGCCCGCGAGAAGCTTCTTGAAGACATCGAGAAATTCGCGGGTGACTTCGTATCGCTCGGAGTGGCTAAAGAAGAGTCCGTCCCCCTTGTTCTCAATCGGATCGCCGCCCGTCACGACGTTGATCAGAAGCCGGCCGTTCGAGATTCGATCGAGTGTCGCGGCCATTCGAGCCGCGACCGTGACCGACATCAATCCCGGTCGCGCCGCGATCAGAAATTTCAATTGTTCCGTGAACGGCGCCAAAGCCGAGGCGATGACCCAGGAATCTTCGCAACTGCGGCCGGTGGGAAGCAGGACGCCGTAATACCCTAGGTCGTCTGCCGCCTGCGCCACCTGCTTCAGATATTTTAGGTCGACCGCCCGGGCACCGATCGACGTCCCAAGATAGCGGCTTTCGCCATGGGTTGGCAGAAACCAGAGAACATTGGCTTGACCGGGTGCAGGTTGGCTCACGAGCCGGCCCTCCAGGCAATGTCCTTTACGTTGATGGCTTTCGGTATGAGGCCAAGCTTGAAGAATGTATCGGCGATTTTCTGCTGATCGGCGATGACGGTATCGTCGATTGGCTTGACGTCATAAGATTGCCTGTTGAGTGCGATTTCGAGCACCGGCACCGGAATTCCTATTGCGGCGCTGAGTTCTTTCGCGGCGGCGTTGGTATTGCCCTTCACGGATTCATCGACATCCTTGAGCGCCGCGATCACGGCTTCTATGGCTTTCGGATTGTTTTGAACGAAGGACTTGGATGCGAGGTAGAACTGAGTGTTGGCGACAAGCCCCGTCCCATCCCTCAGCGTCTTGGCGCCCGTCGCAACTTCCGCCGAGGCTTGATAGGGATCCCAGATCACCCAAGCGTCCACCTGTCCGCTTTCAAATGCTGCCCGTGCGTCGGCGGGAGCAAGAAATTGCGGATGAATGTCGGCATAGCTGACACCGGCTTTTTCAAGCGCTTTCACGAGCAGATAGTGGACATTCGAGCCCTTGTTCAACGCAACCTTTTTGCCTTTGAGGTCGGCGACCGATTTCAGCGGGCTATTCTTAGGCACGAGGATTGCCTCACCTTTCGGCGCAGGCGGTTCGTGTGCGACGTAGACGAACTGAGCCGACGCCGCTTGCGCGAAGATCGGCGGCGCTTCTCCGGCGTGTCCAAAGTCGATAGCGCCCGCATTCAAGGCCTCGATAAGCGGCGGGCCAGAGGGGAATTCGGACCATTCGACCTTGTAGCCGAGCGGCGCGAGCTTTCCTTCCAGCGTGCCCTTATTCTTCAGAAGTATAACGTTGCCATACTTCTGATATCCGATCCGGACGATCTTATCTTCCGCACCGGCTGTTCCTGCGGCCAAGCCGACGGCGATGGCGCCGAGTGTAAGCGCGCCGAGTGTCCTGCGTGTGAAATTCATGGTCCGAGCCTCATGGTTCCCTGCAACGATCATTCGGCATTCGATGCGCCCACGAATGTCGAACGATCAGGAAACTGACGCCGGACAAAGCGGACGTCCAAGACATATTTTTGCAATGCTTATTCGGTCGTTGGACGCCAACCTCGGCAAGTCCCTCGACTTGGCGCCTCAGGACTTCCGTGCCGATCTATCGTTCAGGGATATGCGGCTCTGAAGCAATGAACCGGAACGCTCAAGTACCGGATAGGCGGCAGCGGTGACGATATGGCTGTTAA